>CAWHPL010000001.1:0-327077 GCA_963831305.1 uncultured Chloroflexia bacterium
TTACCCAATAAGTGGCAGGAGTCATTACGACTTCGATCATGGTCGAAAAGGTAATTTGTCAGTACCAGTGTGAAGTAGATTTCCAAGGAAGTCTACGGTGCTACAGGCGATGGTAACAAACATCCCGGAATCAATCGCTTCGCCTACCAGGGTACTTTCGATAGTCCGCAACCATATAAAATGTTCATCAGTGGCTACTTCAGTTTTGCAAGAATAACCGAATTGGCGAATTCACCAGCAAGGTAAGCGGCCAGCGAGGCAAGAACAATACACCCGCTGCTGATACCGCCAAGGATATTATTGTAGGCTAACTGCCCTGTTTGAGCTTCCGACACTGCTTCGCCGGGCATAATACGAACGAGCCGCAGGACAAGGAGAGGTCAGCGCAAGGCAGGCAAAACCAGTCCAGATTACACGGCGAGAACGACGAAAACGATAGACTTCCGTCGAACATCCCCGAAAATATAACGATGGGAATAGCACCGTGCCGGCATCGAAGGCTAAGGGTACATCAATCAAGAAGACACCCAAATCCCAATTTTGGCGGAAGAGGCGATGTTGCTGACGATGAGAACCGTAACGAAGGCGGCGAGAATCGTGTCAAAATAGCGGAATACGCGTGGAGCGGATAAAATTGGATTTTGTTTGGTTTCGATAGTACTAGTTCGTAGTATAATCGAAATAGATAACACTGAGGTCAAGGATATGCATCGATTTTTCTTCATCCGAGCTTTAATTCAAAACAACGATGGTAATCTTCCGCAGGAGAATTCCCATCAAATTAGAGGGGGTGTTGGCGGCTACCGTTGGGAAACAAGTGGCGGTATTGGATGGATTGGGATGCATGAATACCGTTTAATTTAACCGAGTGGATAATCTTTTGTCGAAGGAAAGGTAATCGGGAGTACTGAAGCTAGAGGCGAACCATTACTGAATGTGAATTGTGCATTGCGCTTACCCAACGCGCAAAATTCAGTGGAATTCGGCAAAAATGCACGGAAATTGGCGTATCCTCTTTACCCCGCTCATTACCACTCGTAGCCTGATCCAAAAACCAGACGAGATAGCAGGCAAGTATCAACGTTGGCGAGAAGATCATCGAGGAGGCTGCAGAACAAAGCCATCGGGGGAGGATTCCCCAATTGAAACCGGTGGTATATTATCGCGAATTTATGGGAACAGCTCTTCGATGCGGCTGCTTTTTGGCTTGTTCTTCTGGGAGAGGAGAGTCAGGTTGACCTGAAATCGGCTCTTGCGGAGATGTCAGGTCGTCAGATCAATCTTGTCATTGGACCCGAAGGTGGTTTTATTTCAGAGGAAGCTGAATTAGCTGTAAAGCAAGATATACATCGTTAGCCTGGGGAAAAGAATCCTCAGGGAAGAAACAGCATGCGATTATCGCATCAGGTTTGGTGATATATCAGTTGGAATGATCACTGGTAACGTCGGGCATCCAAATTCTTTAGCATTCCTTGAGCGATTTTTCCCTTTCCATAGATCTGACCAGCAAGATTAACGATGACCCGAATTGGAGGGTCTCCAACAGCGTGGTTGTTGAAGTAAGGGATATCAGTCCTTTTTGCCACTCTGAGAATTCGATTTCGTTCAGGGATATCCGCCCGATCACATAGCAAACCGAAGCGGGTTACCCATTCAAAAGTTGGTGTAATCCATCGATATTCTCGACGCATAGCTGCATTCCGGCGGATTGAATGGCAGGGCAGAAGAAGCGATTAAGAAAAAGCAGTCTTGGAAAGTATGAATAATTTGTCGTCTCTCCTGATCAATGTACGCTGCTTTTCCGAAAGGTACTTGTGCATTGGAAACCCAAATGTCCCCTCAAATTCAGTTGATAATTCTTCCTGTTCTCGAACGGTCAATTCGATAAAACCAGCTTTTTCCATCGAATGGGTTGGTGGTTCTTTTGAGGTAACGGCAACAGAAGACATCTTTTTAAATTTGCATGCGAAGAAACCAGCCGTGTCATAGCGATGTGGCCAAAATCGAACCGTATTTTCCATGACACCATTTGCATCATGCAGCTCACTTTTCGAAATACCCGGTGCAGGGAAGGGGAGAATGGTCTGTGCATTTTCCAGGCTAACGGCGTTGCCGAATTTCTTCAGGATGGTTTCAACAACCCCTTCATCTTCTTCTTCAGCCAGGGTACAGGTGGAATAGACAACCTCTCCATCAATCTTCACAGCCTGGATTGCGCTGGTGAGGAGGTCAACCTGTCTTCGTGCCAGGTGATGGGTTTCGCTGATGGTTACAGGACGGGGAGGATGACTTTCGGCGGTACGCAAACCCTGCATGCTGCATGGGGCATCAATAAGAACACGGTCAAAAACTTCAGGGAACCATGACCCATAAGATTCCCCCGGGAAGCGGGTAACTGCTGTGTTTTCAGCTCCCCAATGTTGTAAAACGATTTTCAACGCCTGGATGCGCCCCTGACTTGAATCATTGGCTAGAATTAACCCTTGATCTTGCATAAGGCTGACTAGATGTGTTGTTTTCCCCCCTGGTGAAGCTGCCAGGTCAAGTGTCAATGAAGCAGCGGAATCATCGAATGTGAACAATTCTACCGGGAGCATAGACGAGGCTTCCTGAATGTAATACCAGCCATTTTTGTATTCGACAGTCTCACTAATTAATGAACCATTATTGGTCTGCACCCTGAATCCAGTGGGGCAATAAGGGATTTGCGTAAATGTCCAACCATAACTCTCGGCAAGAGCTTTAGCGATTGTAGCACCCGTTTTAAGCGGGTTAAAGCGAATAGAAGGTGTCAGAGGCTTATCGATAGTTTCAACAACTTGTTCATACTCTACAGGGGATAAAAGATGTTGAAATCGCTCAAGTTGATTTGCAATTAGAGCGTTTTCATCGATGCCATTTTTCGAGTTGTTCTTTTTACGTTTCATAAACCCTTACCAAACTAGAGATAGTTCGCGTATCAGTGATCACTTTTGAATGAGGAAGGCAATTTCATTCGGGAATTCCGATTTTGTCACCCGCCAATTTTTACCCGATATAAGTTGAAAAAAATGAGCTTCGTAATTGGCTGCCATTCCTTTCGATTTTCCGCCCAGGCTGCGTGAGGGGAAGGAAACCAGAATGTTATCAGAGGGAATACTTTCCAACAGTTTAGTCCCAATAGTTTTATCCACTTGTTCAAGGCAAGGGATAGTTTTGAGAAGAAAGGCAACATGAACCTTTTCACGCGGAATAAAGTTAGTGATGTCTTCTGATGTAAAACAATGGTTAAGATTGTGGTGAAGGAAAAAGGCGCAAAGAAAGCCAATCATGTCTTCATAGATATCAGATGCCTGTGTAACTTGCGTGATCGGAAACCGGCATCCACGGGATGCACAGGGGAGAGAATCCGCACGCCAAATCAAGAATTGACTCTACTGGCTGGATGGGGGCAAGCGTCTGGGCAAAAAATGAGGAGATAAATGGCAGCCTCTCTGCTGTAGAGGAGTGCATTTGGCAGCAGCGCTTGATAAATAATTCGGTCTCGGTGGATTTAATGTCCTGAGGAAGCCCAATCAATTCTTTCTCCCAGTTTTTGTAAGGGATGGTAGTTTCCTGGAATGCTGAACCGACCTGATGGATCTTATTGCGTGTAGATTTTATAATCTCTTTTGCAGTTTTCCATTTGGGGATTTCGGCTTCAACGATTTTGCGAACAAGCGTTTTGGATACCAGAGCATACTTGTCAGTTTTTCGTACCTGATCGATCAATTCTTCCAGATATTCATCAGACGGTTGCATTAACTTTCTTTCCTGGAAATCCGTTCACAAAGCTGGGCCATAAAGCGAAGGTTATGTAATGTGGCAAGGCGCATAAAAAGTGTGTCTCCTTGTTTGAACAGGTGATGCAGGTATCCGATCGGGTAATTACGGCAGCAAGGGCAGTCGCAGTAAGGACTGATTGGTTTGTCTGAACGGATATACTCCTCGTCGTTGATGTACTTGTAGCCAAACCAGTCGCCATCCAGACCTTTTGAAGGACCATCTTCAGGTGATTTGAAAACATAAAGGCGTCCATGCCGTGCATCCCTGGTTGGCATGGCACTGTCAAAAATATCGTATCCAAGGTTGTGGCATGCCAATACATTTTGAGGATGTCCTACTCCCAGGGCATGCATGGGGAATTCAGCAGGGATCACTTCACGGGTATAACCAATAATTTCAGTCAGCAAATTGTTTTTTTTGTCCAGTGGCCAGCCACCGAACCCGTAACCGTCAAAGCCAATTTCGAGCAACGCATCTGCGCATTGTTTCCTGAGTTCTTTGTACCCGCCCCCCTGAACCACGGCAAATAACTGAGGGGGGACAGAATCCCGCCATTTCTTTTGCTCTGTCTGCCGAATAAATTCCTGTTTGCAGAGTTTCGCCCACTTGATGGTGCGCTCTACTGATTCTTTTTGGTCTTCAAAACCTTCATCGACATGGGTACAGTCGTCAAGGCAAATCACTACATTTGAACCATAGCTGATTTGAAGTTGGACTGTTTTTTGTGGAGTGAGTTGATATTTCCGTGTGGTTCCTTCAGGTTGGAATGAGATGCCTTTTTCTGAAATTGAACCAAAATTTGAATTCTGCCTGATCAGAGAATAAGCCTGGAAGCCACCAGAGTCTGTTACGATCATTCCTTCCCAGTTGGTCATTTGATGTAGACCGCCTAATGCCTGGATGGTGGATGAACCAGGATGCTGCATCAGATGAAAAGTATTCATCACTACAGCATTCATCCCGATCGAACGCAGATCAGCGGAGTCTACCGAACGGACCACACCATAGGTGGCATCGGGGAGAAATACTGGGCGGGGCAACTTAATAGCTGAGATAGCAAACTCCTATTGATATTTTGAGCATTTAATTATCAGCTTGGCTGATTAGGTACATACTCAATTATAAACGCAGCCGTTACTGAAACAGGATCAACTAATCGCACTCAGTGGCTTGATCTTCGGCTCGTTGATTTTGAGAATGACTAAAGCTGAAGCTAGAATTAATACCGCTGATATGGCAAAAAGAACTGTCCAACCCCACCATTGTCCTGGAGCGCTGTTATTAAAATAATCGATCATGGGTCCTTCCAGGCGTGCAACAGCGGCGGAACCTGCGGTTGCCAGATTGGTGAGACCAACATATTTGCCAAAATCACCTTTTGGAGCCATCTGGTTGGCAAGCGCCCAATTAACGCTTAGGAAAATTCCCAAACCGATACCCATGATGCTGCCAAAGATGATCAATTGGGCGGGGGTCTTAGCAAATATAAGCAAGATTGCTCCTAATGCCCCAATAAAGGAGGAGGCAATTTGCCAGCGTTTTCGTCCCCCTTTGTCACTCTTAACTCCAGAAATCATTGAGAAGATGATCAACACGACCACAAAAGCGCCCATCACGAATTGAGTAAACACGATCGGGTTCTGGTCACTGAACTTGTCCCGGATGTAATACTGCGCAAAGGATTGAAAACCATATATACCAACCAGGTATAAGAAACGACTGAAGATGAGCTGCCAGTAACTTTTATCTCCATCCACACGAAAATTGAAAACTTGCTTCCAAAGTTCTTTCCAATCAGTTTTGATCCTTGGGGCGGTAGCAACGTTATGCTCGCGACCATAAACCAACGTAATGGTGCTGAAGATAACCAGAAGTGCGATGATCACTACGAGAGACAAGGTCGGGTCAGGATTGTCGGCTGAGATAAGGAACCCCATCAGCAGAGAGGAGAGAATGATGCCCGCCATATCCAAACTGGTCTTGATGCCGCTGGCAATGCCAAGCTGCTCGGCGGGAACTTCATCGGGCAACCATCCTTGCATTGGTCCATGGGCAACATTGGAAGAAATTTGCAGTCCAATATAGCCGACAAAGAGGGCTGGCAAACCGCCAATGAATCCAAGGATGAGGAGGAAAATAATATCTCCGCCAGTGCCGAGTATAACAAAGGGTCTGCGTCTGCCAAATTTTGAGTTCCAGCGGTCACTAAGTGCACCGGAAAGAGGTTGAATGATCATGGCAAGGATCAGCCCAAAAAATGTCAGCAACCCAAGCCAGGTGTTTTTCTGGGTTTCGGGTACATAATTAAGCAGAACCGCTGGCAAAATGGTGACATGCAGGCTGTTCCACATAAAGGAAAGCCCGATCCAATAGGCATTGAGAACAAAAAGGTACCATCCATTGACTTTCTTCATTTTTGTTTTCTCCTTAACTGGATAATGAGTTTTCAAAGAATGTAATTATTCTCGATGTATAGTCATTAAAATCCAGACTATCTGTATCTCGGTGAATAACCCCAGATACAACTTCAAGTTTAACAGTTTTTCCAATCCGCGCAACAAAAGAAGATAAATCTCTGAGGTTGGTATATGAATCTAATTCCGCATGGATCAAGAATATTGGAATCTCATGGAGGGAAGTTATTTGAATTGGATCGGCAAGGAACAGGTTTTTTCCCGACCGAATGGATGCCCCAAGTAAAATACTGGTTGTGAGTAATTGCCGTACTCCCCAAGGGAACCCCCTCTCTTTCAATTGTTGGTTAATTGTAAAAGAGAGCCGTAAAGGTGCACCGTCCGAGACCAAGGCTGATATCTGCTGGTTACCGTCAGCGGCAGTGAGCAAAGCCGTGCGTCCTCCCATTGAAAAGCCAAGTAAACCCACTTGATCGCTTCCACGTGTCCGTACATACTCAATGGCAGCGGCTACATCCCGGGTTTCCAGCGCACCCAGGGTGGTTACCTTGCCTTCACTTCTGCCATGAGCGCGGAAATCGAACATGAGGATATTGAACCCGGCCTGGTGGAAGGATGGGGCATACTTTAGATCAGGATCCATGCTACCGGAATAGCCATGAAGAAAGATAATTGTTCGATCCGAGTAATCACTTGGGATCCACCAACCGTGTAGCAGCAGGTGATCTGAAGTTTTGAATGTAATCTCTTCAAAAGTTAACCCATACTCTAAAGGGGAGGCGACAACTTTCCAAGGGTGCCTACGAGTTAAAAAAAATGATAGTGCCATCGAGATGCCAATGGCAGCTATCAGTATCAGTGCAGACCAAAGAAAAACCATTACTCAGGCTTGGTTCTAAATACCATATCCCAAATTGGGGAACTAACGCCAAAACGTTTGTCAGGCGTTTTATAGTGATGCTGCATGTGATAACGTTTGATGAACTTGAGATAACCAGATCGCATGGGGAAGTGATGGGTTGCGTAATGGGTGAGGTCATAGATGAGGTAACCGAACCCAAAACCAGAAAACACGGGAGCCATCCACAGTGGAATATTAAAGATGACGTTGAAGATTAATGCGAATAAACCCAAAAACAATGCGGCAAATGGGATGCTCACAACAGGTGGCATGACAAGGCGTGTTTTGATTTGCGGTTGGGCATGATGGATGCCATGGAAGAGAAACACAAATCTCTCCATTTTCTCTCCCTTAGCAGAGAAATGGAAAACAAACCGATGCAAGGTGTATTCAGCCAAAGTCCAGAAGAATAGTCCCAGCAGCAGGCCGAGCAAAATGTAAAAGGGAAACGTTCCGGCAGGGGCTTTAAGGATTGCGGTTATAAGAAAATATAGTGATACTGGTAGCCAAATTAAAGTGATGGTAACAGGTGAAATGTGAGAAAAGAATTCCAAAAAATCTGATTTGAATAAACGGATTGGTACATCACTATGATCAGTTGGTAAATGGGACATTTTTAATCTCCAGTTGGAATTCTCAAATTAATATCTTATGCACTAATCTGTTTTTTCTGACGATTACCTAGAGTGAGCAATGCAGAAATGCCGGCGAGTATGAGGGTAATTGCACAAATAACAAGGATTTGGATGAGCGAAAGCAATGAAAGAAAACTGGTGAGATAATCTGGTAAAGTCCAGGTAACCAAAACCCCATTCAGTACAAAACTGAGGGTTACCGGTAGTGCCAGCAAAAACACAGTCGTCAAACCCAATCCAAATGTATTAAGGACAGCCTCAACAGGTTTTTGCTTAAGTACCTTGCTTATCAGGATATTGACAAGATAAGCGATCAGAAATGCAAGGGCAGCGGTTATGGCTGTATGCATGATCAAATCCATCTCGCCGGTTACAGAAGAGAGGGAATAAGTTTTTTTGCTTAAAATAGCATATCGGAAGTTGAATAACGCTGCATAAACCAAAGCGCCGACAACCCACGCAAACGCACCAGTTTTCCATTTGCGACTCAACAAATATATCACGCCCGCCAGGATAACTGCAGCAGGGATTGCCCGCAGGATGCGCTGCCCTAAAAGCCTGGAGTCGTGGATCTTATTGATAACTGCCTGGTAAGCAGGCACATCATCTCCAAAACTCAGCGCGGATTTCTCGACTAGTTTTCCCATAGCATCGGAGTAAGTGAGCACCAGCGAAGTTTGTTGTTTGGCGATTGCTGACGATAACCCGGCAGATACTGATGGAGATAGTGTAACAAGGTCGGTTCTTACCTGTCCTTGGGTGCTTGCAGGTAACCTGGTTCCTAAAAGTGCTGCAAGAGTGGGAGCAATATCCACCATATTGATCTCTGTTTCAACCCCTTTTTTAACTCCGGCACCAGCCATTACAAAGGGCTCGATGAGGATATCCTGGTCTTGACCGCCATGACCGCCGATCATAATATGACCGTGATCACTAAAAACGACTATGGTATCAGTTTCCAGGTTGAGCTGGCTGACAATATTTAGTAGATGATCATCACTCCTTGCGGCGGCGCTTTCCCAGTTAGGGGATTGCGGACCCCCTTCATGATGACCGGCGTAATCTACCTGATCAAGATGGATCAGTACCAGTTCTGTATTTGGATTTTGAAGGAAAGGTGTGGCTGCCTCGGCAACATCGATATCGGCTTTGGCGTCTTCACCGGGCGTGTAAAAACTGAAATCCACAGCACTTTGGGGTACAAGTTTTTCGAACCAATAGTAACCGGAAATTGCAGTTTTCAATCCTGCGTCATGGGCAGCCGAAAAGAGGTTGTCCTGGGTGAAAGTTGGAATATCCTCGTAATCCAGGTTGAGGGCGGGTCCATCATTTAGATCTGGCCATGCCCCGGTCAATATGGTGGAATATCCAGGTTCCGAATAGGAAGGCGCGTGGCTGTGCATAATTGCCGAAGAGCCATTTGCTCGAAGTTCGTTGAGGAATGGCATCACATCAGTTTTCAATGAGGTGTCATATCGAAGACCATCAATTAACACAATTACCATTTTTGAGGTAGCAGGTTCTCCAAGTTTTTCTCCGGTTGTGGGCGGGGTATCCTGCAAAACTGAGCGATAGCCGTAATTTGAACTGATTGATCCAGTTGCCCAGAAATAAGAGGCAGTGGCAATAACCAACAGCAACAGGATGGAGATGATGATCTTATACGTATTTTTCATATGCCCTCGGTTACCTTGAGTAAAGATACACTAGTATAGCAAAAAATAAATCACCGGACGAATCAAAAATCCGGTGATCTACATGTTTTTATTTCTTAATTCCTGGGCGGATAGCCTGTGATATCCCGGATTTCATCATATAAAGGTTTGAGGCGATTGTACATTTTAAGATAAACGCGATTATAAAGCTCATCATAAATCTGATGGTTTTCCGCAATTGGGTCAACAGTTTGACCGATTCGAGTCATTTCTTTTACTGCCGTCTCAAAATCGGGATGAAGTTTCAAGCCAACAGCAGCATCCATAGCTGCCCCAAGCCCGCTAGTTTCATAAACGTGCGGGGTCGAGGTAGGCAATCCGAAAATATCAGCTGTTAGCTGAACAGCACCTTTGCTTTGAGAACCTCCGCCGGCAACGCGCAATGAATTTATCGGGACATGACTTCGTTTACTGCTGCGTTCGGCGCCTTCACGTAGCGCAAATGCCAGACCTTCCAGGATCGAACGGTAAAGGTGAGCCCGGGTGTGAACATCACCAAAGCCGATGACAGCACCTTTTGCTTCGGGACCTGGCACCTTCAGACCCGGTGACCAATAGGGTTGCAAAATCAATCCCTGCGAACCGGGGGGAACTGAATTAATTAAGTCATCGAACAACTCTTCAGCCTCAACACCTCGCTGGGTAGCCAGCCGTTCCTCATTCATCCCAAATTCTTTTTTGAACCACGTTACCATCCAATATCCACGGAAGATTTGAACTTCAAGAGAGTACGAACCTGGCACGGCTGAAGGGTAAGGAGGAATAAGAGGAATAACTTCAGAATACTTTTTGTGGGTTGTATTTATCGTTGCGGTAGTGCCATAAGAGAGACACGCAATCGATGGATTAACACACCCTGCGCCAATCACCTCACATGCTTTATCCGCAGCGGCGGCGATGAGTGGGAGTCCTTCTGGAATCCCTGTGGCTTCTGATGCTTCCCTGGTTATTACGCCAAGCTGTTCGGTAGGTCTGACCAAATCAGGGAGCATCTCCTGGTTTACCGGTACTGCCTGCCACTTCCAATCAAACTTGCCACACCAATCCTGTTTTTTATAATCAAATGGTATATAGCCAACCTGGCATCCAATTGAATCCACGATGCGACCACAGAGACGATAGGTCAGATAACCGGAGAGAAACACATATTTATGTGTTTTATTCCAGATTTCGGGCTCATTTTTTTGCAACCAGTTGGATTCAGCTTCGGCTTGCAGGTATGCCACAGTTTCAGTCATGCCTGCTGCTTTGAACAGTAACCCCCAGATACCACCTACAGGCTTAAGCCCGGGGGTACGCCGCTGGTCGAGCCAATGTATTGCGGGTCTTAGAGGGACACCGTCTTTATCGAGATTGATCAATGTGGAGCGCTGAGTTGTCAGAGCAACACCTGCGATGGCTTCTTTTTTTACTTCCGGTTTCAACCACAATGCCTGGCAAGCCTCGCTCACCGCAGTCCAGTAAACCTCTGGATTCTGTTCTGCAAGACCCGGGGCAGTGGAGTAATAGGGTTCAATCAGAACTCGGGATTTTGCAATCAAATTTCCTTGCAGGTCAAATACCAGGGCTCGAACGGATTGAGTACCATTATCTATTGCAAGGATCTGTTCAGCTGCCATTATCCCTCCAGATTTTGACTCCAAATTTTATCAGACTGTTCCTGGCTCATATCCAAACCGAGGGTTCCACCAGGGTTCATAATATTGTGAGGATCAAAGTGTTTCTTGAGTACCCGAATCACATCCATCGATGCCTTGCCAATTTGACCTTCCACCCAGGGTGAAGACTGTTTGCCTACCCCGTGATGATGGCTTAGCGCAGCGCCACTATTCTGAATGCGCTCAAGAATCCCGTATTGCAATTCCAAATACTCTTTTATTGTATTCATTTTTGCAATAAAGATGAAATACAGATTGCCACCTTGCGGGTAAGCGTGAGAAAGGTGCGTCATGCATACCGTGTTGGGTCGGGTTTTGATGAACTCACGGACTGACTTGTGGACGCCCTCCATCTGTGACCAGGTGACTGCGCATTCCAATGTATCGATCAAAACGCCGAAATCTTCCAAATCTTCGCGCATGTAAGGATCGCGGAAACGACCCTTTTCCCAGTTGGTGGTAACGGGTGCAAAGCTAATGTTGAATGCCCCATGTTTAATGCAAATCTTGCGTACCTGACGGTTGACATTTCGTGAGAACGTCAACTCACCGTCTGTGTGACCAAGGAGTAGGCATTTTTGCATAGGCTTATACCCAAATGCTTTGAGGAATGTATCCGCCGGAGTACCTTCAATATGGTAAAGCTTCATCGCTACATCTGTCTCTTCAGGGTCGGAGAGGCGAAAGACACTTGGAAAACCGAACTCAGACTGCATGATCTCGCGGCAGGCTTCTCTGGCTGAATGCCAGTCTTTGAACACGTAACTATACCGCTTGCGATTTTGCGGCTGCCAGCGGAAAATACGCAACGTGACGTTGACCAGAACTCCGAATGCGCCTTCGCTCCCCATCATGATCTGGTCAAAATCTGGGCCGACCGCACAACGTGGATGTTCCTGAGTTTTTAGGATTCCTGCCGGGGTAACATATTCCTGGGCAACAACTATGTCTTCGATCTTGCCGTAATATGTGGAATTTTGCCCAGCCCCCCGCGTTACCACCCAACCACCAACGCTGGAATACTCAAATGATTGCGGAAAATGACCGCAAGTATAGGCTCTTGTTGCACCAAGTTTTTCCACTGCATGGTTGAGAATCTCTTCCAATTGTGGTCCGGTCATCCCTGCCTGGACTGTGATTGTTTGATCAATTTCGTTAAAAGACACAATTTTATTTATATGCACGCTCATATCAATGGCAATACCGGCTTTTACCGCTTCCATCCCTCGTGTAACGGATGAACCTGCACCGTAAATATAGACTGGAATTCGTTCTCTGTCACAGAAAGCGATCATTTTTTCTATTTCCTGCTGCGTGCGTGGGCACACAACCGCATCGGGGATATTCTCAATAATTTTTTTACGCAGGCGCAGGGCATCGATCATCCCACCACCGTAAGATCGTGAAACCCGAGTGTAAAGATCAGTCTGAATATTTTCAGCGCCACAAATAGAAACAAGAGTTTCCATTTGAGAGTTTGTTAATGAGGTCTCACGCTCGCCTTCTATCTTTTCAAGGCCAAGGTTAATAGGCGTTTTCAGCTCTTCTTCTGAAAGTTCGAAGGTATCCATAATCAAACGGACAAGTCCGCTGTTGGGGTGTTTAAAACCGGCGGGGTCACCCCACTTGTATAAGGATCGGTATGTACCATCGGGTGTTGGGTCATTGAACCAATTGGGAATTACTTTGTGGCTTTTCATCTTCGCTCCTGCTAGAACCCTTTGGGGGATGGGGAATAGAATTGAGAATAAATATTAAGATAACGGATTACTTCCTGCTGCCATTTGCTGTCACTCCAGTTTAGTTCTGGTTGGCAAATCTCGCGAATCTTGGGGAGGATTTCGCTGCCACCATTTGGCAACTGCATTCCCAGACGAACACGCCTTAGAAGCAGGTCATCCAGGTGTTCCACTGCACCGTTACGGGCAGCCCAACGTAATTCTGACCAAAGGTTAGGGAGTGTCTCGACGGGTTGATTTTCGCCTTCCTGCGCTGCGGCTAACACCTGCCTGGTTTCAGCCCCGTATCTGCCGAGCATATAGGTCAACTCAGTTGATAGTATTTCGCCATTTGTTTCCAACTCAGGAAGTTTGCCGAAATAACGAATCTTCCTGGTCAGATCAATTGGCTTTGGCAGGTATTTGGAGGCAGCAGCTAACGCTTCTTCTGCCATGATTCGGAAGGTTGTCAGCTTGCCACCAGTGATTGTGATCATGCCATCTTCATCCCAAACCACATGCGCACGGGATTCTTTGGACGGATCGGCAATCCCGGTATTGATCACCGGGCGCAAACCCGAGAAGGATGAAATGACATCTTCATGTTTTAAATTTGCTGATGGAAAAGTGGCGTTTCCGGCAGCAAGAATGTATTCAATTTCCTCTGCTGTCGTAAAGGGTTCTCCCCCATCCAATGAATACTTGTGATCGAGGTCTGTCGTCCCGATGAGGGTTACTCCCTCCCAGGGGAGGGCGAACATAGCACGTCTGTCTACTGGATGTAGCAAAGTAACCGCATTTTTTAGAGGCAGTTTATCGTGGCTGAAGACCAGGTGAGAGCCACGCAGTTTTCGTAACCGGGCAGGGGCGTTGATCTGGTTCCTGATCTCATCGCTCCAAGGACCAGCTGCATTAATCACAACCTTGGCATTTACCTCCTGGCTGCTCATATTCTTGCCGGATTTATCGGTGAGCACGGCACCACAGACTTTACCATCAGAAGTTTTTATAAGTTGGGAGGCGGCTGTGTAATTGAGTGCGACAGCCTCCATAGCGGAGGCTTCGCGAATCAAGCGGTAAACCAGGCGGGCATCATCCATCTCAGCGTCGTGATACAGGTAAGCCTTTTCAAAGGCCGTTTGGTTGAGGGAGGGGCAAAGCTCTTGCAATTTTCGTTTGTTCAGGGCTTTATGATCCCATTTTGGAGCCAGTAGATCATAAAGCACCACACCGATGGCATATTGTGTGGCTATTTTCCGGTCATTCGGGCAGGGCATAACATACCCAAGTTTGGTGACCAGATTGCGGGCTTCACGAAGCATCCATTCGCGTTCCCGCACTGACTCACGCGTGACAGAGAATTGTTTATTGCGAAGGTAGCGAAATCCCCCGTGAATCATTTTGGAGGAACGGCTTGATGTGCCACAGGCAAAGTCCCCGGAGTCTACCAAGAGTGTCCTGTAGCCTTCAGCCACAGACCGCCTAAAAATCCCGGCTCCGGTAATCCCTCCGCCAATAATGAGCACATCCCATTCCTGGTCCAGTTCTGACCAGGTCATTTCCCGCCAACTTTTTTCCCACATAAAACCCTCCCGATATTTTGATTATTCCTTTGCAGCGAGACTCCAAAGGGTAATGCTGTCTTCCATCACCCTGCGGGTGACTTCCTCTACCATAAAGGGATCATTGGAGAGGACTGCTGATAATAGTTTTTTATAAAATGAGCGTGAGTGGTCCCGATTCTGTTGTTTTTGGAAATAGATAAATCCCATTGTGCGGTAAAGATCGCCAAAGCCATTGAGGATTAGTGTGAATACAGGGTTCCCCGAGAGATTTGTCAGTGTGCAATGCATCTCCAGATCGGCACCTGTAAAATCTTCTGCGGTGTCATCAATCTCCTGCAGGGTTTCAAGAAGGCGAATCGTTTCATTTAGCGAGTTATGCATTGCCAACCGTGTGTAAGTTGGTGCAAGCAACAACCTGATCTGGAGCAAATTGGGAACGAAATCATTTGGCAAGACCGACTGATGCCGGGCAATGGCATTGAGGATCAGCAGGTTGCCTTCACGCCAGTAATCCCTCACGCGGGTTGATTTTCCGTGGTGGATCTCGACCCAGCCGTCGCGCGAAAGCCGCTGCAAGGCTTCACGCAAGGTGGGGCGGGTTACCCCCAGTTGCTCAGCCAATTCTCTTTCAGGCGGTAAAGTAGTGTTGCATGGGAAAGTACCATCGAGGATAGCGTCCACCAGGCGGGATTCAGTTAGATCAGTTGGTTTGAGTGGTGATTCCCAGGATTTCATAGCTGCTCACAAATTTAATTTGATATGGTAAGAGGTCATACCAGTTGATTCTATTTTAGCAACTATTTATCAAAAATCAAGCCCCAATTTGAAGTTATCCACAATATTATGCGAAATGGGTTTAGTAATTTACCGAAGATGTGGCGAGAAAGCAAATTTGTATCCAATATGTGGTGGTTTTAAAAAATTCCACGATGTAAATTGTGGACAATTCTTCTATAATAGAAGTATGAAATCAAAATTAAGACTTTGGATTGCACGAGGGTTTATCGCGATTGTGGTCTTTTTTAACCTCGATGCCGCATTCAGTTTTATGCTTCATCCGGGTTTATACGCTCCTGGTTTTGAGCTAACAGGGGTTCCCGGCAATGCAATGATCCAGGGATTGGGGTTGCTGTTCTTGATGTGGAATGTGCCCTATATGATCGCTCTGCTTAACCCTAAACGGCATTTTACTTCACTGATAGAAGCTGTGGTTATGCAGGCGATCGGAGTGGCTGGGGAAACCATGATTTTGTTGTTAATGGAGAGTGGGCATCCCTATATCGAGGCAAGCACTCTACGCTTCATAGTTTTTGATGGTGGGGGATTAATATTTTTGCTAATCGCGTTTTGGATTACCTGGCGGGGTAAATAGAAAGCGTTACTGGTCAAATAAATCCAATAAAAGTGGATTAATCTTTTCCCAGTTCGGCAGCAAAACCTGCGCGCCGGCGTCGGTCGTCCATGGGGTAACCATGTCCCGGTCTAAGGTGTGTGCATCAAAACCGAAGGCAGCAGAAAACAAGCTGGCGTAAACAAGGCGGGGATACGCCCAAATGGGAATATTAGTTTGAACAGAACGAAAAACAGCACCCATTACAGCAGGAATTTTTACCCACTTGACTGGATTGAGCATACTTTTGATAGCTGAAACGATGACCATCTGTCCGCGCTGCTGCCGAAAGAAATCATCACTTCCTGCTCGGTCACGCGCAAATCGTAGCGCCTGGGTGCCATCGAGGAGATGCGACCCAGCGACTAAACCAGACATATCCACAGGCAGGTTGATGTCAATACCACCCATGGCATCAACGATGTCAACGAATCCATCAAACTTGATGCGCACCACGTAATCCACTTTAACACCCAAATTAGTTTCAATTACTTCATCGGCTGCTTTCATTCCAGTTCCTGGTTTCTCCAGTTCGGCAAAATAATGAGCCGTGTTAACGCGGTTCTCACCATAACCAGGGACGGTGACCCACAGATCACGAGGGATTGAAAGTATGGCGATTTGCGGTAAAACCGGCGGCAGTGAAGTCAATATCATGGTGTCACTACGCCCTGCCCACGTTCCTTCTGGCGGTCTGTCAATCCCCAGGATCAAAACTGTGCTACGGAATGGGGTAAAGAATAGCAGGAGAATTAAAATCGCCAGCAACCACCAGCGCCAGGAATTATTCCTTTTTAGTTTGGGGGTTTTAACTTGATCCTCAAAAACAATTTGTGTTGATTTGGAATTCTTATTCATAGATAGGATTTTACGGTAGGAGGTGTTGTTTGTCACCCTTTTGATGAGAAGGGTTTAATACTTGAGAATCTCAAATAGACGGTCGCAATATCGAAAAATAATCCATTTAAACAGGGGTGACCCCAGTTGGAGTAGCACATTGGTCGGCCAGTTCATCTGGGGAGAGCGCTTTGCGGGCAACGTCCCTGAAATTGTTGACCCCGGCAAAGAATTCGCGCATCTGTACCAGGGAGAGATATTGACCATTTCGAGAGAGATGAAAATCCTTATCCTTGAATGCCCCCATCAGCGCCATGAATGCCATTTCCATTGGGAGGCTTAGATAGAGGTTTCGCTGAAAGCTCTTTTGAAATCCCCGGGGTGAGAACTTCATACCAAATAACGCCATCAGAAACCAATAGCGCATACGCGGGAAACGCCGATATTCCTGGCTGGCATTCACCGGAGATTTATCGTTTTTGATATTCTCAACATATTCTTTGATCGAAAAAGTATTTACAAACAAACTTCCGTGAATATAGCTGAAAGATCCTGAACCAATGCCCACGTAATCTTCGCTATCAACGATATACTCGTCGATCATCCCTGCACTCTTGCGCACAAAGGTCCAGGCTGAAAGCTGCTGGAATTCGCCGGCAAGGGCATCATTGATCAGGTTGAAATACTGCCACTCGTGATCGTGGGTGAGTTTGCCCACGCTGTTCGCCATGGATATTTCGACAGAGCGCGAGCTCATCAGTGGATAAAACGTTACCTGCTGGGCGGCAGAACTGATCACCATTTTGAGGTCGCGCTGCAAACTATCCGCTGTCTGGTTGGGGAAATTGAAGATCATATCCACGTTGAGGGATTCAAAATGCGGTGCAGCATAGCGGATGCGCTCGAGGATCTGCTCACCGCCGCCGAATTTTTCAAGACGATTCATCTGACCGAGCAAACGATCATCAAAACTTTGCACCCCTACTGACAACCGCTGCACGCGATCCTTGAGCTGCTCAACATACTCAGGAATCAGGTGGTTTGGGTTGGTCTCGCAGGAAACTTCAGTGATGGGGAACAAGACGCGTGCCAGATCGATGGTCTTGACCAATTCATCAATGAGAATGGTGGGGGTGCCGCCGCCGAAATAGAGCGTTTTGAATCGGTAGCCTAGATTAGCTACCATTTCCATTTCTTTTCGCAGTGCGGTGAAATACTGGCGGGTTTTGGCTTCTTTGAATACGAAACGATTGAAGGAGCAATAGGGGCAGAGGCTCTCACAAAAGGGAATGTGGGCATAGAGGGTGTATTCTTTTCCTTCGACAGGTTTTGGAAGAGATATACCTTGAGCCGGCTGCAAGGTGAGATACTGACGGGTTTGGGTCTTCAGGTAAGCCGTGAGGAACTTTTCTGCAAGGATGATGGGTTTCAATTGGGAGGACATGGATATGTGAGCGCCTTTGAGTGAATTTCAAACAGGACTGATTTTATCATATTTGAGCGGTAAAGCAAAAGCCACCCTATAGGTGGCTTAATTGAGGTGGGCGCGATAGGGCTCGAACCTACGGACCTCACGGATGTGAACCGTGCGCTCTAACCAACTGAGCTACGCGCCCAAATGAAATTGTCAAATTACTAATGCGCACTAACCACCAGCCCTTGGCAGGGTCTGCGAAGCTACGCGCCCAAATGAAATTGTCAAGTTACTAACGCGCTCAAACCACCAGCTCTTTACAGGGTCTAGGAAGCTACGCGCCTGAATCTGGATTGAGATTATAGCAGAGGACATTCTCATGTGCAAGATGAACCAGAGAAAGATAATTGTAACTATCTTCCTAATCCTCATGATGAATTTCCCGATTCACTTGAAGTCTTTGATTTAATCCATTAAACTAATAACATGAGAAAATCCCCAAATAATGGGAATTATCGTTGCCTCACTGAATACAATCTTATTAGTTGAGAGGAGCCTGTTATGAGCTATAAATACTTGGGGAAAGAATACAACCGTCCGGACGCGATAAATAAAGTCACGGGTCAGGCGGTTTACCTGGACGATGTTCGCTCTACCCGATATGCTGCACGCTGCCATCCTGCGTCCGGAATATGCGCACGCAAGGATATTGAAAATTGAAACCAAAGAAGCTGAGGAAATGCCCGGCGTTGTTGCAGTTGTCACCGGAAAGGGTTGTCATTTCCGCTACGGGGACAATATCAAGGATCAACTTCCGATGGCGATTGAAAAGGTACGCCATATTGGTGAACCTGTGGCAGCCGTTGTTGCTGATACTTTAGCCCAGGCAAACGCTGCCTTGACTAAGATAAAAGTAACTTATGAGCCGCTGCCGGTATTGATCGATGCCCGCGATGCCATGAAACCAGATGCCGTGCTGGTACACGATGAAAATGGCGACTACTGGCATTTACCTACACTAAAACCGCAAAAGAAAACCAACATTGCCCACAAATACCATTTGGTAAAAGGAAAAGGCGAAAAAGGGTTTGAGGATGCTGACGTTGTAATTGAAGGGGAGTTCGATTATCCATTAGCTTCTTGTGCTGCCATTGAACCCCACGGCAGTATTGTGTGGTTCAAGACTGATAAGACAATTGAAGTGTGGTCATCCTCGATTTGCCCATTCATCATCCGTGAAGATCTGGCTGGTTCTTATGAGCTGCCTGTCTCTGACGTGAGAGTGCATACACCGGAAATCGGCGGCTGTTTTGGCTATAAATCAGATATCACGGTTGAACAAACCATTGCCTGGATCGCCAGTTTTGTGCCCGGACGTCCCGTCAAGTGGGTCGCAACTCGCCAGGAAGATTTTACCTCCACGCTAATCGCTCATGGCATCCGCACCCGGATGAAGATCGGCGCAAAAAAGAATGGCAAGCTGGTGGCAATCAAGGTGGAACTTTTGCATACCACCGGGGCTTTTGCAGATACCGGCGTGAATGTAATGATCGCCTCAACCCATAACGCCACCGGACCTTATGAATTTGACCATTGCGACCTCACTGGTTATTCGGTCTACACCAATACCCCGCCAGTGGGCGCTTACCGGGGTTACGGACACCAGGAATCACAGCTTGCCTCTGAACGCATGATCGATATGCTGGCGACGCAAGTTGAATATGGACCCATTTGAACTTCGTTCCATCAACCTTCTGACTGAAGGGAAGGTGAACGCGCTAGGCGAACGCATGTGGAAAACCCACGGCGATATCACCAAATGCGTTGAGATCATCAAGAAAACCGTTTTCAGCACCGCCAAGCCAAAAGAAGATGAGAATTACTTTTACGGTCGCGGCATTGCCACAGTGATGAAATCCCCCAAGGGAGCTCCATTCTCCACCAAGGGTTGCTACATGAAAATGAATATCGATGGCAGCGTTTCGGTGAATATGGGCGGCGCTGAGGTTGGGCAAGGATTACGTACCATCGTGCGTCAAATTGCCGGAGAAGCCCTCAAGATCGACCCTGAGCGTATTCGTGTTTATAACGAGATCGATACTCAGTTCTCGCCCTATGAATGGCAAACGATTGGTTCAATGTTTACCACCCAGGGCGGGCGGGCAATTGTCCGAGCTGCCGATAAGTTAATCGCGATTCTCAAGAGCAATGCATCCCAGGTGCTCAAAGCGGATATAGACTATCTCGATTATGATGGCGAATATGTTTATCTCAAGAACGATCCGGATATCCGTGTGGCGGTAAAGGATATCAATCGCGGCTACATCACCGAAGATGGCATCACCATCGGCGAAATGGCGCAATCTGTCTCAGATGCCCGTCTGCCGCGTTACTCCAATCCCGATAAAAACGGACAGGGATCAGATCGGTGTCTCCTACACCTTTGGTGCCACGGCCGCGGAGATCCGAATCGAGAAGAAAACAGGCAAGATTATTATCGACAACTTCGCTTCCGCCTTTGATGTCGGGCAGGTGATCAACCCCAAGCAGGCGCGCGGTTCAGTTACTGGCGGCGTGTTAATGGCGATTGGCGCTACACTTTATGAGAAACTGGAATTCAGCGCAGATGGCAAGATCCTCAATCCGCATTACTTCAAATATCATTTGCCAACCTTCAAGGATGCGCCAAAGCAATTTGTGGACTTTGTTGAAACCCCCGACGCAGTTGGTCCTTTTGGCGCGCGTGGTGTTGGCGAACATTCAGTTATCGGTCCAGCCCCCGCCATTTTGAATGCCATCAAAGATGCAATCGGATTGGATTTTTTTGAAATTCCGGTGACCCCCGACATGGTGAAGAAAGCTCTTCAAACCAGGCAGGAGAAATAAAATGATTGAGAAAATCAGTTTTATAGTCAATAAAAAACCAGTAACGGTTGAAGTTGACCCAGAAATGCTTGTGGTGGATGTGTTGCGTGATGTACTTAATCTTACCGGTACAAAACGTGGTTGTGATAACTCCACCTGCGGAACCTGTACTGTCGTCGTCAACGGTAAAGCCACCAAAAGCTGCAACCTGGCGGTTAAGAAAATCGCTGGGGCGGAGGTTGTCACTGTTGAAGGACTGGCAAAGGGAACCGACGCTCCATCCAGTTCAGAAATCCATTTCCGAATCCGGTGCAATCCAATGTGGCTTCTGCACCCCAGGAATTGTGATGGAACTCGTCGGACTTTTGGAGAATAACCCGGATGCAAGCCAGGTTGAAATAGAGAATGCACTCAACAAACACTTGTGCCGCTGTACGGGATATGAACCCATTAAAGATGGCGCATTGATGGCTCAGCAATTGATCAAAGATCGCAAATAATCACGAAGAACCCTCTGGAATTTCAGAGGGTTCTTTTTTTATCCAAATCGTCCGGTGATGTAATCCTGAGTGCGCTTGTCTTTCGGATTTAAAAACATATCCTGACCCAATGAGTACTCGATAATCTCTCCCATCAAGAAGAAAGCCGCATAATCAGCCATCCGTGCTCCTTGTTGAATATTGTGCGGGACAAGAATGATGGTGTATTTTTCCTTTAATTTCATTAATTGGGCTTCGATTTTAGAGGTAGATACAGGGTCAAGAGCGGAGGTAGGCTCATCCAGCATGATCACTTCTGGTTCCAATGCTAAAACCCGTGCCAGGCACAAACGCTGCTGTTGGCCGCCTGAGAGCGCAAATCCCGAATCGCCAAGGCGGTCATATACTTCATCCCATAAAACCGCATTTTTAAGTGCGTATTCAACAGCAATATCCAATTTGTTCTTATCCCGTTCTCCAGCCATTCTCAGTCCATAGGCCACATTCTCATAAATCGACAGGGGAAGCGGTACCGGTCGGGAAAAGACCATTCCGATTTTACGACGCAGCGCAATGGGATTTACGTCCCAATCGAGGATATTAACACCATTGAAAAGAACTTCTCCTTTCATTTCCTCCACATCCGCCAGATCGTTCAAACGATTAAGCACGCGTAAAAAGGTGGATTTTCCGCCCCCGGCTGGTCCAAATAAAACGGTAATCGCGTTCGACTCAATTTCCAGATCGATATGACGAAGGCTCTCGTTGTTATCTGAATAGCGGATGGAAAGGTCGCGGATGATAAATTTTTTCATCGCTTACCATTGCCTTTTAGCGCGAGCACGATTTCGGATAACCGTGGCGATAAGATTCATGCCGAGGACAAATATTAGTAATACCAATACTGTCCCGTATTGGATTGTCACTGGCATCCCCGGCACTTGCGTGGAGATGACGAAGATGTGATACGGCAGCGCCATTGTTGCGTCCATTGGCGACCGTGGCAGCATGGGCAGAAAGAATGTTGCTCCAGTAAAAAGGATAGGCGCGGTTTCTCCTGCGGCACGTTCAAGCCCCAGGATGATCCCGGTGACGATACCTGGCAAGCCTTGTGGCAAAATCACTCGCCAGATCGTCTGCCATTGTGTTGCGCCAAGTGAAGTGCTGACCACTCGAAAAGAATTGGGCACACTGCGTAATGCTTCCTCGGTGGTGCTGATGATCACTGGCAGAGTCATTATAGAAAGTGTCAAACTTGCCGAGAGGATACTGGTTCCAAATTTGAGGAATAGGACAAAAAATCCCAAGCCGAACAAGCCATATACTACCGATGGGATCCCCGCCAGGTTAATTATAGCAATACGGATCAGGCGAGTGATGGTATTGTCTTTTGCATATTCTGCGATATAAATCCCTGCTGCAACCCCTAACGGGATTGAAAAAATAGCTGTCCCCAACGTGAGATAAAGAGTTCCAACTATTGCAGGCAGAATGCCGCCTGCTTTCATGCCATTGCTCGGAGCGCTGCTCAGGAATTCCCAACTGAGTGCAGGGGCTCCCTTGACGATAATGAAAACGATCAACCCAATAATTGGCAGGACGGTTAGAACTGTGATGACACGCAGGAAATTAAACCCAAGTAGTTGAGTGAGTTTTCCCCTGCTGCGGTTATTTTCTGAAAGCGTCATGAAAGAATCCTGTCAGCTCGTTTTCGCTGCTTGGTGCTGAATGAGCTGGCGACGACATTGATTAAAAGTGATAAGAGAAAGAGAATGATCCCGATTAAGAAGAGAACTTGATAGTGAGTGCTGCCGGAGGCAACTTCTCCCATTTCAGATGCGATTGTGGCGGTCATGGTACGAACCGGACGGAATAAAGAATCCAAATGCGAAGGGATCACCGCAGCATTACCGGTGACCATCATCACTGCCATGGTTTCGCCAAGTGATCGACCAACTCCTAACATGACTGCGGTGAGGATACCGTTTTTTGCCGCGGGGACGGTTACACCCCAGATCGTTTGCCATTGGGTAGCTCCAAGGGCAAACCCTGCCTGACGATAACCGGCTGGAACGGTATTGAGTGCCTCTTCTGCTACTGAAACGATGGTGGGAATTGATATTAACCCTAACAAAATAGCACCAGTAAACGCAGTCAATCCGGTCGGCAGGTCAAGAAATCTTCGCAAGAAAGGTACCATAACCAGGATTCCGATGAATCCTAAAACAACTGAAGGGATTCCCGCAAGAATTTCAATTATTGGTTTCAGTATTACCCTGACCCAATTGGGAGCAATTTCGGAAAGGAAAATGGCAGTGCCCACGCCGAATGGCAGGGCAATCAAGGTTGCTGTGATGGTAACCATCAAGGTTCCCATTATCAGAGGGAGTAACCCAAAATAATCTTCTATGGGGTACCAAGGTAGTTGAATTAGTTTTTTGAGATCCACATTCCAGAGAGCGGGCAGCCCTTCTCGCAGTAGGAAAAAAAGGATCAATCCGATAAAAAGAATGCTCGAATAACCACAAATCTTTATGATTGAGGAGATAACATAGTCACCAGATCTGGTTTTAGGTCTCATTTTTGAGTCTCCGATGCGCCAAGAGGAACAAATCCTAACGCGACGACAATTTTTTGGGCATCAGCGGAAACGATCCAGTCCAGATAGGTCTTCAGTTCGCCGTTTGGTGGATTCTGAGTGTACATATAAAGGTTTCGTGAGATGGCATAAGTGCCATCTGAAACAGATTCCACTGATGGGAGGACAAATACTTCTGGAGAAGATATTGAAGAAAGCGCCAGCATTTTGACATCAGGTGTCACATACCCCAGTCCATCATATCCAATGGCGTTCGGGTTATCTCTTACTTCAGAAATGATCCCTTCAGAAGAGGGCAGGAGTAAGGTGTTATCCGAAAAGATCGTTTTATCTTCTTGTGTTACCCAATCGGATTACCTGTTCAAGGAAGAATACATGCGTCCCGGAATTGGTTTCACGCGACAAACAAACGATGGGACGATCTTCGCCTCCGATTTCTTTCCAGTTGGTAATCTCACCACGATAGATGGCTGCGAGTTGCTCTATCGACAAATTATCGATCGGGTTTTCCGGATTAACAATAACTGCGATTGCATCCCGTGCAATGATGAATTCTTGCGGATTCATTCCATTCGCTTTGGCAGCATCCAGCTCTTCCTGCTTGATCTGGCGTGATGCGTTTGCCAATTGAATAGATCCGTTTATTAGTGCTGTAAGTCCGGTGCCCGACCCACCTCCTGAAACTGAGATTCTCAATTCAGGATGGAACTTATGGTATTCTTCGGTCCATGCTAGTGCCAGGTTGACAATGGTATCGGACCCCTTGTTTTCGATATAGGCGGAAGTTTCTAAAGATGGTGATTGTTGGGATGGGTTATTAAGACTGCAACTGCAGCAAAAAAGTAAGGAGACGAGTATAGGAATCCAAAAACGACGCATTTTGGCAATTATATTCCATAGCACACAAATAAGGCTTCCGTGATTAAACGCACTACTTTTATGCATGTAAGTTATCTGGTTTGATCGTAAAAACCCCTGCACAAGCTGAGGTATGTGAAAATTCAACGCGGAATTGATTTTAAATTCAAGCGCAGCTAACGAGTCATTTACCAGCCAATAATCCTCTTCTTCCCAATTTTTACCAGCAGATTTCTTCATCCTATCCAATGCCTGAGAATCAAGGAAGGTGATGTCCCCAACTACAAAAAAACCATTGCAAGATAAAAAGCGCGATAAATTCTTGATCAGCTGATATTTTTCTTGAAGAGGAAAATGGTGGAAAGTATAGGCTGAAACGATCCTGTCAAAACAGGAATCCTTTAGCAAGGGAACCAAATCCGTGCGGAGATCTGCTTGGATATAGGTAACCTTCGGATATTTGTGTTCTGCTGTTTCGAGCATCTTGCCGGAAAAGTCCAGCCCGGTGACGATGCAACCTAATTTAAGATATTTCGAAGTCAAATTGCCAGTCCCCACTCCAAGATCCAGAATGTGCATGCCGGGTTCAGGTTTTGAGATTTCCACAATTTTATCGAGGGTACGTTCGTAGCCAATAAACGGGAACGCGTTGGATTGAATATCCTGATCGTAGGTTGACGCCCAGGAATCAAATTCAGAGGAAGAGGGACAATGGGTCATTGCCAAAATTATACACGGATAAATTTTTGAATTCGTCTTCCTTTTTGATGTTTCCTTAAGATTTGGAAAGGTGGATAGGGTATAATCCAGTGGCGCTAAATTCAAACAAGGAAATGATTATGGACTTCGGCACAATCCACCAGGTTGATATAGATTCTCAAATGCGGTCGGCTTACCTTGATTACGCCATGAGCGTAATCGTGGCGCGCGCTTTACCGGATGCTCGGGATGGGCTAAAGCCCGTTCATCGGCGCATACTGTTTGCAATGCACGATATGGGAATTCGAGCCAATTCCAGTTTCAAGAAATCGGCTCGTATCGTCGGTGAGGTTCTGGGTAAATATCACCCCCACGGCGATTCGGCGGTTTACGAAGCCATGGCGCGAATGGCGCAGGATTTTTCCATGCGCTACTTACTGGTGGATGGTCAGGGTAACTTTGGCTCCATCGATGGCGATCCCCCGGCTGCCATGCGTTATACAGAAGCTCGTTTACACGCACACGCTGAAGAATTGCTAGCCGATATTGAAAAAGACACAGTTGACTTTGTAAATAACTTTGATGACTCACTTAAAGAACCGACAGTTTTACCCTCCCGCCTGCCAAACCTGTTATTAAACGGCTCATCTGGCATCGCGGTAGGTATGGCCACCAGCATTCCTCCGCATAATCTACGGGAATTGTCAGGTGCTATCAATTACCTGATTGATCACTATGATGGCATTGACGAGATCTCGATTGATGAATTAATGAAGTTTATTCAAGGACCTGATTTTCCAACTGGTGGAGTAATTGTAGGGCGAGAAAGTATTCTTCAAGCCTACAGCACCGGTCGGGGGAAACTGGTCGTGCGCGGAATGGCGCATATTGAAGAAATGAAAGGCAACCGCAACCAGATCGTGATCACCGAAATTCCATATCAGGTTAATAAAACTAACCTGATCGAGCGAATAGCAGATTTGGCACGTACCGGAAAACTGGATGCTGTTAGCGACTTGCGTGATGAATCTGACCGTCGCGGAATGAGTATTGTTATTGAGCTCAAACGTGGTGCTCAAGCAAAGCAGGTGCTAAACCAAATTTACAAATACACTCCGCTCCAATCCACTTTTTCAGTTCATTTGCTGGCATTGGTTGATGGGGAACCCCGATTGTTATCCCTCAAACGGGCATTACAAATTTACATTGAACATCGGCGGAATATAATTACCCGCCGGGCAAAATTTGAGCTTGATAAGGCGCGCGCCCGCGCTCACATCCTTGATGGGCTGTTAATTGCGCTTGCCAACCTGGACGAGGTCATCCGCACGATACGCGAATCAAAGGATGCCGAGGCGGCTAAAGAACGATTAATGAGCCGCTTCAAGTTTACAGATATTCAGGCTCAAGCCATTCTCGACATGCAATTGCGCCGTTTGGCAGCTCTTGAGCGTCTGAAGATTGAAAACGAATACAAGGAAGTGATTGCTCGTATCGCCTACCTTGAAGATCTGCTTGCGAACCCAAAAAAAATTCTGGAAGTCATCCGCGAAGATCTGGATATGTTAACGACCAAATTTGGTGATGAACGCCGCACCCGAATCGTATTGGAAACGCACGAGGAATTGAAGGAAGAAGATCTGGTAACTGATGAGTCCGTGCTGATCACATTCACTGATAAGGGCTACATCAAACGGGTGGCTGCCAGCTTGTATCGTACACAAAATCGTGGTGGCAGGGGCGTTTCAGGGCAGACGATGCGCCAGGAAGATGAAGTCATCCTGCTGGTTCCGGCACGCACACTGCACACGGTCTTATTCTTCTCAGATCGTGGAAAGGTGTACTCCGAAAAAGTTTACCAGATCCCCGATGCCAACCGTACCGATCGAGGAATTCCGGTGGTGAATGTACTATCACTGGATGCCGGCGAGCGAATTACTGCGGCAGTTTCAGTGCCTAACTTTGAGAATGGCTCTTATTTCACCTTGGCTACTGTAGGCGGGCGTATAAAAAGGGTCGCGCTCTCGGAGTTTTCAAGTGTGCGTCCATCCGGGCTGATTGCCATGACTTTGGATGAAGGGGATGAGTTGGGATGGGTGCGATTAACTACCGGTAAAGACGAAATTATCATGACCACTCGACAGGGGCAAGCATTGCGCATAGCAGAAAAAGATGTGCGCAGCATGGGCCGTCAGGGTGCCGGAGTAAATGGAATCAAGCTTAAGGGTAGTGATCAGGTGGCATCAATGGATGTCGTTGAGCCTAACGGGAAATTGCTGGTGGTGACAGAATTCGGTTTTGGAAAACGCACTGACCTGGATGGATACCCCGTGAGAGGTAGGGCAACCGGGGGAATAGCAACGATCGACCTTAAAACCTGGAGAAGATTGGTTCAATTGCGGCTGCACGAGTGGTGCAGGACGATGATGAGGTGACGATGATTTCTGCCAACGGTGTGTTGATTCGCCTCAAAGTAAAAGACATTTCTCTCAGCGGCCGTGCTACACGTGGTTATAGGGTGATGGACCTTGGCAAGGATGATTTTGTGGCATCAGTTGCGCGCATTGCAGCAGCTGATCTTATCAAAGCTGAAACTAAGGAATAACTCTTCACAAAACAAAGCAGCAGAGTATTGTGCTATGCACGTAAACTCTGCTGCCTTTTTATTCTAAACACGCATTAGATTGGTAAAGATACTTTCTGAAATACAATGAGAATTAAAGCTCCCAGGATTGCAACCATGAAAAACAGGAAAAGAGAGATGATGAAGCGCTGCGGCGCAGTCATCCCAATAAACTCCGCTGGGCGTTGGCGGCGTTCAGGTTTTTCCGGTTTGCTGTCAAGAGGGTCCTCTTCATAGAATGAAGAACCGGCAGAATTTCGTAGATCGTCAAGCATTATTTACCTCCAGTGTTTTACATATCAAACGGGCGCAAATGCACATCACCCGCAGAAAAATCTTGTTCAGTGCCATTCTCAAGTGTCAAGACTAAGTTGCCTTGAGAATCGATTCCTTTTACTCTACCTATTATAGATGTTTTTTGAGATTCTTCAATGCGTACCAACTGATCTTTAAACGCCAGATGTTTTTGCCACTCCGTAAAGAAAACAGCGGTTCCGAGTTCCTTACGCCATTTTGCCAAAGAATTGAGCAATTCCTTTAGCAAAAGAAGTCTGTCGACCGGGTTTTCAAGTTGCTCCTCAAGGAAAGTAGCTGGAAAAAGTTGGGCGTTTTGAGGGGGCAAAGAACCATTTGAAATATTAATGCCAATTCCCAGAATGATTCCAGCAACTTCAGCACCGCACCAGGTCGCTTCAACCAGGACACCGGCGGTTTTTTTTGTCGCCAATAATACATCGTTTGGCCATTTAATTTCAGCGTTCAGCCCAAATAAGGAGTGCAGGGTTTCTCGTAACACCAAACCACACAGAGGAGCGAAAAGTGCTAGATGTATGATCTCTTCCCGGTTTGGATGGAGGATCAAACTGAATGCCAATGAGGAGCTGGGATTTGTAACCCAACGGCGTGCAAAGCGACCCCGTCCTTTGGTTTGTTCGTCAGCGATCACCAATCCAAAATCAGGAGCGCCAATATCTACCCATGACAGAGCTTCATCATTTGTGGACCCAATCGTATTGAAATACCGAAATTCGGTAACAGGTGTACCTTTGAGTATTTGTGTAAGTTCAGAGTGGTTCATGAGTCTTATTTTAAACCAAATGAGCGGGTTCCCACCGCTCATTTTTTGTAATCCTATGGCAACTACCCGTAAATGGTAGGGATTACTCAATTTTAATCTTGATCGATTTAGGTTTGGCTTCTTCCGCCTTGGGGATGTGCACGGTTAGAAGACCTTGTTTCATTGAAGCATCGATCTTGTCTTGTTTGACAGGCTCGTTGAACTCGATAGCGCGGCTGAACTTTCCAATAGGTAATTCAGAGAAGAAGTATTCATTTTCTTCAGAGCGCTTATCAACGTACTCGCCAGAAATGGTGAGAATTCCATTAACGAACTCAAGCGCAACATCTTCAGCCGTAAGTCCTGGAAGCAGAGCGGTAAGCACGTATTCTTCCGATGACGCATAAAGATCCAACGGGAAGGACATAACGCGTTCGCGATCGTAAGAGTTTTCGATCAACTGGCGCATAAATCGTTTGCGGGCTTCAATTTGTGGGGCAGATAAGTAGTAAGTCATTTTTTCCTCCAATAAAGGTGTTTTCTTTCATACGTTTATTTTAGGATTAGCCTATTTGAGAGCGATTAACGAATCGTAAGAAGCTTATTAGAAACAGGGATTTATGCTGCCAGGTATGGTATTATCTGGCACAGAGGAACGCATGGAAGACAAGATTACAATCATTGAAGGACCTACACCTGAGTTTGAGCATGTTGATGATGGCTGGGCATTGGGATTAAACGAAAGCCCCGCGCTCTATACAATGGCGCTCACTCGGCTGCGCACATTCAATGGACCGGCTTTGGTGGAGCGTTGCCACCGTATGTGGACGAAGAACGAACCCATTTTCTTGCATTATCGCAATCGATTGGGAATGGAAGAACGAGTTCCAATCATGGCCGCCCGCGCTAGTGAAACCGAGGATGGGCAGGTGCTTTTCCTGTGGATTCGCCGTGATGCTGAGGATGTACTGAGCGAACCTCACGAAGATGCGAATTGAATTCCGGGAATTAAAATGATAAACACCTGGGTGAGGGGGGCACCCAAGTGTTTATCATTTATTATTATACAACCTTGGAATTTAAAATCAATGGTTAGAAGTTAAGAGTTTTCTAAAAAAAACGATTGTGTGGGGATTGGTACGCTGTTAATAACGAAGCTCTCAATGACAGTTACTTATAGTGGGGACTTTAAACCTGTATTTCTTATAAAAATTGGGGAGTGCCCCGGGAGGGACTCGAACTCTCAACCTAAGCGTTAGGAGTGCTTTGCTCTATCCTATTGAGCTACCGAGGCAATCACGCGTATTATAGCATCGCAAAAAAGATAATCGTACGCGTAAACCGGGTTACCTGATTACTGTTTACGCTTCTTTATAATCCTGCGCGAATCGCCAGTACCTTATCAGCATACGGTAACCTACGTCGTATGGACCGTAAGATTTAAGCGCTTCACGGATATCGCCGTGTCTTTCAATCAATCCAGCCAGCATGCGTACGCCATAATCCACATTGAACGCAGGATCTTTAAGCTCCTGGATGGTAGGGCGGTTGGCAAAGCAGGGTCCGTTGATGCATTGGAAAGTGGCTGAAATGCCATCGCGCGGCATCACCTGCATTAATCCAACCGCACCAGAGCCAGACATCACTTCCGGTTGTCCGCCGCTTTCCTGCAGCATCACCGCTGCAACAAGCAGAGCATCCATGCCGTATTGATCTGTAGCTTTCTCAATGATCACACACCAGGGGAGAATTTTGGCAGGGTAACTGCTCCTCAAATTCGCAGACTATTGAAAGATTGCGCTGGTGCAGCTTCTGCGGTGGCTGCGGAAACTGACAAAGGGGGTTCACCAACTTGGCTTAGCCCCACCAGGGCGAGAACTCCGAAGATGATACCGGGGATGATTGCTTTTTGAGTTGGGTTCATTATGTGCCTCCGTATAGAATATTAATTCTATAATAGCACTATTGTTCTATAATAGCAAGCAACAAAAATGGGACGCTGAATTCAGCGCCATTCATTAGAATTTTACCGTTCCATGCTGACACTTGGTGCTCCCACTTGTGCCAGCCGTTGAATTTTTCTTTCAGAATCTTCTTGCCTTCACCGGGGCATTTCTCTCCCATCAATTCCAGGTCAGCATCCACCATGATTCGCACTAATTCGTGGAATTTGACTTTTGGTTCCCAGCCCAACTGTTTTCTGGCTTTGGAAGGATCACCTAACAGGTAATCCACTTCGGTGGGGCGGAAGTAACGTGGATCAATTTCTACGTATTTTTTCCAATCCATGCCGGCGTAACCAAATGCTTCTTCAAGGAATTCACGCGGGCTGTGGCTTTCGCCGGTGGCAACCACAAAATCATCCGCCTTGTCCTGCTGTAGCATCTCCACATGGCTTCCACGTACTCGGGAGCATAACCCCAGTCACGTTTTGAATCCAGGTTGCCCATGTAGAGTTTGTTCTGTTTGCCAGCTTTAATGGCTGCCACGGCGCGCGTGATCTTGCGTGTTACAAAGGTTTCACCGCGGCGTGGGGATTCATGGTTAAAGAGAATGCCATTGGTGGCAAACATCTTGTAGCCTTCGCGGTAATTGCGCGTCATCCAGTAGGAATACACTTTGGCGGCGGCGTACGGGCTGCGCGGTTCAAAGGGGGTCAATCTCCGATTGGGGTGGTTTAGCGCCGCCAAACATCTCGCTGGATGAGGCCTGGTAAAACCGCTCAGCGAAACCGCTGCGACGGATGGCTTCAAGGATGCGGATTGTGCCGAGACCGGTGATATCGCCAGTGTATTCGGGCATGTCAAAACTGACGCGCACATGGCTTTGCGCTGCCAGATTGTAGATCTCATCCGGACGTACATTGTAGATCACATCCATCAAGCTTTCGATGATCGAGATATCCCCATAATGTAAAAATAGCTTAACTTCTTCACCATTACGGTGCGGGTCGTGATATAGGTGGTCAATGCGGCGGGTGTTAAAGGTACTGGCGCGCCGGATGATGCCGTGAACTTCGTACCCCTTCGAGAGCAGCAGTTCAGCCAGGTAAGAACCATCCTGACCGGTGATGCCTGTGATCAATGCTTTTTTCATTTTCACTCTCCTAGCAGATTAGCAGCCAAGAGCTGCATGCAAAGACTATTATAGTAGACAATTTGTCGGTTTTTGGATTATAGCAAAATAAAGAGGCTGGTGAGTATGTTCTACGCCAGCCTCTTTTTAGTAACTTACGAGGTTATTTCTTTTTAAAGACGATTTCTTTTTTCTCCTCGTCGAAACTTATCAGAATTATGTCTTTCTCTTTATAATCACCTGCAAGAAGTCCGACTGAAAGTGGACTTTCAACGAATTTCTGGATAGCTCTTTTGAGAGGTCGAGCGCCAAAGGACGGATCGTACCCCACTGTAGCCAGCCACTCTCGCGCGGGCTGTGATAATTCAATGGCGAGGCCATGCTCTTCAAGCCGGATACGGACTTCTTTCATTTGCAGGTCAACGATTTGCATCATTTGTTCTTTGGTAAACTGGAGAACATGATGATTTCATCAATCCGGTTAAGGAATTCAGGGCGGAAGGTGCTCTTGAGTGCTTTTTCGATTTTTTCATGTGCCTGGCGATCTTCAGGGGAATCCGTTTTTTGCAGGAAACCCAGGCTGCCGTTTTGACGCACAAATTCAGTGCCCAGGTTGCTGGTCATGATCAGTACAGTATTGCGGAAGTCCACCACGCGACCCTGTCCGTCTGTCAATCGTCCATCGTCGAGGATTTGAAGAAGAGCATTCCATACTTCGGGATGCGCTTTTTCGATCTCGTCAAAGAGGATCACGCGGTAAGGTCGGCGGCGGACAGCTTCAGTTAATTGACCACCTTCTTCATAGCCCACATAGCCTGGAGGTGCGCCAAACAGACGGGACACGGTATGCTGTTCGTGGTACTCGCTCATATCCATGCGCACCAGGGCATCTTCATCATCAAACATGAATTCTGCCAGCGCTTTGGCCAGTTCGGTTTTGCCCACACCTGAGGGTCCGATAAAGATGAATGAGCCAATCGGGCGGCGGGGATCTTTCAGCCCGGAACGGGCACGGCGGATGGCATCCGAAATGGCATGAATGGCTTCATCCTGACCAATGATGCGTTCGTGCAAGCGTTCTTCCATGTGCAGCAATCGTTCAGATTCAGCTTCCATCATCTGGCTGACGGGGATTCCCGTCCACTGCGCAAGAACCTGGGCGATATCGTTCACATCAACCACTTCATCCAAGTTTGTGTTCGGCTTCCCATTCGTCCCGCTTGGTATTGAATTCTTCTTCAATGCGCAGTCGTTCAGCTTTCATGCGGGCGGCGCGTTCATAATCACGTTCCACGCCTGCCTGTTCTTCTTCAGCTTTCAGGCGGTCAAGTTCGGATTTCATTTGTTTCAATTCAGGCGGCAAGGAATAAAGCGCAACCCGCAATTTGGCGGCGGCTTCATCCATCAGGTCGATGGCTTTATCGGGCAGACGGCGGTCGGTAACATAGCGTGAACTTAGTTTGACAGCGGCTTCCAGTGCGTCATCGGAGAAATGTACTTTGTGATGTGCTTCGTAGCGATCTCGCAACCCTTGCAGCATCTTGAGTGTGTCTTCCTGGGAAGGTTCATCCACAAAGACCGGCGCAAAACGTCGTTCAAGTGCGGCATCTTTTTCGATGTGTTTCTGATATTCATCCAGTGTGGTAGCACCGACGCATTGCAGTTCACCGCGTGCCAGGGCAGGTTTGAGCATATTGGAAGCATCCATTGCTCCCTGGGCAGCACCTGCACCAACAACAGTATGCAGTTCATCAATGAAGAGGATGATCTCACCATCGGATCGCTGGACTTCTTCAATCGAGGCTTTCAGGCGCTCTTCAAACTCACCACGGAAGCGCGAACCGGCGATCATCGCCGCCGAGATCAAGGGATATAACCTTTTTGCCCATCAGAATTTCGGGCACATCATTGGAGGCGATCTTTTGAGCCAATCCTTCAACAATGGCGGTTTTGCCAACACCAGCCTCACCGATAAGGACAGGGTTGTTCTTGGTGCGGCGGGAGAGGATCTGCATCACACGCAGGATCTCAGTATCACGCCCGATGACAGGATCCAGCTTGCCTTCGCGGGCTTGCTGGGTGAGGTCGCGGGAATATTTTTCAAGCGTGCGATAACGTGTTTCTGCCTGCGGATCGGTTACTCGCTGACCGCCGCGCAGTTGGATGACAGCTTCGGATACCCGTTCGCGGGTAAGACCGGTGGTTTCAAGTAGGCGGGCAGCAGGGGTATTCTTTTCGCTTAAAATTGCCAGAAAGAGATGCTCGGTTGAAATATACTCATCTTTTAATTTACTGGCTTCTTCATTGGCAAGATCGATGATCCGTTTTACCCGCGGCGTAATGAAAATCTGCCCTGCACCTCCGCCAAAAATACTGGCTTTGGGGCTGGTCTTGAGGATGTAATCCAGACGTTCGGCCAGGATCTGAGGATCGACTTTGAGAATTTCAAGGATTTGGGGAACAACACCCTGCGGTTGTTCGATCAATGCCAGCAGGATATGTTCAGTATCAATCTGATTATGCCCATATCGTTGAATGATTTCGGCTGCACGCTGGGCGGCTTCTTGGGCTCTTTCGGTAAAACGGTCAAATCTCATCATAAGCGGTTCCGTCCTTGTAACAAAATGTTAAAAAATTATAGCATTTCGTGAACCATCTTTATCGATTTCCATATAAGAACATTGTTAGAGTTTTTACCAATAAAATGAATGCAAGATTGATTCCAGCATGGTGCTGGTAAAAATTTATTATGCAAATTATTCTTTACTTGCTCAACGGTGTAAAATAAAAGAATGGTTGTCGCAAATTCCTTTGAACGCCATATTCGTCCTGTGCAACTGCGCAAGGATTTGCAGGAGATTGCTGATCTAATAGAGATTTGTTTCTCCCCTTATCTTGATTCAGAAGGGCGAGATTATATCAATCATATTCGCACAGCTCCCAGGGATTACGCCAGCCACATACTTGATAACTCAACCCCTGAATCTTCATACCTGCCTTTTCATGGTTACGTATGGATTGAAAACAACCGAATTGTTGGCAACTTGACGCTCATCCTTATCCGGCGATATTTGAAACATGCTTATTTCGTGGCGAATGTGGCAGTCCATCCGGATTTCAGGGGACAGGGAATTGCGCGAAAATTAACTGATAAAGCAATTGAGCACGTTTTACATCACAAAGGAAATTCAATTTATTTGCAGGTGCGAAGCGAAAATACTGTTGCCCAACAACTGTATCTTTCTCATGGATTTGAAGAAATCAACCGGAGAACGCAGTGGATTTTCCGCCCCGACCAGAATCGGAAGGTCACACCAGCAGTTGGGGTTAAAGTAACCTCCCGCAAAAAAGCAGAGTGGGAACAACAACGGGATTGGCTGAAATCGCTTTACCCGCCAGAATTGGCGTGGAACTTTCCAATTCAGGTTGAAAAAATGGAACCTTCGCTTTTTCATGGAGTGGAGAATTTTCTAAACGGGATATTTGAGAGAACCTGGTCAGCGCATCAAGACGGTAAGTTAATTGGTACTGCCACGCTTGTCCAGCGGGGAGAACCTAATGACCATATTTGGTTAGCAACCACTCCTGTTTGGGAGGACATTGTGATTAAAACTCTCCTTCCAACAATACAGAAACAGGTATTGGTGCCGCGCAAACTAACTGTTAATTATCCTGCTGGGAGAAAGGAAGAAACATTCCGTTCTGTGGGCATGGTGGAATCAAATACCTTAATATGGATGAGGCGAATAATGGAATCACAATCTCAGCCATAAAGTGCCAACTTTTTTGAGTTAATTGCGTAGATATGGGTGAAAGGAGAATTAAATGCCTAAATTTCTTACTCGTTTGATCATCAATGCTGGAGCACTGTATTTGGCGGTTCTGGTGTTATCTCCCCATATTATGATGGAAAAGGACAAATGGTGGGTTTTTGTTGTTCTTGCTTTGATTTTTGGAGTAGTCAACGCCCTCATTCGTCCTTTACTGATGTTTGCCAGTTGCCCGTTGATTGTTCTTTCATTGGGATTGGGCACACTATTGGTGAATGCTGTAATGTTTTTACTGGTAGGGTGGTTAGGAAATCAGCTGCATTTGGGTTTCTCAATTCCTGAAAACCAATTATGGTACGGTTTCCTCGGAGCTTTAATTGTCAGCGTGATCAGTTTTATCCTTAGCCGGATTCTCGGTGTAGAGAAAAACAATCGATAATCGAACAAAAAACCGGCTCTCACGAGCCGGCTTTTGAATATTATTGTGTAGGAGTTGGGAGCGCGTCTCCTGTTGAAATCCACAACAAGAGTTTTGGTTCCCACCGAAAATTTGGTAGGCTGTTTGTGCCCAGGATAAACCATTGCTCATCCTGAAGAGTTGGATTGGTATCCAATGGGAGAACCCCAAGAATGCTTTGAGGGATGACTGGCACCCAAGATTTTCCATCGTCGCTGATGCGGTAGACAGATTCTCCAAGTGGATTATCGACCAATCCTGTTGAAAAGTTGTACGTTAACTGAATTTCTGAAGACGGCAAGGGGGGCACATCCTGCGGAAGGATTGAGCTAACGACTTCTGTCATCTCGAATTTTAATAGTCGATTGTTTTCTGAGTCACTCACCCAAACAGATCCATCCTCAGCGGCTGCAATACCGATCGGTTTTCCAAAGCCATCTATTCCACTGCTGTAATCTCCCCACCCCTTCAGGAAAACACCATTCTTGTCAAAGGAGAGCACACGGAATTTATCGGGATCAGTCACATAAATATTTCCGTTTTTATCAATATCAATAAAAGGTTTATTTTCTGTGGATTGCCCGTCCCATCCAGACACATCCCACATTTTTACGAACTGATAGTAGACACCAGTCTCATCAGCGGCAAATACCTGTATGCGTTGATTCCATGTATCAACCACGTACAACCAGTCTGAGGAATCCACGGTAAGCCCAACCGGTTCGTAGAACTCACCATTTTCATACCCTTTTATCCCGAATTGTGTAAGGTAATTACCATCTTCATCAAAAACGACCACGCGATTATTACCTGTATCTGTGATCAGGACGTGCCCCTTACTATCAACAACAATTCCACGCGGTCCCCAGAAGGTGTCATTTTGTTCAGCGGTGCCGGATGCACCCCACATTGTGATGAACTTACCATCAGCGGAGAATTTTTGAATGCGATAATTCCAGGTGTCCGTCACAAAAACTGATCCATCTGGCGCTATAGCGATTCCCCAGGGCTCGTTAAAAGTTCCACCTAGTGCTTCACCTAAATCGACGCTGGCATAACTTCCCCATGAGTTCAGGAATTGCCCATCGGCTGAAAAATGCTGAATGCGATGGTTGAGTGAATCTGCAGCATAAATTGAGCCATCCGGCGCGATGGCAATATCTCTCACAGCATTAAATTGTGCGTTTTCTGACCCGGACATTCCGATAACTGAAACCGGTACCAATGTTTCATTTTTACCTGCATATGGATCAATCTGTGTCGAAGAGGTGCTTGAGGGCAAAACGCCATACGTCCAAATCTTACTAACAATTTCTTTGTCAATAAACAGGTGAATGCTGGCAGAAGGTTGCCAGGTTTCAATTGTCAGATCAGTTCTTCCTTTGATCTGACTGTAAAGTTTGTAATCTTTATAAGCCCAGATTTCATACAGCGCTTGCCTGAATTGAGGATCCTTCATGTCAGTCCAAACTTGTTTAAAGGTCAGATTGGTGTAATCCTGCATTGGCCAAAGAAGACGTAAATAAGGAAACTCAAAATACTTGTCTTTGAGGATTGCCTGCGTTTTGGTGTACTGTGTGTCATCCGCGATGACAACCGTGTAATCCAATAAATCCCGAGTTAGATCCTGGTCATACCAGACCTTGTTGGGATAATCGCGAAAATACCACCAGTAAGGGTAGAGGGCATCTGCGATGTAGGCGACTTTAATATTTTTACCTTCTCCAGTTCGTCTGGCGATATCCTCAACTTGCACCAGGACATCTTTTGGTCCACGGGCAGCATGCGCGTAGACCAGGAATTCCTTGGCATTGTCGTAATTAATGAAGTTTGCCTGAAACGCTGAGCGTGCCGTGGTTACTGTGAGGATTCCGAAAAAGGCAATTGCCAGTGCTCTGACCAGATTCTTCAATTCCCAGTCTTTAAGCAATCTCAGAATTCCCCAACCGCTGCCGATTGCTGCGATAAGAGCGAATAGGAAGGTACTGGTAGTCTGGAGTTGACCGAGTTCATGGCCGGCAAATGGCTTGCTCGTGCCTGTGAGCAAGCTGATTGCTTTGCCAAAACTGATGAGAAAAATGGGAATCAATACAAAAGCGATGATTGAACGAGGATTAAGTGCCTTTGTTTTCACTCTGTCCAACAGGAAACCAACCGAGAAACCCGCAGTGAGAAGCATTGGCAAGGTGATGTGAACTGTCAGCCAGGGCATTTTTTCGCCGGCAATGGAGAAAGCGATCAAGCTGATTATGGACCAATATATCAGAAGGATTAGAACCGGAAGGCGTTTGTCTTCAATTGCTGGTTCAAGCTCATTTTCAGGAGTGATTTCCAGTTCCTGAGTTGGCAATAATGGTTGAGTAACTTGCGATGCAGGAGCAATATTGGGAAGAGTGGCATATAACTTATGCTTGATTCCTACAATAATCCCAAGGATTACTCCTGATGCTGCCAGATACTCGTACATTGGAATTTGCAAAAAGGAGTAGTAATACCAGGGCTGTGTACCGCGGGCGACCGCTTGCTGAGAGAGCCAATAGCCTAACGCGCCAACCAATCCCGTGAAAAATCCTTGACCGTTGGTGAACATGCTTGTGTAGAAAACCGTGAAGAGACCATAAAAGATGGCAGCGTTAATCGCTAGTAGTTTTGGCTTCCACAGAATCCCCAAACCTGCTGCGATCAGCACGCTGATTAACAATACTATACTAGTTCGGATCAAACCCTGCTGACTGTAATCCAGCGGATTCCAACCCGCCAATTTGATCGGCATAGCGATAATCTGAGGCAGAATTAGGGTTAGGGTAACGAGCAGCAAATCGAAAGAACGTATCTTTCGCAGTTCATTCATCCCCAAGTCAATGAAGAGGATGACCAATCCAATGATTAAGGATATTATAGCCAGCCCCAGGCAAATGTATAACGCGGTATTCAAGGGATTACCGGTTGCTGTAATAGCGTTTGCTACGCTTTCAGTGACTTGTATTTCAGTTGGTGCGTCTTTGGCGTTCATCACGCCAATCCCGAGGGCTGCCACTACAAAAACGAGTGTTGCAAGCATAGTCAGGATAAAAATATCCCGATTTGAACTGCGCTTCCATGTTCGTTGGGTAACATCCCTTAAGAAAACCAAACCCAGAAATATCAATAACTCAGCAGTGTAAATGAAGGAAGTTTCTTTTGTACAGAAATGCAATGCCAAAACGGTTGTAAAAAGGTATAGTGTTGAATGCTTGCCTTGTTCCAGATACCGCAAAACGGCATACAACATGATTACACCAAACAATCCTACAAAAGCCTCATTACGTGTGTATCGCCCATAAAACAGCATATAGGGAGAGATCATAAAAAATATTCCAGCCAGCATTGCGCCGGTTTTGCCTAAATAACGCCTCCAGGCAATGAGTACGAAGGCGACTGTGGCGATACTGAATAGCGCAGCAGGAAAACGCGAGGTGAAATCAGAGTCACCGAATAAATAATAGGAGGCGGCAACCATGTGAAATTGGAATGGACCATGTGTGACTGGATCATGGCTGTATCCATTCCCTTCATAGAAGGAGTAAGAGGGGATGACATGGTTTATCTCATCGTGGTCCATCACACGCCAGCCAAGCCCGATCAAACGGCTGAGAATTGTGATGAGCAGGATAACCGCGATGAGAATAACTTCAGGGGTTATCTTTGGGACTACCTTAAAAAAAGGTTGATCAAGCCATGCGGTTATTGCAGTCGTGTTACGGGGTTGAGAAGATTCCATGATTTTTCCGTCCCAGGTAAATTTCAAAAATTAAAAGATTTAAGGTTTTATATTCTTTAATTCTATTTCAAATTGAAATAGTTATATACGGCAGAAGACAGATCGGCAAACAATTTGTTTGCAGCGTCCCAAACAATTTGAGCATCATTGTGGATGAAAATTGTCAGGATGTAGTTGCCACCCGGGGTATAAACAAGGGCGGCATCCCCTACAGTGTGCATCAAGCCATCTACCGGATCTACAGCCCAACCATGTTTGTGGGCGACTTTGGTGCCCTCGGGCACCCCGGCTTCAATAAGCACACCGATGTGGTTTTGCGTGAGATAACTGATCATACTTTTGCATTCATTTTGAGTGATCTGCCCGGGAAAAACAGCTGAAAAACTGCCACCGCCATTTTGGGCACAATCATAAATATCATCCAACAGAAGTCCAATATCCACCGGCGTTGTTTGGTTATAAGGATCAGGATCGGTAAAAATATCAGACCTGCTGTTTGCAGAGGTAGCGATTCGTTGAAGTAAGGGAGCTCCAGTATAGAACATGCCTGCTAGGAAAGTGTTTTTCAATCCAAGGGCTTTCATCGTCTTGGTCACTTCAAGCGGACCAAGTGTCTGCGACATCAAAGTGGTCATTAGGGTATCGGGGGCATCATTATCAGAACGAATGATCATATCTTGTATTAAACCTGCAAACTCTGAATTAATCGGTTCACTAAGACGTCGATATGTTTCTACCAGGACGGGAATTTTGATGGTGCTTTCAGCAGAAAAGGCGATTTCAGGGATGAGTTGTTGCCCAGATTGATAGGCAACCTGCATTTCGTTGCCTGTTTGCAGGTCAATCATGTAGATTTCCACCTCTCCGGTAAATCCTTCGGCGTCCACGATTTGTTGCAACAGGACTTTGAGTGTTGTCAGTGAAGGTCTTGCTGACCCGGTTTGGACGGTTGCCAGATTGACGGTTCGGGGAGTTGGGGACTTGAGTGCAGTGGATACCAATTCAACCGATTTTTCGATATCCAATTGTCTGCCGGGAGTACCGGTTTGAAAATTGACGGTTCCCGGAACGGGAATGAAAGCTTCGGCATCCCGGTCGTAACGCAAAGCAATTTCATTTGTCAGGTAGGATCTTAAAACACTCAAATCAATTTTAGAGCGCAATGGGATAACCTGGGCATCGGGTAAGCGATTAAATAAATAATCGATATAACCTGACCAGAATGGAGAAGCAACCCTCGCCTGATCAGCGGCTGCCATCATACCTGCGAGGTCAAGTGAAAAACCCAAGGAGGCGGGTTTTGCCTGGATAGTATCTTCTCCGTAGTTCATTGCAATGGCAATAGAATAGGCTTGTGTCAATCGGGTTGCAGCTTGATCGGGGGTCAGGCTGCTCACGTCTACGTCGGCGATGGTTGTGCCAGTGGCAAAGGTAGATCGTAAGCGGCTGTAAACAGCCATTTGAAAAATGATCAATAGAACTGATGCAATAATTAACGCCAGAGCAATCCAGCGAATAAGGGTGAAGTTTTTAATCCGTATCATTTATAAAGCTCCTGTACATCTCTTGCAAACCTCATTTTACCAGACCGAAGGATGTTATTTTAAGGAGAACCCCAGTAAGAGGGTGGCAATAACTTGTAAGTTTGGATATACTACAATTATGAATGTTAGCAAGAGAGAGGTTCTTGACCAATTAATGGATTTTTTTCCATTCAGCCAGCTGACTGAAGAAGAAGTTGCTGATTGTTTGAAATATTGCCAATTTATTGAATGCAGTCCAGGTACAAAGATTTTTTCTCATAACGAAAGAGCGGATTATTTTTATTTTATTCTTGATGGAGAAGTTAAAATCAGCGGTCCCAGAGAAAAGGCTGCTATTGGAAATTGTAAGGTTTGTGCGGGGGATCATTTTGGAGAAGAGGCTATTCGCTCCGGTTCTTTATACAAGACGCGGGCAGAGTGTACATCTCACACGAGCCTGGTTTCGATTTCGCATAAAAACCTTGCTATGCTAATGGCAGACTATTCATTGATGAAAGAAGCATTCTCATTGTTTTATCAATCGTGGAAGGTAGCTCACGACCTTGTTCTGCAATGGCTTGCACCAAATGAGAAAATATATCTGGTCAGTCGTCGACATAAGATTATCCCCACCTTGCGCTTGATTCTGATCAACGCTATTGGTCTGGTTGGTTTTACCTTGCTTCTCTTTGCAGCATTTTCTTCCAATGGCTTCAACAGTCTCTTAATGGTATTGGCTGTTTTAGTTTTATTGGGAGGTGTTCTTACCAGTATTTGGTCTGCCGCTGAATGGGCAAATGATGAATTTATCATAACCAATGGAAGAGTTATCGCCCAACGCCAGTTATATGGTTTTTTTGACAGCCGGCAGGAATCGCCCATAAATGCCATCCTTTCGACATCCTATGACACCTCACTTATCGGACGATTGGTTGGTTACGGTACGGTGAACTTAAGATCCTATACCGGTGAAATTAAGTTTAAACACCTCCCATTTCCGCAAATTATTTTCGATTATCTTGAATTTCTGCGCAACCGCACAATTGAAGATAAAAAGACAGAAGAAAAAAGGGTATTAAGCAGAACCTGGTTTCGCGCTTGAGCGGTGAGGATGTAAAAAATGGTTCAAACAGGCAGCTCTCATATTCAAATGCAAAATCAACCATTTATCAGAGCGGTTCGTTGTTGGATTGGCTGGCAAGATTCTTCCAATTAAGGCAGGTAAACGGCAATACTATAATCTACCGGACCCATTGGTTCATTATGGTACGGAAAACAATGGTTCCATTTTTGTTTCTGGTCATCCTGCTTCTAGGGTTTATTGGTAGGGTAATGGGGCTTTTCTCAACAATTGCCGAAACCCCATTTTATGCTGCCACATTTGTTCTGGCATTTATTTCTGCACTATGGTGGTTGTATCAGTACTTCGACTGGTATAACGACCAGTATATTCTTACCAAAGATCAATTGATCGATGTGTCTCGTAAGCCTTTGGGATATGAAGATCGGCGCTCTGCCCCGGTCAAGAATATCCAGACGGTCGAATTCAAACGAAAAGGCTTGATAGGTCTCGTCCTTAACTTTGGGACCGTTCACATCCAAATTGGAAACGAAGAATTAACTTTTGATAATATCTACGACCCCTCTCAAATTCAGGGAGAAGTTTATTTACAATTGAAAAAATATCAGGATGAGCAACAACATCTTGAAGGTCAACGTATGGCTGAATGGATAACAACCTATGACCAAATCAAGAGAGGGACCAAACCTGAAAAATAAAATTCAAGTAAAATAGGACAAATACTTTTATTAAAGGACATTGATGGCAATTCTCGAAATTATTACCCTTCCTAACCCCATACTACGGCGAAAAGCGCATAAAGTAACTGATTTTGGTGCAGATTTCCGTACCCTTGTTGAAGACATGATCGAAACAATGAGGGAAGCTCCAGGTGTCGGTCTGGCCGCGCCGCAGGTAGCTGTTTCACAGCGTTTGATCGTTGTTGAATATGGGGATGATGAGGATGAACTGGTTCCCAAAAAGTTATTTGTGGTGGCAAATCCCGAGATCACTGAACGGTCAGAAGAAATGGAACTTGGAGTAGAAGGTTGTTTATCCGTTCCGGATCTGATTGGAGAAGTTGAGAGAAATATAGGCGTTACTATAAAAGGACAAAACCGTCAGGGACAACTAATCAAAATCAAAGCCAATGGCTGGCTTGCGCGAATTTTCCAGCACGAAATTGATCACCTCGATGGAGTTGTCTATACTGATTTAACGGATGAGGTATGGAAGCCAACTGCGGAGGATGAGACGCCTCTGGATTGACCATGTATCTAACGCATCTTTCTCTCACCAATTTTCGTCTTTTCTCCCGCCAGGATGTGGAAATTCCCCGGCGGGTTCTTTTGTTGCAAGGTGCAAATGCGCAGGGAAAAACATCTTTGCTTGAGGCGATCTATTACCTCGCTACATTTACGTCATTCCATGCACTAAGTGATCGCCAGTTGGTTAATTTTATTGCCACACGGGAAGCACTGGCAGTTACCAGGCTTGTGGGCACTTACCTGCGGGGAGATAAAAATCACAAATTGGAAGTTAGACTGATCCAGGACTCCAATGGCAATGGTGGCACGCGTTTGCGTAAGGAGACCCTTTTGGATGGCGTGAAAACGCCGCCAAACCAACTTGTTGGTCATTTCAGTGCGGTGATATTCCTACCCCAAATGACTCGCATTATTGAAGAAGGTCCTGATGAACGGCGGCGATACCTTAACCTTACCATCGCTCAGGGAGACCCATTCTATACGCAGACACTTTCTGAATACAATAGCGCAATCACCCAACGCAATGCATTACTTAAAATACTTTCAGAAAGAGGAGGTGATTTTACCCAATTGGATTATTGGGATGGTTTGATCACAAATCGTGGTGCTCGTCTCTTGCGCGCGCGCATTGTGGCAATTCGCGAATTGGATCAGATAGCTGCCCGTATCCACGACAGGCTGACCGGCTCAAAGGAAGTGTTGCGCCTGATTTATCAACCTTCCTATGATCCCTTACCCAAAACCAAAGGTCAGTTTTCACTGCCGATCCAAACCCAGGTAAATCGGGATAGTTATTCAGTCGATCAAATTGAACAAGGATTTTTAAATCAACTTGGCCAGATTCGCTCAGAAGAAATCGCACGCGGGGTGACAACGATTGGACCTCACCGCGATGAGATAAGAATCCATAGCAATGGGATTGATTTAACCGATTTTGGTTCCCGTGGTCAGATTCGTACTGCTTTACTCTCACTTAAATTGGCTGAGGTGAAATGGTTAAAACAAAAGACCACTCAATGGCCGGTTTTACTCCTCGATGAGATCATGGCTGAATTGGATGTACAGCGGCGAAGTTTCCTGATTGACTATTTACAGGGAGCTGAGCAAACGATTATGACTACGACTGATCTTCATTTGTTTCCTGAAAATTTTACTGATAATTGTGAAAAGTGGGTCATAGAAAACGGAAGTGTGCTCCAATAAGGTATCAATTACAGGGGCTTCTTCTGCGGGAGTCCGGAATTGCGTGGATAAGATGGGGGAGTAGCGGCAATTTTATTAATGCCAACGAGATATCGGTCACCACTGACACCTGGCAGGAGTACCGGAATTAGTTGCTCAAGACGACCTCCAAGTATTTTGATCGCATGTTCAGCCTTTTGGCACTCAACCGGAGCGGTTTCGCCTTTTTGAGCGACCATTTTACCGTGTATCTTAACCAATGGAAGTAAGTATTCCACCAGCACTGGCAAGCTCGCAACTGCTCGCGCAAGAGCGAAATCATATTGTTCGCGATGAGCAGGTAATCTACCCAGCTCTTCAGCTCGGCTAGTCAAAACAATAACGTTTTTCAGATCCAGGATTTCTACTATGTGTTGGCAGAACGCTGCTTTTTTTCCGATTGATTCAACTAATGTGAGCTGGGCGCTGGGGAAGAGGTACTTTTAATGGGATTCCCGGGAAGCCTGCCCCTGTCCCTATATCGATTATCTTTTGGTTTTTTAGAGAAGGCATCGCTTTGAGACATGTAAGTGAATCCAGAAAGTGTTTTACCCTGATTCCTTCGCGATTACTTATTGCCGTCAGATTGAATTTTTCATTCCAAATCATCAACTCATCCTCAAATAGCTGAAAAGATTTCAGCTGGTGAGGTGTAGCGTGGATTCCTTCTAATTCAAAGAGAGTCTTTAAATCCAATTCCATTATCGGATTATACCAATTCCACCATTAGAAATCTCTCATTTTACTTGACGAAAATGTAGTTGTAAGTACAATTGAAAAGTACTTAATTCTAAGAAAGGAGCGTGACGAAATGGTAAACCTTAATTTCAAATTGCAGATCTCTACCAAACCCGCTTGCATTTCGGGTCTCGTTGGTTTGCCTTATCGCAATGCGCCTGTCCTCAGCTAACGCTGGTTCGTGATAATCGAAAACCACGGGTGCATCAACTCCCGTGGTTTTTTTATACCACCTAGACCTCGGGAGAACCAGGTCTTTTTTTATTTGTCGGGAGGATATATGAGGCAACAATTATTTTGGGTATGGATTGGAAAGTGACTTTGATCTGTGATTTTGTTTAATCGTTATTGTTAGTAATAGAAGGAGGCCGAAAATGTTAGATTCATTGATGAAATTCGGCGCATATCGTGTGGAGCATTTTGTACCGTTGGATCAATTGGCTTCGGATAGTTTCGGTTTATATATCCGCGCTGAAATTGAAAAAGGGCAAGTATATAGCCATGAAGCCAAGTACCAGCTTTATATGGGGCTGGATTTGATCCATCGGCTATTAGGAATGCAAAATCTTGCCGGAATCTATTTGGATATCGATTGCCTCAAAAACATGCAAAGACCGGCTTACCAGCAAATGAAGAGTGATGTCCTCGCCGGTTATTTCCACCGCATCCTGGTATTGAATTCACTGGCAATCAGTATTTGCCCTGGCTCGGATACCGACTTGCATGAGTTGGCAGGCAAAGCAGGTGGATTGGAATTGTTAATTTGGAATCGGTCAAAATTAACTTCAAAAATGATTGGTGAACCCGAACTTGGCTTTATCAATCAAATTAAAATATTGGAGCAAATATGATAGGAAAATCATTATTTATTGGGTCGCAAATTGAATTGACGGCTTTAAATCCTGAAAAGGATATGGATGCTCTCTCTTCCTGGAGTGCTGATCAGGAATTCGTTAAAGAATTCATGGAGGGTGGTTTCCGTCCATATTCGGCGACACAATTTAAAAAAGCGATATCAGAAAAGATCAAAAAAGCGGATGAACGCCAGCATGCGTACTATTTTGCCATTAGACCAATTGGCAAGTTGGAGATTATAGGGTTGCTTGGTTTTGGTTGGGTTTGGAATACTCATCAGGTTGGACGCCTCTATTTGTATTTTGAGGATGAAACCTCTTTGCAAACATTCGGTGAAGAAGTGCTGCGTCTTGCAATGCGGTATGCGTTCATGGAACTGAGTCTCCATCGCGTTTGGACTGAATTGTCTGAACATAATCCGGTGAAGCTGGCTCTTTTTGAAAAAGCTGGTTTCTTGCGCGAGGTTCAACGCAGGGATGGGCTTTTTTATGATGGACAGTATTATGACCAATTGGATTATGCACTTTTAAAGCCTGAATGGAAGAAGGTTCAGCAGGAGATGCAGAATGAGAAATAGTTTTTTAACTGGTGAACGTGTAATTTTAGAACCCTTGAACATTGAAAAGGATCTTCCTTTATGGGAACAGTGGGATCATGACAGCGATTATATGCGCTTGTTGAATCTTAACCCTGCTACACAAATGGCAGCGATCAGCATGAAGGAATGGTTCGAAAAAGATGAACCAGACTATGTAATCTTCTCTATTCATGAGCTGGTTGATAGCAAAATCATCGGTTTTGTCGAACTGGATGGTTACGAATGGACTGCGCGAACCTCATGGGTAGGTATAGCGATTGGCGAAACAGATTTCCGAAACAAAGGCTACGGCACTGAAGCGATGAATCTATTGCTGAAATTCGCTTTTCGCGGACTTAATATGCACCGTGTTAACTTGAATGTGTTTGAGTATAACAAGCGAGCCATCCGGAGTTATGAGAAATGCGGTTTCAGGTATGAAGGCACTTCCCGCGAGCAAATTTACAAAGAAGACAAACGTTGGGATGTTTTAAACATGGGAATCCTTCATCAGGAATGGGAAGAGATCCAAAAACAAGAGAAATAAAAATCAAGCAGAGAAGTGGTAACTTAACAAATTACCACTTTTCTGCATGATATACTCTGAGAAAATTAATTGTTGAGGTCGTAATATGACAGTGAAAATAAAAGCGGTTATCTGGGATATGGGGGGAGTCATCCTGCGCACCAAGGATGGAGAATCAAGGCAGGAGTTGGCGAATGAATATCATATATCGCTCGGTTCGCTCTATACACTGGTGTTTAATTCTCCCAGCGCGGAAAAAGCAACCCTTGGTTTGATAACAGAACTCGATCATTGGAACTCAACCGCTGAAGCCCTGGGATTCCCGCAAAACCAGATTCAAGAACTGCAGGACCGTTTTTGGGCTGGTGATGCGATTGATAGACCACTGCTTGATTTCATCAAAGGATTGAATAAGTACTTTAAAACCGGGTTATTGAGCAATGCCTGGTCAGGTGCCAGGCAATATTTGAACCAACATAATGCATGTGATATGGTTTTCCAGTATTCAATGTTTTCTTGTGAAGTCCGTCTGCAAAAACCGGATGCAAAAATCTATCAGAAGATCCTGGAATTGATGGAAGTGAAAGCCCAGGAAGCGATTTTTGTGGATGATCTCATCGGAAATATTGAGGGTGCCGTGGCAGTGGGGATTAATGGAATCCATTTTAAATCAACAGACCAGGCAGTCGCAGATGTTAACAAATTGATTTCTGACCACACATGATCGAAAGATTTTCATCCACTAAAGAGTTTCGAGTGGGTGTGGTTTCAGATACCCATATCCCAGATCGGACGCGCATATTGAGCCCTCAATTACTGGAAGGATTACGGGAAAATGGTGTCAATCTCATCCTGCATGCAGGGGATATCTCAATCCCGCGAGTATTGAATGAGTTGGGCGAAATTGCCCCGGTGTTTGCTGTCAAAGGAAATCGAGACTTTGTTTTTGGCAATGAATTGCCAATGATGCGCATGTTGGAAATAAATGGTCACAAGGTTTTTTTATCCCATGGGCATATGGGAATGGCGACTTATTGGCTCGATAAGTTTCAACATTTTGCAAAAGGATATCGATCTGATCGTTACATTAAGAGGCTTACCTATGCTGCGCCAGAGGCTACCGTTTACATTTTTGGGCATTCTCACTCCCATGAAGAAATCTATCTCAAGGGAAAGCTCTTTTTTAACCCCGGTTCAGCCACCTTTGCATTACCTCCAGAAACACGGAGGTCTTGGGGATTGTTAAAATTTACTGCTGAATCGTTTACAAGCCAGGTGTTTTTCCTTGAAGATCAACCAGGGTAAGCCCAATCCTTGACATCACTAATGCCCCCGTACAATTTCTTGACCATATAAACATGTGTTGATATAATGATTGTTTGCGCATCCCGGGCTAAAATGCCAGGTGGGATATTATTCGTTTTTGCCAGGTACTGAAATTCTAGGAGAAACCCATGGCTTCTGTTTTACCAAGCAAATCTTACGCACGTATTCCTGTAATTTTTGACCTCCCCAACCTAATCGATATACAACTGGATTCTTTCAAAAGGCTGAAAGCGGAAGGTTTAATCGATCTTTTTCACGAGATTTCCCCGATCGAATCTTATAACAAGGGAATGAAACTCTATTTCCCAGGGCATGGTCCCGAAGCAAAGCAGTGGGGATTGAAATACTGGTTTGAGGATCCCAAACACACAATTGATGAATGTGTTGAACGTGACCTCACCTATGCCAGCCCCTTGTATGTTTCTGTCCTTCTGGCTGGGCCAGACATTCCGCAGCCAGTTAAATCTGATATCTTCCTTGGCGATTTCCCCGAAATGACAGATAAGGGTACATTTATCATCAATGGTACCGAACGTGTGGTAGTTTCCCAGCTTATTCGTTCACCGGGTGTTTATTTTGAAGCCCAAATTGACCGTACAACAGGGCATCGCCTTGCGACGGCGAAATTGATTCCCGATCGTGGTGCTTGGATGGAATTTGAGACCAAGAGCAAGAATTACATGATCTTGAAATTCAATCGTAAGCGCACTGTTCCCATTACCATCTTCTTGCGGGCATTAGCAGCAGTCGATGATACACTGCCCGGTGATTCACCCCTCAAGGTGGGTTCCGACGAGGAGATCATTGCTCTCTTCAGTGATATCGATAACAACCCTGATCGAATGCTCATCGCTTCTACATTAAAGGAAGAACCAGTTTGGGATTTGAGTAGCGGGCAGACGGTTGCTCAAGCGGCGTTGATTGAATTCTTCCGCCGCATGCGACCGGGGGATCCTGCCAATTTGGAAAATGCCCGATCCTTCCTGGAAGAACAACTTTTTGATAGCCGTCATTATGACCTTGAGAGGGTGGGTCGTTACAAGTTGAACCAGAAACTCGACCTGATGGATCGTATCCCCGTCTCTCATCGCAGTGTGACTAAATGGGATATCGTCTACTTGATTCGACGAATGATCCTAATTAATAATGAAATTGAAGATAAAGATGATATCGATCATCTTGGCAACCGACGTGTTAAGACGAATGGCGAGCTTATTCAAAATAAACTTCGTATTGGCTTGCGCCGCATGGAACGGGTCATCAAAGAACGTATGTCCATCCGAGATCAGGATCAGGTTTCCCCTGTCAGTCTTGTGAACATCCGTCCGGTTGTTGCTGCCCTGCGCGAATTCTTTGGCTCATCTCAACTTTCACAATTCATGGATCAAACCAATCCGCTGGCAGAATTACGAAGCAAGCGTACCCTTTCAGCATTAGGTCCTGGTGGTCTCCGCCGTGAGCGTGCTGGGTTTGATGTTCGTGATGTGCACCATTCGCACTATGGACGTATCTGCCCAATTGAGACTCCTGAGGGTCCAAACATCGGTCTGATCGGTCGTTTGGCAAGTTTTGCTCGTGTGAATGAATATGGATTCATTGAGACACCATATCGAAAAGTTCATAAAGCCCTCAGTGCTGCCGATCCTCGTCTTGATGGAAGGCTATTGCGTGAAACAATAACCGATGAGAAAAGCGGAGAAGTGATCGCCAAAGAAGGCGAACGCATTACCGCAAAGATGGTTTCCGCAATTAAAAAGACAAAGAAAACCACCATTTTTGTACGTCCGTTTGTTTCTGAAGAGGTGGAATACCTTTCTGCCGATGCAGAGGATAAATTTGTCATTGCCCAGGCTAACACTCTTATCACTGCTGATCAGGAATTCGAACGCGAACAAGTATCCTGCCGTTTTCACAGTGACTTTATCATGTCTGGCGGAGAAGGTGTGAACTACATGGACGTTGCACCTAACCAGGTGGTTGGGATCAGCGCTGCCCTTATACCCTTCCTGGAACACGACGATGCTAACCGCGCGTTGATGGGATCGAACATGCAGGCACAGGCAGTCCCACTGGTAAATCCTGACAGCCCTCTAATTTCCACCGGGATGGAGAAATATGCCGCTATTGATTCAGGGCAGGTTTTGATTGCTGAGGAAGATGGCGAAATTACCTCTGTAACCGGACGTCAGATTTTTGTGCGGAATACAGAAGGTCGTATCCGTGAATATAACTTACGCAAATACCAGCGCTCCAACCAGAGTACCTGTATTGACCAGCGTCCGGCGGTAATTAAGGGGCAGCGTGTTCACAAGGGTGATATTCTGGCAGATTCATCTTCTACTGTCAATGGCAAATTATCACTCGGTCAGAATGTAGTGGTTGCTTTCCTCTCGTGGGAAGGCGGTAATTTTGAAGATGCTATTCTCATTTCAGAGCGCTTAGTGCAAGACGATAAATTTACCTCAGTGCATATAGAGAAGTATGAAGTTGAAGCCCGTGATACAAAGTTGGGACCAGAAGAAATTACTCGTGATATTCCCAACGTTGGCGAAGAAGCCATCAAGGACTTGGATGAGCAAGGGATCGTTCGCATCGGTGCTGAAGTTGGACCAAATGATATCCTGGTAGGCAAGATCACTCCTAAAGGCGAAAAAGAACTGACCCCTGAAGAACGTCTATTGCGCGCCATTTTTGGCGAGAAATCTCGTGATGTAAAAGACACCTCTCTGCGGATGCCCCATGGTGAGCGCGGCAAGGTTGTGGAAGTAAAGATCTTCACCCGTGCGGATAATGTGGACCTGCCTGCCGGCGTAGATATGATGGTACGCGTGTCCGTGGCGCAGCGTCGAAAAATCACTGCCGGCGATAAGATGGCAGGGCGCCATGGGAACAAAGGTGTAGTCTCCCGTGTGGTTCCTGTTGAAAATATGCCATTCCTCGAGGATGGAACACCTATTGATATCATTTTGAATCCATTAGGCGTTCCTGGTCGTATGAACATCGGGCAAGTTTTAGAGACTCATTTAGGGTGGGCTGCAAAACAATTAGGTTTTGAAGCTGTCACTCCAGTATTCGATGGCGCTGATGAATATGAGATCGAAGCCGAACTGGCTCGCGCCTGGCTAATGGACCTCGCCTGGAAAGAATCGGGTGAGAAAGCCTGGGACTGGATGAACCAGCAGGAATATGACCCGCAATCCATCCGTGATGATGAGGAAGTACGTTTGCTTTATCTTGAACAAATGCTCGGTGGACGCTACGATATCAGCCGGATGGCAACAGATTTCCATTATGCGCGTCGAGTCAATCTTGAACATTGGATGCTGGATAAAGGGATAGACCCCGATCCGGTTATCAAATTTGAATCAGAACTGACTGGAAGACCAGAAATCCGCAAAGAAGATCAAGAAGCGATTGCAACTTGTTTAAAGATCTGGCTTGAGCAACACGGAATTAAAACTGAAAAGATGGACCGTGAGGCGATTTTAGCCGCTGCGCAAAAATTGACAGTTGAAACAAGTGAACCGCTTCCGATCCTTGGCAAACAGGTTCTCCGTGATGGTAAATCAGGACTGGCTTATGATCAGCCGGTTACAGTTGGCGTAATGACCATGTTGAAATTACACCATCTAGTGGAAGATAAAGTTCATGCCCGATCCACTGGTCCTTATAGCTTGGTGACGCAACAACCGCTGGGTGGTAAGGCGCAATTTGGTGGTCAGCGTTTTGGCGAGATGGAAGTTTGGGCGCTAGAAGCCTATGGCGCTGCTTATACGCTCCAGGAAATGTTAACCGTCAAATCAGATGATGTTCAAGGTCGTGTGAACACATATGAGTCAATCGTCAAAGACCAACCGATCGAAGATCCAAGCCTGCCAGCTTCCTTTAAGGTGTTGGTGAAAGAATTGCAAAGTCTCGGATTGGCTGTAGAAGCGGTGATGGAATCTAAAGAAATCATCCGCTTTGGCAAAGATGAAGAAAAGGTGAAACCTCCCAAGTTAGGCACTGGATTGCTCGGTCTGGGAGAAGAGCTGCACGGATTGCTATAGGAAAATAATAGGGCAGGTTGGTGAGTGGTTGTCAGTTTTTTCCTTGACCATGATAAACCCTCATGATATAATTTTTAGCCGTTGCCCAAATATAATGGTGATGTGAGTACCTCAGCTTTGGAGTAAATCCGGCGGGGCCGTCATTGCAGTAGATGGCCTCGTCCTATTAAGAAAAATCATAAACAAGTATTAATTTTTTCGGAGGCAAACAGTCGTGCCAACAATCAATCAACTGATTCGCAAAGGTCGTCAGACCAGAAAAGCCAAAAGTAAAGCACCGGCTTTACAGTACACTTTGAACTCGATGAAACAGCGTCGTTCCCACCTTGAAAAAGGCTCCCCGCAAAAACGTGGAGTTTGTACTGTTGTGAGGACGATGACCCCCAAGAAACCAAACTCAGCGCTGCGCAAGATTGCTCGTGTCCGCCTGACAAATGGTCTCGAGGTCACCGCGTATATTCCAGGCGAAGGGCATCAATTACAGGAACACTCTGTGGTTCTTATTCGTGGCGGACGTGTAAAAGACCTTCCTGGTGTTCGCTACCACGTTGTTCGTGGAACTCTGGACACAACCGGTGTTGCCAAACGTTCCCAGGGCCGTTCTAAATACGGTGCCAAAAAACCGAAAGCTTAAGAAATTTATCAGGGAGAAGTTTGAATGCGACGATCAAAACCAGAACCACGAGTAGTATTACCGGATGTGCGTTATAACAGTTTGCCAGTCTCGTTCTTGATTCATCGAATTATGAAACGCGGCAAGAAAAGCACAGCCACACGCATCATGTATGATGCGCTTGATATTGTAAAAGAAAAGACAGGCAAGAATCCGGTCGAGGTTCTTGAATTGGCTTTGAAAAATGTTGGTCCCCAGATGGAAGTGCGCCCGCGTCGTGTGGGTGGTGCTACTTACCAGGTCCCTATGGAAGTTCCCTCTGGACGCAAGATGACCTTAGCTATGCGCTGGATTCTTGATGCAGCCACCGGACGCACCGGCAATTCTTATGCGGAGAAACTCTCTGCCGAATTGGTCGAAGCTTCCAATAACCAGGGTGCGTCAGTAAAAAAACGCGAAGAAACCCATAAAATGGCTGAGGCAAACCGCGCGTTCTCGCACTTCCGCATGTAGATCATTACTGATAGAAATTGAGTTGCAATGCCTCGTTCTTTTCAATTAGAAAAATGCCGCAATATCGGAATCATCGCTCACATCGATGCTGGCAAAACAACAACTACTGAGCGAATACTCTTTTATTCCGGCCGCACATATCGCATCGGTTCAGTTGACGATGGCACGACCGTCACTGACTGGATGGTGCAGGAACGAGAACGTGGCATCACAATCGTTTCAGCTGCTGTAACCTCAGAGTGGAAAGGGTATCAGATCAATGTCATTGATACCCCTGGACATATCGATTTCACCGCCGAAGTTCAACGCTCCTTAAGAGTACTGGACGGCGGTGTTGTTGTGTTTGATGCAGTTCAAGGTGTTGAACCACAAAGCGAAACTGTTTGGCGACAGGCAGACCGCTATGGCGTTCCACGCATCTGTTTGGTCAATAAAATGGACCGAGTGGGAGCATCATTTGAATACACCCTTGGGACGATAAAATCCCGCTTGGGTGCAAATGCCATTCCCATGCAGTTACCCATCGGTATTGAAGCTTCCTTTAAAGGTATGGTTGATTTGATGACCATGCAGGCTGTAATGTTTGATGATGAACTTGGCAAAGAACCAAAATATCAAGAAATCCCGGCTGACCTGGTGAACCAGGCGAACGAAATGCGCCAGCAGATGATTGAGAAAATTGCCGAACTTGATGACGATTTGACGATGAAGTATCTTGAAGGCGAAACAATTACCAATGAAGAATTAAAAGCTGGCTTGCGTAAGGCGACTATCGAAAACAAAGCTGTGCCCGTGTTCTGCGGTTCTTCTTTACGCAACAAGGGAGTTCAACTTGTACTAGATGCCGTCATTGATTATTTGCCATCACCTTTGGATATTCCTGCCACTAAAGCAACAGACCTCAAGACTGATGAAGAAGTTACGCTCTCAGTCGATGACAATGCACCGCTTACTGCTCTGGTATTCAAGATTGTCAGTGACCCATATGTGGGCAGGTTGGCATACTTCCGTGTTTATTCAGGGACTTTGGCCACCGGAGCTATGGTCTATAACCCAGCCAAAGGACGCAAAGAAAGAGTTGGTCGCTTACTTCGAATGTACGCTGACCGTCGCGAAGATATTTTAGAAGTCGGTGCTGGTGATATTGGTGCAATTCTTGGACTCAAAGAATCTTTCACTGGTGATACTCTATGTGATTCTGCAAATCCTGTGGTGTTGGAACGCATTACTTTCCCTGACCCGGTGATTTCAATTGCCATTGAGCCAAAATCAACAGCCGATCAAGATAGGATGGCGAATGCACTTCAGCGCCTTTCTGAAGAAGATCCTACTTTCCAGGTGCAATCTGACGAAAATACTGGACAGACCATCATTAAGGGAATGGGCGAGCTTCACTTGGATGTGCTCGTTGATCGAATGTTGCGTGAGTTTAAAGTTCAGGCTAATGTTGGTAAACCACGTGTTTCATACAGGGAGACGATAACCAAACCCGTTAGCTCTGTTGGCTATAAATATGTAAAACAATCTGGCGGACACGGTCAATACGGACATGTTGTCTTTGCTTTAGAGCCATTAGATCGTAGCGCGGGCATCCAATTTGAAAATAAGATTACTGGTGGTTCAATTCCAAAAGAATATATCCCCGCGGTGGAAAAAGGGGTGAAAGAGGCAGTGGAGTCGGGCATTTTAGCAGGTTACCCGGTAACTGACTTAAAAGTTCAATTGATTGATGGTTCTTTCCATGAAGTTGATTCCAGCGAAATGGCGTTTAAGATGGCTGCAATCCTTTGCATGCGTGAAGGACTTCACCGGGGTTCATCTGTTTTATTGGAACCCATTATGAAGGTTGAAGTTGTGGTGCCTGATGAATACCTCGGCGAGGTTTTAGGACAGGTCACTTCACGCCGCGGTGAAATTCAGGGTATGGAAATTCGCCCTGGTAACGCGCAAGCTGTAAGAGGCGTGATTCCGTTGTCAGAAATGTTTGGGTATGCCACAGAATTGCGATCTGGCACACAGGGGCGTGGTGTTTTCACGATGGAATTTGATTATTATGCACCGGTATCCCAAACGGTTGCAGAAAAGATATTAAACAAGTAATTATTCTTTAGACTCGAAGTTAAAAAGGAGCTGAACCATGGCGAAGCAGAAATTTGACAGGAACAAACCGCATATGAATATTGGCACCATGGGGCACATTGACCATGGCAAGACGACATTAACTGCGGCGATCACCAAGTATTGCGGCTTTTTTGGACGAGCCGAATACCGGGCGTATGATTCAATTGATAATGCCCCCGAAGAAAAAGCACGTGGCATCACCATCAACATTGCCCACGTGGAATATGAAACCGAGAATCGGCACTATGCGCACGTGGATATGCCCGGACATCGTGACTACATTAAGAACATGATCACCGGAGCCGCGCAGGTAGACGGCGCCATATTGGTCGTAGCAGCGCCGGATGGCGCCATGCCGCAGACGAAAGAACACGTACTGTTGGCGCGTCAGGTAGAAGTACCGAGCATCGTCGTGTTCTTGAACAAAACCGACCAGATGAGCGACCCTGAGTTGCTTGAACTGGTTGAGATGGAACTGCGCGAAATGTTGACCGAGTACAAATTCCCGGGTGACACAATCCCGATCGTGCGTGGAAGCGCCAAGATCGCGTTAGACAGCACCAGCACCGACCCGAATGCACCGGAATATGAATGCATCAAAGAACTGCTGCGGGTAGTGGATGAATATATACCCCAACCAGAACGCGCGATGGACAAACCGTTCATGATGCCAGTGGAAGACGTCTTCTCGATCAAGGGACGCGGCACCGTAGTGACCGGACGTGTGGATCGTGGCCGAATCAAGGTCGGAGAACCGGTAGAGATCGTCGGGATGCAGGAAAAGACCCGTGCATCTGTGTGTACCGGAGTAGAAATGTTCCACAAACTGCTGGACGAAGGTCTGGCGGGAGATAACCTTGGGCTATTGCTGCGAGGCATAGAGCGGACGGATGTAGAGCGCGGCATGGTCGTCGCCAAGCCGGGCAGCATCACCCCGCACACGCAGTTCATGGCAGAAGTATATATATTGAAGAAGGAAGAAGGCGGACGCCATAAGCCATTCTTCACAGGATACCGACCGCAGTTCTACATCCGGACAATGGACGTGACCGGAAGCGTAAAACTACCGGAAGGGATCGAGATGGTGATGCCTGGAGATAACGTAACGATGGAATGTGATCTGATCATACCAGTTGCGTTGGAGCAGGGATCCAAGTTTGCTATTCGAGAAGGTGGTCTGACGGTTGGCGCCGGCGTGATCACGAAAATCATTGCATAGGTAGATAAAAAATGCCAAAACAGAAAATGCGAATTCGTCTCAAAGCTTATGATCATCGTGTGCTCGATCAATCTGCCAAACGGATTGTCGAGACAGCCGAAAGAGGTGGTGCCCAGGTTGTTGGACCCGTACCTCTTCCCACCAAGATCGAACGGTTCACCGTTCGCCGGTCATCCTTCATCGATAAAGATTCTCATGAACATTTTGAGATTCGTACCCACAATCGTTTGATCGATGTGCTGGACCCAGATGCAAAGACCCTGGATATGCTGGCACGTTTGAACTTGCCCGCCGGGGTTGATATTGAGATCAAGATCTAAAGCTTGCCGCGAATTTATAGAATTATCGGTAGCAAACCTTAAAAAATGAAATACTCCTGGTATTTGTCGCTTTCTGCGGTATAATACTCAGGTTTGGGTATCGGCTAAAAACCTTACCCGACAGGCAACTCAAGAGCGATCCTGTAAGCGCACGAGACAAAAATCAAAAGTGTCGCAGCAGATGGTTAACTGAGTTGTGCTGGGATGATGCAACCTGGCCCAGGTTGACAGTCCCGCAAAATATGAACGAAGGAGAACAACTGAGATGTTTAAAGGGCTGATCGGAAAGAAAATCGGCATGACCCAGATTTTCGATGATAACGGCGCGGCGCAACCTGTCACGCTAATCGAAGCTGGGCCGTGCTTCGTTACCCAGATCAGACGTGTTGAGACCGAAGGGTATTCAGCCGTACAATTGGGTTTCGAAGAAGTAAAACCGAAGCGTTTGACTGGCGGTGAAATCGGCCACCTCAAACGCATCAATCTTCCTCCAATGAAATACCTGCGTGAATTTAGAGCGAAAGAGATCCAGGTAAATGAAGGCGACAAAGTTGATGTCAGCCTGTTTGCGGTTGGTGAAAAGGTTGATGTTGCCGGTGTAAGCAAAGGTAAGGGTTTTGCTGGCGCCGTCAAGCGGTATCACTTTAGAGGTGGACCTAAAACCCACGGTCAATCTGACCGCTGGCGTGGTCCCGGTTCTCGTGGTGCCACCACCACCCCTGGTCGTGTTTTTAAAGGTTCGCGCGGACCTGGTCATATGGGCGATGATTCCGTGACTGCGCAAAACCTGAAAGTTGTCCTGGTAGATGCCGAACGAAATGTGATCGGCGTGAACGGCTCCGTACCTGGTGCACGCGGTGGCCTTGTAATCATCAAAGAATCGCGGAAGATGTAAGCCCTGCTTACACCCGTTTACCTGGACTAAGGGAGCTAATGACTATGGAAGTCGAAGTCGTAAACATGGAAGGCAAAAAGGTCAGCACGGTGGAATTACCTGCCGAGATCTTTGAAGCCCGAATAAATATCGATCTGATGCACCAGGCGTTTGTTCGCCAAATGGCGAATGCCCACCTGGGTACGCATGAAACCAAGACAAAAAGCTTTGTCTCTGGTGGTGGGCGCAAACCCTGGGCGCAAAAAGGAACTGGTCGTGCCCGGCAGGGTTCAACCCGTTCTGCACAGTGGAAAGGCGGCGGCGGGATCCATACACCGCATATGCGTTCTTATGTTCAGGCTATGCCTCATAAGATGCGCCTCGCTGCTTTGCGCTCTGCGCTTTCGGTGAAAGCAGCTGAATCCACAATTATTGTGGTGGATGAATTGAAAATTGCTGAACCTAAAACCCGCCTTATGGCAAATGCATTGAATACCCTGGTTGGTGATTCCAGCGCTTTATTGCTAATACCAGCTCTGGAATCCTACGAAGCAGTGGTCCGCTCATCCAACAACATTCCGGATGCGAAAGTTTTGAATGCAAATTATCTTAACATTCGAGATCTGATGGTGTTTGATAAAGTCGTGTTGCCAATTGCTGCACTTGATTTGATCAAGGCTAACCTGGGATAGGAGGAGAAAAATGAGCTCTATTTATGATGTACTCCGCCGACCCATCGTGACCGAAAAGTCAAATTATATGGTCACAAAACTACATCAATATGTGTTTGAAGTGGCAAAAGATGCCAATCGAACCATGGTAAAAGATGCTGTTGAGAAAATTTTTGATGTGAAGGTTGTTCGGGTGAATATAGTGAACGCACCTGCAAAGCACGGTCGCAAAGGCCGCAGCCGCCGGTTATTGATCACAAGTCCTGGGTTTAAAAAGGCAATCGTCACCCTCAATCCGGAAGATCGCATTCCGTTATTTGAAGGGGTTGAATAATGGCTATAAAAGTCTATAAACCAACTACCCCCAGCCGCCGTAATATGACCGGTTACAGTTTCGAGGAAATCACTAAAGATACCCCCGAACGTTCCCTGATCGTTTTTCGCAAGGCTCATGCTGGTCGCAACAATGGTGGCCGGATAACTGTTCGCCACCAAGGTGGTGGACAACGCCAGTATATCCGCATCGTGGATTTCAAGCGCGGGAAGATAGGTATTCCTGCCCGTGTTTCTGCGATCGAATATGATCCAAATCGAACTGCGCGCCTGGCGCTGCTTGTTTATGCTGATGGCGAGAAACGCTATATCATCGCCCCGGTTGGGCTCAAAGTTAATGATCCTATTCTTACTGGACCTGACGCTGAAATCCGCCCCGGCAACAGCCTGCCTATCTCAAGTATTCCTGTTGGCACCATGGTGCACAACATCGAAATGAAAGAGGGCAAAGGCGGTCAGCTAGTTCGTTCAGCCGGTACCTCTGCGCAGTTATTGGCAAAAGAAGGTGATTACGCCCAGATTCGTATGCCCTCCGGTGAAGTTCGACTTATTCGTCAGGCATGCTATGCAACAATTGGGCAGGTAGGCAACACAGATCACAGTAATATCAAATTGGGAAAAGCCGGCCGTAAACGCCATATGGGAATCAGACCCGCCGTCCGCGGTACAGCTATGAGCCCCCGCGACCATCCACATGGTGGTGGTGAAGGCCGTCAACCTACTGGTATGCCTGGTCCTAAAAGCCCGTGGGGAAAACCCACACGTGGTTACCGGACACGCCGTAATAAGGCTACCACCAAGTACATCGTTCGCCGCCGCAATGCTGGCAAGCGTTAAACTGGTTTGGATGCTTTAGCCGAGAAAGAGGAACGATACTATGTCACGATCGCTTAAAAAAGGGCCGTTTATCGACCCGAAGTTATTGAAAAAAATCGAGGCGATGAACGCCAAAAGTGAAAAGAAAGTTCTGCGCACATGGAGTCGTGCCAGTACAATCTTCCCGCAAATGGTTGGTCATACCATCGCAGTTCATGATGGCCGCAGACATGTTCCCATATATATTACCGAAAATATGGTTGGGCACAGGTTAGGTGAGTTTGCACCCACCCGACACTTCCGCGGTCACTCCACTTCTGCACGAACGACTGGAGCGGATTAATTATGGCTACTGATATTCGCGCTGTACTTAAGAATTGTGGTGTATCAGCCCAGAAAACCCGCCTGGTGATCGACCTTGTTCGTGGAAAGCCCGCAGTGGAAGCCCTAACCATGCTCAAGTTCACCAACAAAGTTGCAGCTTACCATGTAGGCAAATTACTTGCCTCAGCTGTTGCCAATGCTGAAGAGAATTTTGGTGTGAGTCGGGATGACCTGATGGTTTACAAGATCACCGCTGATGAAGCCCCTACCCGCAAATGGCGTCGTTTTGGTGCCCGTGGCCGCTTCAAGCCATTGCTGCGACGTTCGTCTCACGTGACGATCATTTTGCGAGAAAAAGAATAAATTAGGCAGGGCAGGTAATTTTCACTGTCCGCTAAGAAAAGACACCAGGAGAAATTATGGGTCGAAAAGTACATCCAATAGGTTTTCGTCTTGGCATCAATCAGCCCTGGGAAGGGCGTTGGTTCGCTGAAGGTGCTGAATATCGCAATCAGCTTCACCAGGACATAGTAATTCGAAAGATGGTTTCCAAGGAAGCAGAAAAAGCTGGAATCTCCACTATCGAGATCGAACGCTTCGGAGACAAAGTAAAAGTCTCCATTCACACTGCGAAACCTGGTATTCTCATCGGAAGAAAAGGCGATTCTGTAAAAAAGATTCGTACTGATCTTGAAGCCCTGACTGGCAAAAAAATCGATCTTGAGATTAAAGAGATCAAAGCGCCAGATTGTGATTCTTTGCTGGTTGCAAAGAATATCGCCGGGCAGATCGAACGCCGTGTGAGCTATCGGCGGGCTATGAAGCGTGCTTTACAACAAGCCATGCGCCAGGGTGCATTGGGGATCAAAGTCTCCGTGTCTGGTCGTTTGAGCGGCGCTGAAATGGCGCGTATTGTTTGGATGCGTGATGGGCGTGTACCACTGGCAACTTTGCGCGCAGATATCGATTTTGCACGCGCTGAAGCGCTGACCCAATACGGACGCATTGGCGTAAAAGTGTGGGTTTATAAAGGTGAAGTATTACCTGGTGTGGAAGAGAAAGTTGAAGCCACCGAAGGTGTTTACGTTAGTGAATAATCTCCGCCGCGGGGTATAACCCGGGTAGGACGAAAGAGGTAGCAGCTATGTTGATGCCAAAACGTGTTAAATGGCGTAAAACAATGCGTGGTCGCATGAAGGGTAAAGCCCTGCGTGGTGCCGAGATTCTTGTCGGTGAATACGCGCTTCAGGCTATGGCTCCTGGTTGGGTAACAGCCCGCCAGATCGAAGCCGCCCGCCGTGCCATCGTACGTGCAATGAAACGCCACGGTAAAGTTTGGATCCGGATTTTCCCGGATAAACCCTATACCCACCGCCCCCCCGAAACCCGTATGGGTAAAGGAAAAGGAAATGTTGAGTACTATGTTGCGGTTGTAAGACCAGGCAGAATTATGTTTGAGATCAGTGGTCTTGATCACGATGAAGCGTTAGAAGCGTTGAAACAGGCTTCTTACAAGTTCTCCATCCAGACCAAAGTTCTTGCCCGTAATCAGGCTGCAGGAGAGAGTTAATTATGAAATTATCCGATGTTCGACTCTTATCCACAGAAGAATTGAAGACCAAGATGAGCGATACCAGGAATGAACTTATGAACTTACGCTTCCAGGTAGTCACCGGTCAATTGACCGATACCAGTCGACTCAAGGTCTTACGCCGGCAGATTGCTGTTTATGAAACGGTCCTTCGCCAGCGCGAAATTGGAGTTACAGTGGAAGGTGAAAAATGAACGAACGACGGCGCATAACTGGTGTTGTAACCAGCAATAAAATGATGAAAACCGTTGTAGTAAAAATCGAGCGGACTTACCGTCACCCATTGTACCGAAAAGTAGTCCATGCATCATCTAAAGTAAAAGCTCATGATGAACTTGGCTGCAACATCGGTGATATCGTGCAGATCGTGGAAAGTGCTCCGATCTCTCGTGAGAAGGCTTGGGTAGTTGAAGCCATCGTCAAAACTGCAGCTAAAACCCTCGACCTTGTTGAGGAGGTGGTGGAATGATTCAGCATGAGTCTCGAATCAAGGTGGCCGATAACACCGGTGCACGCGAGCTGCTGGTCATCCATGTTGTCGGCGGTTCCACCCGCAAGTACGGTGGCGTTGGCGATATCGTAGTCGCCACAGTTAAATCAGCAGCACCGCAAGGTTCTGTAAAGAAAAGCGAATTGTAAAAGCAGTGATTGTAAGGACATCGCCAAGGAATGGCGCCGTGAAGATGGTTCCTCCATCCGGTTTGATGACAATGCTGCAGTAATCCTGGACGCTGACGGTCAGAATCCAAAGGGTACACGTATCTTTGGCCCGGTTGCACGCGAATTGCGTGAAAAGGGCTTTATGAAGATCGTTTCACTGGCCCCGGAAGTACTTTAGGCCAGGAAATTAGGAGCGATCAAATGAAAATTAAAATTCGTAAAGGTGATCAGATTGAAGTCATCAGCGGCCGTTCAGACGACAAAGGCAAGCGCGGTGAAGTGATCAAAGTGCAACCAGAAGATAATACTGTTGTCGTGCAAGGGATCAATGTTCGTACCAAACACCAACGACAGGTCCAATCTCAGGGTCGCACAGTCAATCCTGGCAAAGTTCGTTTTGAAGCCCCGGTCAACGTTTCTAATGTGATGGTTGTTTGCAAAAAATGCAATAAACCCACACGTGTTGAGTTGACTCGCGAAGACGGAAGTACAAAACGCGTCTGCAAGGAATGCAAGTCGATCATCGACGATTAGGCCGCTGGGAGAGTGGCTTGATGAATATTTTGAAAGAACGATACCAGAAGAGAGATTTCACCCGCTTTGATGAAAGCGCTGGGGATGACGAATGTAATGGAGATCCCACGGATTAAAAAAGTGGTCGTCAATATTGGTCTTGGCGAAGCGATGGATAATCCAAAAGCACTTGATGCTGCGGTGATTGATCTGACCACAATCACCGGACAGAAACCGGTAATTACCAAGGCACGTAAAAGCATCGCGAACTTTAAAGTTGCGCGAAGGACGTGCCATTGGTACCGCAGTAACTTTACGCGGAGAACGTATGTGGGCATTCCTTGACCGATTGTTGAATATCGTACTGCCCCGCGTACGTGATTTTCGCGGTGTTTCTGCCGAGTCATTTGATGGACGTGGCAATTACACCCTGGGCTTGCGCGAGCAGATTATCTTCCCCGAGATCGAATACGACAAAGTTGACAAGGTCCGCGGGATGGAAATTACGATCGTCACCAGTGCCCAAACTGATGAGCAGGCGTCTGCCTTGTTGCAAATGCTCGGCATGCCGTTCAGGAAGGATTAGTATGGCAAAAAAGTGCATGGAATATCGTGAACAAAGACGTAAATATGTCAATCAGGTGCGGAACCGTTGCATGAAATGCGGTCGCCCACGTGGTTATATGCGACGTTTCGGTTTGTGCCGTATTTGCTTTCGTGAGTTAGCTCTCGATGGTAAGGTACCCGGCGTCACCAAGAGCTCCTGGTAAGTAGCCAGTTCGGAGGAAGAAACATGATTGTTAATGATCCAATTGCTGATATGTTGACCCGTATCCGGAATGGCGTTATGGCCAGCCAGTCCGTGGTGGCCATGCCTCAATCAAAGATCAAGGTTGAAATAGCCCGGATCCTAAAAGAGGAAGGTTTCATTGAAGGATATGAAGTAGTGGAGGGTGAGAAACCTGGAATGAACACCCTGCGCGTCAAGTTGAAATACGTTGGTGAACGCCGGAGAAATCATCGGTGATCACAGGTCTTGAAAGGGTCAGTCGACCTGGACGACGTGTTTACACTCATAAACAGGATATCCCCTGGGTTTTAGCCGGGATGGGTATCTCGATCCTATCCACACCCAAGGGTGTGATGACCGGACAGAGAGCTCGCCAGTTAGGTATTGGTGGTGAGTTCCTCTGCAAGGTCTGGTAACCCTGGGAAAAGGAGGATTGTAAAGTGTCTCGTATAGGTCGTTTACCAGTGACAATTCCAGAGTCTGTACAAGTTGACATTAAAGGCTCTGAGGTTCGTGTCAAAGGTCCCAAGGGCGAAATGGTGCGCAGTTTTTCTCCAGAGATGGGCATTAAGTTGGAAAACAACGAAGTGCTTGTTACCCGGAGTTCAGATGCGCCGCATATTCGCGCCTTGCATGGCACCACCCGCGCCTTACTCCAGAATATGGTGACCGGTGTTTCCACCGGGTTCACCACTGAACTGGAAGTGGATGGTGTTGGATATCGGGTTGAAATGGATGGCAATAAACTTGGTACTTTATGTCGGGTATTCACATCCTTTCACAATTGATCCCCCCGCCGGGGTATCCTTTGAAATCGATAGCAAAACCCGTACAGTTAAAGTAAACGGAAGTGACAATGAAGTTATCGGTCAATTGGCTTCCGATATTCGCAAGATCCGTCCTCCTGAACCTTATCTTGGCAAAGGCATTCGCTATAAAGGCGAGAAGATTCGCCGTAAAGCAGGCAAAGCCGGTAAGGGTAAAGGGGCTGCAAAGAAGTAGGTGATGAAATATGGCAAAAAATAATCGCACTGAAGCAAGAATTCGTCGACATCGCCGTGTACGCAAGACGATCAGCGGCAGTGAAGCACGACCACGTTTGGCGGTATTCCGCAGCTTGGCCGAGATCTATGTACAGGTGATCAATGATGCGGACGGCACGACTTTAGCCTCAGCATCTTCAATCGACCATGAGCTGAAAAGCAAGGTTGAAGGCCTGAAGAAGACTGAACAGGCAAAACTGGTTGGCGAGCTTGTGGCAAAACGTGCCAAAGAGAAAGGAATAACCCAGGTTGTTTTTGACCGTGGTGGATTCCGTTTTGGTGGTCGTGTAAAAGCCCTGGCTGATGCAGCCCGTGCTGCAGGTCTGGATTTTTAGGGATAAACAGAGATAGAGGGCCTTATTATGGATATGGAATTTCAACCCACTGAACAGCAATTAGACGAGCGCGTTATTGAAATCGCCCGTGTTGCTAAAGTTGTAAAAGGTGGCCGTCGCTTCCAGTTCCGTGTAACTATAGTTGTGGGCGATAACAGAGGCAAAATTGGTATCGGAATTGGTAAAGCTAATGCAGTTCCTGATGCCATGCGTAAAGCTACTGAACGAGCACACAAGAACTTCCAGAAGGTTGTACTCACCAATACTACGATTCCACATGAAGTTACTGGACGTACTGCAGGTGCTGTTGTTCTTCTAAAACCGGCATCCGCTGGTACAGGCGTTATCGCTGCAGGTGGTGTTCGAGCGGTTCTTGGAAGCTGCCGGCATTCGTGACATCCTTACCAAATCACTTGGGAGCGCTAATGTATTGAACGTGGTAAAAGCCACCTTCCATGCCTTAGAGCCAATTGAAATCTCCTGAGGTTGAAGCAGCCCGCCGTGGTAAGCAGGTAAAGGATCTCCTGCCTTATTGGGAACGGAGGAAAAATGGCTAAGAAAAAAGAAGCAGTGAAAATGGTTCGGATTACGCTGGTGAAAAGTGCCATTGGTTATTCCGAAAAACATAAAGGCACAATCCGCGCCCTTGGTTTACGCCGAATGAATCATGACCGTTGAACAAGTTGATACACCAGTATTACGCGGTATGTTAATGAAGGTAAACCATCTGGTGAAAGTGGAAGAACAGGAAGCGAAATGAAACTTAACGATTTGATGCCAAATATTGGCGCTAAGAAAGTTGGGAAACGAAAAGGTCGAGGCATTTCCGCAGGTCAGGGTAAAACTGCCGGGCGCGGAACCAAAGGCCAAGGCTCACGAGCTGGCTCTGGTGGTAATCTTTATCGCCAGGGCGGTAATCTTCCTTTCTTCCGCCGTCTACCCTTCATCCGTGGTGAAGGATTTACTCCACCTAATCAGATTGAATACAATATTGTCAATCTGGACCAGTTGGACCGTTTCCAGAAGGATGCTGAAATATCTGCTGCAACGTCTGGCTGAAGCCAAATTGCTGCACAAATCCAGCAATCCAGTTGCAATCCTGGGCCGTGGTGATGTCAAAGTCGCTTTAACTTTCAAAGTCACCCGTGTCTCCAAATCTGCTCGTGCTAAGATCGAAAAAGCCGGCGGAAAGATTGAACTGGTCGGCTAACATCCACTCAAGGAGAATGTAATGAAGCGGTCAGCCTGGCGTTATTTATGGACGTCCGAAGACATCCGCAAGAAGTTACTCATCACCATTCTTCTTCTTGTGATCTACCGGTTTGCAGCAAATATTCCTGTTCCCGGTATTAACCGCAGCGTTATCCAATCCCTTGCCACTTCCGGTGGCGCAGGTGCAAATCTGTTTAACCTGCTGGATCTGCTTTCGGGTGGTACCATTTCCAATTTCTCAATTCTGGCGATGGGTGTTTACCCGTACATCACCGCCCAAATTATCATCCAGTTACTTGTTCCGATCATCCCAGCGTTGGACCGAAGATTGAAAGACAATCCTCGCGAGGGTCGTGTCTTGATGGAAAAATGGACTACTATGCTCACCATTCCGATGGCTTTTCTTTCTGCGATCGGTCAGGTGAATATCTTCAACTCAATGACAAGCAACTCAGCGCTTACTACTGCGTTTGGTTTCACCGGGGCTTCATTAATGCCCACCTTAACGCTGCTTATCAGCATGGTTGCAGGCACCATGTTTGGTATCTGGTTAGGTCAATTAATCTCAGAGTATGGTATCCCGAACCAGGGGTTATCTCTCATCATTTTTGCAGGCATTATTTCCCAAATTCCTACCAAATTGGCTGGAATATTGGCAGATACAACTAATGGCTGGTGGATGTTCCTGCTGATGATCGTAATTCTTGGGATTGACCATTTTTGCCATTGTTTATGTGCAACAAGGGCGTCGCAATGTACCTGTTTTATTCCCTGGACGCCGTGTAGGCAATCGTATGTCCATGCCGGTGCGAGTAACCTACCGTTGATGGTAAATATGGCTGGTATGATTCCGTTGATTTTTGCTCAAACATTCCTGTCATTCCCTGCTTTGATGGCCAGCTACTTCTTCAAAGGTAGGACGGAAGGTTTCTTTTACTCGGTTTACCAAATGTTCAGTGGTGCGGGCAGCAATGGCTGGGTTTATCCCGTGCTTTATTTCGTCCTGGTTGTTGCATTCAGCTTCTTTTACACCGACGTTCTTTTCACTCAGCAAAATTATGGTGAAACCTTAAAGAAACAAGGTGCACAAATCCCTGGTGTTGTGCGTGGTGGACCCACCCAAAAGTACTTAACCAAAGTTCAGCGACGAATCACATTCCCTGGAGCTTTCTTCCTTGGTTTTGTGGCTGTTCTTCCTATACATCTTAGGTGCACTAATTCCTGCCCTTGTCCCAATCTGCGCTGTTTGTTATCTCTGCAGCTGGTTTGCTGATCGTGGTAGGTGTTGTGCGTGATACCTTCACCATCATCGAAACCGAACTTAAAGTGCACGGTTACGACGAAAGCATCATCAAAGGCTAATATGGCAAGGTATATCGTTCTTTTAGGACCTCCGGGAGCTGGCAAAGGCACACAAGCCGATCTCATTGCTGAAAAGTTTGAGCTTCGTACATGTGTCCTCTGGCGATTTGTTCAGGGAGAACCTAAAAAAACAGACTGAACTTGGCAAACTGGCACAAACCTACATGACTAAAGGTGAACTTGGTACCGGATGATGTGACCATTGCCATGATGCGCGAACGGCTAAGCCGACCGGATTGTAAAAACGGTGCTTTGTTGGATGGTTTTCCCCGCACACCCTGCACAGGCAGATGCCTTGGCGGAAATGCTCAAGGAATTCAAGAGCACGGTGAATCTGGTTCCTTATATATCAGTTCCTGACCGAACTGTTGATCGAACGACTAAGTGGCCGGTGGACCTGCAAGATCAGATGGGCATGTGTTCCACGAAAAATACAATCCGCCCAGAATGCACAGGGTATGTGATCTGGATGGTTCAGAACTTTACCAACGTGATGATGATAAAGCTGAAACAGTGAAAAATCGCATCAAGGTTTACACCGAACAAACAACCCCCTGATCGAGTATTACCGATAACCAAGATTGTTGGTTGAAGTCGATGGCACAAAATCAATCGAAGATGTGACGTGCAGATTGGTCAACTTGGTGGAGAAAGCCTGAACTATGTCTTGGGATCGTCAGATCAACCTTAAAACTCCGAGATGAGATTGGTGATTATGCGCGAAGCTGGCAGAATCAATGCAGAAGCATTGGCGGCTGCGCAAGAGCAATTATCAAGCCCGGGAGTCACCACCGCAGATCTGAATGCTGCAGCAGAAGAAGTGTTGCAAAAATATGGTTGTTATAGCCCTTTTAAAGGTTATCCTGGACCTTATCCGTATCCGGCCAGCACCAATGTAAGCGTTAATTACGAAATGGTGCATGGTATCCCCGGAAAGCGAAAGTTGAAAGAAGGGGATATCGTTTCGGTGGATTGTGGAACGGTCTATGAAGGTTTTGTTGGCGATTCTGCATTTACGGCTTGTGTCGGAGAAGTGACCCCGGAAGCACAAAAACTGGTGGAAACAACCGAAGGCTCGTTGTATGCTGGGATTGAGAAAATGGTGGCTGGAAATCACCTTGGTGATATTTCAGCTGCCATTCAAAACTTTGCAGAGAGCCGAGGTTTTCATGTAACCCGCGAATACACCGGTCACGGTGTAGGACGCGCCATGCATGAGGGACCACAAGTCCCGAATTATGGTGTTCCCGGTCGCGGACTTGTGCTCCGTGTAGGAATGACCATTGCATTGGAGCCGATGCTGTTGGTCGGCACACCCGCAACAAGGGTGCTTACCAGACCAGTGGACGGTTTCATCAGCAGATGGTTCGCTGACTGCTCATTTTGAACATACAGTTGCGGTCACTGAAAATGGACCCCTGATCCTTACTACGCAGGGAGATGGGTCTATTCCTAGACGGAATAGCAAGTACAGGTATAATCATAACTTCGGGTTAATAGCAGTATCTTTTTAAGGAGTAAGTAACATGAAAGTTTCAACATCTATTCGCAAGAGATGTGCAAAATGTAAAATTGTAAAACGCAGTGGTGTTTTTTTGTAATCTGCGAAAACCCAAAGCATAAACAGCGACAGGGGTAAGGACAATATGGCGAGAATTGAAGGTGTTGATCTTCCGCGTAATAAGCGGATCGAAATTGGTCTAACTTACATTTTTGGAATTGGTCCACTCGTGCGAACCAGATCCTGAAATCGACTCAGGTTAGCCCGGATACCCGGGTTAAGGATTTGACTGAGACCGAAGTTGCTTCCTTGCGTGAATATATCACCAAGAATTTCAAGGTTGAAGGCGATCTGCGCCGAGAAGTGCAGATGAACATCAAACGCCTGATTGAAATTGGCTGCTATCGTGGCATGCGCCATCGTCGCAATCTGCCTGCCCATGGACAGCGAACCCGAACGAACGCTCGTACTGCCAAGGGTCCCAAGAAGACCGTTGCCGGTCGCGGTCGCCGTCGTGGAGCAACAAAGAAATAATCTAGTGTATTGCTATTCCAGTCGGGTGGGGTGCCTTCTCCCCCGCGGCAACCTGGCTGTAGGCGAAACATTGGCAGAATGATATCGACAAGAAAAGGTTAATGAGGAATTATGGCTCAAAATGTACGCTCAACGCGTCGCGCAAGCACCACCAAGAAAGTAAAGCGAACACTGTCCTCTGCCCAGGTTCATATTTTCGCATCGTTCAATAATACGATCGTGACTGTGACTGATCAGCAGGGAAATGCAATTTGCTGGGGTAGCGCTGGATCGGCCGGATTCAAAGGCTCTCGCAAGAGCACCCCATTTGCAGCCCGTCTGGCTGCCGAGCAGGCAATCAAGGCAGCTCAGAATATGGGCGTTCAGGAAGTGGATATGATTATCAAAGGACCTGGTCCTGGTCGTGAATCAGCCATTCGTGCTGTTCAATCGGTGGGGCTGAAAGTCCGTTCCATTACTGATATCACACCCGTTCCGCACAATGGATGCCGGCCTCCGAAAAAACGCCGCGTGTAATAACAGGAGAAGGAAAATATGGCAAAATATACTGGTCCGGTATGCAAACTATGCCGGCGTGAAGGCGAAAAACTATTTTTGAAAGGCGCCCGTTGCTTTACTCCCAAATGTGCATTTGAAAAACGTGGATTTGCCCCTGGTCAACACGGCAAGTCAAAACAGGGTCGTAGTGATCGTGAATCTGATTATGCACGTCAGTTACGTGCAAAACAACGTGCCCGCCGCGTTTATGGTGTCTTGGAACGCCAGTTCCGTCGCACTTTCGGTGATTGCCCTACGCACCCGTGGTATGACTGGTTTGAATCTGCTACAGACGCTTGAAGTCACGTTTGGATAATGTTGTTTTTCGCATGGGATTTGCTGAAAATCGTGCACAGGCTCGTCAGATTGGTTAACCATGGTCATTTCAAACTCAATGGCCGTCGAGCTGATATTCCATCCATGCTCTTAAAGCCGGGCGATATCGTGGAAGTAGACCGAAGTTGCGAAAAAATTGACCTTCTTCAAAGAACTTCCCGCTGTCGCTGAAAAACGACTTTGTGCAGTTTGGATGGATCGGGATCTCAAGAATCTTTCTGGTCGTGTATTACGTCTGCCTGAACGGGCTGAGATCGATGGCAGCCTGAATGAACAGTTGATCGTTGAGTACTACTCACGCTAATGTCCATTTACCCGAGGATCAGATACATTACCGTATCAGAAAGGGGTGAAATATGTGCGCTCTAAATAATATGGTTACACCAAAAGTTGAACGGGAAGCAGAAGCCCGCAATTATGGAAAATTTATCATCAGTCCTCTTGAAAGAGGATTTGGTGATACGTTAGGGAATGCTCTCCGTCGTGTTTTGCTGTCTTCACTTGATGGCGCTGCAATTTCATCCATGCGAGTTTCTGATGTGATGCATGAGTTTAGCGACATCCCGGGTGTTCGTGAAGATGTAATTCAGGTTACGTTGCAGGTCAAACAGGTACGAATGATCTTGCATGAAGGTGACACTGCTCACTTGCATCTGGATGTTCGAGGTGCTGGTGAAGTTACTGCTGCTGATATTCAGGCTCCTGCCGAAGTCGAGATCGTTAATCCTGATCTATATCTCTTCACGGTGGATGATCCAAAAACCAAGTTGGATATTGACTTCACTGTGGAACGCGGACGTGGATATTCTCCCTCTGGCGATCGCAGCGGAAAACTTGCCATTAGGTGAACTTCCTGTGGATGCGATCTACAGCCCGGTAAAACGGGTCAACTTTGTCGTTGGCTCTGCCCGTGTTGGTCAGAGCACCAATTATGACCGACTGGCGCTTGAAATTTGGACGGATGGAACCATCACCCCGGAAAAAGCGCTTGGGAGTGCTTCCAAGATCATCATCGATCATCTACGCTTTATTTCCGGTATTACCGAAGAGATCATTGATGATCGGAGTTGAAAAAGAATTGGCTGGCAGCCATCTCACCAGCGAAGCTGCTGAAACCCCGATTGAAAACCTTGATCTTTCTGTGCGTGTCTTCAACTCGCTCAAAAGAACAGGGATCACCACTGTGGGTGATGTGCTTGAATTGTTGGATAAAGGTGAAGAAGCTGTCATGTCCATCCGCAATTTTGGCGAGAAGAGCCTGGATGAACTGCGCGACAAGATGCGTGAAAAAGGCTTCTTGCAAGACGAAAAAGATGTGGAGTGAGTAATTATGCGCCATAAGGTAGCAGGTTATAGATTAGGTCGAACAAAAGATCAGCGCCTTGGGTTACGCCGCACAATGGTCAACCAGTTGTTCACCCATGAGCGAATCCAAACCACCCGTGCAAAAGCAATGTTCATTCGCGGTGAAACTGAGAAATTGATCACCCTGGCACGCAAAAGCGGCAAGGGATACAGATACTGAAAAAGTGAATGCCCGCCGGATGGCAGCTGCCCGAATTGGGCAATGCTACAACCGTTAAGAAGCTTTTTGATGAGATTGCCCCCCGGTTTGAGAATCGCAATGGTGGTTACACCCGAATATTGAAGTTAGGACCCCGCCTCGGGGATTCCTCAGACATGGTCTTGATCGAGCTTGTAGAAGAATAACCCGTCCGATCTAGGACGTGTGAATGGCACGTTACCAACTTATCCTTGCGTACGACGGCACCGATTTCTTCGGCTTTCAGCGCCAGGGAAAACCCGTACTGTTCAGAGCGTGGTAGAGAACCGCCTTGAAGGAGCTGGGCTGGCAGGAGGAGACAATTCTTTTTGCTGGCCGAACTGATACAGGTGTTCACGCTGACGGACAGGTGATTTCTTTCTCTTGAACTGGCAGCACGATAGATGTTGCTTTAGTCAATGCGCTGAATGCCAAGCTTCCAGCAGATGCAGCTGTGCGAGAATATTACCAAGGTGAAGGCTGAATTCCACCCCCGTTATGACGCCACCAGCCGAAGTTATGTCTACCGCATTTATCAGCTGACCAGACCGGAATCCATTACTGGATCGGTATGCCTGGAGAATATGGCCACCCTTGATGCTCAAATGCTTAGCAGACGCAGCCAGGATTTCATTGGCAACATGATTTTTCGGCATTTGGACGACCAATGAAACCGGGTAGCTCGACCATCTCGGGAGGTTTTTGAAAGTCATGGGTGAAAAATCGGAAGATGGCTGGAATTATCTTGTCAGCTGCCAATGCTTTTTTGTATCACATGGTACGCACGACTGGTTTTTGTCCAGGTGGAGGTAGCTCAAGAGAAACCTCAGCTCTGGAAGACTTAAAAGATGGATTTGATCAACCGGCAACAACTAAAACCCGGTATTAGCACCAGCACATGGTCTGAGCCTTGACAAAGTGAAATATGGAGAATAATCGCAAGAATTGGTTGACGAAGAAAATTAGATTTTAGCTTGAAATGATAAGCTAATGGAGAGAATATGTTAGACAAGACTTTTGTCTTAAAAGGAAAACAGGAACCAGAATGGTTGTTAGTGGATGCCACTGGCCAGGGTATTGGCCGGTTTGCAACACAAATCGCCGGGTATCTGATGGGTAAACATAAGCCTACTTTTACACCCGGTGTCGATATTGGTGATGTCGTTGTTGTTATCAATGCCGAAAAACTTGAGATAACCGAGAAACGACTGGATGAGAAGAAATACTATCATCATTCCAATTATCCCGGTGGATTAAAAACGGTTGTATTACGGGACCAGATGAAAGTTCATCCTGATCGTGTGATCACTTCGGCGGTTTGGGGTATGCTTCCTCATAACCGCTTGGGTCGTGAATTACTCAAACGTCTGAAGGTTTATGCTGGCAGTGAGCATCCGCATATTGCCCAAAACCCGAAACCGGTTGCATAAAGGAGTAAGGATTTATGTCAGTTCAATATTTTGAAGGTATTGGTCGCCGTAAAGAAAGTACTGCTCGTGTCCGTCTTATGACTGGAACTGGCAAGTTCACTGTCAACGAAAAACCGGTTGAAGAATATTTTCCGCGCACCGGTGATATGCGAAGCAATCCTTGGACCACTGTGTGCAGCTCTGCAGGACCGCGCTACATTTGATATAACTGTGACTGTTAATGGCGGTGGTGTTACTGGTCAGACTGATTCAGTTCAACTTGGTCTTGCCCGTGCTCTGGTCAAAATGAATGCAGAGAATACTACCCTGCTACGCAAAGGCTGGTTTCCTCACTCGTGATCCGCGAGTAAAGGAACGCAAGAAGCCAGGTCTGAAACGTGCCCGTAAGGCACCAACCTACACAAAGCGTTAAGATTTTCAGGGATTACCCTGATTCACTCAAGATGCAATCGACTCTCTTGGATCGAAAGCAGGGATTCCCTGCCGGATCGTGGAGAAGTGGATTGCATCTTTGATTTAATCGAATGACTATGGAACTGGTGAAATGATGAATAAATGGAAGATAACTCTGGATTCTGAAATCGAAATAATTGAAAGTGAATTACCGCGGCTAAATGATAAAGTTACTGCAGCAATCTCGATAATTAACGGCGAAGAGTTGAAAGGTTTATTCCATCTTCCTTTTTCTCCATCTTTACGCGTTATTGTAATCAACCCATTTATTGACCATTCAGTTGAATTGATTAAAAACCTTTTGCTGACAGCTTATCTGCCGGAGGACGAGGTATTCATCTCTGATGATGGCAGGAATTGGACTTCTTTTGCGATTGGAAAAATAGAGGAAATTAATAAAAACACACACCTGCTATATTTACCAGGCAGAGGTGTTGAGACCTCTCTGGAAGGGTTTGAAGAGATAATTGCCCGTTTACGCGCTCCCAATGGATGCCCCTGGGATCGGAAGCAAACCCATTCTTCTCTGCGCCCATATCTCCTTGAAGAAACTTACGAAGCGCTGGATGCGCTTGATCGCGGTGACCTGGATTCGCTTAAGGAGGAATTGGGTGACATTATGCTGCAAATCGTATTGCATACTCAAATTGCCTCAGAAAACGGGAAATTTAAAATGGAAGATGTCTTGGCAGGGATCTATAACAAGATTGTCTTCCGACATCCACATGTCTTTAAAGATTGGAAAGTGGATGGAGAACAACAAGTATTACAAAATTGGGAATCCCTCAAAGCTCAGGAACGTGAAACCAATGGCGGAAATGAAGAGAAAGGATTACTGGATGGGGTGCCATTGTCATATCCCGCTCTGGCACAAGCGCAAGCAATCCAGGAAAGAGCCGCCCGCGTTGGTTTTGACTGGAAGGAAATCGCGCCAGTCCTCGAGAAAATTCAGGAGGAAATTGAGGAGATACGTACCGCTGCTTCCGCTGCAGAGCGTGCCAGTGAATTTGGAGACCTTTTGTTCGCCCTGGTAAATTACATTCGTTGGAATAAGATTGATGCTGAATCTGTGTTGCGGCAAACCAATGTTAAATTCAGGAAGCGATTCGCATTTATTGAAAAGTCTGCAAAAGCCACAGGGAAACAGCTTAACAGGATGACCCTTGAAGAAATGGACGAATTGTGGGAAAAGGCGAAGCAATTTGATGGTTGATATTTTTTGGAGGGATTCAATAAACCTGCTAGATTATAATTATTTAAAACTATTTAAAGAGGGATCCGATGTCTACTCCACTCGTTGAATGCATACCTAATTTCTCGGAAGCGCGCCGCCCTGAAGTGATCAATGCGATTATTGAAGCAATAAATTCAGTACCCGGTATTCATCTGTTGGATCGCCATTCAGATCAAGATCATAACCGTACCGTATTGACTATGGTCGGTGATCCTGTATCGATTGAGACTGCCGCATACCTGGCGATTAAAAAAGCGGCAGAGTTGATAGATCTTGATGAACATACTGGCGCTCATCCCAGGATTGGCGCAACAGATGTCGTACCATTTGTTCCTATATCAGACATTTCAATGGTGGAATGTGTGGAAATGGCAAGACGGTTGGGGAAAAAAGTAGGGGAGGAACTTGGAATTCCGGTTTACTTATATGAGGAAGCTGCTATCCTTCCTGACAGGCAAAACCTGGAAAATATCCGCAAAGGGCAGTATGAAGGTTTAAAGGATCAAATCCTTACAGATCCAGCCCGGAAGCCAGATTTTGGTCCCGCCAAACTGGGAAAGCCTGGCGCTACTGTAATTGGGGCACGTGCGCCGTTAATCGCTTTCAACGTTTACCTCACAACAGGGGATGTGACTATTGCCCAAAAAATTGCCAAAGCCCTGCGTAATTCATCCGGAGGTTACCGTTTTGTAAAAGCAATGGGTGTGCTTGTTGAGGGTCGGGCACAGGTATCAATGAATTTGACTAATTACAAAAAATCACCGATTGCGAGAATTGTTGAAACCGTCCGCCTGGAAGCCCAACGCTACGGGGTGGGGATTCATCATAGTGAGTTGGTCGGATTAACGCCGTTAGATGCGCTGGTGGACAGTGCAGTATGGTATACACAACTTGATGAATTCAAGTCAGATCAGATACTTGAAAACAGAATGTTTGAGGTGTTAAAGGGAATTTCTGTTACCACCGACGATACAAAACCTGACTTTTTAGATCAGTTAGCCAGCGGTGCGCCAACCCCAGGTGGAGGGTCAGCCGCAGCCCATACAGGCGCTGCTGCGGCAGCTTTAGTGGCAATGGTTGGGCGGGTGACAGTTGGCAAGAAGAAATATATCCAGGTTGAAGCCCAAATGTACACTATCATTGAAAAAGCTGAACTCTTGCGAGAACAATTAACACTCGCAGTGGAACAAGATGCCAACTCTTTTGCAGGGTATCTGGCAGCAACGAAATTACCTAAGAATACACCTGAAGAAATTGAGTCACGATTAATTGCGATGGATGCTACAACCCGGAACGCGGCGATCATCCCCTATGGTTCAGCCAAATTATGTTTGGAGGTAATGGAGCTAGCAAAAATCGCTGTTGAATTTGGAAATATCAATGCCATTTCGGATGGAGTCTCTGCCGGGTTCCTAGGGCAGGCAGCATTGCGGTGTGCAGTTGCCAATGTTAGGATCAATATTCGTTCGCTGCAGAACCCTGAAGAAATGCAGGATATTTACAATAGCGTCGATGTTCTTGAAAATGAGGCTGAAGAAAAGTTAATTGAAATTAAGAAATTCCTTAAGGACCGTGCCGGTTTTTAACTATTTGGTAAAAGGAGAAGGACACATGGGCATTAAATCAGACCGGTGGATCCGTACTATGGCTCGAGATCAACACATGATTGACCCTTTCGTGGGAAACCAGGTTCGTGATGGCGTGATTTCATATGGTGTTTCTTCTTATGGTTATGATATTCGCGTAGCAGATGAGTTTAAAATATTTACCAATGTTTATAGTGCCATTGTTGACCCCAAGCATTTTGATTCCCATTCCATGGTGGATTTTCAGGGTGAAGTGTGCATCATACCACCAAACTCTTTTGCACTTGCGCGAACTGTTGAATACTTCCGGATTCCGCGTTCAATTCTTACCATTTGCGTGGGCAAGAGTACTTATGCCCGCTGTGGGATTATCGTTAACGTCACCCCATTTGAACCAGAATGGGAGGGTTTTGTGACCCTTGAGATTTCAAATACCACCCCATTGCCAGCCAAGATTTATTCCAACGAAGGGATTGCTCAGGTTTTGTTTTTTGATGGTGATGAAATTTGTGAAACCTCTTATGCCGACCGTAAGGGGAAATACCAAAAGCAACAAACTATTTTGTTGCCCAGGCTGTAATTGCCAAAAATTCATTACGGAGTCATTATGCGTTTTAGTGCAAAATATTTATTGATTGGAATTCTTGTAATCGGAGTATTAATGACCGCTTGCGGCATTAGTGCACCCCCTGAGCCGACTGTGGCTTCTACTTCTATTCCTTCAACCAATACCCCAATCTCACCGACTCCAACAATCCTCCCAACCCCTACAACTGTTCCTTTTTATGTTGAGGCAACGGTTTGGGTAGGAGAACTTCAAGTGCCTATCCTTATCTACCACCGGTTTATTTCAGATTCGGTTGAAAACAACCCCACCACCAAAATCCACTTCAGTGATTTCCGCATGCACTTGCAGACATTGTACGACAATGGATTCAGCCTTGTTTCGTTGGCCGATTGGCTTGATGGTTCATTCGATGTCCCTGATGGCAGAAAGCCATTGATTTTAACCATAGATGATTTTTGGTCTGCAGACCAAATTTATATTGACGCTGATGGGACCCCTTCGCTCTATTCTGGCGTGGGTATCTTATGGCGTTTCTCGCAGGAGCACCCGGATTTTGGATTTGCTGTCTCTGGTTTTTCCAATATGGGAGACAAGCTTTTTGCCGATTCACTGTTAAACACCGAACAGCGTTATATTAAAACCTCAGATGATAAAAGTCCGGTTTGGCGCGATAAACTTTCAGCAGCAATGGTGTGGGCGCTTGAAAATGGAGTGGATCCATACAACCATACTTTTACTCACGTCGAGTTGGACAAGACTGCCCCTCAGGATATCCAGTATCAGCTATCTGAGAATGACCTATTTACGCGTTTTTACCTTACACGCGTAAATAGGGACGATTTAATCGCCAAACTTGGAAATATAATTGCCCTCCCTTTTGGTATTTGGCCAGCTACCCTAAGCGGATTTCAGGTGCTTAAGAATTACAAAAATCCAGAGGGATTACCTGTATCAGCAATCCTTGAAGCCTACAACTTGAATGAAGCCGAATTAACCCCGTCGATTTTTTCGGTCAATTTTGATCGCTATAAGATACAACGGATTACTTCGTCAGATGCAATGATCCAGTACATCATCGACCATAAGGATGAAATTCCTTCTGCCAGTATGTGCAAATTAGGACCGATTGATGAGAAAAAATCCCCTGATGTGGATGCTTTAAGAGCAGCCATCTCAACAGCCGTGGGAACGGGTACGTGCCCGGAAGGTGTCTATAATATTCAGGGTACTGTGATTATTGCAAAAGATGGCACAGCAGAAGTTTTCACACCATGACAACTCCATATTTGCCGGGTAGGAATTAGGAGGAATAATGACCAAGATAAGTGAGGTTATCAAGCGAACCGGGGCAGTGGTCCCCTTTACCCCTGAAAGGATCACTAATGCGATTTACCGCGCTGCCGTTGAGGTTGGCGGTCGTGACCGGGCTATGGCGCAAAAACTGGCTGACCAGGTGCTCGCAGCACTTGAAGAAAATGCTATCCCTGGATACCGACCTCACATTGAAGAAATCCAAGATATCGTAGAAAAAGTGTTGATCGAAAACGGTCACACGCGGGTTGCAAAAGCCTATATACTCTACCGCGATGAGCGTGCTAGGCACCGAAAACAGCAGCAACTTCAATCTATTGGTCCTTCAGATAACATCCCCTGGAACAAAATATGGCATATTCTGGATTGGGCAATCTCGCATGACTTACATACCACCGAGGCATTAAATAAACGAATTGAGGCGGGGGAGTACCTGCAGATAATTATTGAATCTGAGGCAGCTTACCAGGTAGATATTGAGAAATCTGCCCAGATGATCATGGAACGCAAAGACAAAGTACGGTTGGTACTCATCACTGGACCTTCATCTAGCGGGAAAACTACCTCAACGATAAAAATCGGTGACAAACTTAAATCGACCGGATTAAAACTGGTTACCCTCAACATTGACAATTATTTCTTTGATCTTGAAATGCATCCAAAAGATGAATTTGGAGATTACGATTTTGAGACTCCTTATGCGCTTGATCTGGAATTAATCAACAGTCATCTTCAGCGTTTGGTAGCTGGTGAAGAAGTGAAGATTCCTTTTTATGATTTCAAAAGTGGACATCGCCTAGCTGACCAGACGCCAATGAAATTGAAGGAAGGGGAGTTGATCTTGATTGATTCCCTTCATGGGTTATTCCCGGCTTTGACTAGTGCGATACCTGACGAAAGCAAGTTTAAACTATATTTGGAACCTTTGCTTCAAATGAAGGGTGTGGATGGTGAGTACATTCGCTGGACGGATATACGTCTCATGCGCAGGATGCTTCGTGATGCCACTCATCGTGCTTATGATCCTCGTCAAACGCTGGAGCACTGGCATTACGTTCGCTCGAGTGAAATGCGCAATATTATCCCGAATAATATCTTCGCAGACTTCATCATAAATTCTGCCATGCCTTTTGAATTAAATGTATATTCCAGACGGATGAGGGCACTATTTAAAGAATGGCAGGAATCTTATCGCGGAAATCCGTTGCGGGCAGATGCCTTTGAAAGGGCTGATCGGGTTGCTAAGTTTCTGGAATGGATTTTACCGGTTGACGAGGATCATCTCATTCCGACTGATTCTGTCACCCGCGAATTCATTGGTGGGTCGAGTTTGAAATATTGAGAGCGGATGTGGGTAAAAAGGCTTCCCGGTATTTACGCAACCCATCTAAAAATCGTTCGTTGATTCAACGCAGACGAGCAGCGGATTATTTGCTGATCACCCTGTTAAGTTTTGGTTTCTCGGTTGGGGCAACCAGGTTGTTCCTTGAATTGACCGGGTTTCCACAATTGGGCTTTGGGAATTTACACATTGCCCATGTGTTGTGGGGGGGATTATTTCTTTTCTTTGCATCATTGTTACCTATAATTTATATCAATGAATGGGTTATTGCATTATCGGGGTTAATTTCAGGCTTTGGTGTGGGTTTGTTTATTGATGAAGTGGGAAAGTTCATTACTCAGACCAACGATTATTTTTATCCATCTGCTGCTCCACTGGTTTATGCCCTGTTTCTTTTGACTGTTTTTATTTTTACGCAGGTGAAAATTGAGCGGTATCCATCAACCCGTTCACTGTTTTATGAAGTGATGGAGAGATTAACTGAAATTCTTGATCACGATCTCTCAGAGGATGAAGCCGAGTCAATTGAACAAAAATTGAATTTGATTATAGATCGAAATGATGCGCCAGACCTCGCTCAATTGGCAACTAGCATTCTCGCTTATTTCGATTCTGACAAAAAGAAGCTAGCACCACAGGACCCCACATTTTTGGAAAGAGCGAAAATGTGGTTTCTTAATTTTGAGGACTCTCAAATTTCACGGAAGCGATTAAAAATAGCTATTGTTGTGGGATTATTAGGTTGGGCAGGCTGGTCAATTGTTTCTCCTGTCAGCTTTTTCTCAAATGTCCGGGATCCTCTTCAGCTTCAGTTACTGCTTGATCAATTGATGTCGCAAAAATTAATTAACGATGCAAGCGAGTTAACATGGTTCCAGGCTAAGGTTTTGATGGAAGGTGGTACAGGCGTGTTGGCGATTATCTCCGCCATTTTAATCGGATTTAAACGCGAGAAAACTGGTATCTGGCTTGGATTTGTAGTTATGCTTTTATCGCTTACGATCGTAAATATTCTGATTTTTTATTTTGATCAATTTTCAACGATTATTCTTGCTTCATTTGAGTTCATTCTATTTTCGTTGCTACTTCGTTTTCAAAGGCGTTTCCACAAGACAAAATAAAAACCAGAGAGGCAGATAACCTCTCTGGTTTTTATCATTAGGATTTATTTTTTTCCTGATCCATTTTGAATTGGAGTTTTAGTAGACACGTTGTTACCGGAACTGGGGTTACCTTCAGTGGAACCGTTACCAATTCCGACCTGAGGAGTTGTAGTTTTGGATATATTTCCTGTAGATGTTGTGCTTTGGTTATTTCCCGGGTTCTGTTCCTTATTTTGATTTTGAGTTTGGGTTTGTTGGGTATCCCCATGGTTCATCAAAGGTATGTTTTCCCAACCATTTTGAGCTTCATAATAGAACCCGTTAAGATTTCCAAGACCGGTGTTGATAAGTTGAATTCTGTCTTGTAAAATAGTCCGTGTGCGAAGAAGAATCGGATCATCATTACCTTCGCCTAGTAATTTATCCTGGATCTGTAACCTGTCGCGAATACGTAAGAGCGCAGGTTCAAGATTTTCTTCTCCCGATTGTGTTACGAGGAGGATCGCTCTTTCAATTTGCATTTGCAGGTTAGCATAAACTGCTTCAGGGGGCATTAAGCCATTTGCTTTTAATTGGTTGATTTCTTCAACCCGAGTTTCTGCGTTTTGTAAGGCTAGCTCTAATTTTTGATCTATATCTTTGGCCAGATCCCCCCTGATATTTTCTGAAAGAATCTTTACTGGATATAGAAATTGATTGGGCAGGTCATCCTCAGATGCATATACGGTTGCTGTAGTGCCACCGAGAACCAACCCTAAAATTATCATGATCGTAGCAATTGTTCCCATTCTTACCTCCTTAAATAAATGAGTGTTCCATATAGTAGGACGTAAAGTTGGGGATTTAGATACGGGTGGTCTGGAAAGTAAGGTTAATTTATGCAGATATATTTTCTTAATGTCTGGCGACATGGTAGGTACCACATAATTTTCAGTAGTAATTTCCTTGATTCGATTGTCTATTTCGTTATCGAAAATTTGTTTTTTATTTTTTATCATTATGAAATTCCCTTTGCAAGGCATAGATAGCTCTATGAAGGAGAGCTTTCACGGCTCCTTGCGATTTATTAACGACTCTGGCTATCTGTTTTATATTTAGATCTTCTCCATACCTTAATAGAACTACTTCCTTTTGATCTGAAGTGAGATGCTCAAGTGCAATAATAGTTTCTTTCATTCTTAACCGATTTTCAGTTTGCTCTTCAACGCTGTTATTATCATCTATAAATTCTTCTGAAATTTCAATTTCAAATCGTGAATGATTTCGATAATGATCGATAATCCAATTATGAGCACTACGAAATAAATAAGCTTTTAAATTGTCCCTGGGTCCTTTACCAGCCTCGAGAGCAGAAAGGAACCCTATAAAAGTATCCGTCACACAATCCTCCGCATTTTGTTTGGAACTAAGCAATCGGTACGCATATCGAAATATTCCAGGACTCAGATGCTCATAAATAGACGCAAGTGTACCGGTTTCATATTTTTGTGCAGATCTCAAGAGTTCTTTATCGTTTAACTGCATCGCTTTCATTTATTATGACGAATAAATCATCAAAAAGATACGCTTCAGTCTGGTAGAATCTTTCATTAGAGGTGATATGAATTCTATGATGCCATTTGATGATGCCTATTGGGTTTTACTGGGAAAATTTATGGCTGGAGAATATCCAGGCAGACGAGAGGAAGCAGATACTCGCCGCAGAGTGCAAGCCCTGATTAAATGTGGCATGCGCGTGTGCATAGATCTCACAAATCCAGGCGAATTAGTATCTTCCTATCGAGAAATCTTATTGGAAGAACTTGATCAATACGGCTTTACGGGGAACTATTTTCATTTCCCAATCTACGATTTTAGCATTCCCAGTGGAGCCCAAATGAAACGTACATTGGACGTCATTGATAAAAGTATTGAGGATGGCTTACCTGTTTACGTCCATTGCCGTGCCGGGATTGGGCGAACCGGGCTGACAGTAGGGTGTTATCTGGTTCGACATGGTTTAAGGGGAGAGGAAGCCCTGGCAGAGATAAAGCGATTACGTAAGAACGTGGCCAGCAGTTGGGCAACCAGCCCTGAATCCGATGCGCAATCGGATTTCATCCTCAAGTGGGTAATTGGTGATTGATTGAACGTTTGGGACAAATTTGCATTGACCATTCCCCCCCCTTAGGGTAAAATCCAACTTCTACACGCGTTGTACCCTTCGCGTGAATTTATGAGCTGAAAGGGCTTGAAAAATGAAAGTATTGTTGATCAAAGATGTGTACAAACTTGGCCATGCCGGCGATGTGAAAAAAGTAGCCGATGGCTACGGACGCAATTTCCTGCTGCCGCAGGGTCTGGCCGTACTGGCAACTGCCGGTGCGCTTACAACTGTTGAGAGAATCCGTGCAAAAGCTGCAGTTGCCCGTGCCGTATTAAACCAGGAAATGGGCGGTTTGGCATCAATGGTGGATGGTGTGGAATTGTATTTCACCAGCAAAGCAGGAGAAACCGGTAAACTCTACGGTTCTGTAACCTCACAAATGATTGTAGATGCATTGAATGAAAAACTTGGCAGCCAGGTTGAGCGACACCAGGTTGAGATTGAACCCATTCGTATGCTTGGTGAACATCAGGCTACTATCCGCTTGACGATCGATTTGAATCCCAAGGTGAAAGTTTTTGTGACTCGTGAAGGCGCTCCTGTTGCAGCACCAGTCAAAGTTACCCCCGCCAAGGAAGACGAGAAAATCGCCGAAGTAGTGGTGGAAGAAGTGATCATCGAAGTACCGGCTGACGAAACTCCAGTAGAAGAAGTGATTGCTGAAGAATCTACTGTAGAAGAAGTGACCTCTGAAGAAGTAATTGTCGAAGAAACCCCAGCAGAAGAAGATAAGGCTGAATAGGCAGTATAATTTTCTTACCTGGAGAAAAGGTAAATTAACCGGCCAGATCAGCCTTGGGGGCTGGCTGACCGGTTTTTAAATAATCAAAATCATGACCATAGGCGAGAGATTACGACAGAAGCGGGAAGAAAAAGGAATTTCCCTTGAGAAAGCTGCTCAAGGGACGAACATCCGCATTCAGTTCATTCAGGCAATTGAAGAGGACCAAATCGATGCTATGGCATCTTCCGCGCAAGCTCGGGGATTTGCCAGGTTATATGCTTCTTTTTTGGGGGAGGATGCACGCACCTTATTCGACGGTATTGATGACAACCAACCAAATGGGAATGACTTAGGGCAAAAAGCCGTTGAGATTCAAAGCAGTACTGTAAAAAGCGAACAGAATAGGCCAGAGCGGAAATCCTCTTCAAAAAGGAAGGTATCTGAAAATGCCAGCCCCAGGGCACGATTTAAAGATTTGATCCCGAATGAGCAGGATTTACAACAATCCTCAATCATTTTTAAAGAAATTGGGGAAGAACTACGCCATCAGCGCGAAACTTTGGGGCTGAGCCTTGCCGATGTCGAGCGTTTGACCAAAATACGGGAGACTTACCTCTTTAACCTTGAGCAAGGTGAAGTGGACACACTCCCATCAACTGTGCAGGGCAGGGGCATTCTGAATAATTATTCCAGTTTCTTGAGTATTGATCCAGTCAAACTTCAAAACAGATTTGCCGAAGGGCTGCAGCAGAAACGATTGGAAACTGCCGCGATCGCGATCACTTCATTTGATGGTAAAACGGTGAAAACAAAGAAATCTCCTGTAACGGGCTGGCGCAAATTTATCACCATTGACTTATTGGTTGGTTCCAGTGTGTTTGTGATTTTGATGGTGCTTGTTGTTTGGGGCGCGATCCAGGTGATTGGGTCCGCACAATCCAAAATTGAACCAACCGTAAATTCCATTTCAAATGTGTTAATTAACCCGGGTACTCCTACTTCGCCGAATGACATTATTTCACCTGACGCTCCCCAATGGACCGTTGAGCCAAGCCAGGAGCTGAATACTGCATCTGTAGATATTCTCGCGACAATCACTTCGGTTAACACTGGTTCAATCCAATTGGTTGTAATTGGAGTGCAGCGGACATATCTAAAAGTAATCGCAGACGGCAAAGAAGTTTTTAATGGGCGAGTTGTCCCAGCGAATGTATATACATTTACAGGTTCCAGCAAAATAGTTCTTCTTACCGGAAGTATTGGCGGAATTCAAGTTTATTACAATCAAAAAGACCTGGGCATCCTGGGACTGGTTGGCGAAGTTGCCTCCCTGGAATTTACATCAAAAGGATATTTAACGTCCACGCCGATGTTTACTGCTTCACCAACCGCTACCTTGCCGCCTACTCTCACACAGCGAGCAACTGCTACACCGACTGTGACGCCAACAATACCAACACCAACGATTACACCTTTAACGACATTAAATCCATGAAAAAAACCTATTTCCTTGCTTCGCTGGGTTGTGCCAAGAACACGGTTGACTCGGCATCAATCGCTGAACTGCTGGAGAAGGATGGATACCGCGGTACCGATAATCCAGAGCAAGCTGCTGTTATGATCGTTAATACCTGCGGATTTATCCAGTCAGCCCGAGATGAATCACTGCAAGTATTGGGAGAGTTGGCATCTAATAAACAACCCGGTCAATGGTTGATTGCTGCAGGATGCCTTACAGAACGATATCGCGAGATGATTTCGGAAAAAGTGAAAGGGGTGGATGGTTTTATCGGTACTCGCCGGTGGATGGATATTTTGGAACTACTCGGCGAATTACGGAAAAATCCTCGAACCCCTCAATATCATTTGCCGGACGAAGTAACAATTGGCAAAGATGAGAAGGGGGTCATACGGGCTTCGGTGCAGGGTACAAGCGCATACTTGAAAATTGCCGATGGTTGCCACCGACTCTGTGCATTTTGCTCCATTCCATTGATCAAAGGGACAACGGTCAGCCGACCACTTGAGGTGATTATTCGGGATGCTGAAATCCTACAAACTAACGGAGTGAAGGAATTGATTCTAATCGCCCAAGACACGACCGGGTATGGCTATGATCTGGGCATGAAGGATGGGTTGGTAACGTTGTTGGAAAATCTTATGCCGCGCATTCCTGACATTCCCTGGTTGAGGCTTTTATATTCATTTCCGGGCTATGTTTCTGATCGTTTGATCGATCTGATGAGTGATTCGCCTCAGATTCTGCATTACTTTGATATCCCTTTGCAACACGCCGATCCGGGAATCTTGAAGAAGATGAAAAGACCATCTGATATTGAATGGGTATATCGCACAATTGATAAACTGCGAAAACGCATCCCAGATCTCGCGATTAGATCAACTTTTATTGTGGGGTACCCCGGTGAGACAGAAAAAGAATTTGCCACCCTTTTGCATTTCCTTGAAGAAATGCAATTGGACCACGTGGGGGCATTCACCTTCTCATTTGAGCCTGGTACATCCAGTGAACCGCTGGGAGACCCTGTATCCGCAACCGAAAAAGAGGATCGCTTGCGAAGATTGATGGAATTGCAAGAATCGATTACTCTCAAACGCAACCAGGCGTTGATCGGCAAAAAACTGGACGTACTGATCGAAGGGGAGGGGGACGGAATATCTGTTGGAAGATCTTATCGCGATGCGCCAGAAATTGATGGTTTGGTGATCGTTGACGGGTTGTTACCTGTTGGGACGATTCGGCCGATCCAAGTAACAGGGGCAATGATTCACGACTTGACCGCGACCATCATTAAATAACAATCAGGGGAATTCTCAGGTCAGTTTTATCCAGGACCTGGAGTGGGGGTTGGTATATTTGGATCCACAGTAGGAGTTGGTGTTCCAGGTGGGGGATTTGAGCATAATTCGCGCGCCTGGGTTAGTTTGGTGTTAACGCTTTCGGAATTCACAATCCCCATTGACGCTTCATATTGAGGAACTGCATCACACCACATATAAGTTTGCTGGAGGTAATCGCCATACCCATCTAATGCGCCGGCATAACGTGAGCGAACGGTTATTCCAGATGAATCAACAAGGTTGGGAACAAGCGGGTATAACTCAGAATATAGAACAGCGGCTTGCTGCATATTGATTTTCCAGTATGAGCCTGCGTTGGTATACATCCGTGCCCAAATGCGATAAGATTCGGCACTTGCTCCTGAAAAATCGGCCCCATCAATAGGAGCCATCTGTTCAGCAAGAGAGAAATAATAAATGCCTACTTCAAGACTTCCTTCTTTAACTTTCTCAATACCTTCATTCCGTAAGGCCATGTAATACATCCCGTCAACCTTAAATGCCTCGTAAAAAGGATCAATGTTCCTCATATTGAGCACGGTTGCTAGAAGCCCGGGCCAATCTTTTCCATCCAACTGGGCTTGCGCCTGGTTTAAAAGGACATTCAGATTTCTTGTATCCTTTGTTGGAACTATGGTTGCTGACACGGAAGGAGTCTCGTTGGGGGCAGGGGTAGTGAGCTGTTGCGGACCTTTGGTCAAGGCGATGGCTAGCATCACGTCTTTCAGTTTTTCTTCCAATCCGGGGTAAGTCGGATAGATCCCAAGAATGTATTCAAACCGCTGCCTGGCAAGATCAAGGTTACCGCTTTTTTCATCGTTTAGGGCAATCTCAAATTGGGTTGTAGCTTTCACAAGCCTTTGGTTCAATTCTTCGCTATTACGGAGGTTGATCGCCATTTTGTAACCAACGCCAGTCCCGATGGCACCAATGACAATCATCCCAATAATTCCAATCCAAACCCATAAACCGTGTTTTTTCTTCTCCGTTTTTTCAATTGGATCACGGGATTTATCTATCTCAATTTTCAGATCATCCTCATCTTTGGTCGGTGAAGTTGTGGCTTTTTTCTCAACAGATGTTGGGACAGTATCGGATTTGAAGATAGATTTTGTCTTTCTTACTGGCTGGGTTTCAGTAGCAGAAGCTGGAGTTGATTCAATTGGGGTTTCAGGAATATTCTTTTTTGCCATGGCGCTATTATACCGTAACCAGTCAACTTTATCTTTTTCGATTAGAAATCCCGCAAGCTTTTTAATTCAGGCAACATCCATAAAAGAGCTATAAAAAATGCCAAAAACATGGAGACAGGGCTAGCGATCCAGGCGGGAAAATGATTGCCTAGAAGGGTCATGCCTCCCCAAGTGATAACACCACCGCATAATGTAGCGCTGATTGCACGGAGGATGACTGCAGTTAGTTGATATCGAATATCTGTTTGCCTTTTCAATATCAAAAATAACAAAACAGCTTCAATTGAGAAAACGAGCGAATCTGTTAATGCAATTCCTGCTACTCCCAGCGGACGATATAGAACAATCCCAAGTAGCAGATACAGTGCGATATTAATCCCGGCGGTGATTAAGGGTGGATACGGTTTTTGTCTAGCATAGAAAGAGCGCGCGCCAACTTCCTTTAGGGAATGACCTGTTAACCCGGCAAGGAAAGCTGCTGTAACCCATGAGAGCATCCGGGTTCCTTCTTGCCCAAAATCAAATGCCAGATCAAGTAAGGGCGGAATACCGATGGCGAGGATTACTGCCACAGGCAATGTAATTCCCAGCAAAAAGCGCAGCGCTTTGCGGATGGTTTCTTTAAAGTCTTCCAATCGCTGTGCTGAAAACTGTTCCGCAAGGGTTGGCAGGAGCGCAGTTCCGATGGCTGTGCCAATCAGTGTTTCAGGCACTTGCTGGATCATCCAGCCATAAGTTAATGAGGTGACTGAACCGGGGGAGAGCCGTGAAGCCAGGTTGTCACGGATGAAGAAGATCATCTGGAAGAGAAGTATTGTAAAAAAGCGAGGTCCCATCAGGCGAAGTACCTTCATCACATTTTCATTCCTGAAATCCAGGCTGGGAATCCAGTGGAATTTATATTTGATTAATCCGGGGAGTTGAATGACGAGATGCAAGATAGCCCCGATAATCACGCCATAAACGAGCCCTTTTACCCCAAGCCCAAACGCAGGCAATTCGATACCCGCCAGTGAATATTTTTGGGTCGGAGCGAGAACCAGCACACCAAATATCTGTCCTATATTATAAAAAAGTGGTGCCATTGCAGGTAAAAGGAAATGTTGATTTGCCTGCAAGCCGGCCATAACCAACCCACTGATGGAGAATACAAGGGTCGCGATGAGGTTTAATCGCATTAACTGGATTACGATATCTTGCTGACTAGCGCTGAAGCCTGGTGCAAGACCGATCTCGTTTTTGACGAGCGGTTTGGCGAAGATTGCTACAAAAATGGAAAAGGTAATGGTAACCAGGAATGCCATGTTGGCGATACGGCTGAAGAGATCCCACGATGGGCGATTTCCTTCTTTTAGAAGAACCTCTGCCAGAACCGGGATGAACGCAATTGCCAAAGCGCCACCTGAAATGGCGGCAAAAAGAAAATCTGGCACATTATTGGCTACGTTGAATGCATCCAAATCGCTGGAAAACCCGAATTGACGCGCAATTAGTATCTGGCGGAAAAATGCCAACACCTTATCCAAAAAGAAGAATGTGGCAAGTAGAAGGGCAACTTTGGAAAGTCGGGAGAGTTTTATCATATCCAGCCGTTAGTGGGTTAACTATAGCATAAGCACTCCTGAATTATCCAGTGATTACGATACAATAATGGCACAGAGGAATTTTATGAAAAAAACTGGAATATTGAGTATTGTGGCAACCCCTATCGGCAACCCTGGGGATATTACCTTGCGGGCAATCGAAACCCTGAAGAATGCTGATGCGGTGATTTGTGAGGAATACAAACCCGGGAGTACATTATTGAAGAGGTTGGAGATTGAGGGAAAAGAACTGATCCTCCTGAATGAACATAATGAAGATGAATGTGCAGCGGACTTGTTGATGCGTTTGATCAATGGTCAGAATCTGGTATTAATCTCTGATTGTGGGACACCTGTGTTTTCAGATCCTGGTGCATACTTAATCCAACTGGCTGCCAGCTCGGGAGTAAAAGTTACACCCGTTCCCGGGGCTTCATCTCTGATGGCATCTCTATCCATCCTCGATTTCAAAATTTCACAGTATTATTTTGCCGGATTTCTGCCCCGGGACCCTGATATTCGCCGCAAGGAGTTGGCAAAGTTACGGGGGTTGCGCGTTCCAATAGTCATAATGGATACTCCTTATCGTTTGACACCTTTACTTGAAGATGTAAGCAAGGTTTTTGGCAAGCAGGTATTTGTGACAATTGGTTTTGACTTAACATTAACCAGCGAAACGATCTATCGAGGTGAAGTGGGGGATGTCATTCACCAGGTAAATCGGCGTAAAGGGGAGTTTATTTTGATCGTTGGAACTATCTAATAAAAAGATGGTGGTTTGAGTGGCTCCCCAGGGAAATCTAGAACGCAGCGAAGTCCAGGTTTAAACGAGAAACCACCTTGCGGTGGTTTTTTGTGTGCCTCCACGGAGATTCGAACTCCGGTTTTAGCCTTGAAAGGGCTGCGTCCTGGTCCCCTAGACGATGGAGGCATTAACGAGCGCAATTCTACCATCGGGTTAAAAATCGGTCAAGGAAATCACTCGGTATGTGCGATATTACTCCATAATTTGATCGATATCGCGCTTCAGTCCATACACTTTCGCCAAAGGGATTACACAAAGGATACCGGTATCGGGAAGGTTCAGATCACCGACAACCTTTTGAGTTGCATCAACAATCTTATCAATCATCTCATCATTATCAATGATTGTGAAAAGTGTTCGATTAAGCGTTTCCTCATCTCCAACCAGATCTTCAAGGCATGGAATCAGAGGCAGGTCTTCTCGAAGAATATTACTTCCCTCCAAACGCCGTAAACCGGTGCTGGGCAAAATAGTTATTCCAAACACCCCGGTTTCTTTCCAAGCTGCCAAGACGTCTGCCAGGCGAGTGGCATCATGCAATACAAACCAAATCATTGAGTTCATTCAATCTCCTTATTGGTGGAAGCTAGTGAGGATTCCTCCAGCACTTTATGCGGCGTGCGAAAACTTAAACGGAGTAATGGTGGTGTGATCAATGTAGTGATAAGAATCATCCCTACAATTGCACTAAAAAGAGGTCCTGAGAGATAACCTGTATCCATTCCTATTTTTGCGATGATTAGTCCAACCTCTCCCCGGGAAACCATTCCTATACCAATCTGGAGGCTTTCTTTCCAGCTGAAATTGGAAAGAAGAGCGCCGCCTCCTGACCCGAGAATTTTTGCTAAAATGGCAATTACTGAAATCCCCAGCATTATCCACAATATTGATGAATCAACCGTGCTGAGATCCACTCCTAAACCGATGCTGACAAAAAATATCGGAACAAAGAAAGCGTATGCCAGGCTGTGGAAGCTGGCTTCCACTTTTGATTTTTCCGGAGTCCGTGCAAACATTAACCCCGCCAGGAATGAACCGGTGATAGCTGCCATTCCACCGAGTAATTCAGCAGCGGCACCATAGAGCAACATGATGACGATTGCCAGTGTTGTAAGCCCCTGACTGATCGAGCGTTTTCGCATCACACGCACAAGGAAAGGTAATCCCCATAACCCGATTGCAACCGATGCCGCCAGAAAAAGGATCATTTTCCCGATGACGAGCAGGATGCCAATGAATCCGGTGCTTCCTGAAAAGAAGGCTAGAAAGATTGAGAGCAGCAGTAATACCAGGACATCATCAAAAACGGCTGCTCCTAGCAACCCATAACCCACTTTGCTGCGAATCATCTTAAGCTCTATCAATACCTGAGCTGAAATTGATACAGAAGTGGCTCCAAGTGTCAGCCCTAAAAAGAGGGAATGGGTAAAATCCAGACCCGTTAATTCACCAAAAACCAGACCTAATCCAACCGGAAGGATTACGCCAAGCATTCCTGCATACGCCGCTACTTTAACATTCTTAACCAGGTCCGTGAGATGCAGTTCGAGACCTGCGAGGAACATTAAAAAGAGAACCCCAATTTCTCCCATCAGATTGACCACTTCGTTCAAATGGGTATCGGTGACAAACGGGAGGTGCATTAGGTTAAGCAGGGAAGGTCCTAACAGGATACCAACAAGAATCTCACCAAAAACTGATGGTTGTTTTATTAGGGTGCTTAAATACCCTGCCAACTTGGCGGTAACCAACAGGATCGACAAAAGTAAAGCGAGTTGAAGGAATGACGACATTTTTTTCCTTAAAGTGAATATTATCTAAAAATATACCATACTTGCTACACTCGTTAGATAAAAACAATCGTGTATACTCACAATATCAGAACAATATTATGAGGTAATGATGGCTATTGAAAAAGAAAAGAACCGCTGGGAAGATGAAGTTGCAAAACCTTCAGTGTCAAAATTCAAAGAGCGCAAGTCTGAATTTGAAAGCCCTTCAGGAATTCCATTACCCAGGGTAGCGACCCCCGGTGATGCCGATTATCTTCAAGAATCCGGATTCCCTGGTGAATACCCCTTCACACGCGGGGTACAACCAACCATGTATCGTAGCCGATTTTGGACGATGAGACAGTACGCCGGGTTTGCCTCCGCGCAGGAATCAAACAAACGTTACCGCTATCTTTTACAGCAAGGACAGACAGGTCTCTCAGTTGCTTTTGATCTCCCCACGCAAATTGGTTATGACGCAGATGATCCCATGTCTTTAGGTGAAGTTGGCAAGGTTGGTGTCTCCATTTCTTCACTAAAAGATATGGAAATACTTTTTGATCAGATTCCACTTGACAAAGTTTCAACGAGTATGACTATCAACGCTCCAGCAGCCGTGTTGCTTGCCATGTATATTGCGGTTGGCAAGAAGCAGGGAGTGAGTTCAAAACAACTGCGAGGGACGATTCAAAATGATATTCTTAAAGAATACGTCGCTCGCGGAACCTACATCTACCCGCCAACCCCCTCACTTCGACTCATTACAGATATCTTCCAGTATTGTGAAAAAGAAGTTCCAAACTGGAATACGATCAGCATTTCCGGCTATCACATCCGTGAAGCTGGTTCAACCGCTGTTCAGGAAGTGGCATTCACCATTTCCAATGCAATTGCTTATGTTCAGGCTGCGATAGATTCAGGTTTAGAGGTGGATCATTTTGCCGCGCAGCTTTCCTTCTTCTTTGCAGCTCACAATGATTTCCTGGAAGAAATTGCCAAATTCCGGGCTGCTCGGCGGGTGTGGGCGCAAATCATCAAGAATCGTTTTGGCGCGAAGGACCCAAAGTCGTGGATGCTGCGATTTCACACACAGACAGGTGGTTCAACATTAACAGCCCAGCAACCGGAAAACAATATTGTCAGGGTGGCAATTCAAGCTCTGTCGGCGGTTCTTGGCGGCACTCAGTCCTTGCATACCAATTCAATGGATGAAGCTTTGTGGCTTCCTACTGAAAAATCAGTTCGAACCGCGCTACGCACTCAGCAGATCATCGCTTATGAATCAGGCGTGGGAGATACAGTTGATCCCATGGGTGGTTCTTACGCAATCGAATATCTAACTGATGAAATTGTAAAAAGAGCGATGGAGTATATCGAACGTATTGATGATCTTGGCGGAGCACTGGTTGCAATTGAAAAAGGATACATGCAGAACGAAATCCAGGATTCCGCTTATAAGTTTCAAAAGGAAATTGAGAGCAAGGAACAAATAGTGGTTGGGGTCAATTCATTCCAGGTGGAAGACTCAAAAGACCTGGAGAGGTTAAAGGTTGACCCAACGATCGAGGAAAACCAATGTAAAAAGTTGGCAGAGATTCGATCCGCCCGTAACCTGCAAAAATCACAAGAATTAATGAAACGATTGACAATGGCTGCTGGAAGCAGTGAGAATCTGATGCCGTTGCTAATCGAGTGTGTAGAAAACGACCAAACACTGGGCGAAATATGTGGTGTTTTGCGTAATGTCTGGGGTGAATATCAACCCCCGGTTTGGGGATAGGAGAAAAATATGGCGAAGATTAAGAAAATCAATCATGTGGGGATCGTTGTTTCAGAACTTGATGACTCGCTAAAATTTTGGCGTGATGGGCTTGGTATCAAATTGGATCATGTTGAGGATGTTACAAGCCAAAAGGTAATGGTGGCGTTTCTTCCAGTGGGAGAAAGTGAAGTTGAATTAGTGATTCCTACTGCGCCTGATACCAGCATAGCCAAATTCCTGACGGAAAAGGGAGGCGGGATGCATCACCTTTGTTTCGAGGTGGATGATATTGTCGGGATGCTGGCTGACCTCAAGGCAAAAGGAGTCCGTTTAATCAATGAAGAGCCTCAAGTTCTCCCGGGACGAAAGATGGCATTTGTACACCCAAAAAGCACCGGCGGGGTGCTGGTGGAATTATACGAAACAACGAATTAATAAAACACAGACAGGTAAAAAAACCTGTCTGTGTTGTAAATAAATTTTGACGGTTATAACTAACTTAAAAGGTTTCCTATCCAGCCGCAACCATTTCCGCTTCTTCTTTTCGGGCTACTTCTGAGCCACGCTCAACGTTAACTTTTGTCAGCACGAAAAATCCGACACCGAAGAAGACGAACAGCGAGGCAATGCTCAACCTGGACTCGTTCATAATTCGCGATATTATTGCAAAAGTTGCTGGTCCGAGTATCGACGCAAATTTTTCAAAAACGCTGAAGAACCCATAGAATTCTGCGGATTTACTCTTGGGCATCATTCTACCAATCATAGAGCGGGAGAGTGCCTGGCTGCCGCCTTGAACTGTGGCAACGGCTGCCCCCAGTGCCCAGAACTGCCATTCGTGATACATGAAGTAACCCGCAATTGCAATAATGGAGTAAATTGACAAGCTCAGATAAATTGATTTCTTTAATCCAAGTTTTTTTGAAAGATACCCAAAAAGGAGGGCGAATGGCGCCGCCAGGAATTGCACCATCAGCAAAGTTCCGATCAAGGTCATGTTGCTGAATTGCAGCTCTTTGCCATAAGCGGTTGCCATGGTGATGATCGTGCCAATTCCATTCGCGTAAATCCAGAATGCCAAAAGGCCAAGCGAGAGATCACGATATTTTTTCAATTCGGAGAAAGTTTTACCAAGTCGTTTTACGCTTGCCTCGATCGGTTTCATCCCTTCCTCATCGGGGTCAATGCGCCGGGTAGGTTCTTTGATTCGGAGGAAAAGTGGCAGCGAAAAGACAAACCACCAAATGGCTACAGTCACAAAGGAGAGGCGGGTCATCAAACCGGTTCCGAGCGAAGGTATCAAGCCAGGTATAACCATGATCATTACCAGGTTTACCGCGAGCAAGATTCCGCCGCCAATGTATCCCATCATGTATCCTTTGGAAGATACCTGATCTATTTCATCCGCTCTGGCAACATGTGGAAGGAGCGCATCGTAATAAACGAGACTGCCGGCAAATCCGATATTGGCGAATATAAAAATGATTGAGGCAAGCAGCCAATCACCAGCTTTGTTTGGGATGAACAACAAGGCTGTTGCTATTACTCCCAAAACCATAAAGAAAGCCAGAAATTTTTTCTTCGACCCGCGGAAATCAGCGATGGCTCCCAATAACGGACTGATCACGGCCGCGATCAAAGCTGCGATTGCAGTGGTGAACCCCCAGCGCGAAGTCATCATGGCAGGGCTGTCGGTTGCTGCGCCAAGGGTGGCGTAATACACTGGCAGCACAGCCGCCATCATAGTGGTGGCAAAACTGGAGTTTGCCCAGTCATACATCGTCCAAGCACGAATTTCAAGTTTGTGTAGCTTTTCTTCTGGAGAAATAGGTACCGCTTTAGCACTCATTTTTTTCCCTTTCCATAATTTGGATAAATTAATTATACAAGCATGTAACTTACTTGCGTAATACCCAAATCAAGTTGATATAATTGCTGTCTGTTGTGATACAATGGTTATAGAAAATCTATTCTACTTAGGTGAAGATGACACAAAACTGTATTCGGGTGGTAGGAGCGCGTGCCCATAATCTGAAAAACATTACTGTCGAAATTCCCCGTGACAAACTGGTGGTGATCACCGGGCTCTCCGGTTCCGGTAAATCTTCGTTGGCTTTCGATACTATTTTTGCGGAGGGGCAACGGCGATATGTTGAATCCTTATCTGCATACGCGCGCCAATTCCTGGGGCAGTTGGAAAAACCGGATGTGGATTATATTGAAGGTCTTTCTCCAGCAGTCTCGATTGATCAGAAAGCCACATCGCATAACCCGCGATCAACAGTCGGGACGGTTACGGAGATATATGATTTCTTACGCTTGTTGTATGCGCGCATTGGCATCCCCCATTGCCCGGTATGTGGAAGGGTTGTTGTTAAACAATCAGCAGAGGAAATTGTTGATAGAGTATTGATGCTGCCTAAGGGGAGCAAGCTTCTAATCCTCGCACCAATCGTGCGCGCCCGGAAGGGTACCTATCAGGCTGTCTTTGAAGAGATCCGTAAAGCGGGATTTACACGCGTGCGCGTGGATGGCGAAGTGCTTTCTCTTGATGATGAGTTGACTCTTGATCGTTATAAAATCCATACCATAGAAGCGGTGGTGGATCGCCTTGTGGTTTCTTCTGAAGAGGATGATGAGGAATCGAGGACATTTCTTTCGCGATTAACAGACTCTGTTGAAACTGCCTTAAAAGTTGGCGAAGGTTATCTGACAATTCAAAACCTATCTTTGACCCCTCCAGTGGATTTATTCTTTTCCGAATATTTGGCATGCCCGGAACATGGCATCAGCCTTCCAGAAATTGAACCGCGAACCTTTTCGTTCAATACGCCCCATGGCGCTTGCCCCGATTGCCAGGGGCTAGGCAACCGGCAGGAAATTGATCCCGATCTGCTTATCCCGGATCCTGAACGAGCGCTCAGCGAAGGGGCAATTGCCGCGCTCGAATGGAACGGTCCCCGCGACCAGGGTGGGTATTACTGGCACATGGTAGAGTCAGTTGCCCGGTCTCATAAGATAGATCCTCAATGCTCCTGTGAAGACTATTTCACGTGAAAAATTGAATATGATCCTCTACGGCACTGGCAGCGAATCGATCAATGTCACATTGGAAGGACGCAATGAACGGAAAACGAGCTTCCAAACCAGTTTTGAGGGAGTAATCCCCAATCTGGAACGCAGATATCGTGAAACTCAATCAGAATATATTAAAGCCAAAATCTCGGAATATATGAGCAATCGCCCTTGCCCAACTTGTAAGGGAGAACGTTTGCGCCCGGAAGCGCTTGCAGTTACTGTAATGGAGAAAAATATCAATGTAGTTACGAGCTGGCCAATCAATCGGACGTTGGATTTTATTCAGGAATTATGAAACCTGGAGAACTTTCAACCAAAGAAGCCACGATTGCCGAGAGGATCATAAAGGAAATCACTTCCCGGCTTGGTTTTCTAGTGGATGTAGGGTTGGATTATTTAACCTTGAACCGCGCAGCAGGATCACTCTCAGGTGGAGAAGCGCAACGCATCCGGCTGGCAACGCAGATCGGGTCACAACTGATGGGAGTCCTGTATGTATTGGATGAACCCTCAATTGGCTTGCACCCGCGCGACAATACCCGCCTTTTGGAAACTTTGATGCACCTGCGCGATCTGGGGAATTCTGTACTGGTGGTGGAACATGATGAAGAGACCATCCGTTCAGCCGATTGGATATTGGATCTTGGTCCAGGCGCTGGTGTGCATGGGGGGGAGGTGGTTGCCGAAGGGACAGTTGATGACATTTTAGCGCACCCAAACAGCCTAACGGGAGCATATCTCTCCGGGCGTAAGAAAGTTCCCGTGCCAAAAAAACTCCACCCTCGCAATGGCAAGCTGTTGAAAATAGTTGGGGCGCGGGCAAACAATCTGCAAAATATTGATGTTGAAATCCCCCTCGGTCAATTTGTGTGTATTACAGGCGTTTCTGGCTCAGGCAAATCCACCCTCATGGTTGATATCCTCTACAATGTCCTGGCGCGTGAATTAAACCGAGCTCGAACGCAGGCGGGAGATCATGACCGTGTGGAAGGGCTGGAATATCTTGATAAGGTAATCAATATTGACCAATCTCCAATTGGGCGCACCCCACGCTCTAATCCCGCAACTTATACCGGCATGTTTGATGAGATACGCAGTTTGTACGCAAGTCTGCCTGACAGCAAAATGCGCGGGTACAAAGCCGGACGGTTTTCCTTCAATGTTCATGGTGGTCGTTGTGAAGCTTGCCAGGGGCAGGGGCAATTGCGCATTGAGATGCAATTTCTCCCGGATATTTATGTGCCATGTGATGTGTGCCACGGGACGCGTTTCAATCGTGAAACCCTCCAGGTGAAATTCAAAGGATTATCCATAGCTGATGTCTTGGACACTACGGTAGAAAAAGGGTTGGAGTGGTTTGGTAATATTCCAGCCATCTTCAATAAATTAAAAACCCTAAATGAAGTTGGTTTGGGGTATATCAAAATCGGGCAGCCTGCACCTACATTATCAGGTGGTGAAGCCCAGCGGGTAAAACTGGCAAAAGAACTCTCCAGGCGGGCAACCGGACGGACATTGTATGTCTTGGATGAGCCCAGCGTTGGGCTGCATGCGGCAGACGTGCATATGCTTATTGAAGTATTACAAAGACTCGTGGATGCAGGAAATTCTGTGTTGATCATTGAACACAATCTCGATATCATCAAGGTAGCGGATACCATAATTGATCTAGGACCTGAAGGTGGCGATCGAGGTGGAAAATTGCTAGGGATTGGAACTCCACGGGAGATTTGTGAAATTCCAGAATCCTATACCGGTCAATTCCTCAAGGAGTACCTCAAGATTCATCACCAATAAAAAAATCAATCCGCTCGAATGAGCGGATTGTTCTACTACTAATCTATCACACCTAGGCGTTCACAATATATTCTGATTGCCTCGAAGAAAAACTCAGCCAAACCCGAATCAACTTTAGCGTATGTGGCATGGAATCTTGGGTCATCTATGTAAAGATGCCCTAAGCCTAAAAGGATCTGTGGTGTGCAATCATAAAAAAAGTTAATGTGATCGCGATGTTCTTGCACGAGGTTTTGTACTTTTTCAGAAGCTGGATCCTCAAGCATTACATCGCGAAGAGCAAGCGTTATCAGTTCCTGTTTTTTTAGTAATTCCTGCTTCTCTATATTTGATAAGGCTTTCCAGCGAAGGTTGGATTCTCTAACAACTTCCGGGTTCCATTTGTCTGCTGCCTCTTTTTCATATTCTGCTTGCTGCTCATCTGAAAATCCATTGAAAAATTCGTTATTGCTCATTGTTAGGTTCCCTTTCAATTCATCAATAGTTCGATCAATCGTTTGAATAAGTCTTTGAGTTTGTTCCATTTTCCCAAGTAGTGATTGTTTATGCTGAGTTAGCGCTGAAAAACAATCAAACCCGGGTTTTTCAAGAATTGCTTTAATTCTCTCAAGGTCAAATCCCATTTCTTTGTAAAAAAGGATTTGCTGAAGACGTAAAACAGAGGATGTGTCATAGGAGCGATAACTGTTGCCTTCCTGTCGAGGCGGTCGCAATAAACATATCTGGTCATAATAGTGAAGAGTGCGCACACTGACTTTTGCAATTTGTGCTAATTGCCGGATACTGAGGGGCTTTTGGTCAACCATGCCAATAGTATAAACGATGACGTAACGTTAATGTCAAGAGGGAAATTGAATTTCGCGGTGAATGATTATTCAATACAAACAAAATCAGCAATAAAAAAACCAGCCTGAATTTCACAGGCCGGCAAATGGTTTATTTATTTTGTAAATTCCCTCGGCCAACACCCATGTAGGTAAATCCGAGCTCTTTCATGGTCGCGGCGTCCCAAAGATTGCGCCCATCCAAAATCACCGGTTCGTTCATAAGTTCTTTCACCTTTGCAAAATCAAGTTGTTTAAATTCGTTCCATTCAGTCGTTAAAACCAACGCATCGGCCTTTTCGGCAACCTGGTAGGGATTCTCACATAATTTAACATTTTTTAAAGTCTTGGCGGCATTTTCCATTGCCTGGGGATCATAAGCCTGGATATGCGCCCCTTCATTTTGAAGGAGATGAATAATTTCGATCGCTGCTGCATCCCGGATATCATCCGTGTTGGGTTTGAATGAAATTCCTAATATACCGATAGTTTTATCATTTAAAGAATGTAAAGCTTTTCGTAATTTCATAATGGCACGCCGGCGTTGATTTCGGTTGATTTCCATTACTGCCTGAAGCATTTGCGGCTGTGTGCCATGAAGGACAGCCATATGCTCGAGCGCTTTCACATCCTTGGGGAAGCAGGATCCGCCCCAGCCCAGACCGGCATCCAAAAAGGCGTGCCCAATACGTTTGTCGTAGCCCATACCAAGTGCAACTTCCTTCACATCAGCGCCAAGCTCTTCGCACATATTTCCGATTTCATTTATGAATGAGATACGAGTGGCAAGAAACGCATTGCTGGCATATTTGATCATTTCAGCAGTACGCAGATCGGTAACCATTATGGTACAACGCAAGGGTTGGTATAGCTGAGGCAACTTTATTGTGCTGCATTTCGATCTTCAGAACCGAGCACTACACGATCGGGATTCATAAAATCATTTATGGCTGATCCTTCACGCAGGAATTCGGGATTAGAAACGACGGAGAATTCAAGCGGTTTGCCGGCACGGCGTTTGTTGATTACTTCTGCTACCCAGTCACCAGTTCCCACAGGAACTGTAGATTTATTAATCACGAGGATGGAATCTTCAACGAGGTCAGCTATCTTTTCAGCTGCCTGACGCACATATTGAAGGTCCGCTTCTCCATCATTGCCGGAGGGGGTACCGACAGCGATAAATGCATATTCGGCATCTTTTAAAGCATCCTCATAGCTCATTGTGAATATCAAACGACCCGCCTGGACATTTTGTTTCACTAGTTGTTCAAGACCAGGTTCGTATATCGGCATAACCCCATTTTTCAGGTTATTTATCCGGTTGGGATCAACATCAAGGCAGACAACCTATTGCCAAGGTCTGCAAAGCAAGTACCTGTCACCAAGCCCACATAACCTGTTCCGATTACACAAATTTTGCTCATTTAATTCTCCCAAAATAGATTGATTTCGGGTCTAATTTTACCATGAGGCGGTTTATGCAATTTCATGTACCTTGTATAATAATAAAGTAGCAATCAATAAAGGAGGCAAAATGACTGCAAAAATAATTGACGGGAAAGCAACGGCCGAACGAATTCGACTGAAGTCGCTGAAGCGGTAAAAATGAGGGTTGAGTCAGGAAAAAACAAACCCGGGTTGGCCACCGTTCTGGTGGGGGAAAATCCGGCATCTCAGACCTATGTACGATCCAAACAGAAAGCCTGTGCAGAAGTCGGGATTGAGTCTTTTGGTTTTAATCTTCCGGCGGATACACGACAAGCAGACCTTGAGAAATTAATTAAACAACTTGAATGCTGATCCCAGGGTAAATGGAATTTTGGTACAACTTCCGCTGCCTTCAACATTGGATGAACAAAAAGTTCTTGCGCGAGATTTCGATCGAAAAAGATGTTGATGGTTTTCATCCGATCAATATTGGTCGGCTTGGCTCAAAAAGGGCGCGATCCGTTATTCATTCCCTGCACTCCAGCAGGTTGTATCTATTTGCTTGAACAGGAAATGGGATCATTGGAAGGGGCAAATGCAGTGGTTTTAGGCCGATCTAACATCGTTGGTATGCCAGTTGCGCTGTTGCTTGTTAGGGCAAATGCAACAGTGACCATCTGTCATTCCCGCTCGCATGATTTACCGGCAATCGTAAGGCAGGCAGATGTATTGGTTGCTGCAGTTGGAAAGCCCGAAATGGTAAAAGGAGACTGGATAAAACCTGGTGCGGTGATCATTGATGTTGGCATCAACGCATAAGAGGATAGCAGCAGACCAAAAGGATATCGGTTGGTAGGGGATGTGGCATTTGAAGAAGCACTTCAGGTTGCCGGGGCAATCACCCCTGTGCCCGGGGGAGTCGGACCGATGACGATTGCAATGCTATTAAAAAGCACATTGAGAGCGGCAGAATTGGCGGATATGATTTGTCAGACAATTGACATTTGCACAATAACTCGTTACACTCAAGAGTAGAGTTGTCAGACAAACCTCGCTATATTTGATTCCACTTGAGCTAGGATGCAACTATGATCTACACTTCTTGTCAAGCATGCAGAAATTTTAGTGACGATGGATGACCACCGCCGTGAGATACATGATGGCGGTTTTTTTGTTAAGAATGGTGTTTATCGAGCAGGTAGGGCCACAACGAATGAACTACCGTAACACGCGGATGAAATCATTGATGCAACCGGGCACATTGTATTGCCGGGTTTGGTCAATACGCATCACCATTTTTACCAAACCCTCACCCGTGCGGTTCCGGCTGCTCAGAATGCAAACCTGTTTAATTGGTTAAAAACTCTCTATCCGATTTGGGCACGCATGTCCCCCGAGGATATTCGTATTTCCACGCAAACCGCCCTGGCAGAACTGGCCCTTTCAGGTTGTACGACTGCTTCCGATCATCTTTATCTTTTCCCAATGGTTCCAAATTGGATGATGAAATTGAGGCCTCCCGTGATATAGGTATTCGCCTGCAAGCATCCAGAGGCTCGATGAGCCTGGGTGAGAGTAAAGGTGGATTGCCGCCTGATAGTGTGGTGGATAGCGAAGAAAACATTCTGGCTGATAGCGAACGGTTGATCAAACGGTATCATCAATCGGAAGCTGGAGCAATGATCCAAATTGTCCTTGCGCCATGCTCACCGTTTAGCGTTACAGGTGATTTGATGAAAGAGAGCGCTCAAATGGCGCGAAAGTATGGCGTTCATCTTCACACTCACCTGGCTGAAACGGAAGATGAACAGGATTTCTGCCTGCAGCAATTTGGTCATCGGACCTGTGGCATATATGCAGTCAGTGGATTGGGTGGGCAAGGATGTATGGTTTGCCCACTCAGTTCACGTTACACCGAAGCCGAAATCGAGGTCTATGCCAGGGAAGGCTGCGGGGTAGCACATTGTCCTTCCTCCAATATGCGTCTTGCCTCAGGGATTGCGCCGTTACGGCAATTACTCAAGGCTGGTGTGAATGTCGGGGTTGGTGTTGATGGTTCAGCCAGCAATGATGGTTCACATTTGCTGGCTGAGGTACGGCAAGCAATGCTCCTCGCACGGTTGAAGGCTGGGCTGGATGGGGCTTCGTTATCTTCTACCGGCAGTGAAATTCTGACAGCCCGTCAGGCTTTGGAATTAGCTACACGCGGTGGAGCTGCTGTTTTAGGTCGAAAGGATATTGGTTCCCTTGAAGTTGGCAAGTGCGCTGATTTCATCGGATTTGACCTAAATCGGCTGGAGTTGGTTGGTGCACTGCATGATCCTCTGGCGGCTTTGGTGTTTTGTCAGCCAGTGGAGTTGATTTTAACTATGTTCACGGGAAAGCCGTTGTTAAGGAAAGGCAGTTGCTGGGATTGGATATCGATGCACATGTTATCCGACATAATCAGGCTGCCAGGCGTTTGATTGCAGGGGTAAAAACAGGAAGAGAGAGTAACGCATGGGAATGGACACTTTCTGGTTACAAAGTTCACGTGAACTTGTTGATTGCGCCATGGGGCGTATTCCAGCGTCTACGGTGATCAAAAACGGTAAATGGGTATGTGTTCAAACCGGTGAGATCATCCCAAATATTGATATTGCAATTCGTGGTGGCAGGGTTGCTTATGTAGGTGAGAATGCTGATTTTGCCATAGGGGATTTAACCAAAGTGGTAGACGCTGCAGGCAGATACCTGGTTCCCGGTTTACTTGATGCGCATATGCACGTGGAATCCGGCATGATAACTGTTACTGAATTTGTGCGGGCTGTGGTTCCTCATGGCACAACGGGGATGTTCATCGACCCCCATGAAATCGCCAATGTTTTTGGCTTACGTGGTGTAAGACTAATGGTAGATGATGCTTCAGTTCAACCCATCCATGTTTTTGTGCAAATGCCATCTTGTGTTCCTTCTGCGCCGGGGTTGGAGACACCTGGTGCTGTGATTGGACCAGCCGAAGTTGCTGAAGCGATGACCTGGCCAGGCATGATCGGTCTGGGTGAAATGATGAATTTCCCCGGGGTGGCGAGCGGAGATGACAAGGTTCACGCTGAAATGACGGCTACTCGTCATTCACACAAGGTAATTGGCGGTCATTATGCCTCACCTGATCTTGGGAAACCGTTTGCAGGTTATGTTGCAGGTGGTGCACAGGATGACCATGAGGGCACAAGGCTTGAAGATGCAGTTGCCCGCGCTCGCCAGGGAATGAAGGTGATGCTTAGGTATGGCTCTGCTTGGCAAGATGTTGCCAGCCCAGGTAAAAGCTATCACGGAACTTGGCTTATCCTCACGAGGGTTTGTACTTTGCACAGATGATTCTCAAGCAGAAACGATTTGCCGTGAAGGTCACATGGATCGGGTTATCCGCCACGCCATAGAGCAAGGCTTGGACCCCATGACAGCCATCCAGCTGGCAACGATCAACACTGCCGAGTATTTTGGCGTTTCGCGGGAAATTGGGATGATCGCTCCTGGCAGGCATGCAGATATTGTGCTTGTAAATGACTTGGAACGTTTTACGATTCACTCTGTTTATTCACATGGCAAAGAGATTGCGCGTGATGGAAAATGGATGGTTGATCTTCCACACATTGAATATCCTGAGTGGTCTAGGCAGTCAATTCATTTGAGGCAGCCTATTGAGAAATCTGATTTTGCCATCAATGCCGGGAAAGACAAAAAAGTTATTGTCAATGTTATTGAAATCATTGAAAACCAAGCGCCAACCCGGCACCTTCGATTGCCCATGGATACAGTGAATGGCTTGGTGCAGCAAAACGTTTCAGAAAGATCTTGCAAAAATTGCAGTAGTGGAAAGACATCATGCGACGGGAAGAGTTCAGACTGGATTTGTTAAGGGTTTTGGGTTTAATCTCCCTTGCGCGGTGGCTACCACAGTTGCCCATGATAGCCATCAAATGATCGTTGTCGGCACAACCGATGATGATATGGTATTTGCTGCTAATGAATTGGCTAAAATGGGTGGTGGACAAATCATTGTTAACCAGGGAAAGATTTTGGGAAAGATCGAATTACCCTTGGCGGGGTTAATGTCTAATGAGCCGGCGGAATTTGTTGCTGAGCAAGCCCGAAGTGTATTAGCGGGATTCAAACAATGTGGATGCCTGATAAATAATCCCAATATGCAATTAAGCTTGCTAGCGCTGGTTGTTATTCCGGAATTGAGAATTACTGATCTTGGACTGGTTGATGTAACCAGATTTGATTTTATTCCAGTAACCGAACCTATAATCAATTAATGATTAGGAAAAAATGAAAGAAAAAAAAGACTTGAAAAAAACCACACCGCGTCATCCTTATCAGATGCTGCAAATCGAATTGGCAAAACTGATCGCTAAATCGCCAGATGGGGGTAAGTTGTCCCCGGAACCGGAGTTAGCAAAAATGTTAGGAGTCTCTCGCGCAACACTACGCGAGGGAATGCGTTCATTTGAATCAAAAGGATTAATACGAAGGCGCCAGGGGGTTGGTACTTTTGTTGTTCCTCAAGCCAGAATAATTGAAAGCGGGCTTGAAGTTCTTGAGAGTATAGAACGGAAAGCAAATCGGATCGGGTTGACGGTTTCAATGGGCGAATTGGAAGTCACGGAAATCCTTGCAAAAATGGAGGAGGCTGAAAAGCTGCAAGTGGACGAAAACACCAGGTTGATAAGCGTTTCGAGGATCATGTTTGCGGACGGTCGACCAGTAGCGTACTTGTCTGATATTTTACCGCCTGGTATCCTTACTGAAAATGACCTTAAAACCGGGTTCACCGGGTCGGTTCTCGATTTTCTTTTAACGAATAACAAGATGAAATTGGATCGATCGTTTACAGATATCCAAGCTGTTGCAGCCCCATCCCACATTGCGAGAAAGTTGGAAATTCAACGCGGTGCAGTGTTGTTACTTTTTGCCGCACGGTTGTATTGTGAAAACGGTCAAATTGTTGATTTTTCAAACAGTTATTTTCTACCAGGTTATTTCCGTTTTCATGTTGTGCGCCGCGTGGCAAATTACGATCATTAAATGCTTGCATGACAAATAGGAGGAACCGGATTTTTCTATGAGTTGGTCCAGACAATCATTCTTATTGAGACCTGAGGAGGTTTAAATGCGTAGTTTTGCTGGACGTGATATTTTATCGCTCAAAGATTTTGAAAGGGAAGAATTCTTCCATGTTTTTGAAGTTGCTGATGAAATGGCACCAATTGCTAAGAGTAGAAGGAACACAGATCTGCTGGCTGAAAAGACATTGGTTACTGCATTTTATCAACCGAGTACCCGCACCAGGCTTGCCCATGAGGCAGCAATGCACAGGCTGGGAGGGCACGTGACAGGTTTTTCGGATTCCAAGATGACCCGGGCAGGCGATTTTTATCAGGAATCCATCAAAGACACTGTAAAGATGTTGGAATACTACGGCGACGTAATCGTGATGCGCCATTTTCAGCAAGGTGCTCCGCAGGAGGCAGCCAATTGGGCTTCAATTCCAATTATCAATGGAGGTGATGGTTGGGGCGAACACCCAACCCAGATATTGACTGACCTTTACACAGTTTTGACTGAAAAAGGAACAATTGATGGATTAACCTGGTTGGCTGTTGGTGATATGCGCATGCGCACCATGCACTCATTGGGATACGCGCTCTCGCAATTTGATTGCCCAGTTACCTTCGTCTCTCCTCCAGAAATGTCACCGACCGAGGAATTTAAATCAGATTTACGACGGTTTGGTGTAAATTTCTCGGAAGCAGAACATGTAGAACAGGCAATTGCAAAAGCCGATGTAATTCTAGTTGAACCGGTGGTACAACCGGATTATACTAAGTCACGTCATGAGGTAGAGGAACACGGATTAACGCCTGCAAATTACAAGATAACGCGTGAGTTGTTAACCACGAAAGCGAAATCCGATGCTATCCTGTTGCATTCTCTTCCACGCATGGATGAGATTCCAACCGATGTTGATATCACGCACTGGTCGCGTTACTGGCAGGAAGCGTTTAATGGCGTAGTCATGCGCATGGCGTTACTTGCTTTAGTGCTCGGAAAAATGGAGTAAACCTAAGGAGAAAAAATGCAAACTTATTTACATGGTCGTGATTTAATCGGAGATCTTGACTTCTCAAAAGAGGAAGTCGAAACTGTTCTAGAAGTTGCTTTTGATCTGAAACGAAAACGCGCATTAACTGAACTTACCCCATATCTCCGGGATAAGGTGCTTGCGATGCTCTTCTTCTTCAGCAGTACGCGCACGCGTGGTTCGTTCGAAGCTGGCATGGCGCATCTCGGCGGACATGCTGCATTCATTGAATCACGGACTACCCAAATTTCACATGGCGATACCCCCAAGGAAATTGGAGAAATATTTGGTCGTTATTTTGATGGAATTTCCATTCGGCATGTTGATTGGCAAATTGGCAATAAATATATGAATGAAGTAGCCAAGGCTTCGCGGGTTCCGGTGTTGAACATGCAGTGTGATGTCTACCATCCTTTCCAATGTCTCGCTGATTTGATGACCATCATGGAAAAAAAGGGTCGCGATTTGAGGAAGAAAAAGATGGTCGTATCCTGGGCATACGCAGCTTCCTACCAAAAACCTATCTCTGTACCTCAATCCCTGGTGTTACAAATGCCGCGATTTGGCATGGACATCGTTCTGGCACATCCACCTGAATTCAAGCTCATGCCTGAAATCATGGATGCGGCTTATGAACAAGCGCGAAAGTTTGGGGTTGGTTTCGATGTTGTAGATGATATGGATGAGGGCTTCAAGGATGCTGATGTTGTTTACGCCAAATCCTGGGGAGCATTGGTTCATACTTCGGACGCAGAAGAAGGTGCTAAAATCATCAAGAAATACGAGAGCTGGATTACTGATGAACGCCGCATGAAATTGGCAAAACCTGATGCGATCTACATGCATCCACTTCCTGCAGACCGTAATATTGAAGTTACTGATGAAGTAATGGACGGACCCCAGTCTGTTGTTTATGATGAAGCTGAAAACCGAATGCACGTCCAAGAAGCCGTTATGGCTTTAACGATGTAGTAAATTAAAAATAGAAAAGGAAGATTAGCAAATGGCAAAGAAATTAGCAGTTGTTGCAGTTGGTGGAAATTCTTTGATTCTGGACCCAAAAAAGGTAACTGTAGAAGATCAATATATTGCTGCTGCAGAAACCTCAAAGCACATAGCGGACATGATCGAAGCAGGTTGGGATGTAGCTGTTGGACATGGTAATGGTCCACAAGTTGGCTTTATCCTGCGCCGCTCCGAAATAGCTGCGAAATACGAAGGGATGCATGAAGTCCCATTGGATGTTTGCGGTGCAGACAGCCAGGGTGCAATTGGTTACGCACTTCAACAAACATTGCAAAACGAATTGATTAGTCGTGGCATAAAGAAATCGGTTGCCACAGTAGTGACACAAGTAAAAGTTGATAAGAATGATAAAGCCTTCCAGAATCCCACTAAACCCATCGGCGGTTTCATGGAAGAAGCAGAAGCGAAACGCCGTCAGACTGAATTAGGCTGGAATGTGGTTGAAGACGCTGGTCGTGGTTGGCGGAGGGTTGTTGCTTCCCCGTTACCCATGGAAGTTGTCGAAATCGATTCTGTGCGCACACTGATTGCCTCTGGCACAGTGGTCATCACTGTTGGTGGCGGCGGTATCCCTGTTATTGATAATGGTAAAGGTGGTTGTTTAGGCACGGCAGCAGTTATCGACAAAGATTTTGCCAGCAGCCTGTTAGCCCGCTTGATCCATGCTGACTTGTTTATAATCTCAACTGCTGTTGAAAAAGTTGCCATCAACTATGGCAAACCAAATGAAAAATGGTTGGATAAGATTACACTTGCTGAGGCGAAAGCTTATCTTGCTGAAGGCATTCATTTTGCCAAAGGATCCATGGCACCGAAGATCCAAGCTGTAATAATGTACCTTGAAAATGGCGGCAAGGAAGCCCTCATTACAAATCCCGAAAATATCGGGCGCGCACTACGCGGTGAAACCGGTACAAGGATTGTAAGAGAATAATAACGAATAGGAAGTCCTGTGCCCAGCGCATGGGACTTCCTCTTTTTCACGAATATTGGCAATAATTTGGATTGTTGGTAAGGTTCGTGTACAATCAATTTATTAACAAGTAACTCTTTGATAACATAACCTATTCTATTTTTTCAGCAATAAAAAGTTAAAGATAGGAGGTGCAGAAATTCTGTAAATCGTTTTCTTGTATTACATTAAGAAGTTTTTTATGTTCAGATGTTCCTATATTAGGAGGAGACCAAATGTTAGCTAAACGCATGTGGATAGTTGGAAGTATTTTGATCATTGCTGTTCTTGTTCTTTCTGCTTGTGCCAAACCGACAGCAGTGGTAACTCAAGCCCCAGTTGTGGCAACTGAAGCCCCGGTTGTAGCAACTGAAGCGCCTACAGAAGCTCCGGTAGTTGCAGCGGAACTCCCGGTTTTTGGAATGGTACTAATCGGTTCGGCTGCTGATGGCGGTTGGAGCCAGGCACATTATGACGCCAGTTTATATGTGCAGGATCAAATTCCTGGCTTAAAGGTAAGTTACATTGACCTGGCAGTTATTAAAACTGGTACTACTTTTGCACAATTGGCAGATGAGCTTGTGGCACAAGGTGCCAATGTTATCTTGTTCAATTCAGATGACATGAAAGCCGACTCAACCCAGTTTGCCAAAGATAATCCTGATGTCAAGGTCATTATGGCATCTGGTGACCAGTTGTGGAAAGAAGGAAAAGAATATGTAGATATGCCCAATATGGTCAACATTATGGGCAAAATGGAATATGGCAAAATGATCGCTGGTTGTGCTGCGGCGATGACAACTCAAACCGGCAAAATTGGCTACCTTGGACCTTTAACCAATGATGAGACCCGGCGGCTTGCTGCCTCAGTGTATTTAGGCGCGAAGTACTGCTGGACCAATTACCTTGGCAAGCCTGCTGATGAGTTGAAATTCAAAGTAACCTGGATTGGCGGCTGGGTAAATATCCCTGGCGTTACATCTGATCCTACCCAGGTTGCAGATGATTTCTATAACACCGATTACGATGTTGTTGTTTCTGGCATTGACACAACCGAAGCCCTGGTTCAGGCTGACAAGATGAACGCAGCCGGGAAACAGGTATGGGCAGTTCAATATGATTACAAGGGCGCTTGCGCTGCTGCACCAAAATTCTGTCTGGGTGTCCCGTATTTCAACTGGGGTCCGTACTATGCCAATTATATGAAACAGATTATGGATGGCACATTTGGTGGCACTTTTGAATGGGCTGGACCTGATTGGGCAGATATTAATAATCCAGATACCAGCATGATTGGCTTTGTTAAGGGCGAAGGCTTAAGCACAAATGCTGGAGCTGCTGTAGATCAATTCATCGCTGAATTGGCAGGTGGTTTGAACCTATGGAAGGGACCGATCTTCCTCCAGGATGGAACGCAATACCTGGCTGACGGACAACCGGCGACTGATTTCGAGATTTGGTATCTCCCGCAACTGCTGCAGGGCATGGAAGGTCTTTCTCAATAATTCTCTGCTCTAATAATTCAGGGGGAAGGCTTATTGCCTTCCCCTTACCTGTTGAGGATGGATCAATTCGATGAATGTAGAAATCAAAAATATCCATAAAGCGTTCAAAAACGTTCATGCAAATGATGACATTTCAATCACCATTCCTTCGGGGACGATTCAGGGAATTCTCGGAGAAAACGGCGCAGGGAAGAGCACATTGATGAAAATTTTGTCAGGATTCTATCAAGCAGACTCCGGCAAAATTGTACTGGATGGGAAGCCAATAATCATTAATTCACCTGCCGACGCGATTAAATATGGTATCGGGATGCTCCATCAGGATCCGCTTGATTTTCCACCGATGCGTGTAATTGATAATCTGCTGATTGGTGAAGCTGGTGGTTTGATTCCGAATCGGAAAATGGTGAGGAAGTCGTTTGGGGATCTACAGGCGAGTTTCAACTTTAAGATTGACCCGGATGCCTATGTTGATTCGCTAACTGTTGGTGAACGGCAGCAACTTGAGATTTTACGACTCTTATGGCGAGGTGCCAGGGTCTTGATATTGGATGAGCCAACCACAGGAATTAGTGCTTCACAGAAAGAATTACTTTTTGCCACCTTAAGAAAATTAGCAAAAAAAGATATGACTATTATTTTTGTGTCCCATAAACTCGAAGATGTTGAGGGTTTATGCGATCAGGTGGCTGTATTTAGACAAGGCAAAAATGTGGGGTTGGTGAAACCACCTTATGAGACCAAACAATTGGTAACAATGATGTTTGGCAAATCAATTGAACCTGCTAAAAGAATTGATACAAATTCGTGTGAAAAATTCCTGCAGGTCAAAGACCTGGCAGTTGAAGATTACCGCATTAATGTTCCAAATATTAATTTGGATATCTGCCGCGGCGAGGTGATCGGGCTAGCGGGTATGGAAGGGTCTGGACAAAGATTATTCCTCCAGGCTTGTGCCGGCTTGCGCAGAACAGTAGGCGGAAAGATATTCATTGATGGACAAGATTTCACAGGGAAGCCATATCCCGTATTTCTGAGAAACAAAACTGCTTATATGCCCGCAGCTCGCCTTGAAGAGGGACTGGTTACTGGGTTGACACTTGTTGAGCATTTCATTCTAGCTGGAGAGCAGGAGGGAATGTTTATTGATCGTAAAAAAGCTGTTGGAGTCACTCACAACAAGATCAAGGAGTTTTCTATCAAAGGCGAACCAGAAAGCCGTATAGAAGCGCTTTCTGGCGGCAATCAGCAAAGAGCATTGCTCGCACTCACAAAAAACCCGATTAATCTTTTGCTTCTCGAACATCCCACCCGCGGCTTGGATATTGAATCGGCAATGTGGATCTGGGAAAAGTTGAAGGAGCGCTGTAAAAATGGGACAGCGATCATTTTCATTTCTTCTGACCTTGATGAGATATTAACCTATAGCGACCGAGTGCTTGTCTTCTATGGTGGCAAAGTTTCTCAACCTCTCAAAGCTGACAAGACCAGCGTTCACCAACTGGGCGAATTGATTGGCGGTAAAGGTTGGGAGAAACAATGGAAAGGTCAAGATGCAGAAATCTAATGTTCCTTTGATAAAATTTGCATTTCGTGTATTGGCGGTTGTTCTTGCTCTCTTGTTTACCAGCCTCGTTTTACTAGTGACGAAAACTAATCCAATTGAAGCTTACAAAAATATCTTGCAAGGATCACTAGGTTCCTGGAGAGGTGTTGCCAATACACTTGTGGTTTGGGTTCCATTAATGTTAGCAACCTTGGGGTTGTTATTCACTTATGCTGCTGGATTGTGGAATATTGGAATTGAAGGACAGATAATCCTTGGCGCTATTTTTACCACCTGGGCATTGCGTATTCTACAAAACACTTCAATAAACCCTGTAACTGCCGTTATTTTGGCAATGTTGGCTGGGGTATTGGGGGGAGCGTTATGGGCTTCCCTGGTGGGTCTTTTACGTATTTATGGCGGCGTGAATGAAATCTTTGGCGGATTAGGACTCAATTTTGTTGCCACAGCCTTGACCATTTGGTTGATTTTCAGCCCATGGAAGCGCCCCGGGGTAGCTTCAATGAGTGGTACTGAACCCTTTAAAGAAGCTTATTGGCTATCTCAGATTGAAGGTTTCAGATTGAGTATTTGGGCTGTGATTATTGCAGTAATCTGCCTGGTATTGGTGTTCTTTGTTTTAAAGGGCACATATTTTGGTTTAAAGCTTAAAGCGGTTGGAAAAAATGGACGGGCTGCAAATCTGTTGGGTATTTCAACCACCGGGTATTTTATGTCCGCTTTTCTGATTTGTGGTGCCTTTGCGGGGTTAGCGGGGGCGGTTCAAATTGTTGGTGTTTACCACCGCCTGATGCCACTTATTTCATCCGGATATGGTTACTTGGGAATGATGGTTGCGATGCTGGTTAATTTCCAGCCGATTTGGGCTGCCATGGTCGCCTTGTTTTTTGCAGCATTGAACATTGGAAGCATTCAATTACAAATTGCCCTTAAAGTGGACTCAACACTTTCAGGTGTATTACAAGGGGCTTTATTACTTTTCTTCCTAATCATGGAAGGTGTAAGAGCAAAATTCCTTGGCACTTCAAAAGGGAGGCAAAATGGATAGCACCCTTGTGGCCAGCCTGGCAGGAGTAATTGCGCTGGCGGTTCCAATTATTTTTGCCTCAATTGGCGAAACTTTGACTGAACGCTCGGGGGTGATTAACCTTTCAGTAAATGGCACGCTTATGCTTACCGCCATGGCAGGATTTGTAGTAGGCGTAAAGACGGATTCGTTGCTGCTTGCATTTGCAGTCAGTGCTTTGATTGGTGCATTTGTAGCGTTAATTATTGCCTTTTCAAGCATTACTTTGAAGCAAAACCAGGTAGCTGTTGGTTTTGTGCTAACTCTAATGTGTCGCGATTTAGCCTATTTTCTCGGGAATCCATACATGGGCAAGCCCGGACCTCGTGTTCCTTCGTTGCCGATACCTGTATTAAAAGACATTCCGATTATCGGAACTTTGTTTTTCAAACAAGACATTCTGGTTTACGCCAGTTTTGTATTGATTGGTTTGTCTTTCTGGTGGATATTAAGACCCGTTCCGGTTTGATGTTGCAGGGAATTGGCGAACGTCCGGCTGCTTCATTTACCCGCGGTGCAAATGTGAATCGCATGCGTTACATATATACGATGATTGGTGGCGCATTTGTGGGATTGGCTGGACCGGTGTATTCACTTTCGGCAAAAGCAGGGTGGGCGGGTCCAAACTCTGGGCTGGATGGACTAGGTTGGATAGCTCTCGCCATTACTATTTTTGGTGGTTGGAATCCTTTACGAGCGGCAGCAGGGGCATACTTGTTCGCATTCTTGCAATGGCTGGGGATATTCTTGCAACCTCATTTACCGAATATTCCCTCGCAGGTAATGCAAGTTGCCCCATTTCCACTAATGATCCTTGCCCTACTTCTGGTCAATGTCGGCAATGCTGAATGGGTTGATCGCACGCTTGCGGGCTTACCTGAATCAGCCCGAAAAGTGATCGCGAAAATGTTACGTGCTTTAAACACCTCTCCTCCCGCGTCTTTGGGAGTACCCTTTGAGAATGAATAGGAGAGCCAATCATGGGACAATTTAGAGGATATTCCTGTTCACTCTGCCATGTTGATTATGATCCGGTATCAATCCTTTATACTTGCCCAAAATGCGGCGGGAATCTCGATGTAATTCTGGATTATGAAAGAATCAATGCAAAATACACACAAGATGATCTTTTTGTTCGTTCAGAAGATTCACTATGGAAGTATTTGCCATTACTCCCGGTTTGTGATCCTGGCGGCTTCGGAACGCCATTCCGCTTTGCCGGCTGGACTCCGATTTATAGCCCTCCTGGAATCAAGGATCTACTTGGGATGACTTCTTTATGGATTAAGGATGAGGGAAAAAATCCAACTGCCTCGTTTAAAGATCGTGCTTCAGCAGAAAAGTTGTACCACGCGCTAGAGAAATTTCAGCTGAAATTGTAGTGACAGCCTCTACAGGTAATGCAGGTGCAGCTTTGGCAGGTATGGCGGCTTCTGTCAGACAAAATGCATTATATTTGCACCAAAAACTGCTCCACCTGCTAAGGTTGCGCAACTATTGATTTATGGTGCTCAAGTTATCCTGGTGGATGGTAATTATGATTCAGCTTTCGACTTGACCATTGAGGCAGCTACTGAATTTGGCTGGTATTGCCGAAATACGGGGTACAACCCCTTCACATGCAGAAGGGAAGAAGACTGCGGCATTTGAGATTTGGGAACAGATCATCACAAAACTACCGGATGATTCAAAACCTTTAAAGGTATTTGTTTGGGTTGGAGATGGCAATATTATTTCTGGTATTCATAAAGGGTTCAAGGATCTGTTGGCATTGGGGTGGATTCATCAAATGCCGAAAATGTTTGGCATCCAATCCGAAAAATCCGCTGCCATCGCGAATTCGTTTATTGATCATACAGAAACGATTACGCCCGTCACTGCAACTACGATGGCTGATTCGATTAGCGTGGATTTGCCGCGGGATGGGGTTCGGGCGGTGAGAGCAGCTCAGGCAACAGGCGGTCAATACCTGACCGTTACTGATGAGCAGATCGTTGATGCCATTGGAGAATTGGGGAAATATGGCATTTTTACAGAACCAGCCGGTGCCACCGCTTATGCCGGTTTAAAGAAGGCTGTTGAGACAGATTTGATTGACCTGGATGATCCGGTTTTTGTCATCAACACCGGTAATGGGTTGAAAGATATTAGAGCGGCAATGATGGCAGTTGACCCTGCCCCCGTCATTGAACCAACAATGGTATCCTTGAAAAAGCTTTTGAATATTTAAGAGGTTTTTATTATGAAACCAGTTTTTTCAGTAATTGCACCAATATACAATGAAACTGAAAGCCTGCCTGAGTTGCAGCGCAGAATTACCGAGGTCATGAATTCCACCAGCGAAAACTGGGAGTTGGTTTTGATCGATGATGGATCCACCGATGGGTCGACAGATATGATTCGTGAAATGGCAAAAAATGATCCGCATATCAGACCGGTCATCTTTGCACGCAATTTTGGACATCAAATAGCGGTAACTGCAGGGATGGATTATGCGCGCGGCGAGGCAATGATCATCATCGATGCCGATTTGCAGGATCCTCCTGAGGTTATTCTTGAGCTGATTGGAAAATGGCGCGAAGGATACCAAGTAGTGTATGCCCAACGCGCTGAGCGTGAAGGTGAAACCTGGTTCAAGTTAGTCAGCGCCACAGCATTTTATAAGCTCATCTATCGCATTACGGATGTCATGATACCCATGAATACCGGCGATTTCAGACTATTAGACCGTAAGGTTGTGGATGTTATGAAATCCATGCACGAAAGGCATCGGTTTTTACGTGGAATGTCTTCCTGGGTGGGTTTTAAATGGATCGGTGTTACTTACAAACGAGCTGCTCGTTTTGCCGGCACATCTAAATACCCGCTTAAGAAAATGCTCAAATTGGCGTTAACAGCCATAACGAGTTTTTCCTATTTGCCGCTTCAGATTGCGATGTGGTTCGGGTTTATATCCGCGGGGATTAGTTTAGCGGGATTAATCGCAATTGTTGTTCTCCGAATTGTGGGTTCTCAATATCTAGCCGGACAGGCCGCAACGATTATTTCAGTCCTATTCCTTGGGGGAGTGCAGCTGATATGCCTCGGAATCCTGGGTGAGTACGTCGGCAGGATTTACGACGAGGTCAGAGGACGTCCTTTGTATACTACGAGTTCCACACCTGATGGTGAATCATAAATAATAAAGGAGCAACCAAAATGGCGACAATTGAATTGAAGACTCATAAAGATCGAATGCTAAGGGCAGTTGAAAGGTTACGCAAACAGAATATCGTATTACCGACTTTGACGCAAATGAAACACCCTGAGCTCATTCCAGATAAATATAAAAAAGAGTTAAAAGAAATTGGTTTGTGGGATATTCACCCGCGCAACCTGTTTCGCATTAATTGGCACAATGAACCGGTTGAAAAAGGTGGGGGATTCGGTGGCGTAAATTACATTGAGTTTCCCCCCAGCCTGACCGGAACCAATGCACGCATCATTGCCTTGGTAGGCAAGTGGTTCCCTACCGGCTCACATAAAGTGGGGGCTGCTTATGGCTGCCTGGTTCCGCGTTTGGTAACAGGGGAATTTGATCCGACCACCCAAAAAGCAGTTTGGCCCTCCACGGGCAATTATTGCCGTGGCGGTGCTTATGATTCAACATTGTTAGCATGTGATTCGATTGCTATTCTGCCGGAGGAAATGTCAAAAGAAAGATTTGCCTGGTTGCAGAAGGTTTCTGGAGAGGTAATTGCGACCCCGGGAAGTGAATCAAATGTAAAAGAAATTTTTGATAAGTGCTGGGAATTGCGCAAATCCGGCGAGGATTTGATGATCTTTAATCAATTCGAAGAATTTGGCAATTACTTGTGGCATTATGAGATCACAGGGTACGCAATGGAAGAAGCCCTCAAGAAGGTTATGAGACCTGGTGATCAGGTCAGAGGCGCTGCCTATACTACCGGTTCTGCCGGCACAATCGCCAGTGGCGATTATCTCAAACAAAAATACCCGGGCATCAAGCTCATCGCTAGTGAGGCTTTGCAGTGCCCAACACTTTTACAAAACGGTTTTGGTTCCCACCGCATCGAGGGGATTGGCGATAAACACGTTCCCTGGATCCATAATGTTAAAAATACCGATTTCGTGATGGCAATTGATGATAACGCGGTGGTAAACCTCGGTCGATTATTTAATGAGCCGGCCGGGCATAAATACCTCATCAATAAAGGCGTTCCCGAAGAGTTTGTAAATAAACTTGATCTACTCGGTTTCTCTAGTATTGCGAATTTACAATCAGCCATAAAATTTGCAAAATTCTATGAATTGGGAAGTTCGGATATTGTAATGACTGTATTGACTGATTCAATGGAGTTGTATGGTAGCCGTATTAAAGAAATGCATGAGAAATCTGGGCAATTTACTGAGGTTGATAGCGCCAGTGTTTTTGGTCAATATCTTATGGGGACAACCACTGATTACATGGAAGAATTGACTTACGAGTCGCGCAAGCGCATCCATAATTTGAAATATTACACATGGGTGGAGCAACAGGGAAAAACCTATAAGGAAATCCAGGAACAATGGTATAACCCGGACTATTGGACGGATATTCAGAAACAAGTCCCAGAGATTGACACGCTGATAACAGATTTCAATGAAATGACCGAAGCGGGTAAATGATCCTTTTATAAACTAAATGGACCTGGAAATTACAGGTCCATTTTTTAATTACCATAATCGTTTACAATTTACATCATGAATCAGAATTATTTATTTCCAGAAAGTGCGTTGATACTCGTGGCGGTTATGCCGAGCCCCAAGGATATGGAAATAGCAAAAGTACTTGGTTGGTATCGAATTCCATTCCGAATGGCTCCAAAATTGATAGATGTGGATTTCATTCTTTTTTACCAAACGGGCAAATTTGCACAAGGACACCAATCTCTGATCGAATCTTATGCAGAAGTTAAGGGGCACGAACTCACCACGCGTTCCGAGTTAATTCGAAATGAGCCTGAGCATCCTCGCGCAAAAGAAGAATACTACAAAATTCAATTGGGTCCTTTGGGCAATATACCAGTGCCGATTAAGTCCGATAAGTGGAAAAGGATAAGCTTTTTCTATACGCTTGGTAACCTTGTGAATAAGGCAACTATTGTAAATGACCTTATTGTCCGGTCTGATGAACGGGATATACTTTGGAAAACAATTCGGGAAAAAAGCCTGGCTGGATATGCCGGGAAAGTGACGAATGTATCCCCGGATTCAGATAGAGAAATATTTGAATTGCTCGCTCAAGTGATATCACTAAATAATGAATTGGGTATATTTTTAGCAAATAGTAAAGCCCAGGAATTGTAAAGGTTATGATGAGTAAATTATTGAAAAATGGGACTGTTGTAACAGAAAATGAAACGAAAAAAGCAGATGTACTGATTTCCGGCGGAAAAATAATTTCAATCGGAAATGATCTAACTGCCTTGCCTGAAACTGAGGTGATCAATGTCAGTGGTAAATTGATCCTCCCTGGTGGAGTGGATGTGCATGTCCACCTGGATCTCCCTATGTTTGGAACAGTATCCTCTGATGATCATTACACCGGAACCAAAGCGGCGGCATTTGGGGGCACCACTACTGTGATAGATTTTATTTCGCAAAATTCTGATGACCTTGAAATGAATTTCCAGGAACTAAAGAAGAAAGCTGAATCCAAGGCAGCTATTGATTTTGGATTCCATGCAAATATTACTCATCTGACACCTGAAGTAGAAGCGCAAATTTCCCGGCTGGCTGAGCTGGGAGTGACGAGTGTAAAGGTTTTTACCGCATACAATAATCGACTACGTCTGCAAGATGGAGAGATCTTCCGTGTTATGCGGATTGCACGTGATGCTGGAATGTTGACAATGCTTCATGCAGAAAATGGTGACCTGATTGATTTGTTAATTGAGGAAGCAGTAGCAAACGGGAAAACTAGCCCTGAATGGCATGCGCTTACCAGACCCGCTTGGGGTGGGGTTGAAGCTGTTTTACGAGGGTCGGCACTTGCAGCAGTGGCGGATGCGCCATTATACGTGGTTCACATGAATGCTGCGGGAGAAGTTGATCAACTAAAATATGCCAGAGCAAAAGGGTTGAAGATAATGGGAGAAACCTGCCCCCAATACTTATTGTTTACTGATGACCGTTTGGCTGATGACGATGGCGCTAAATGGGTTTGTTCTCCACCGCTGCGTAAAGAGGAGGATACCCAGCGATTATGGAAGGGATTGAGTGAAAAAACCCTACAAACCATCGCTACCGATCACTGCCCGTTTTATTACAATGGGCAAACACCTATTGAATATGAAGGAGTTAAAATAGCGATTCCTGGCAAGGAATTAGGGAGAGACGATTTTACAAAAATACCCAATGGACTCCCTGGTGTAGGTGATCGCATGCCTGTCCTTTTTACTGAAATGGTAAGTAAAGGTCGTTTCTCAGTAAATGATTTCGTCCGCTTTACTTGTGCAAACCCCGCAAAAATATTTGGGATTTATCCGAAGAAGGGAACAATTGCGATAAATTCGGATGCTGACCTTGTAGTTCGGGATCCTCACCATCAGGTTGATTACGGTGTTAAGATTTCCCAACAAAGGACTGACTATAATTTATATGAAGGTTATCAATTGATTGGTTTCCCTGTGTTGGTATTCTCGAGGGGCGAATTAATAGTTGAAGCCGGGGTCTGGCATGGTCATGCTGGATATGGAAAATATCTCCATCGTGATAAGTTTACTCAGGTAATCTAAACGAAAATGGTTCTATTCATTCCAGTTGTAATATTGTTAATGTCGGGGTTTGCTATCCAGATGTTGGGTATAACACGATTTAATACCGTTCAAACCTGGATTTTTGCTATCTTCGGGTCTTTCTTGGCGTTGACAAGTTATGTTGTCATTAAAATATCCTCAAGTGGGTCGTTTACTACGCCTCTTTTAGATTCGAATGATTCTCAAACCTTCCTGGCGATAAGCCATATTGACAAAAACAACTGGATTTTTGGATTGCTTCTGCTCGCTTTGCTAATCTCCACCCTGTTGTATGATTTCAGCCGGTTATCAGGTAAAAATAATCTATTCGCCTGGTCAGCCACATTAATTATCGGCGCATTTGGTATGATGGCGATAATATCGCAATCCCTCATCTCATTTTTGATAACCTCAGCTTCCCTTGACATCGTTTTACTTGTTTCTTATCTAAGCATCCAGCGCGATGAAGCTCAAAACACAACCGTGATTGGTGACTTCATGCAGCGGTCTGTTGGTACGTTGTTAATCATGTTTGGCATGGGCGTCAGTGGGAATGTGAATATGCTTGTTTTGAGTATTGGTATCATTCTCCGATTAGGCGTTTTCCCGGTTGGGTTGGACACGCGTGGCAATCCTCCCATGAGACAAAATCTATTGTCGTTTTTTGAGATTGTTGTTCCTCTTTCAGTTTTTGCATTTATAAATGGAATCGACGCCCCATTTGATTCGTTTTTTGGGGAAAATGTAATCCTGATGTTGTTATTTTTTCTCAGTATTTCAAAATTCGTTAAATTTAATTAAAGAGCCAGCAAGAATTTCGAAAACATAGGAACTGGATCAAGTTCTTTTCAGGAATGTCAGTGTTTATTTTGCTGAGTGGAAATAAACAAGCGATTGTTTCTTTTGCAATTGTTTTTGTTTTATCAAGTGCAATCCAATCACTTATTACTCGAAGTAGCACTGTATTCAAAATCGGAATCAGTGTTTTGCTAATTGGCGCAATCGGTTTGCCATACACCCCTTCATATGGAATTTGGTTATCATCTTCTTTAATCCTGTCTGATTTTTACCTTGTTTGCTACAATCTGTTTTTAGCGCTTGGGTTAGTATATGCCTTCTTTTTTACGCAATGGAAGGCGAATATTGAACAAAAGATGGAGAAATGGGCAGCTGCGATTGCAAAAATAAGTCCGGTTTTTCTATTAATTGTTATCTGGATTCTTGGTTTTTGGTTGAAATCAGGCGAAATATCAGTAATTGACTTTTTGCTACCAATCATCCTGATAGTTCTTATTGTCTTTATATTCTTTGCTAATCGGAGTGAAAGATTTATTGAATTTAAAGAAAGGCTTATGCAGGGTCAAAATATTTTCATTTCAAGGATAGGTGGCTTAATTTTAAGAATTATTGATCTGAATTGGATTCTAGTATTTTTATCATGGATAAATAAATTATTTGGTGAAGTAACCCGTATTCTCACCTTAGTCCTTGATGGTGAAGGTGGGTTGCTTTGGGCTTTTGTCTTTTTGATCCTTATTTCGACCATTTTAGTAACAAATAGGCTCTTGTGATGATTCATTGGATAAATCTGATTCCATTAGCTTTTATTTTTATTGGGTGTATTCTTTTTTTAATCTCCAATAAAATGACTGTTGTTATCGGTAGCGTTGCTCTGATAATCATGGCTGAATTTGTGATTAGCGTCCAATTTACGTCTTCTTTCGCTGCATTAATTCGCCTGGTAGCCTCAATGTCTGCTGTTTTTGTAATATATATTTCCCTTCGAGAAAAACAGGTTACCCTGAATTTGTTAAATAGTAATATTGTACTTTTTAGGGTTGTTGCATTTACGATCTTTATTATTCTTGCGGTGCTTATAGCGATAAAAATCTCAGATTATCTTCAAATTTCCATTGATATAATTCTGGGGGGACTATTTGCGGTTTTTTGCGGAATTCTTCAACTTGGCATTTCGTCCACCCCCAGCAAAGTTATTCTCTCAATTATCCTGTTTTACAACGGTTTTTCATCTATATACAGCATCCTTGAAAGTTCATTACTTATAAATGGCCTTCTGTCGCTAGTTGTTATACTACTCGGAGCGCTTGGAACCTATTTTGTCATCAGGGATGTTAAGGCGGATGCAAAATGACCACCCCCATCCTGTTTATCTTAGTGCCATCGTTGATGGCAGTCATGCTGTTTTTCTTACGAAAATGGCTAAAATTAACGGAAATGCTTTCAATTAGTTTATATCTTATTTTAGGGTCACTCGCCATTTTTCAAAATTTTGGAGAAGTTCTCAAGGTCGGACCCTTATCCATTGAGATAGGAACGACAATTGATTTACTTGGCAGGGGATTCACTCTCGCAAACGCGGATCGTTTATTTTTATCGATTATGTGTATAACATTATTGTTATCCATAGGTGGAGCTAGGCAAGCAGGGGTCGGGGTTCATATCATCCCTTACTTAATGTTAATGGTGGCAAGTCTGACTGCTGCACTTGCCGTGGACCCATTCCTTTATTCTGCCATATTTGTCGAAATTGCGGTGTTACTTTCGATGCCGGTATTAATTCATGCCAAAGAGCCGTTATCGAAAGGGGTTGTGCGATTTTTGATCTTCCAATCTTTATCAATGCCACTAATCCTCTTGGGGGGATGGTTTGTAGCGGGTAACCAAGCTAGCCCATCTGATGTTCAACAATTAGGGATTGCCGGTTTTTTCCTTGCTACCGGTTTTGCTTTTTGGTTAGCAGTTTTTCCATTTCAAAGTTGGATTCCTCAATTAAGTGAGGATGTACATCCTTACATTTCAGGGTTTATATTAACCGTATTCCCGCAAGCAGTTTTACTAGTGATCTTGGATTACATGAATTCAGTAACATGGATCCGCGAATCGAATTATTTTGGGGTTATTTTCATCTCTATTGGTTCTATTATGATTGTGGCCGCAGCATTATGGGGCTTTTTTGAGAAAAAGGTGAAACGTATTTTTGGCTATTTGGTATTGTTTGAAACGGGTTCTTTGTTGATACTAATCGGATTACAAACAGTAAATACCCAGGAAGCTTTTTATCTTTCATTGATTCCTAGATTACTCGCTTTACTCTTAGCAAGTTTTTGTCTTTCATTGTTAATAAAAGACGAAAATAGTCCGAATTCTGAAGTCTTAGGAAGTGCGTGGCGTTATCCGTTCGCGTCAGTGGGACTTGTCGTCTCTCTGTTTTCAATCATTGGGTATCCTCCATTTGGCGAATTCCCGTTTAAATTTGCGTTAATTTCATCTTTAGGAGTCACGCAACAATTGACGGCAGTTTGGATAATTGCAGGTTTTATTGGGATGAGTATCCCCATATTTGGCATAATAAAATCGCTTATTATCCCCGGAAAACAAAAATATGTGATTAACGAGTCACTGAAACAAATATTGATTATTTGCATTGGATTTTTTTTGTTATTATTAATGGGAGTATTTCCAAGAGTACTTCAATTGGTTTTTTCACATTTAATTCAATACCTGTCTTAGGGCAGATGATTACTGAGGTGAATATGGTAGAAATTGATGATTTAGAGAAGCGTATCACTTGGTTAGATTCTGAAAGACAAAAAGACAAAAAGTATATTAATGATCTTCAGGATTCTCTGGAAGCGCTGCAGGGGATTGTCCAACGGCAAAAAGCTGATTTGAAAAAGGTAGAGCTTGTAATGAAAGCTGTATCGCCACTTCCGGCAAGAATTGACACTGTTGGAGAGGAAGTCGCCTCCACTAAAACCGAAATATTGAAAAAGGTGATTGACCTTGAGAAAACAGTTATAGCGGGCGACAAGAAAAATGCAGTAAGCTCAAAAGAAGGATCAGATTTGCTTTCAAACAGGATTAGCGATTTGCAATCCGAACTAAAACCGATAAGTGATTTAAAAAAAGCAGTCCAGTCCCGGGTTGAAGAAGAGTTTCGCATTAACCAAAAAATTGAAAACCTTGCAAATGAAATTCCTTCATTGCATACAAGTGATGAAGAGACACAACGGCAGATTGTACTGTTGAGCGGTGAGCGAAATCAGGAAACAAAGAGAATTATAGACTTGCAGCTTGAGAATGCGGCATTAAAAAAGCGGATTGAAGAAATTCGGAATTCGTATGATCTGGATAAGGATGCTCTTCGAAAAGTCGATAAGAAAATTGATGATTTGCTTGCAACCGAAAAAGAGCGAAAACAAACTCAAATCGCCTACCTTGAAAAGAATTCCTTAGACATGTTGGAAAAGAACACCCAATGGAATACCTGGCAACAGAAAATGGATGAACTTCAATCTCTAGGCCAATCAATATCAGAAAAGCAGCTGGAGTTTGCCGAGTCAAATCGTGCTGTGAAGAGAACCCAGTCGGAATTTGAAGAAGTAAATGAACGGATTAATCGCAGGATAAATGAGATTACCGAAATGAATCGCCTGACAGAAGACAGGTTCCGAAGTGAATGGGTTGCGTTTAAAGCTGATGATCAGAAACGTTGGACAAATTACACGCTTACTCGCGAGGAAGAATCCCGGGAAGGTATGCGATCTCTGACTCAGATTACCGAACGGCTCGTTAATATTGAAGATTCAATTCAGGATATTCAGGATACAGTTCGGTTACTTTCCGATGAAACACAGAAAATGATCAATGGTTTTTATAGTGCAACACAAGAAATGCTCGAATCTTTTTCCCAAACATTCAAGAAGCGCTAGACACCATGTTGGTACTTGCCACTGCTGGACATGTAGACCATGGGAAATCAGCACTTGTCGCTGCAATAACCGGTTCCCACCCAGACCGCTTAAAGGAAGAGCAAATTCGTGAGATGACAATTGATCTCGGGTTTGCTTTTTTCACTTCACCCGGCGGAGTGGAAATTGGAATCATTGATGTGCCAGGTCATATTGATTTCATTGAGAATATGTTGGCTGGTATGGGCGGAATAGACGGTGTTATTTTGGCAATTGCGGCCGATGAAGGAATAATGCCACAAACTCGTGAACATTTGTCCATTATTAACATTCTCGGGGTATCCCATGGCATTATCGCTATCACAAAAGCCGACTTGATTGCCGATCCTGATTGGTTTGATATGATCGAAAATGAAATTCGACATGAAATTATAGGGACGTCTCTGGAGAATGCTCCGATAATACGGGTTTCTGCGAAAACTGGTATCGGCATAAAGGAAGTAATAGCACAAGTAGACGAATTCACGAAAAATATGGTAACAACAGAAATAGGCAAAGCTCCAAGGTTGCCTATTGACCGCGTTTTCTCGCTTCAAGGTTTTGGTACGGTTATTACGGGAACGCTGGTTGATGGAATTTTCGAATCAGGCGAAGAAGTTGAATTATTACCGGGGAGCACGCGAACAAGGATTAGGGGGCTCCAGGTCCACAACAAAAAGATTCAGAAGGCGTTTCCTGGTAACCGAACCGCAATCAATCTGATGAATCTGGATAAAGAGGCAGTAAAGCGGGGGGATGTGCTCGTAAGACCAGGAACATTTTTAGAAACATCCCGATTGGATGTGAGTGTAGGTTTGCTTGATTCCAGTGAAATTTTGTTGATGCATGACGATAAGGTTAAATTTTTATACGGGGTCTTCACATCGGAACGCGAGAGTTCGACTACTAGGGGATAAAAAGTTGATGGGTGGAGAAGCAGGTTTTTTACAATTAGAACTTGATAAACCTGTTTGTGTAAAAAATGGTGATAGGTTCATACTTCGAAAAGCTTCCCCGTCGGTCACTTTGGGAGGTGGAGTGGTTTTGGAATCTCACCCTTTAGGTCGGCATAAGTTAATGGATTCTAAAACAGATGAAAAATTGAAAGCATTACTAAGCGGATCTTTGCATGACATCCTCCTTTCCAAAGCTCAAACCGCTATAACCATTTTGCAGCTCATGCAGGTGGTTAATAGGAATGAAAAAGAAATAAACGAAGCACTGAATAAAATGGTAGATGAAGGGGTGATAGTTGAACTTCGAGGACTAGATGGAAACCCCAATTTGTTTGTCTCAATCGGGGTTTATCGAGAAGTCATCGAAAAAATAATTTCATCCATTGAAAAACTTCACCAGGAGTTCCCTGTTAGGAAGGGATTTGATTTTATAGAGATCGAAAACAAACTAAAAGGTGCCGGATTAGGTTTATCGACCATCATGAAAAATATGGTTGCGCAGCAAAGGGTTCATACCGACGGTCAATTCTTCTGGATTGAAGGAAAACCTTTGGGGTTATCGCCCGCACAGGAGAAATCTAGAGCAAAATTGTGGTCGATAATAGATGAAGATCCATATTCCCCACCAACCTTTCAGGAATCTCAAGAGATTTTAGGACTGGGATTGATTAAAGATCTGATCAAAAATGGTCAACTCATACAAGTATCTCCCCAAATTATTTTTAGAGACATTGAATTTAATCAACTAGTGGAATATTTAGATTCAATTCTAGCTGATGGGCAGCCAGTCACAATTACAGACATCCGGGATAAATTTAATACCAGCCGCAAATATGTGGTGCCATTTTTAGAGCACATGGACAGGACAAAAAAGACCAGCAGATCTGGAGATGAACGGGTAAAATATCAAAAATGAACAGGATGTTTTCCTCAATCAAATGGCTGATTGAGGAAAACCCAGTACGCGCTTTCATTGACACGAAATCGACAACCCTTTATAATTGCCTCTGCCTTCAAAACGGAAGGCAAATTATTATTCCCAACTTCCCCGCTACCGGCGTTTGACGCGGGAAATCGGCGAAGTGAAGATTGGAGAATCGTAAATGAAGTATGCAATAGTTGAAAGTGGCGGCAAACAATACAAAGCCGTCGAAGGGACCACGATTGACGTGGATCTCTTGGAAGTGGAAATTGGAACTCCAGTAAATTTGGAAACAGTCTTCTGTTGGTTGGAAGACGAAAAAATCACCGTAGGGACTCCATCAGTAAAAGGCGCCAAGATTACTACTTCGGTTCTGGATCATGTAAAAGGTCCTAAAGTTGATGATTTTCAAGTACTCACCAAAGAAACGGATTCGTGTAAAGACCGGGCATCGCCAGCAGTACACCCGACTAAAAGTTGAATCTATTAGAGTGGAGTAGGAAAATGGCTCATAAAAAAGGTGGTGGTTCTAGTCAGAAATGGTCGTGACAGTAATGCACAGCGACTTGGCGTGAAGAAATTTGCCGGCGAAAAAGTGCTTTCTGGAAATATCTTGGTACGCCAGCGCGGGACAAAAATCAAACCCGGTTTGAACGTCCGGGTGGGCACTGATGATACATTATTTGCAATCGCGCAGGGTGTTGTTGAATATGACACTCTGCCAAATGGTCAGAAGCAGGTTCATGTTAAACCCGCTGTCTCTGAATAAATTCAGGTTTTTTACAAATCCGTCGAAATCGACAATTGTAAAAGCACACTCAATCAGGAAGGTCAGCGAAGATGAAAAAAGGGATTCACCCAACTTATTACCCGGATGCAAAAGTTGTTTGCTCTTGCGGCAACACCTGGACAACTGGTTCAACTAAAAAAGAAATTCATACAGAAGTTTGCTCAAAATGCCACCCGTTCTTCACGGGTCAACAGCAACGGTTGATCGACATTGAAGGTCAGGTAGACCGTTTCTACAAACGTGTTCAAGCTCGCCAGGATTTTGAGGATGAGAAAAAAGCGCGCGATACCGCCAAGGTTTCTCCATCTCGATCTGTCAAGGAAATCGGGTTAACCACTCAAGCAACCGAAGCTCTTGAAAAAGCTGGTTTGGATAACGTTGGTAAAGTTATCAGTAAACTCGCCGAAGGCGAAGCTGCTATGCTTGCCGTTGAAGGGTTTGGTCGGAAATCTTTGATTGATATGAAGAAATCTCTGCGTCAAATGGGATATGATCTTCCCACAACTGGTGAGGAAATTCCTGTCTAATAGGGTTTGAATAATTACTACACCTCCGGATCATACCGGAGGTGTTTTGTTAAATAATCAAACAAAGATCAATGGTTAAGGTAGAATGAAAAGAAACCATCTAAGGAGAAATCCATGAGGCATCATTCCGGGTCAGTCGAGGTTATCTGCGGGTCCATGTTTTGCGGTAAAACGGACGAATTGATCCGGCGTCTCAGACGTGCGACAATAGCAAAACAAAAGGTACAGGTTTTCAAACCATCAATTGATAAACGCTATGAGGTTATGAAAGTTACCTCGCATGCCGGGTCGGTATTCGATGCTTTACCAATTACAAAAGCCTCTGATATTTTCGATAAACTAGATAAAGACACCACGGTAGTTGGTATTGATGAAGCACAATTTCTTGACGAGGCCATTTTGAGTATTGTGAACCAACTAGCTGTAAGGGGAATACGTGTAATCGTAGCCGGATTAGATCAGAATTTCAAGGGTGAACCTTTTGGTTATATGCCATTATTAATGGCTCTTGCTGAACAAGTAGATAAATTGCAGGCGATATGCATGGTTTGCGGGGAACCAGCCAGCCGAACACAACGATTGGTGAATGGGAAACCAGCGCATATTAATGACCCCGTGATCATTGTTGGTGCTTCCGAAATGTATGAGGCACGATGTCGAGAGCATCACGAAGTACCTTGCGACTAAGAAAGGGAATGAGAATGCAGGATTATCATGAATATCTTAGCGAGGTATTGATCTCGGAAGAAGATTTGAAATTAAGGATCGCTGAACTGGGTGAGGAGATCAGCCGTGATTATCTGGATGAAGGTCCATTAATTCTGGTTTGTATCCTCCGTGGAGGGGTATTATTTCTTACCGACCTGATTCGCCAAATATCCATCCCGCATGCCATTGAGTTCATGGGTGTCTCATCATACGGGGTTGGAGGACGAGAATCGAGTGGAAGTGTGCGCCTTACCCTTGATCTGGGGGTGGATATTGCCAACAAACATGTGTTGCTGGTAGAAGATATCATCGACAGTGGCAGGACAATCAGTGCGGTGATGAATTTGCTCGCTACTCGCGGACCATCCAGTATTAATGTGTGTACACTTCTCGACAAAGCAGAACGCAGGGAGGTGGAAGTCCCAATAAAATACATTGGTTTTTCCATCCCCAACAAATTTGTTTTTGGTTATGGTCTGGATATTGATGACTATTATCGCAACCTTCCTTTCATTGGAGTGGTTGACCTTAACAAGTACAAACCCGTATAATAACCCATGATTTTGCCAGAATTAATCAGGACTATCGAAAACCAGCTGAAGAAAACAGAAGATTGTTATCTGGTAGGGGGAGCTGTCAGAGATCGGATTCTCGGGCGTGAAATCCAGGATTTCGATTTTGTCACTTCAATAGATCCACGCGTGCTAGCGTGTAGAGTAGCCGATGAATTGGGAGCTGCTTTTTTTGTTATGGATGCGACAAGGTTCACCAGCAGGGTAATTTATCGCGAAAGTAGCGAAAAACAACTAGTCATGGATTTTTCCGGTTTACAAGGAAATCTGGATCAGGATCTACGAGCCCGAGATTTCACAATTAATGCAATGGTAATCAATTTAAATTGCCCTGACCAGATCATTGATCCGCTAGGCGGTGGGAGAGACCTGCAGGGAAGATGGCTTCGCCCATGCAGTCATGAAAGTTTTGTCAATGATCCGGTGCGGGTTATTAGGGCTGCACGTTATGCCGCAGAACTTGAACTGAAAATTGAACCTTCGACAGCCCGGATGATTGAGCAGGTAGTAAACTCACTAGGAACAGTGTCGCTGGAACGAAAAAGGGATGAGCTATTTAAAATTCTGGATTGTACCAATGGTTTTGCCGCTATTTCCTTGCTGAGAAAATTTTCAATTTTGCCTGAGATGGAACTCAGCTTTGATATAAATCAATCTAACCAATATAGAGTTTATGAAATTCTTGAATTGATAGTATCCTCTCGGAAAAAGCGAAAAGGAAGCGATTTTTTTGTTGCGGCTGCTTTTGGATCAGCAATATCTTCATTAAAAAATGACCTTGCGAAATACTTTGAAAGGCGAAACCCGAATGGTCACTCCAACTTTCAGGTTGATAAGTTTTCCCTTCTTCTCCCTGAAAAATATGATAATTTCCTTAATGATTCAAGACTGCTGAGTGTTTTATCGAACGATGAATTGGCAGTTATTCGAATATTGCGAGATTATCATGAAATCACTCTTGAGCTGCTTGAATCCGATGAAGGGTTGGAAAAAAGAACGTGCTATCGGTTTTATAAGAAAACAGGGAAAACGGGATTGGATTTAATCTTATTATGCCTGGCAGAAATTGCCAGCAAACCCGCAGCTGAAGTGGAACAACACAAGTGGTTAGCAATCTTAAATAAATCGACGATACTAATGGACTCTTGGATTTCACATCCAGAAACCACGCAACCCAAACCATTGGTTAATGGAGATGAGATTATGTCGTGTTTTAACCTTCAAGCAGGACCTTTAATCGGAGAGTTATTAGAACGGCTAATCGAAGAACAGGCTGCGGGGATAATTGACCAACGCGAAAATGCACTTTCCTGGATTCAGGAACAGTTAAAAAACAAATAAACCTGTTTAAAATTTGCTATTGGTGTTCTGAGTTGATTTCGATTTTCAACGGTGCGGTATCCGGATTGCGCAGGGTTCGCCGCCGAGTTAGATTATTGATATGTGCGATAAGTATTCCGCTGGGAACAGGCTTGACCAGGTAATCATCAGCCCCTTTATCCAGTGCCTTGGCAACCAAACCGGGGTTATCAAGTACTGAGAGAATCAATATGGGAGTTGAGCTAAACGTACGTATGTTTTCTGTAACTTGCCAACCATCCATACGGGGCATCATTAAATCAAGAAGGATGATATCTGGGTCTTGCTCTTTAATGATTTTGAGACCGTCTTCACCGGAATTGGAGGTAATGATCTGAGCATTGGTGGGGGAGAGGACCAAACTTAAAAGTTCAGTCATTGCAGGATCATCATCAATTACAAGAATTTTCATTAAGTTCTCCACATTTAAAATCTAACTCCTACAATTATCAACTATACGAGCGGAAAATTACCTTGCAATTCACTTACAAAAACGATTTTTACGCTTAAAACAAGTTGTCCATACGAGTTAATTCCTAATATTTTCAACTGTGGTAGAATTCAATATTTGGTGCAAATTTCCCGCTCAAGCGGGTTAAGTCAATTGTCTGGAGGAAAAATGGTAGAAAAGAAATGGGTATTCTTGTTTGACGAAATTAAGGCTGCAGAAAAGTATGTTGGTAGCGATTGGGATAAAGTTCGCGGATTATTGGGTGGAAAAGGTGCAAACCTGGCAGAAATGGCACGAATTGGTTTGCCTGTTCCTCCTGGGTTTACGGTAACAACAGAAGCATGCAATGCTTACCAGGTTGAGAAAAAATTCCCTGATGGTTTATGGGAACAGATGATCGATGCTTTAAAGGAAACTGAAAAAGCGTCCGGGAAAAAATTTGGCGATAATAAGAATCCCCTGCTTGTTTCCTGCCGATCTGGCGCTAAAGATCTCCATGCCTGGAATGATGGATACGGTACTAAATATTGGTTTGAATGATGAAACTGCCAAAGGCATGGTTGCTTTGACGAATAACGAGCGCTTTGTTTATGATTCATACCGCCGTTTGATCCAAATGTTTGGGTCAGTTGTGCTTAGGCATCGACGACGAAGCTTTCGAAGATGTGCTCGAGGCTGCAAAGGAAGCCAAGGGTGTAAAGGATGATACCGAATTGATCAGCTGAAGACCTAAAGAGACTGGTTGAAACATTTAAAGTTAGTAACCAAAAAAGAAAAAGGATTTGATTTTCCTCAGGATCCTCTGGAACAAATGCGACTGGCCACCGAAGCAGTCTTCAAATCCTGGAATGGTAAACGCGCAGTTGATTACCGTCGAGCCACCAATATCCCGGATGACTTGGGAACAGCTGTCAATATTGTCACCATGGTCTTTGGCAATATGGGTAATGACTCTGGTACCGGTGTTGCATTTACGCGTAATCCTTCAACTGGTGAGCAAGTGCTTTATGGTGAATATCTGCTGAATGCACAGGGCGAGGATGTTGTTGCAGGCATTCGCAATACTGAAAAGATTGAGACTCATGGTCGAGATCTTGCCTGAAGCGAATAAACAATTCCTTGAAATTGTCAAGAAACTTGAAAAACATTATCACGATATGCAGGATGTGGAATTTACCATTGAACGTAAAAAACTTTGGATGCTGCAAACCCGTAATGGCAAACGAACAGCTCAGCTGCAGTAAAAATTGCTGTTGATATGGTTAACGAAGGGCTTGATCACCAAAGAAGAAGCCATTACCCGTGTTACACCAGCTGATGTTGATACCATGCTTCATCCTCAATTTTCCCTGGAAACAAAAGCAGAAGCCAAAAAAGAAGGTCAATTATTTGCGACTGGCGTAAATGCTTCTCCTGGTGCTGCAGTTGGACAGATTTACTTTGATGCTGACACCACTGAAAAAATGGCTAAGGAAGAAAAACAGAAAGTCATTATGGTGCGTCCATTCACCAAACCGGATGATGTACACGGTATGCTGGCTGCCAAGGGTATTCTTACCAGCGAAGGCGGCGCTACTTCTCATGCAGCAGTTGTTGCCCGTCAATTTGGTGTTCCCTGTATCGTTGGTGCTTCCATCTGTTGCGATTGATATGGAAAAACGTCAGATGGAGTTGGATGATGTCGTCGTTAAAAGAAGGCGATTGGATTTCTCTTGATGGCACTTCCGGTGAAGTTTTTGTTGGCAAAATTGAATTGACCAATCCGAACTTCGAAGAACAGACAGATTTGTTAACATTCTTGGATTGGGCAGATGAAATCTGCGCAACAAAGGTATTCGCCAAGCTCCTGAAGGTTGGCCGACAACTGGTTTGCAGGTTTGGGCGAATGCTGATTATCCAAAGGATGCACAACGTGCCCGTTCATATGGCGCAAAAGGTATTGGTCTTTGCCGTACCGAGCACATGTTCTTTGAACCGACCCGTCTGCCAATTGTTCAGCGCATGATCCTGGCGAAGACTGATGACATTCGTAAAAAGCATTGGATGAACTGCTTCCTTACCAGCGCTCTGATTTTGATGGTCTCTTCGAAGCGATGGATGGTTATCCGGTAATCATTCGCCTTATTGACCCGCCACTGCATGAATTCCTTCCTTCTGAAGAACAACTTCTTGGAGGAAGTGATCACCATGCGTGTAAAAGGTGAGACCAAAGGTCTGGCAGAAAAGGAAACATTACTTGAAACTGTCCGCTCAATGCATGAATCCAATCCGATGATGGGTTTGCGTGGCGTTCGACTCTGCATTGTTATGCCTGAGATCGTTGAAATGCAGGTTCGCGCTATTTTTGAAGCAGCAGCCGATTGCACCAAACGGGAGTGAATGTCAAACCGGAAGTAATGATCCCCTTGACTGGTCATGTCAATGAACTCAAATGGATTCAACCGCGCTTGATCGCATCGCAAGCAAGTGATGAAAGAAAAGGGAGTAAATTTCCATTATAAATTCGGCACGATGATCGAAATCCCGCGTGCTGCTGTGACTGCTGCAGAGATTGCAGAAGTTGCTGAATTCTTCTCATTTGGCACCAATGACCTGACCCAAATGACTTTTGGTTACAGCCGTGATGATGCCGAACGCAACTTCCTGGTCAAATATGTTGAAGAAGGAATTCTGCCAAAGAATCCATTCCAGACGCTCGATCAGGATGGCGTTGGACGATTGATGAAAATGGCAGTTGATGATGGTCGCGCACAGCGGCCGACTCTTGAAGTTGGTATTTGCGGAGAACATGGTGGAGATCCTGCTTCCATCGAATTCTGCCATCCCATTGGGAACAATTATGTTTCCTGTTCACCTTTCCGTGTTCCGGTTGCCCGCCTTGCGGCAGCTCAGGCAGCTTTGAAGAATCGAAAATAACTTTTCATCAACTTAAAAATTCCCCGAGCAATCGGGGAATTTTTTTTATGGGTGGGTGTAAATGGATTTGTAAATTTCGTAGTTTTCGGCAATTGCATGGATATAATCTCGAGTCTGGTCATAACGAATCATTTCAACAAATAAATCAACATCCCCAAAAGATAATTCTTCCCAGGGGATAGTTGCACCAATTCCAGCGTTGTAAGAAGAGAGCGCTGCGGAAATATCACCATTAAAATAATTCGACCATTTTTTGAGGTAATTTGCCCCGAGACGGATGTTTATAAGTGGCCGGTCGAGATCACTTGTCTTGAAATCGGGTGGCCACCCAAAATTATCAGCGATTTCCTGCCCGACAAACGGTAATATCTGCATTAGTCCCCGCGCATCCGCGCTGGAACTAATTATAGGTTCAAACAGACTTTCCTGGCGAATAATGCTGAAAATCAACAGCGGGTCGAAGTCATTTTCATTAGCAGCTGAGACGACTATCTCCCTGAAGAAAACACCAAAGCGGATATGGTTAAAATACTTGGGAGCATCTGTTAACGTTTGATCCAGGCTTAATCCCGCCTGATCAAGAACCTGTCGGCTGGTAAAAATTGCAGTTTGGTAATATTTGTGATCAACCAGATATCCCAACAATCGGTATGAGTTGAGTGGATCCGTTGTGAGTTCATCTCGTAATGCATCAAATTCAATCCGGGCAGCGTCTCGCAATCCCAGTTTTGTGTATTCCAGCCCACGGAGGAAATTTGGATATGCGGTTAGTGACTCGACGCTTGCAAGGTCTATCGCAGGGTCCAGCTTGAAACTGGAAATTATCCATTGATCAGCGATGAGTTTATCGGCATTAAGGTCTACTGAAAGATCGATAGAATTTATACGGGGAAATGACGATTGATTATTACATAGTTGGGCACCGCGTATACCATAATAACCCGTTGGATCAGCAGTAGATGCCTGGGAATAATAGTTCCTGGCATCTGCTATATTCCCTTGTTTTTCCAGGCTTTTTCCGATCCATAATGATGCGGCAGCTTTTTCTTCCGGAGATAATGCCAGCAAACTCAACCGCTGGAAACTGACTTGCGCTTTATCATACATTTCTTGACGATAATGAATGATCCCCGCCTGAAATAACCCTTCATATGCCTGATCTGAATTAGGGTATTCATTGATGATGCGTTCCCAGGTTTCAGCTGCTTTAGTGAGATAACCCCCCAATTCATAGATACGAGCTGCGCGATAAAGATAATCTGGGGCACTTGAAGAATCTGGAACAAGTGCAACAAAGTTAAGTAAAGTCTGTGCTCCTTCTTCATAACGTTGTAACTGGTTATAGAGGGTTGTTGCTTTCTCTAAAAAGGCAACTGCAAATTTATCGTCTTTTGGGTGGTCACGGATAAGAACATCCCACTCAGCAATTTCATCTTCATAATCACCAATATTGTATAAACTTAGGGCTCGATAGTAATGAATGGTGGCATCGTGTTCTGGATTGGAGTAAAGGTACCGATCAAAGGCCTCAATCGCTACCCCATATTTGCCTGCATAATAATCAACAATTCCACGCATTAATTCATTTACCGGTTGGTTAGCCTCAACCAGGGAAACCAATCCTGAATAGGTGTCGTAATAAACGGGAAAGTTACTCACTGAATCCTGGAAACGGGCATAAGCTTGATCAGGTTCATTCAAACGAAGATAGATTTGCCCCAATAACAGGTTGACCTGGGCTTTGATGGCATCATTCGTTGTCGAATTGTAAAGCGCTAAAAATGCGTTTATTGCTTCGCCTTCATTACCCGAAGCAGAGATCATTTGCGCAATTTTAATATCAATATCATCCGTATTGATTTGTAACTGGTTCTGCCGGGCAGCCTGGTAACTGAGAAGCGCATTGGGATAATCTGATAATTTAGCATAGGCATCACCCTGCATCTCGAGAATCTCATTATCAAGCGGACCGGGTTGCGCCTGGAGGTATTGCCCAAAGGATGTGGCAGCTTGGGAATATTGTTCTAATCCCAGGTAGGCTTGGGCTAGGTAGTAAAAGGCAGTATCACGTGTTTCACCTTCCGGAAAATTTGTAATAAGCCAATTCAACTGGGTTACTGCGCCATTGAAGTTGGATTGCATCATCAAGACACGACCAACCCCTAATTGTGCCGTGGCAATGACCTCGGGGTCAGTGGATTGTTCGCGGGCAGTCCAAAATTCGTTTAGTGCGGCATCATAGTCGCCAGATAAAATATCATCCTCTCCCAGTGAGATGCGTGCCTTTGGTTGCGGGGTGGCGGTTGCAGCAGGAGTTGGGGATGGATTTGGATTAGAAAGCTTGTCAATCCATGAATCACTCGATGAGTTGGTTGTGCAAGATGATAATAATAAACTTATACTCAATAAGATGAGTAACCCTTGTTTCATATATCCTCAATTCGCATGTTTTTTATAAAACAAGACATGCATTGTGAAATCATAGCACAAAATATTGTCAAACCAATGGAAGCATGTTAAACTATATCGGAAGGAACGCTCTCCGCTGAGAGCGTTTTTTAGTGGATAAATGCGTACTATCGGGTGGAATCACGAAAATCAATTGGTCGAAATGATCGATCAACGCCGCTTGCCTGGTGAATTGGTCATCAAACAAATCAGGACCACTGAAGAACTAATCCGGGCAATCCAGGATATGGTTATCCGTGGTGCACCGGCGTTAGGCGTTGCTGGTGCTTTTGGAATTGCACTTGCTGCAAATCAGTATGCCGATGGTAATGAATTTGATTGGCAGGAGAAACTTCATCAGATTGCTCGAGAGATAATTTCAGCACGCCCTACTGCTGTAAACCTCGCCTGGGGGGTCAATCGGGTATTGGCATTTTCAGATGACTCCGCTCTTGATGCCAAAACAGCCGCTATTTTAATCCTGGATGAGTCTCTGAAAATGGCTGAGGAAGATGTGAGAACCAATCTTCAGTTAGCGCGCAATGGGGCGACAATGATAAAGGATGGTGACGTTCTTCTACATCACTGTAATACTGGTGCATTGGCTTCTGTAGATTGGGGAACTGCACTTGGAGCGATTCGCTATGCCCATGAATCTGGCAAAAAAGTGAAAATCATGATTGACGAAACCAGACCGCGACTTCAAGGTGCAAGGTTAACAGCTTGGGAATGCGAGCAATATGGAATCCCCTATGAGATCATCACAGATAATGCTGCGGGGTATTTCTTGCAACATGGTGAAGTCAACGCGGTATTCTTTGGAGCAGATCGGGTAGCTGCGAATGGGGATGTGGTAAATAAAATCGGAACCTATATGCTCAGCTTGGCGGCAAAAGCCAACCAAGTTCCTGTATATTGTGTTTTTCCGAAAAGCAGCATTGACCTTTCAATTGCATCCGGTATGGACATTATTATTGAAGAACGCGACCCTGGCGAAGTCCTCGGTTTGGAATATATGGGTGAGAGGGTTGTGCCTGCCTCGGCTCATGCCAGGAACCCGGCTTTTGATCTCACCCCGCATAACTTGATCTCTGCCTGGGTGACAGAAGAGGGGATTTTTTATCCTCCATTTGAAAGTCATATTTCACAATCAGTTTATAATTCAAAGTAAGAAGGTATTGTATGGCAATTTTTATTACTGGTTCTATCGCTTTTGATTATTTAATGACTTTCCCAGGGAAATTCCGGGATAACATCATCCCCGAGAAACTGGATAAGATCAGCTTATCATTCCTTGTCGACAACATGACCCGTCAACGGGGTGGGATAGCACCAAATATCGCTTATACGTTGTCTCTACTTGGTGAAAATCCTTTTGTCTTTGCCACCGCTGGAGAAGATTTTTCGGATTATCGAATATGGATGGACGCGCACTCTTTGAGTACGAAATACATTAAGGTTATTGACGGAAAATATACGGCTTCGTTCTTTGTCAATACGGACCTTGAGAATAATCAAATTGCTAGTTTTTACACCGGCGCAATGGCGGATTCTGCAAATTATTCTTTAAAAACTATAGAAAAAGGCGCAGCAGATTATGTTGTGATTGCGCCTAATGATCCAACCGCCATGCGCAATTATTGTGAAGAATGTGTATCACTGAATATTCCGTATCTTTTTGACCCATCTCAACAAGTGGCGCGCAATCCTCACCCGGATTTGAAATATGGCGTTGAACACGCACACGCATTGTTTTGCAATGAATACGAATTTGATTTGCTGCAAAAACATACAGGTTTTTCTGCCAGTGACATTGAAAATATGGTAAATTTACTGGTGGTAACTTTTGGGGAAAAAGGTGCGCAAGTGCTTGCTGATGGAAAATCTTATTCCATTCCTGTTGTCCCGGCTGATCAAATTGCGGACCCAACTGGGGTAGGAGATGCCTTCAGGGGTGGTTTCTTACGTGGGTATCGACTTGCGATGGGATTGCAGACATGTGGGCAAATGGGTGCTCTGGCAGCTACTTATTGCATTGAAAAAAAGGGAACCCAGAACCATTTCTACACACCGGAAGATTTTATAAAACGATATCGTCAGCATTTCGATGATCATGGCGAATTGGGAAAAATAAACTAGATTTTGGAGGAAAAAACAATGACAAATTATGATGTAAAAGACATAAAGTTGGCAGAAGGTGGCAGGTTAAAAATTGCCTGGGCTGAACGCGAAATGCCCGTACTCAGATTGATCAAGGAGCGTTTTGCAAAAGAGCAGCCTCTCAAAGGTTTACGCATTTCTGCTTGTCTGCACGTTACAACAGAAACAGGAAACTTAATGAAGACACTCCAGGCTGGAGGGGCGGATGTGGTACTGACGGCCTCGAACCCACTTTCTACTCAGGATGAGGTCGCAGCCTCCCTCGTTTCACATGATGAGATTCCTGTTTATGCCATTAAGGGTGAAAACAATATAACATACTACAAACATATCAACTCAGCTCTTGATCATAAACCACACTTCACTATGGATGATGGCGCCGATTTGGTAAATGTACTTCATAAAGACAGGCGCGAACTCCTACCAGGCGTTATTGCCGGCACCGAGGAAACCACTACGGGAGTAATTCGTTTACATGCAATGGCAGCCGACAAAGCGTTGAACTATCCCGTAATTGCTATTAATGATGCATTAACCAAACATTTCTTTGACAACCGCTATGGCACCGGGCAATCTACAATTGATGGGATTGTTCGAGCGACCAATATCCTTTTGGCCGGAAAAGCTTTTGTAGTGGCTGGATATGGCTGGTGTGGTCGGGGATTAGCTTCACGCGCACGTGGTATGGGTGCAGCAGTTATTGTAACCGAGGTTGATCCGCTCAAAGCGCTTGAAGCGGTAATGGATGGCTATCAGGTGTTACCAATGGAAGGCGCAGCAAAGATTGGCGATATCTTTGTTACTTTGACTGGCGACCTCAATGTGGTCGACGAAAAGCATTTTGACTTGATGAAAGATGGCGCAATCGTTGCTAATTCTGGACACTTCAATGTAGAGATTAATATCCCTGCACTTGAGAAAAAATCCAAATCAAAACGGTTGGTTCGTCCATTCGTTGAAGAATATGTCCAAACTGATGGTAGACGCATTTATATTCTGGGCGAGGGTCGACTTATCAACCTTGCTGCTGCTGAAGGTCATCCTGCTTCTGTGATGGATATGTCTTTTGCCAATCAGGCACTATCACTGGAATATTTGGTGAAGAACGCAGCCCAATTGGAAAAGAAAGTTTATTCGGTTCCAGAAGCCATCGATATGAAGATTGCAGAATTAAAACTTGCGGCGATGAATATAAAAATCGATAAGTTGTCTGCTGAGCAAGTTAAATATCTGGCTTCTTGGCAAGAAGGAACATAAACCAGAATCATACGTGAATACAGATCTGAATCCAGCGCATAACGCTGGATTTTTTTATGGATGAACAATGGCCATGTTACCGAGAACAGAAAATGAATTTAAGAATGCACTTTTTGACCGCCAATAAGTCATTGCACCATCAACTAACGTAACACCGAATTCATCATAACCTATCACAATGATTGTATGCTCGTAACGCACTACAGTTGTTGTGTTTCCATCGCTGCTGGTGTAACTGACGGGATAACCATCCCATACATTTCCAACTACCCAGACAATTACAGGATTGCCTGTGGCGATTTGTTGACGGAGTTGGAAATAGGATAATCCCTTCAAAGCATTAGCAGGAAGTCCAAAATCTTGCAAAATAGAAGCCACCGGTGCAGCGTGAACTCCATATGGATTTGGTGGTAATTGGCCTTCTGCCCCATTTGGCGACCCAACAAATCCAGTTTCCGGATTGTCTGTGTAAGGGTAACTTGATTGAATTGATGATTCGCTGATACCAATCCCATAATATGCAGACCAATCAGATGCTGAACGCGCTTCACAGGAAAGGGATTGACTTTGCGAATGTCCTTGCACTCCATAAACATAAGCTTGAGCGGGAAGCCCGTCAGATAGAGAAGCAGTGGCAGGGATGCGGGTGGCAGTTGGACGAGGAGTATTTGTTGGCAGTGGGGTGTTTGTTGGAGTCGTTGTGGGTGTATTTGTAACTGTGGGTGTTGGTGCGAATGTTGACGTGGGAGTTGATGTCGGAAGCGGCTGAAAAGGGGTAGCTGAATTCGTGAAGTTTTGGTCAACGGACAATGTAATGAGGCGCACAGAAAAAGAGTTGAATGTTCGTGTCGGTTGTCCCTCAGTCAATATTAAAAAAGCTCCAAAATCGGTTAAAAATCCTAGAAGGAGCAACCATAAGGTAAATCGAAGGATTCGGCTTGACCTTGATTCCATTGGCGAAAATATTAGAAATTAGGGTGTAGTAACCACGATCTCAATGTAGACAGGATCACCGAAGGGTTGTCCGGAAGGGTTGTATGCCTGCCACGCACTGCGGTACCGACCTTGATCCTGAGGAGACGTGAATTGAATCTGGATCACCGCTTCACTTCCTCCCCGCGCCGGGACGAGCATTTGCGGACTGGTTGCACCCATATCGATCCCGGCGGTTAACTTTAATGTGTATGATTCATTCCAATTACAGGTTCCAGTATTTTTTACCTGCCATTGCTTTTCAAGAAGGGCACCTGGTGCCACCTGGCTGCCATCTGGAATAGACAGGTCATACAGCCATTGCAATTGATCAGTGCAGGATACAGTTGGTGTAGAATTCGACTCTAGATTAGAGTCAGTATTTGAATCTGAAAATGTGGTTGCCATGAAAGTTGGTGCTATAAACAAAGGCGGCTGTTGGTCTGACGGCACCGGACGGGTAAGTCCAATCATCTCGCATCCTGCAAGCAGGAAGAGCAAAGAGAGAGTAGAAGTCGCCCAAATCAGCCAATGTTTTTTCATGCAGGATTACTCGTCATCCGCAGAGTTATCGGAAGTTCCGCCGAGGTCCAATGGCAATTCACCACCAATTGCACGCTCGCGTACGGTATGCTCGATCTCATTGCATAATTCGATATTTTGCCGCAGAAATTCTTTGGCGTTTTCACGTCCCTGTCCAAGCCGCATATCATTGTAAGAGAAGAACGCGCCGCGTTTTTGGATTACTTCCATGACGGTAGCCAGGTCAATGATATCGCCTTCTTTGGAAATTCCTTCGTTATACATAATGTCAAATTCAGCGGTACGGAAGGGTGGAGCAACCTTGTTTTTCACAACCCGTACGCGCGTACGGTTGCCAACGATCTCGGCACCGATTTTAATCGATTGGATGCGACGAACATCCAGGCGCACGGAGGCGTAGAACTTTAATGCCAAACCACCGGGAGTGGTTTCAGGGTTTCCGAACATCACACCAATTTTCTGCCGAAGTTGGTTCGTGAACACAACTGCTGTTTTGGTCTGGTTGATAGCGCCTGAAAGTTTTCTCAATGCTTGAGACATGAGACGGGCTTGCATCCCCATGCTGGCGTCTCCCATGTCGCCTTCAATTTCTGCCCGTGGTACCAGGGCAGCCACCGAATCGACCACGACAATATCTACTGCACCAGAGCGGACGAGCGTTTCGCAAATCTCGAGTGCCTGTTCGCCGGTATCTGGTTGCGAAACCAGGAGACTATCAATGTCCACGCCGAGTTTGTTCGCATAAGATGGGTCGAGGGCATGTTCCATATCGATAAAAGCGACTGTGCCTCCCAGTTTCTGTGCTTCAGCCACAATGTGCAGGCACAAAGTCGTTTTCCCTGAGGATTCAGGGCCAAAGATTTCAGTAATCCGACCTCGTGGGATTCCACCAACCCCCAATGCGAGGTCGAGTGAGAGAGAACCAGTTGGGATTATTTCCACTTCGAGAGAATGGGCTTCTCCAAGCCGCATGATCGAACCCTCGCCGTAGCGTTTAACGATATCACCTAGTGCCTTTTCAAGCACTGCACGTTTAGCTTCGCTAACCGGTTCATTGCGGTTGAATGGTTCAAAATTATTCTTTTCTGATACAGATTTCTTCGCCATGGGGAGGTCTCCTCGTGATTTAGATGATTACAATTATAGCGTGAATCACATTAATCAATATTATAGTACATTTGTTCAAATATGCAATAATTCAGGTTGCAGTTAACCATTGACTTTTATTAGCAATTTTTGTATGATAAGCCGTAATTAACAATTGAATAGTGAGAGATTCAGCGGCTGCATCTCAGTGATGAGATGACGAGGTGGAGGTTCTCCTTCGCGAGAAGGACGTTAACCCTTGGAGGATTCAAGGGGAAAATCGATTGATCAGCGGATGCCTCCGAAGCCCTACCCGGGCTTCTTTCTCCCTTCCAAACAAGTCCAAATTCAAAACCGTATGGTGACATACCTACAAGGTTTGGACAAAGGTAAGGTGACTAGTCACCTTTTAAGTCTTGTGGAAGGGCAGCTTTTTTTTGTAATGAACAATAAAGCATGCCTGGCATGCTTTATATTTTTAATTGGAGGAAATTATGGATAAGAAAATGCTTTTGGAACGTATTGTTGAGGATGGCGTAAAATTTATCTCATTTCAGTTCACTGATGTGACCGGCTCGGTCAAAAGTTTGGATACGCCAGCCAGCCGTTTGGAAGAAGCTCTGGATGGGGGGATCTGGTTTGATGGTTCATCAGTGGAGGGCTTTGCGCGTATCCAGGAAAGTGACATGCACTTGCGCCCGGATATTGATTCCTATGCTGTTTTACCGTGGACCCCCGTTGAAATGCGCAGAGCTCGCTTGTTCTGTGATATTTTTCATCCAGATGGCACCCCTTTTGCTGGCGATCCGCGTGGGTTGCTCCGGAAAAAACTTGAAGAATTGGCAAAACGCGGATGGTCTTACATGGTGGGTCCAGAACCGGAGTTTTTCCTGTTCAGGAAAAATGGGACTGATTCGATGCACCCTGTTCCCCACGATATAGGCGGGTATTTTGATTTCTCTCCTAATGATGAGGCTGTTCGAGTTCGCACTGAATTAATGCGCGCGCTGGATTCAATGGGACTCGAAGTTGAGGTAGGTCACCATGAATGTGCGCTAGGTCAGCATGAGATCGATTTCCGTTTCAGTGATGCGTTAAGCTCCGCTGATAATGTGCTAACCCTAAAATACACAGTCAAAGCGATTGCGGCACAAAACGGTTTAGTGGCTTCATTTATGCCTAAACCAATTTTTGGCATGAGCGGGTCAGGAATGCATTGTCACCAATCATTATTTGATGCAAATGGGGACAACCTTTTTTATGATGATGATGATGAGTTTAAATTGTCCAAAACCGCCTATGGTTTTATTGGTGGTCAGTTGGAACATGCTCGTGGGTTTTCCGCAGTAACAGCCCCCACGGTGAATTCATACAAAAGGCTGGTTCCCGGTTATGAAGCGCCGGTCTATGTGGGTTGGGCGCAGACTAACCGATCCGCTTTAATTCGGATTCCCCGCTCTGTGGCGGGTCAGAAAAAAGCAGTACGTGCCGAATTACGATGTCCGGATCCTTCCTGCAATCCATACCTGGCATACTCGGTAATGTTGGCAGCTGCTCTGGATGGCATTGATCGCGGTTTAGTACCCCCCAAACCATTGAACAATATTAATGTTTATGAGATGACCAGAGAAGAACGAAAACGTAAACATGTTCTTGAATTGCCCGGATCGTTGTTGGAGGCATTAACTGAATTGGAAAAAGACAAGGTCATTAAAGAAGCCCTTGGAGAAAGCGTTTATAGCGCATTCGTCCGTGCAAAGATGGAGGAATGGGAGACCTATCGTTTGAATGTGATGGATTGGGAAGTAGAACGTTATCTTGAAAAAGCATGAAAAGTAAAATAAATGAAGAAAGGATACGCACATTATTTGTGCGTATTTTTATTGTTATGGGGTAACTATTTTTTGAATACAGGAGATCCAGGTTCTTTGAAATTCTGTCGGTTCATGTTGAAGTATCACCAGGATTGGTGAAATAAGTGACGATGAATCAATTTCGGAAACCACTACTTGTTTAACTTTGTCGTTAAGAAAATGATGACCTACAAAGCCTAATGCAGTAGGATCATTTTCTACTTCGGTAACCATTGCTGTACTGGAGGGTACAACCACTCTTGTGTTGATGAGACTTTGAGTTCCATTCATGAAGGAGTTTACGAAATGAATCTGAGGTTCTTCGTATGTCGAGAAGGCGTAACTGGTTATCGATTGAAGTTGAAAGTCAGATGACGGTTGAGTTAGAAAACAGTCAGGACAATGTGTGAAAACATCTCCCCAGGTTTTGTTTTGTCCACCGAAAATACTCTTGACTAGGTTCATTGGGAGTGAGGTTATTGGATTGGATGCGTTAACTATCACAACGAGAGTTTCCTCTCCCAATTCAAACGCCAACGGGGGTGGCGATCCGGAATATCCCCAACTGATCTGTATTGATTCATTGGCAGTGTTAAGCGCTTGGGCAGACACTTGGCGAGTTACAGTGAAAAATCCAGGGATGGCGTCTGTACACACGCTTATCACAGGCAAAAGCCAGGATACTGATGGTGTATAGGCAATCATGAGAGGGTTATCCTTTGAATCAGCGGTAATAGCTAGGGGAGCGGTGGTGTTGATTGTTGAAATAGTTGGAGTAACTTCAGTTTGGTTTATGCCTGTTTTGGCACTTACATCCTTGTTCACAGCCCCCATGATTAAAACAAAACTCGCTAATAATGCACAGTAAATGGCGAATATATATAGAGATCGTTTACTAAGATAGCCTATCAACCAGTGAATTGCCAGATAGCCCACCAAAAGCGCAGCCAGGAAACCCACAAGGATTACTGGTAAAAAGTCAGTAAAACCCGGTACTTTTAGGGCATCTTTAAAACTAACCAACCCTGCGCCAAGCATAACAGGCACTGACATTAGAAATGAAAAACGGGCTGCGGTTGGCCGATCTAGTTTGCGGAACATTCCGCCTGCAATGGTGGAGCCAGAACGTGAAATGCCAGGGAAAAGGGAGATAGCCTGAAAAAGACCGACTATTAAAGCGTCAAACCAATTTAGGCTTTTCAAATCCCGTGTACGTTTGCCGAGCACTTCAGCCAGTACAAGCAGAAGGGCTGTTCCTAGGAGAAAGAAGGCGGTGGCACTAGCAGAATTAAATGCTGCCTCCACTTTGTCCTTGATGAGGATACCCGCCAGTCCGGCAGGAATGGTCGCCAGGATTAAATACCAGCCAAGGCGAGCATCAGTACTACCGAAGGGTAGGCGGTTGATGAGTGCTTTAACAAATCCCTTGATGATTGCCCATAGGTCCTTCCAGAAGTAGATGATTACAGCTGTCAGAGTTCCCAGTTGAACGAGAACATCATAGGGAAAAACCTGAGATTGAGGAATTTGCCAGCCCAACAATTGCGGAATTAACACGAGGTGAGCTGACGAGGAAATTGGGAGGAATTCAGTCAATCCTTGAATAATACCGAGAATTAACGATTGGATAAGGGTCATTTAGTCTCCTTAGAATAGAGATAACGCTCAAGAAATGCATATGCATACTTGTTGAAATTCTTTTTTTGGATTGCATCACGCGATTCTTCCATGATCTTAATAAGGAAGCGGATATTGTGAATTGAAATCAAGCTTGATGCTAACATCTCCTTGGCAACAATAAGATGACGTATATAAGCACGGGTGAAGTTTCGGCAGGTATAGCAATCACACAAATCGTCAATTGGGCTTGCATCATGCGCATAGCCCGAGTTCATCAGATTAATCCGCCCGTCATGGGTGAACGCAGCCTGATGCCTGGCCAACCGCGTAGGAAGAACACAATCAAATATATCAACTCCGCGCAAAATACCATTTAAAATATCTTCGGGAGTTCCAACGCCCATTAAATAATGAGGTTTGTCTTGTGGCAGGTGAGGATAAATCTCATCAAGGGTTGAATACATCTCTTTTTTTGATTCACCGACAGATAAACCGCCAATAGCAATACCCGGGAGATTCATTGAGGATACAAATTCAGATGATTCCCGCCGCATTTCTACATCAACGCCGCCTTGAACGATTCCGAATAATGCCTGGTCATCGCGAGTCTTAGCCTGGATGCATCGCACAAGCCATTTATGTGTCCGCTCCATTGCTTTCCGGTTATAGGCTGGATCATTTGGGTTGGAGCATTCATCGAATGCCATGATAATATCAGCACCCAATTTCTCTTGAATAGCAAGAGCACTTTCGGGGGTAAACCGGTGCATGGAACCATCGATATGGCTTTTAAACGTTACACCTTCTTCATCGACTTTTCGCATGTCTGAAAGGGAAAAAACTTGGAACCCGCCCGAATCAGTGAGCATTGGTTTCGACCATTGCATGAAATCATGCAAACCACCCATTTCTGCTACAAGGTCAGCTCCTGGGCGAAGGTAGAGGTGATAGGTGTTGGCGAGCACAAGAGAAGCGCCAGTTTCCTCAATTTGTTTGGGTGTGAGGGATTTTACGGTTGCCTGGGTACCTACAGGTGCAAAAACGGGGGTGTGCAGGTCGCCGTGCGGGGTGTGAAAAACCCCTGATCTGGCGTGACCATCAGTTTCTATAAGGTCGAAGGTAAACGCTTTTTTATCCATAGATAGGAAATTATAGTCCCCAAATCTTAGAAATGAAAAACCTGCTCGTAGAAAAAGAGGGGGCGCAAAGGGAACCAACTAAAAGTGAAAATTCCTTCTCATCTTCATCTCCCCAATAGTTTACCTTGCATACCGACTACGGTTAGTTTATACTATTTTGCATGTCCCAAGACCAACAAACAACCTGGATCGAAATAAATCTGGCGGCTATTCAACGGAACATCAGGCGATTGCAGACAATAACTGCCAAACCTGTGATGGCGGTTGTCAAAGCAAATGCTTATGGTCATGGCTTGATGGAAGTTTCAAAGGCAGCAGTTGATGCCGGCGTCGTGCGGTTGTGCGTTGCCCGGATCGAGGAAGCGCTGCAATTGCGGGAAGCAGGAGTAATTTGCCCAATCCTCGTTATGGGTTACATGCAACCAGAATTAGCCGGAGTTGCCATCGCCAATATGATCAGTGTGATGGTGAATTCACTTGATTTGGCAAGAGAATATAATTTATGGGCGACAGAGAAAAAACAATCATTACATTGTCATGTCAAGGTCGATTCCGGTATGCACCGACTGGGCTTATTGGTAGAGGAAATAGAAGGATTTACTGCTGGAATTAAATCGCTATCCCATATTTTCGTCGAAGGTGTTTTTACTCACTTCCCGAATGCTGATGACATCAATGAACCCTCAACGCTAAACCATATCAACCTTTTTTCGCAAGTGGTTGAGCAATTAAATTCTTTGGGGATACGACCCGAGGTTGTTCACGCTGCGAATTCAGCCGCCTCACTGTATTATCCGAATTCCCGCTTCGATGCCGTTCGACCAGGTATCGCTATTTATGGCTTGAACCCTGATTTAGGCGCACCACTGCCTCCTGATTTTGAACCTGCCCTCACGTGGAAGGGGAGAATCACCTCCATTAAGATAATTCCTGCAGGAGAAGGAATAGGTTATAACTACCGCTACCATACCACCAGACCTGAACGGATAGGTGTCGCATCAGTCGGTTATGCGGATGGTTTACGGCGCAGGATGGGGAATATTGCCCTGTTGGCGGGAAAACGCATTCACCAGGTTGGAGGCATGTGTATGGACCAATCCCTTTGGCAGCTGGATGATGTGCCGCAGGCGAGGGTTGGTGACGAGGTAGTACTGGTTGGCCAGCAGGGACAGGAACTCATCACCGCCGAAGAAGTGGGTCAGTTATGGGGGTCAAATAATTATGACGTAGTTTGTGGGTTAGCTGCTCGAGTCCCCAGGAATTATTATTTTGAATAGAAAGTGACTTATTGAAATGAATACAACTATAGACAAAAAATGGTTGACTTATCCGTCGATATCTGAAGAGGTTAACAAGCAACTGGATCAATATCCCCGTTTCTTACGCCAGGTGTTATTTAACCGGGGTATCAACTCTTTGGAGCAAGCAAAAATTTATCTTTCAGCGCAAGATCCAAGATACAGTCCTTTCCTGCTTACTGGAATGGAAAAATCGGTTCAAAGATTGCTGCTCGCGATTGATCAAAAAGAGAAGATTGCGGTTTATGGTGATTACGATGTAGATGGAGTTACTGCCACAGCCCTGATGGTGCAAGTACTACAAAGGTTGAACGCAACTGTTGACCGGCACATCCCCAACCGCTTTGAAGAGGGGTATGGTTTAAATATTCAATCTATTGAGCGGTTGGCAGAGCAGGGCACAAAAGTGGTGGTCACAGTTGATTGCGGAATTCGTTCACCGCGCGAAGCTGAATATGCCCGCGAATTGGGGATTGATCTGATCATCAGTGATCATCATTTTCCTCAGGATGTGTTGCCAAATGCTTATGCGATTATTTGCCCCAAGCAAGCGGGCGATAACTATCCATTTAAGGAGTTGGCTGGCGTCGGCTTGGCTTATAAGATTGCTCAGGCTTTATTCACAACCCGCCCGACAGGTGATTGGACGGCTGACGATTGGCTAGACCTGGTAGCGTTGGGGACAGTCTCTGACTTGGTGCCACTGGTAGACGAAAATCGCGCGCTTGTACGAAAAGGGTTGCAACAGATCCATTATGGGCATCGCCATGGTATGCGTGCCTTGTGCGGAGTATCTGGCAAGGAAATCTCGCGGATAACTGCGACTGATATTGGCTTTGGGTTGGGTCCACGGTTAAATGCAGCCGGCAGGATGGAAAGCGCATTAGAAGCTTATGATCTCCTGGTTTCAGATAATATTACTGAGGCTGGGTTAATAGCCCAGAGATTGGATGATCATAACTCTGAACGGCAGTTGGCAACCCGGGACGCGCAGGAAAAAGCAGAAGAAGCGCTGATTGGGACTGAATTGACAAATCTTATTACAGCATTTGATGAAGATTTTAATTCTGGAATTATTGGGTTAGTTGCTTCCAAGCTTGCAGATCATTATTATCGTCCGGCAATTGTTGGATCTGTGGAAGGGGATTTCATCAAAGCTTCGTGTCGGAGCATCTCGGAATTTCACATTACTCGCGCTCTTGATGAATGCGCTGACATTCTACTTCGCCATGGCGGACATGCGATGGCAGCCGGCTTTACTATTCATAAGGATTATCGAGACCAGTTAGTGGATCGCCTGAACCAGATTGCTAACCGGGAGTTGGAAGGATTTGAATTAAAACCAACCCTTAAAATTGATATCGAACTTTCTTTGGAAGAAATGACTCCGCGTATTTATCCAGAATTGGAGAAACTTCAGCCAACTGGGATGGGAAATCCTTCTGTAATACTCGCGCTGAGAAATGTAGATATCTCGGAGGTGGCGATAATTGGAAAAGAGAAAAATCATTTGCGTTTTACGGTACCACATGCGCTTGTGTATCAGTCTATCGCTTTTAACCAGGCACACTGGTATAGCGAATGGGTAACCAAGCGGACTAAATTTGATTTGGCATTCACAATTGATATCAATAGTTTTAACGGTAAGGAAACACAGCAAATCCACATCAAAGATATGAAACCTTCAGTGCTCTAGGGCATGAAAAATCCACCTTCACGCTTGAAAGCGATTGTTATTGCCTTGATTGTGACTACAATTTGGGCAACTTCCTGGATATTTATCAAAATTGGGCTAAAAGACATCCCAGCGTTAACCTTTGCCGGGTTGCGGTATTCTCTCGCAACTCTGTTTCTGCTGCCATTTCTACTGCGAAAGCCAGTTCGTTCAGAAATGAAGACATTGCCCAGGACATCCTGGATCAAACTTTTGGTACTTGGGGTAATCCTTTATGCATTGGCTCAAGGGGGTCAATTTCTTGGTTTGTCTTATCTTCCTTCGGTAACTGTTGGATTGGTGTTGAATCTGTGCTCTCTCTTCGTGGCATTCATCGCATATGCTGCGATTAAAGAAAAAACAACCTGGTTACAGTGGCTTGGAATTCTCTTAAACCTGGCTGGAATTCTTTTCTACTTTTCTCCATTCAGCGGGAATCAGGGGGATATCGCAGGCTGGTTATTTGCCGGAATTAGTTTAGCAGCGAATGTTGGAGGCACCGTCCTGGGGAGACATGTTAACAAAGATGGGCGGATCAATCCGATCATAACAACCACAGTCAGTATGGGCGTTGGCGCGGTTTTGATGTTAGGAATCGGGATTTTATGGCAGGGGTTGCCGAGATTAAACCTGCAAATTATAGGGATAATCGTGCTCCTTGCGTCAATCAATACTGCGCTTTGTTTTACCTTATGGAATTATTCGCAGCAAACGCTCACAGCTACCGAATCATCCATTATCAATAACACTATGCTGGTGCAGATCACCATCCTGGCATGGATATTCCTTGGTGAAAAACAATCGACTGACGGAATCATTGGATTGATATTGGTTTCACTGGGAGCGGTTATCGTTCACTTAAAGGTTAACAAATCTGGAAAGGTTAAAAAACCGAATTAACTCCTATTGCTGCATGCTATAATTATTAAGCTGATTTTTTATTTTAATTTATTGCACGGAGGGAATTATAATGACCGGTCAACCTGTACCTACTTCTGGTCCGAATCAAAAACCTGCGCCTGCTCCAGGGCAGTTCATGCCTCCACCAATTAATAAGGTTGAGGATACAGGTTTAGCAATTCTTTGGCTTCAAGACCTTGCGTTAAAAATCCTTTATTTCCAGGGCTACATGACTGGTTATAAGATTGCAGAAGCAATGGCGCTTCCATTTGCTGGAACCGTTGATCAAATCGTCGAAGCTTTGAAACGAGAAAAATCAATTGAAGTGAAATCTTCTCAGATGGGTCTTGGCGAAGGGGCATATTTGTATGCCATCACTGGTGCCGGCATCTTAAAAGCAAGAGAAGCTATTGATCGTAGCCAATACGCAGGACCAGCTCCAGTGCCCCTCGAAATTTACAACGATTCAGTGCGCAGACAAAGCCGAGGACGCATACAGGTGACCAACCGTCACATGCGTTCGGTTTTGGGAGACCTGATTTTTGGCGAAAATACCTTCCATCGGCTTGGTCCGGCAGTAAATTCAGGAACTTCAATTTTCATTTATGGTCCTCCAGGAAATGGCAAGACCAGTGTTGCCCGTTCTATTGGTAATCTGATTCTCTCTCAAACTATGTACATTCCATTTGCCATCTTTGTCGATGGACAGGTGATCACGCTATTTGATTCTGTCAATCACCAATTGGCACCGGAGGAAGATACGTCTACCCAATCGGGGCGTGGTGGAATGCGCAAGGATGGACGGTGGGTTCGCATTCGACGTCCATTTATTATGGTAGGCGGTGAGCTGACCCTTGCAGGGCTTGATCTGGTATTCGATGACACCTTGAAATATTATGAAGCACCATTCCAGGTGAAAGCCAATGGCGGCATCTTATTAATTGATGACTTTGGCAGGCAGCAGGTACGTCCGCGTGATTTGCTCAATCGTTGGATCGTGCCGCTCGAGAACCGCATTGACTATTTGTCTATGCATACTGGTCGAAAAATCGAAGTCCCTTTCGATGTGCTGGTGATTTTCTCAACCAACTTACCACCTAGAGATCTGGTGGATGAAGCTTTTCTGCGCCGCTTACGCCATAAAATTGAGATTACTGACCCTAGTTTTGATGAGTTCCGCGAGATCTTTAAACGTGTTTCAGTGGGAAAAGGCGTAAATTTCAGTGACGAGGGGTTGGCGTATCTTCTTCAGGAATGGTATATCAAGCCTGAACGAAAACTGCGCGCTTCTCACCCTCGCGATATTTGTGATCAAATAATTGATATTTCGCGCTATCTTGCGGTTGAACCTGAAATGACCAAAGATTTGATCGATCGTGCTGCTGAATCTTACTTCGTTGAATTGTAAAAATGTTTGAGCAGTTTGAAAAACCAGTGATCTTTGCGCACCGGGGTGCGTGCGCGCATGCCCCAGAAAATACTCTGGACTCCTTTGAGCTTGCGCTAACCCATCTTGCAGATGCAATTGAACTTGACGCGAAATTGTCCAAAGATGATGTGGTTATGGTAATCCATGACCAAACAGTGGATAGAACTACCAATGGTAAGGGGAGAGTTGGTGATCTCACCCTAAGGGAATTAAAGCAGTTGGATGCCGGATCATTCTTTGGGCAAGAGTTTAACGGAGTCGAAATCCCAACTTTGGATGAAGTTTTTGAATCTGTGGGGAAAAAGTTTAATCGTGAATGTGGAATTGACGAATTACAAGTCTAAAAACGATTCGTTGGTTGAAAAGGTTGTGGATATTGTAAAACGCCATAAGATGGAGGAGCGAGTATTGTTTTCTTCATTTCTTCCTGTTAACCTTGTCAAGAGCCGTGCATTACTTTCAGTAACCCCAACCGCTTTATTATGTCTTCCCGGATTGATGGGAATAATTTCCCGCTCAGTTTTTAGTAAACGATATGCTCCGCAAATTATTCATCCTTATTTTACGGATGTAAATAAGGGATATGTTGAAAAAGAACACAAAAATGGTCGGCGAGTTCATGCGTGGACTGTAAATAGCGAAGAGGATATCCTCAAACTGTTCGCTGATGGTGTGGATGGTTTCGTTACTGATGACCCATTGAATACAAGAAAGATATTGGAGAATAAGTGATACCTGTAGAATGGCTTGAGGAAGCCCAAAAACGAATCAAAGGTATTATCAAACAAACCCCCATGACTTATGATGAAACCTTGGGGGTTTTTATCAAATGGGAAAATCAGCAACTTACCGGATCGTTTAAGATCCGAGGCGCAGCCAATAAGATATTATCTTTACAGGATTGGGAAAAAGACAATGGAATGATTACCTGCTCTGCTGGCAACCATGGGCAGGGATGTGCTTTGGTTGCACATAAGCTGAATATTGATTGCGATGTTTATGTTTCGTCGCATGCCGTCCCGATGAAGGTCAACGCGATGAAAGACCTTGGCGCGAAGGTTCACCTGGTTGATGGAGATTATTTTGCCGCTGAAAAGATGGCAATGCGCCAGGCAGAGCTTACCGGGAAGTTTTTTATTTCCCCATACAATGATGTTCAGGTTATCGCCGGGCAAGGTACTCTTGGATTAGAACTAATTGGGCAAACGAACCAGTTTGAAAAAATAAAATCCATTGTAGTTCCCATAGGCGGTGGCGGTTTGCTCTCTGGCATCGGGATCAGTCTGGAAATGCTGGAGAAACCCCCCCACCTAATTGGAGCGCAATCTGAGGCTTCATCCTATATGTATTCAATTTACTATAAGGGCACTCAAGCTGATGTAATAGAGACTGACAGCCTGGCTGATGGATTATCAGGGGAAGTTGATCATCAGTCAGTTACGATACCACTGGTTGATAAATACGCTGATGAGATCGTGTTGGTTTCTGAAAAAGATATTGAGGATGCAATTCTTTATGCCTGGGAAAAACACCACCAGGTAATTGAAGGCTCAGGTGCTGTCAGCCTGGCGGTTATTCTTAAGAAAAAAACAATCGAATTACCTGCAGTCGTGATCATCACGGGAGGTAATATCCAACCAGAAATCCACCGAGCGATCATTGAGAAAAACAATTGAAGAAAAGACTTACCTCACTTTTATTGATATTTTTCATGGCAGTCCAGTTTTTTATACCAGGAATTGCAGAAGCATCTTTTAAATCACAAATTTCACCGGAAGTACAAAAAGCTCATGACCTGTTGGAAAAGATGAGCCCTGAAGAGCGGGTGGGGCAATTATTTCTTGTAACATACAAAGGATCAGAAACTGGTGAGACTAGCGAAATTGCTAAACTTATAAATGACCAACATATTGGTGGTGTAGTTCTCAGAGCTGACAACGACAATTTTTCGGTATCTGATGATTTGCCTGCTGCTATTCAAATATCCAATAATGATCTTCAGATTCAAAATTGGAAATCTACTATATCCGAGTTACAGACAGATTCGGGAACTGTCCAATCCAATGGAAATTATATTCCTTTGTTTATGGGTATATCCCAGGAAGGTGACCTCGCCCCCTACGACCAGGTTATCAATGGATTAACACCGCTGCCTAGCTCAATGGCAATTGCGGCAACCTGGAAGCCGGCTAATGCCGAACAAGTTGGAAAGGTACTTGGCTCGGAACTGGAAGCTTTGGGAATTAACCTGCTATTAGGTCCATCCCTGGATGTAATAGATTTGGTGCGTACGGATGTCGGAGATGATCTTGGGGTGCGTACCTTTGGCGGTGACCCTTATTGGGTGGGTCAGTTTGGGAAAGCTTATATTCAAGGGGTGCATGAGGGTAGTAATAACAAGATTTTAGTAGTTGCAAAGCATTTTCCAGGACGTGGCGGGTCAGATCGGTTGCCAGAGGATGAAGTTGCTACAGTTCGTAAGTCATTGGAACAGTTGAAACAAATTGAGTTATCCCCTTTTTTTTCTGTTGCACTTTTTAATGAGAATCCTTTGCAATTGACAGATGGACTTCTTCTGTCTCATATACGATATCAGGGTTTTCAGGGAAACATTCGTGCCACTACCAGGCCCGTCTCGTTTGATGAGACTGCATTGAAACTAATATTGGCTTTGGAGCAATTTGCAGGGTGGCGTGAACAAGGCGGATTAATTGTAAGTGATGACCTTGGTAGTGTGGCGGTAAAAAAGTTCTTCGCTCCAACCGGTTCTAATTTTGATGCCAGGCAAGTAGCAAAATCAGCCTTACTGGCGGGAAACGATCTTCTTTACCTGGGGAACATTCAATCAACAAATGATGACTCATCCTACGCAACAGTAGTAAAGACTCATGAGTATTTTGTTCTCAAATATAAAGAGGATCCTGTTTTTCAACAAAGGGTAGATGAAGCTGTCCTTCGAATCCTGACATTAAAATACAAACTTTACCCTTATTTTTCCCTGGGATTAATAACAACCTCGTCTGCTAATCTGGAAAAAGTTGGGGCATCACAACAAGTTACCTTTGACATCGCCCGCCAGGCGGTTACATTGGTTAGCCCTTCTGTAAAAGATTTAAATACAGATTTGCCTAATCCTCCCAATAAGGATCAGCAGATCATTTTCATTTCGGATGTGATCCCGCAGCAGCAATGTTCTTTGTGCGTTGACCAATCTATATTTCTGGCTAAAGACTTGATGAACGCTATTATCAAATTGTATGGACCGGATACTGGGGACCTCATACGAGTGGACCGTTTGAGTGCTTATTCTTTTGATGACCTGAAGTTTTATCTCGATGGCATACAAAACACGAACGAAATTGGTTATAAGTTGGATCAAGCAGATTGGGTGATTGTCGCATTTTCGGATTTTCGCATGAATTCGACTGAAGCGGTTACTTTTCAGCGATTGTTCTCGGAAAAACCTGACTTGGTTAACAATAAAAAGATTGTCGGTTTCGCCTTTAATGCCCCTTATTATCCAGATGCAACAGACATCTCGAAATTTTCGGCATATTACGCGCTATATAGTAAGACCCCCCAATTTGTCGAGATTGCAGCACGCACACTTTTTAAGGAAATCACACCAACTGGAACATTGCCTGTATCAGTTCCCAGTATTGGATATGATTTGATCATTGCCACCACCCCAGATCCTAATCAGGTGATTCCACTGATGGTCATAAAAGAAAGTGAGGAACAGGGGGAAACTGAAAGTGCATCTTCGACAATCGGAGAAGCAATTGTGATTAATGCCGGGGACAACCTGCCACTTCAAACCGGGATCATTAGGGATCAAAATGGCAACCAGGTACCCGATGGGACAATTGTACATTTCATCATAGATAGCCAAACAGCGAGCAGCACGGTTGAGCAAATAGAATCGCAGACGGTGGAAGGAATTGCACGTACTGTATATCGGATACCCGATAAAGGAACAGTGAAGCTGAGCGTGACAGCAGATCCTGCGACAATCTCACAAATTTTGCAAATTGAAATCACAAATGATGGTGGTACGATAATCGCGATTGACCCAACGTTTGTGCCAACAGGTTCAACAGGAACGCAAAATCCCACTCCAGTTAGCCAGGTTAATAGTCCGTCGATTGAAAATCGCCACTTAAAGGGGTTACCCGGTTTTATTGATTGGTTGATTTCATCAGTAATTGTTGGAGCTACAGTAATTGGGCTTAATCAATTCGGTAAAAAACGAAGAAAGACTTCATGGATTCCAAAAGTTCCATTGCTCACCGGATTTGTGGGGTATCTTTTTTACTTGCTGCCGGTTATGGGGAATACGTATACTCAAACCTGGGTGAAGGATTTTGGGACAATGGCAATTGTTCTATTAACCTTTACCGGGTGTGTACTTGGAGCAATTTTGGCAGTTTTCTTCCGTTTGTTTCAAAATAACAATTAGTTCAACTGATCAAACTTAATACCAATGCAACTATACTCAAAGCTGATAAAAACAGAATGGAGAGGATTTCTGAAGTAGTATGAGGTTTCGCTCTCATTTTGTAAGCCGATTTTGCCCCAACGGGGATATGAACAGGACGGCTGCCAATAAGCGCATCATGGAAATCATCGATAGATTTAGGTCTGTCATCTGGGTGAAGGCTCATGCCCCAGTGAATTGTTTTTTCAGTTCTAGGTGAAACTGCAGAGTTTACCTGCCTGATCATAATAAGTACGTTCGGATCCAAAAATCGTTGTCTTGCATCCGTTGGAGCTTTATTCGTGAGTAAATGATACAGAGTTGAGGCAAATGAAAAAATATCACTTCGGACGTCTGTATGACCAATATCTCCCCCATATTGTTCCAGAGGAGTATATAAAGCCGTTCCTTGTCCTTGAATAATGGTAATAGTCACTTCACCCGGTGCAAGTATTTTCACCAAACCGAAATCTACTAGTTTAACGATTCCGTTGGGGGTTAGCTTGATATTGCTGGGCTTGATGTCACGGTGTAGCACAGCCGGAATTTGCCCATGAAGGTATGTCAGTGCATCGGAAAGTTGGTTTGCCCAATCCAGAATATCGTTTTCCGGAAGAAATTTCTTCTCATCTCTTGCTTCAACCATCAACGTTCTCAGATCCTTCCCCGGGATGTAATCCATCACAAGGTAGTCACGCTGGTTGATAGAGAAAAAATCTGACACCTTTGGGAGGTTGGGGTGATCTAGACGGGCTAAGACTGTAGCTTCCCGTTGAAATTGTATTCGAGCTTCTTTAATCGCGTTTTCAGGAAGTGTTTTATCATGCTCCACTTCCTTTAGCGCACATTGACGACCCTCGAGACGCAAGTCATCGCACAGGTATATACATCCCATGCCCCCTTGTCCGATAATTTTCCGGATTCGGTAACGGCCTCTGAGCGTTTCTCCTGTTTTTATTGGAATTGGCATGAATACTCGATCAATTTGTGGTATTTTTTAGTATTTTGTACTATTATACCTGATGATTATTCAGACTAATTTTGACACTGGATAAGGGGCTTAATTCATAAAATGGAACACTCCTATCAAAATGTTGGTGAATATCCTGTGGTTGTTGCATTAAAGGGACCTTTGGAAGGAAAAAAATGGGATATTAAGAACGAACTAATTATAGGGCGTGAACCTACATGTGATATTGCGATCAACGATCGGCAGGTATCCCGCGCTCATGCACGTATTATGATTGCTCCGAAAGGGAACATTGAGCTGGAGGATCTTGCGAGTAAAAACGGAACCTTCCACAGCGGCAAACCTCTTAAAGCTGTTGTTAGCCTTGAAGATGGTGATCTATTCCAGATAGCAATGGTTCAAAAATTTGCTTTTTATTTATCTGATGCGACATTGCCTTTAGAAGACATTATTCCCCTTTCTCTGGCATATTCAAGCAAGATACAATTGGATGCGAAATCCAGGCGGGTATGGGTCAATCGAAAGGAATTGGTACCGCCACTTTCGGCGCCACAGTTTCGATTACTAAGCACGCTTTTTCAACAATCCGGTAAAGTGATCAGCCGCAATGATCTGATTGAATCTGTCTGGCAAGAAGAGGATAAAGTTGGTATTTCGGAGCAGGCATTTGATGCCCTAATTCGCCGTTTGCGGGCACGCCTGGCTGAAATTGATTCTAATAGTGATTTTCTGGTCACGGTACGTGGACATGGGGTAAGATTGGATATATAAAAAACTGCCCGAAAGGGCAGTTTTGGTTTTAGTTATTAACATTCTTTTCCATCACAATTCTAAGGGCATTCCTATAAATTGTTCTTAGCGCTTCTACTAATTGTGGTTGTTGTTTTTGAGCTTCACCCTCAGCGATTATGCTATTCAAGGCTTGCAGAAAGTCATCATTCACCAGTGCCGCATTTTCTTGAAGTAGTTTGGTTCTTCCTTCTTCCTCTGGCATTTCTAGAATTTGTTGAATTAATGCTACTTCAGGAGGCGGAGCACTTTCTTTTTCAATTTTAGCGATAACCTTTTGAATTTTCTCGATTCGTGCAAGGTCATTATTTTGACGGGCAGCGTCAAACTCAACCTGAACTGCCTGTGAGAAAAACTCATCAATCTCACCAAGATGTTTAACTACAGCTTCATCAATTTCAGTTTCTGCCAGGATTGAATTCAGCAATTTTGTGCTTTCTTCAACTCGGTGTTTTAATTCATTATCAATTTCTCTTGTAAGGTTTAGCAATTTGTCACGCAAATCCATTAGAGGTTGTTTTTTATCGGCATCCGCCTTATCGATTTGTTCGCTTAGAATCTGGAAAAACTGGTAATCGAGTCCACTACGGGTGAGGCTAACAATGGTCGTGAGGCTGCTCTCCGACTTTAGCCCAAGGAGGATTTCAAGTAGTTTTTCCCGCGTTAAACCTGACTTGCTGACCTCCTGGAGATTTTTTAGGGCTGTCTGTGTCTCGGTGCTTTGAGCGAGCAATTCCTGCCCAACCTTTGTTTCTTTCAATAATTCCATTTGAATTTCTTTTAACAATCCTACGGCTTTCTCATCACCCTGTCTTGTGGCTGATTCCAATACCGTTCCTAAAATGGCAAAGAATTCACCATCAACTAATTCTGATTCCTGATGGATGATCTTTATCCGATCCTCAGGTGTTGGGGTTGTAAGCAAACGTTGAAGTACTCCAACCCGTTTTTGTTGTGCTTCGATCATTTCTTTCGTGATACCGTCGCCTTCCAGAATCTTATCGATCATTGTCTGGTAAGTGAACATGGTCTGAGGATTGAATAGGTAGCCTTTGCGTTTTTCTGCCGGGAGAGCGTTTACGACCTGGTTGATCAAAGGTCCGATTTGTTTCTCCTGTGCATTGATGGGTAAACCTAATTCAGGAGGGAAATAGGTGAGTAAAAGTTCTTTCTCGGGATCGTGATATACAACAGGTGTGGTCATCATCCCTTCATAACCACAAGCTTGGCAACGGGCGGTATTGACGCTTTGGCTGAGAATTTTCTGTTTGGCAGTAGGGTCGGTAGTTAAATCGAAGAGTTGTTGTACTTCAGCAACTATCGGTTGATGGCATCGGGGGCAGCTGGTTTGAATTCTTGGCATGTGTAAACACTCTTTTCTATAAAAAAATATTTTCAGATTATACCATCATGGTAAGGGGCGGGTTTTTAAAGAACAGGAGGAATTGGCAGGCAAAAACAAATCCTCGCACCTTTGTGATAATCGGGGTCGATCCAGATTTGTCCGCCATGCCCATCAACGATTGCTTTCGCAAGGTAAAGCCCTAACCCTGCTCCTTTTGTTTTCTTTACTGCCTCCGAGGCTCGATAGAAGCGGTCAAAGACAAATGGGGCATCATTGGGATCAATTCCCTGCCCCTCATCGCTGACACACACGATGATATTATCCCTATGAATTCGGGCACTGATAATAATATTCCCACATTTTGAATATTTTATCGAGTTATTCACTAGGTTAGTCAAAAGTTGGTTCAACCTTGTTTCGTCAGCCAGAATAACGGGCAGCGGGATCGGGACGTTGTCAGTAATAGTATGCTGATGAGTTTGGGTTTGCATTCTTTCAACTATGTGATGAATTAATTCGGCGACTTGAACATCTGTTTTTTTGATGTTGAAACCATTTGCCTGCAGCCTGGTGGCATCCAGAAGGTTTTCGATATAGACAGCTAATCTGTCAGCTTCTTCTTCTATCACCTGAAGGCTTTCTTCAACAACCTTGCGGTCCCAACGCGCATCTTCCCGGCGTAGTGTGCCAACATACCCTTTGATTAGCGCAACCGGGGTTTTCAACTCGTGGCTAACGATTGAGATGAATGTTGACTTCATCTCATCGGCCTGGCGAAACCTGGTAATATCCCGTACTGTGGTAATAATATTGAGAAGATGCCCTTCTTTTGACAAGTAACGGGGCATAAGTGATGCCAACCGGCAATGCTGGAGTAATCGGTACCGCGAGCGAGATCTCCCTCGACATACAAGGTGGAATGTTGTGCAAGAGGCCAACCATCAGTTACCGAATCTTCCAAGGTTGGACCAATTGGGATTTTATTCCATTTTATAACTTCTTCGTGGTTAAGCCCAATGAACGATTCGGCAGGTTTTCCATAAAGAAAACCAAAAGCAGGGTTGGCGCGTTCAATCTTTAATCCGCTATCGAGGATCAGGATGCCATCGCCGGCAGAATCCAGTAGGGCGGAGACTCTTATTTCGGTCATTATTCGACCTGGGCGTAAAGTTGGGCATTTTGAACAGCGATGGCAGTTTGGTTGGCAAAACTTGAAAGTAATTTCTTGTCATTAGCTGGAAAATTCTGAGTATTCACTGAAAAACGAAAATGACCCCGAAAACCCGTTGCCCTGTGATCAGGGGTAGATCCGACGCTGCTTAACCTACCAAGGCTGACTGCCTGGGTGAATGTGTTCAACAGTTGGTTGATGATGAAAAGTTCGGAATCCTCAGGGTCTTCGTATTCAGGTATTTGTGCAAGTTGCGGTTCGAGATACTTTAAAAACGGTTGAGGTAGACCGGTGGAAACACGAATCTGCCAACCGCCAGGGGGATGCGCAAGGCGATAATCCCGCTTGACCGGCCAGCATTTCCAGTGAAATGTGTTAGAATTCGTTCCAGTAGCTTGTCGTAGATCAAGCTCCTGTGTGAGTGGCACGCGAAATTTCCAGCAAATAATCACGCTGGCGGACACGGAAATCAGGAAGCATCAGGAATTATCCTTTTTCGAGTAGTATGTCTTCAGTCTGCGGTATCGAAGACTTCTTCTTTCTGCAATGCTAATGGCTTCTTCAAGGATTTGCAAGCCCTTCATCGGCTTCTGCTTCTGTCAGTGCACAAGCCGGGAGAAATGCGGATTACACTTCGGCCGCAGCCAAGGGTTAAGAAACCACGTTCAAAAGCCAGATGTTCGACCCGATTACGAAGTTCTGCCGCCGGGGTTTTCGTCGTTCGATCCTTAACAAATTCGATCCCGATCATTAACCCGATTCCACGGACTCATCCAATGGAAGGATGATTCTGCTTGTATCTTTCTAAGCCTGGTCCAGAATATATTTTCCAACAATGGCGGCATTATCGAGATATTCATTCTCGATCAAGTCGAAGCGTGGCCAGGGCAGCAACGCAGGACAATAGGGTTGCCACCGTATGTGTTTCCGTGAGAACCTTTTGGCCAGGTGACAATGCTTTTGCGTGCGATCATAGCACCGAGAGGCATACCAGAGGCTATACCTTTGGCAGTTGTGACAATGTCAGGTTCAACCCCAAAATTTTGAATTGACCACCATTTTCCGGTCCGTCCTACGCCAGCCTGAACTTCATCTGCGATCAGGAGGATGCCGTAGCTGGTTACACAACGTCGCGCAATTGAATGAAGAAGTCCGCAGGTGGAATGATATAGCCACCTTCACCCTGGATTGGTTCAATGATAATGCCTGCGACTTCGTCTGCGGGGATGGTTCTGACCGAAGATTTCTTCTTCCAGATATCGAATGGTGGCACTGCCCACATCCTCACCGGGCAGCATGTGCAATCATCGGACGGTATGGATCAGGGAAGGGAATATGTGTTACCCCATTCATTAATGGGAAAAATCCGCGGTGATAGTGGGGTTTACTGGCAGTTAGCGAAACGGCACCTAAAGTTCTGCCCGTGAAATCCACCCAGAAAAGCGATGAATTGTGAACGCCCGGTGTAATACCGGGCAAGTTTAATGGCGGCTTCAACACTTTCAGTGCCGGAATTTGTCATGAAAGAAATTGCATCTTCCTGGAAAGGTGCGATGAGATCAAGATATTCAGCTAATTCAACCCATTTGGGGTGATAAAAATCAGAAGAAATATGGATGAACTTTTCGGCTTGTTCCTGGATGGCTTTTACAACTTTTGGATGACTGTGACCGGTGGAAGTTACTGCTATTCCTGCTGCAAAATCAAGAAATCTGTTTCCATCTACATCCCAAACTTCAACCCCTTTTCCGTGATCCATCACAAAAGGGTAACCTCTGGGATAAGAAGGGGAAATGACAGCCTGATCTCGTTCGATTATACGTTTTGCCATTAGGTCCTGGTAAGTTTAGCGGTTTCACAACACACCTCCTGAAATGGAATGCACTGATGTGAAAATTGACAACATTGAGTCAGATAATGGATAAATTCGAATTTTAAGGATTATACCATGAGGGGATTTATCATTTTTTACCTCAAATTTGATCACATTTTTACCGCCTGTTTATTGTTGACTGGAGGATTGAACGAAGGTATCATTGCTTTTTAATGCGTCCAAAACAGCTAAAACGAATCAAGCGTTCAATTTTGTCGGTTGCGAGCAAGTTCCGCTGGCTACTTCCCGGAATAGGCATCAAACGTTGGGTACTATTGATCCTGATCGGCACGACCTTTCTGGGATTTGGTTTTGCGGTTATTTTATTGATGTTTACCGAACAGTTCCCAATACCTGGTGGCTGCCATTTGTTAAAATTGTTTCTTTACAATGGATTGCAAATCGTACAATTCGAGCTTTGATTTTCTTTGCTATTGGAATAAGCGCTGTAGTCTTTGGTACCTGGGGAATGAACCGAGCTTTGTTACGTCCATTCATCCGACCAGGCAAGAATGTGATTGATACGCTGGCAGAATACAGACGGCGCGACAAAGGTCCACGCATTGTTGTTATAGGCGGTGGTACCGGACTTGCTTCATTGTTGCGTGGTTTGAAGGAGTATTCGCGTAACATCACCGCTGTTGTTGCTGTGGCAGATGATGGTGGTTCTTCAGGTGAAATTCGTAAAACCCTGGGAATATTACCACCAGGAGATATTCGCAATTGTCTGGCAGCTCTCTCTGATGATGAGGAATTGCTCACCCAGCTTTTTCAATACCGATTTGCAGCCAGTGTGGGACTGAACGGACATTCACTTGGGAATTTGCTTATTTCTGCGCTTACTGAGATCACCGGCAGTTTTGAGGAAGCTATTGCAGAAACCGCCAGGGTTCTGGCAGTAAAAGGTCAAGTACTTCCATCCACCTTGCATGATGTTACGTTGGTCGCAGATGTTCAGCTGCCTGATAAAAAGGTAGAAGTCGAAATAAAGGGAGAAAGCAAGATTGCAAAGATCGGAGGGAAAATCAACCGGGTTTGGCTGGAGCCTGGTAATCCCGCTGCATTCCCGCCAACGGTTCAGGCGATATTGAATGCGGATCTGATCGTGGTTGGTCCTGGTAGCTTGTATACCAGCATTATTGCCAATCTACTTGTGCCGGATTTGGTGGATGCAATCAATGCCAGTAAAGCCTATAAATTTTATGTGTGTAATGTGGTTACGGAACCCGGCGAAACAGATGACCTTAGCTGCGAAGATCATGTGAACGCGATTGAAAAACACTCGCGAAGTTCCTTATTTGATCTGATTGTTTGCAACAAACACCACGAGGGGGTTCTTCCTCAGGATGTTCATTGGGTAAAACTGGAGATGCCTGGTGGCAGTAAGAATTATTATGAAACAGATATTATTGATGTTGATAATCCGTGGCGGCATGACTCAAATAAGTTAGCCAGGGCAGTGATGGACCTCTATTTTGAAAAAACTGGTCCATTGATAACAAAAGAAGAAATTTCAACACTGTAAATAAAACTATGTCTAGACATGGTAAAATATCCAAAATAAAGAAGGAGAATTAAAAATGGGAATTAAAGTAGGAATTAATGGATTTGGACGTATTGGGCGGCAAGTTTTGAAAGCCATGATGGAATTTCATGGTACGGAAATTGAAGTCGTTGCAGTGAACGATCTTTTCGACACTAAAACAAATGCACATCTTTTTAAATATGATTCCAATTACGGAATCTTTCCTGGAAAAGTTGAGGCAGGTGAGGGCGAATTAACGGTTGATGGGAAGAAAATCAAAGTATTCGCTGAAAAAGATCCCGGTATGCTACCCTGGAAAGATCTTGGCGTCGATATCGTAATTGAATCCACCGGTGTCTTCACCGATGCTATTGGCGATCCTGCCAAAGGTAAGGCTGGTGCAATTGTTCATATAACAAAAGGTGGTGCAAAGAAAGTGATCATTACCGCACCTGCGAAGAATGAAGATATCACCGTTGTGCTTGGTGTGAATGACAAGAACTATGATCCTGCCAAACACCACATTGTTTCAAATGCTTCATGCACCACGAACTGCCTTGCACCCGCTGCCAAGGTTGTGAATGATAAATTTGGTATCATTCATGGTGTAATGACGACGATTCACTCTTACACCAATGACCAGGTTATCCTTGATCAGGGACATAAAAAAGAATTGCGCCGCTCACGCGCTGCAGGATTGAACATCATCCCCACAACTACCGGAGCCGCCAAAGCTTTAGCTCTCGTTATCCCTGAACTCAAGGGGAAATTTGACGGTTACTCGTTACGCGTTCCAACCCCCACTGTTTCAATTGTTGATTTTGTAGCGAATGTGGAAAAACCGACATCAAAGGAAGAATTGAATGCTACTTTTATTGAGGCTTCAAAGGGTTCTCTCAAGGGAATTCTTGGTGTAACCACCGGAGAGTATGGTGATCCGCTTGTCTCCATGGATTTCAAGGGCGATCCACGTTCCTCAATAGTTGACCTCCCATTGATCATGGTGATGGGTGGCAACTTTGTGAAAGTGGTTACCTGGTATGATAACGAATGGGGTTATTCCTGCCGAACTGCCGATTTGGCAGCCATGATGGGCAAGAAACTCTAAGTCAATCTGGGAGATCCATTTCCCTTTGATAATACAACATCATGATGCGTTGCCATTCAACCGGAAACGCATCATGTTGATTAACCTCAAGGAGTGAATCATGTTCAGTAAAAAAACAATTCGGGATATTGATGTAAAAGGAAAAAGGGTTCTTGTTCGTGTCGATTTTAATGTGCCAATGAAAGATGGCAACATTACTGATGATACTCGAATCACCGCTGCACTTCCGACCATAAAATATTTATTGGAACATGGTGCAAGCGTTATTCTTTGTTCCCATCTTGGACGTCCAAAAGGTGGACCAGATCCTAAATATTCATTGGCTCCAGTTGCCGACTACTTGGGCAAACTCTTGAGTGAGAAAGTTGCATTTGCCGCTGATTGCGTTGGGCAACCAGCTGAAATTGCGGCAAAGAAATTGAAAACTGGAGAAGTACTTGTATTGGAGAATACCCGTTTTCATCCTGAAGAGGAAGCAAATGATCTCGAATTCGCGAAGAATATGGCATCTCTTGCAGATCTTTTTGTAAATGATGCATTTGGTACTGCACATCGGGCGCATGCATCAACAGAAGGAGTAACTCATTTCCTCCCTGGTGTAGCGGGTTTCCTGATGGAAAAGGAAATCCAGTATCTTGGACAGGCAATCGCCAACCCCAAGAAACCCTTTGTGGCTATCCTTGGTGGAGCGAAGGTCAGCGACAAGATCGGTGTGATCAAAAACCTCCTGACCAAAGCTGATGAAATTCTCATTGGCGGCGGAATGGCGAATACTTTCTTCAAAGCGCAAGGGATAGAGCTTGCAGACTCATTGGTAGAACCGGATGCGGTGGAAACGGCGAAAGAACTTTTAAAATCAGGTGGCAAGAAATTGCATTTACCAGTTGATGTTGCCCTGGGTGATAAATTCGAAGCTACCGTCTTAAAGAAGGAAATGAAACTTGGTCCTGTTCCAGCTGGTTGGAGAATTTTGGATATTGGTACTGAAACAATTGCTGAATATGGCGCGGTCATTGCTAAAGCCGGCACCGTTGTTTGGAATGGTCCAATGGGTGTATTTGAATTCCCTGAATTCGCCACTGGGACGTTTGAAATTGCCAAAGCTGTTGCAAATAGTGATGCAGTCAGTATCATTGGTGGTGGAGATTCTGTCGCAGCCATTCAACAATCCGGATTGGCAGACAAGATAACACATATCTCAACAGGTGGCGGTGCTTCGCTTGAAATGCTGGAAGGGTTAGACTTACCAGGTGTAGCGGCTCTGCAGGATAAATAGTATGCTAGTACGGATTGATAATTCTGCTAAAGATAGACAGATTTAAAGTTATAGTGTAAAATTCTGTCGCCACCTGAATCAGTGCTTACCCTCAACCCTTGCACTGTCAGAAGTATTTTTTGGAGGTATCAAGTTGGCTAATATCAAATCAGCAATCAAACGTAACAAGCAGAACGAGAAGCGGCGAATTCGTAACCGTGTATACCGTGGTGAGGCTCGAACATATGTTTCACGCGCTCGCACTGCCATTGCAGGCAAAGATGCCGAAGCCGCGAAAGCTGCAACCCTTGTAGCTATCGCAGCGCTTGACAAAGCTGCACAAAAGGGCGTTTTGCACAAGAATAATGCCGCCCGGCGCAAAAGCCGCCTGATGAAATTGCTTGCTCAGCAATAATAACTGGCTGTAATTCGCAAATGCAAACGAGTGGGAGTGAATAACTCCCGCTTTTGCGTTTAAATTGGTTTCAAAAAGACCGTGTGATATAATCCTTTTGACTTATCGAGGGAAATCGACGATGTTTGAAACCGAACAATATGCAATTGAGAAACAAATAACCAATTATCTTGAAATTCATCAACTCCCTGAGATGGAATTCAAATGGTCATGGATACCTTTTAATGGAGAGTGGGGAATTTCACTCTCTTTTTTTCAACTCGCTGCAAAATCATTTGGTAACGAAAAGGGCAATGTTGGTCAAAAAGCCAAAGAGATTTCCGAGGGAATTGCAACCTTTATTATTTTACCGGTAGGTCTCAGCAAAGTTGAAACGAAAAATGGTTATCTAAATTTCTATTTCTCACCGGTTGTGTATTCTAAACGAATAGTAGACATGGTTCTTGAACAGAAAGAAAAGTACGGCTGGGCTGAAAGAAATGGAAAATCAGTAATGTTCGAATTTTCTCACCCGAATACCCATAAAGCTTTCCATGTCGGGCATTTAAGAGGAGCGATCCTCGGTGATGTGTTAGCGCGGTTGGAAGCAGCCGCGGGGTATGAAGTTGTTCGCGCAAATTACCCCGGCGATATCGGATTACATGTGATCAAATGGTTGTGGAATTATTTGAAATTCCATAAAGGCGAAAAACCTTCTAAAGATATTACTCGCTGGATGGGTGATTTATATGCTGAAGCCAGCAAGCGGTTGGAAGAAAATCCAGAGTTAGAGCAGGAAGTACGGGAAATGTACGTTCGGTGGGATCAACGCGATCCGGAAGTGGTGAACACTTGGAGTGAAACCCGCGAGTGGTCATTGGAAGGATTCCGTGATCTATATGAAACACTCGATATTCATTTTGACCGTTACTATTTCAACTCCATGTTTGAAGACCCAGGCAAGGAGATGGTTGAGGATCTTATCCAAAAAGGTATTGCCCAGGATGAACGCTCTGAAGGGGGAGCAGTAATTGTCAAACTGGATGAGATGCTTGGGTTGAAAGAAGAAAAATATCGCGTTGCAGTAGTCCTTCGTTCTGACGGTACAGCGCTTTATGCCACTGAAGATTTGGCTCTTGCGAGGCAGAAATTTACTGATTTTCCAAACCTTGAGAAATCCTGGTATGTAGTGGATGTTCGGCAGTCATTGCATTTTCAACAAGTATTCAAGACACTTGAATTGGCAGGGTATGAGTGGGCAACGCGTTGTGCTCATATTCCATATGAGTTGGTAAACCTGCCGGGAAATGTGATCATTGCCTCACGGGAAGGAAACGTGGTTCTGCTGGAGGACCTAATACGCGAGGCCACTGCCCGCGCTTTAGAGGTCGTCAATCAGAAGAACCCTGATCTTGATGAAGAGAAGAAAATTGAGGTAGCACGCGCAATCGGGATAGGTTCAATAAAATATCCTATGCTCTCACGTGAAAGTACCAAGATGGTCACCTTTGATTGGCAAACCGCACTTGATTTTAATGGTCAGGCAGCACCATATATACAATATGCTTTTGTGCGCGCAACAAGTATTCTAAAGAAAGTGCAATTCCTGATTCCACCAAATGGAATTCCAGAACACGAACTTACAACAAGTGAAATTACTTTGATTGATCTGATCAGCAGGTTGCCAGTTGAAGTACAAAAAGCTGCCAGGGATTTGAAACCGCTGGTGATTTCATCGCTGGCATTTGATCTTGCCCGGGCGTTTAATGATTTTTATACACAGTGCAATGTTTTGCAGGCTGACGATGCCACCCGTAATTTCAGGCTACGACTTGTAGCTGCCGCAAGACAGGCAATTGGCAATAGTTTGGCATTACTGGGCATCACAGCCCCACAAGCGATGTGAATAAGCTGGTAAACCAAATTATTCAAAGGAGATGAACAGAATGACCCCAATTCGAACCCTCATCATGGGCGCAGCAGGAAGAGATTTTCACAATTTCAATGTTTTCTATCGCGACAACAAGGATTATGTGGTAGTTGCTTTTACTGCCACCCAGATCCCCAACATTGATGGTAGAAAATACCCGGCTGCCTTGGCAGGCTCGCTTTATCCAGAAGGTATCCCTATCTTCCCGGAAAGCGAACTTGTCCGATTGATAAAAGATCTGAAAGTTGATCAGGTTGTGTTTGCATATAGTGATGTTCCTCATGAAGTGGTGATGCACAAGGCTTCTACAGTTCTGGCAGCTGGAGCAGATTTCCGCATGATGGGACTCAATTCAACTCAGGTGAAATCCACCAAGCCTGTCATTTCTGTGTGTGCAGTTCGCACCGGATCTGGCAAAAGCCAGACAACTCGGCGCGTATCTTTGATCCTGCGCGATATGGGGTACAAGGTGGCTGCAATCCGTCATCCCATGCCTTATGGCGACCTTGTCAAGCAGAAAGTTCAACGTTTTGCCACCTATGCCGACCTCGACAAACACGAATGCACAATTGAAGAACGTGAAGAGTATGAACCTCATATCGATAACGGTGTAATCGTTTATGCTGGAGTCGATTACGAAGCTATCCTGCGCCAGGCGGAACAAGAAGTGGATATCGTGTTGTGGGATGGTGGTAATAATGACTTCTCCTTCTATAAATCTGATTTGAGCATTGTAGTTGCCGACCCGCATCGTGCCGGACATGAAAAGGCTTATCATCCAGGCGAAACCTGTGTTCGGTCTGGCGGATGTATTTGTGATCAATAAAGTCGATACTGCCGATCCCGAAAAGGTGATCGCGGTTCGCAATGTATTACACGAGTTAAACCCGACAGCTGTTGTCATTGAAGGAGCATCTCCATTATTTGTGGATAATCCTGATGCAATACGGGGGAAACGAGTATTGGTTATTGAAGATGGACCCACCCTTACTCACGGCGAAATGGCTTATGGGGCTGGATGGATAGCCGCGCGGCGATTCGGTGCCGCCGAGATCGTTGATCCTCGCCCATTTGCTGTAGGATCAATTCACGACACGTATGTTAAATATCCCAACACTGGCGCGATCTTGCCTGCCATGGGATACGGCGATGCAATGGTGAAAGACCTTGAAAAGACAATTAATAAGGCTGATGTCGACCTGGTGATTTCCGCCACTCCGATTGACCTGAATCGTATTCTCAAGGTGAACAAACCCATGCAGCGAGTGCGTTATGAGTTGCAGGAAATTGGTCAACCGACTTTAACCGAGATATTGAAAGCTAAATTTAAGAAATAGATTAAACCTTGTTATCAGGAATCCTGATTACCAAAGATCAGGGTTCCTGAATTAAAACTGAAAGACAATTCTCATGTTTATTGATGAAGCAAGAATTTATATCCGATCAGGGCGTGGTGGTGCGGGCATGATGCACTTCCACCGTGAAAAATACGTTCCGCGCGGTGGTCCCGACGGTGGAGATGGTGGACGAGGCGCTGACGTTATTTTCGAAGTAGTACCAACGTTAAATACATTACAAAGTTTCCGTTATAAGCATAAATTTATTGCGGATGATGGCGAAAACGGTGGTCCAAGCAATATGACAGGCAGGTCGGCGAAGAATTTAATAATTCCCGTTCCACCTGGCACAATCCTTTATAACTCTGATACCGGCGAATTGCTTGGTGACCTCAAAGAAAGCGGAGAAACATTAAAGGTGCTAAAGGGTGGACGGGGTGGCTTGGGGAACCAACATTTTGCCACTTCACGCAACCAGGCACCACGAACCGCGGAAAAAGGTGAACCACCAGAGGAAATTAATCTCAGGTTGGAACTTAAACTCCTGGCGGATGTTGGAATTGTAGGCGTTCCAAACGCGGGCAAATCAAGTTTCTTAGCCGCGGTAACAAATGCTACCCCTAAAATTGCAGATTATCCTTTTACGACTATTGAACCCAACCTGGGGGTTGCCAGACTCGATGAGGAAAACTCACTCATCCTCGCGGATATTCCCGGATTGATTGAAGGAGCGCATGAAGGAGCAGGGTTAGGGTTTGCATTCCTGAAGCATATTCAACGAACACGAGTGTTGATTCATGTTTTGGATGGATTGGCAGAGGACCCCTTGGCTGATTTTACCCAAACCAATAATGAATTGGCATTATTTGACGACCAATTAAAAACAAAACCGCAAATAATTGTTTTCAACAAGATTGATCAACAAGAAGCTCAGGAAAAATGGAAAACAATTAATAAAATCCTCACAAAGAAGGGCTTTGAAGTGTTGACAATGTCGACGATGAGCCGTGAGAATTTGCAACAGGTATTATGGAAAGCAGTTGAATTATTAAGAATTACACCAATTGTTGAAGTTGTCCCAAGCATCCCGGTTTACAAGGCTGAGCAGGACCCGAAAGACTTCACTGTAACTAGTGAAGGGGAAGGGTGGCGAGTTAGCGGTGCCGCGATTGAACGTGCTGCCGAGATGACTTACTGGGAACACGATGGGTCAGTACGGCGGTTTCATCGCCTCATGGTTGCACTTGGTGTGGATGGTGCCTTACGCAAGGAGGGTATTCAGAATGGCGATACGGTGTATATTCGTGATTATGAACTTGAGTGGCAGGATTAATTAGGCAGAGGTAATATGCGCATAGGGATATTTGGTGGTACTTTTGATCCGCCTCATGTTGGTCATTTAATCCTGGCAGAAGAATGCCGTACCCAGCTTAAATTGGATCGTTTGCTCTGGGTTGTCACAGATAACCCTCCTCATAAGCGTTATGTAAGTATCAGCCCAATCGAAGATCGGGTAAAACTGGTAGAAAAAGCTATCAAAGGGAATAAGGCGTTTGCTCTCTCACGTGTGGATATTGACCGGCCAACCCCTCATTTTGCGATCGACACAGTCAATATTTTAAAAATAGAAAACCCGGGTGCACAGTTCTTTTACTTGATGGGGGGCGATTCACTCCATGACTTGCCGACCTGGAACCGACCACAGGATTTTATATCAACTTGCGATGGAATAGGAGTGATGCGTCGTCATGCTGACCAGGTTGACCTCGCCTCATTGGAAAAAGTTTTACCCGGGATCAGCAGTAAAGTTTTGATTGTGGATGCACCAATCCTCGAAATCTCTTCCAAGCAAATCAGGCAAAGAATTACCGACAGTCAAGGATACCGATATTATTTACGGGATGCGGTTTATAGAGCTGTACTTGAATTGGGGCTTTATAAATAACTTGTAATATTGTTTCCTATTCGATTTAGTGTTTTTCACATTAGGAATATTCGGCTATATCGTAAAATCATAAGCTTGGTAATTATTCTTGCAGGGGCTCCCCCACGCAAAAACCATTTTCCTGTCTGTCAAATCCATGATGATACTAAAAATTGTCTTTTCTCGGTCAAGAGGGTCTTGATCATAGATGGAGTGATTGCATATAGAATCGGGATAATTAATATGATCGTTTAAGATCGATTCAATCGTTTTAACTGAGTGTTTATTGGTGTGCTTCAAAAGATGAAGAGCGCGGAAGTAACGGACTCTGGCATGAATTATTTCCTCTGAATTTGCTTCAATTGCTTCCATTTTGGGTGAGAGATAATGATTGGTGTGCGCAAGGTACCCTTCAAGACCGTAAAGGATATCAAAAGCCCGCGCAGATACTTCAACATTGTACATTTCACCGCTCTCATGAACAAGCAGATGATTATAACCCGCTGCGCGCAGGGGAACAATCATATGGCGAATGGCTTGACCAATAGTCCTTGATCCCAATACTGCCCGTGAAACGATTACCCTTGGAATACCAATTCGACTATCGTTGGGATAAACTGAATCACAACACTGTGCTATCCCCTCCTCATTAAAACCAATATTAGGGAGGAGCCCGCCGTATGATGCTGCCAGGAAAGCCGGTTCATCATCGGGTTTCGCGTGTATGAGATACACATCTGGCTCATCATCAGGAAGCCAATCTTCGTTGTGGGCAACAAGCACATGACCATCAACAGTATGCAGTTCATTTACTGCCAGGCTTGTGCATTTCGTTAAGTGCAGTGAATCAATTGTCACGCCTTCAAGGGCATTCACAACCGCGAGTTCTGTCAAATTTACATTAGCACCTGCCGCCATGCCTGTAAGCTCATCAACATATTTGGGATAACGCTCCTGCGCAAATGGCATGTACTTCCGCGCCTGGTTTTTAGAATTTTCCCAGGAGAGTTGGAGTGTTTCATAAGCTGACTCGATAATGAGGCGCGCATTGTTAACACTATTTTGAATTTGGGGACGAAGTGCCTCTCCCATTTGTTGGCCAAGCGCTATGTGCGTTCCCTGGACTTTAATAATGGGAGGTCCCTGGGGATGAACAATTGCAGATTTATCTAACATGAATTAACTATACGCTACTTGGAAAACCGTGGCAAGGGGAAGAATATCAAAAAGCGCTGATTAAGTAAAATCAGCGCAATCATTAGATGTTGGTGGTCATTTTTGCCGAAGGTTTAGATTCCCAACTGCCATATCCAGAATGACGTTGATGGTTGGTCCGGAGGTACCAACTTCGTAAGTGGAACCGTTAATGGTCCATGTGCCAGTGGCGTTGATATTGCTCAAGCCACCGTTTATCGTAATGATCGCGTGAGAATCAGCAGGTATAACCAGGGTCAAGTCACACATTCCGGTGCTGATACGGGCATTGATATCGTTCAGGTTTTCACCGCTGAAATCCAAAAGATAACTACCGGCTCCACCACTGAATTCTATGTCATTTACACGGGCATTGCCTAACCCGTACAGGCTAACTTCCGAAGCCCCGGTGTGGTATTCCAACTTTTCCATCTGAACCGGATTTAACGAGTTAAACGTGATTTTGGTTTTACTTGCGCCGTCCGATATTCTTAAATGGGTTATTGCCAACTCGCTTAGATCGAAAGCGCCTTCATTGGCACCTGTTGAGATATTTAGTTCAATTGGATCAGAACCAAATTGTAAATCCCAGGTATTTACGATCTGTCCGTTTGGAATGCCAACCGAGGTTGTGTTTGGTTGAGTGACCTTAATAGCATTTCCTGAGTTGGTGATTATGGGTTCCCAATTCGCTACGTTGTAATCTACTGTTCCCTCAAGCGTTGAGATTGCACCAGCTGCGATATTAAGGCTGCCAGCGCCCATTTCAATTGTAATTGTGATGGGTTCGCTACTTGCTCCAGCAGTTTCGTTAATTGTCTTGGTTTCTGTTACCCCGGTGCGGATCTGAGGTACGTTGACAGACAAACTACAGGCAATTAAACTTCCGGCTAAAAGAAGTAAAACAAAAAATTTTATAGGTTTCATCAATCGTCCTCCATGAGTGTATTTATTTACGCTCTTCCGGATTCTCCATTGCAACTGGCAGGTCTTCTTTTGGGGGAAGAACAGAATGGATCAAGCTTTTGGCATACTTTTCCGATCCAAAGCGGGAGATGATGACTGCACCGAGACCAAAGAGGACGATGATTCCACCGATCAGCCAGCCAGCGCAGGGGATCATTGTGGCAAATCCGGTGATCAGGCTAAGTAGCAGCACCCCAATACCGGCGCTGATGGCAGGATGCCAGTCTACATGGAAGATGCTTTCAATACGGTCACCGATCTCATGACCGGCTGCCATCCAGCCAAAAAGCAATGCAAATATAAAGAGAATGACTGTGAGGATCATCACAGGAATGAGAATGATGGTAATCGTAAGAAGGACAAGGACGATCGGCAAGACAACAATTGTCAGGAGTCCGACTCCACCAGCGACCAGCGGTTGGGCTGTGATGGTTGCCGATACCCTTTTTACCTGATGCGGAAGGATCAAGCCAAGGATTACAGCCAATGCACTAATAGCCAGGGATTCAAAGGTGATGGCTAGCGCTCTTGTTAAGGGATCATTATTGGACTTGAATGGGGAGAGCACATTTCCAGTATTTTTGAAGTTGAAAAGAGATGGGCTTTGTTCAGTAATTTCGCCATTGATCACGGCAAGGGGAGAACGCTTTAACGTCGCACCGATGAGAACCAGATTGCCATTTACCACTGCTGAATCATCAAGGGTTATTGCACCGCCAATGGCAATGATATCGCCATGGAGAGTGCCTGATAATGTGAGTGTGCCGCCGGATAGGATGGTATCACCTGACATCGTTGCGCCATTTTCAATTGTTGCGGTGCCCCCCACGATTGCGAGGTTGCCTGTCAGGGTGTTCCCTGAGGTTAACCGATAAGTATTACCTATGACGAGTTGATCACCTGTGTAATTGGTGCCTGGTGTTGGAGTTGGGTCCTGGGCAAATACCAATCCTGTTGGGAGGATGATCAATGCCAATATGAGAGGAATAACAAGGAATTTTAGATAATTTTTCATTTTTCCACCACTTTTTTGAGAGAAACCTTCCAGACCGAGACACCCCAAGCTGCGACAACGAGTAAAATCCAACCGGCAAGCATCGCTCCGATGACAATAAGGGTGGTGGTTGGAGCAACTTTCATCAAACTGAGAAGGAGTGACCATATTTGTTTTACTGATTCAATGATGCGTACTATTGCAGAGGATATGGTCACGATGACAGAAATCAAGGAGATTTTGGGGAGAAGAATAGCTCCCAGAGCAATCAGTACCATTACAGCGCTTCCAATAAGACTGAAGAGAAGAGTTTTTGCATCTTTCCTCTTTTGATTTTCCTTGAAGAGTACCAAATTGGATTGCCAGGTACTGACAAAAAACTTTGGCGCTTTTTGGGCGGGAGTGGTGACAACCTGTCGTTGCACTTCCTGCCAGGATGTTTGTAAACGAGCACACTGAGAACAGCCTTTCAGGTGTTCCTTTAAAAGTTCTTTGTTTTCGGCGGTTTCAGGATTACCGTCAAGGATCCAGGTTTCAAATGGCTGGTGATTCATATTTTCTCCTTTCATTTTCTGGAGAGAGAGTTGAAGTTGTAATTAAAGTGGCCAGCTCTTTCCGTGAACGGTGAAGTCGGCTTTTTACAGCGCTAACCGATAAATTAAGCATTTCAGCGATTTCTGCCTCCGAACAATCGTGCCAATATTTAAGTATTACGGTTGCCCGATCAATAGGTTGCAGGTTGTTTATCAGGTTGTGAAGTGCTGTATTTTCCTCATTTGATTTGAGTTCCATTTCCGGACTGGGAAGATTAGGGTCTCCCAGGTCAAAGTCCGGAAATTCGTCCAGTTCAAATAATGGGAGCCTTCGTTTTCGCTGCTGGTCAATACAATAATGGGCAGCAATTGAAAGAATCCAGGTGATGAAGGAGCGCTGCGGGTCGTAGTGTTTCAGGTTTTGATACGCACGCCAAAATGTTTCCTGCGCGGCATCTTCTGCCGCTCCTCCCTCACCGAGCATTCGATAACACATGTTGTAAACTGGATTTTGATAGGTTTCAACAAGCTTTGTAAAAGCTTCGTCGTCACCAAGGCATGCTTTGTCAATCCATTCGCGCTCTAAGTTGGGCACTACAACACCATGTTCTCAAATGTTCTACTTGATATACGATGTAACTGGGCATAAGTTGCATGGCCGTCCTTCTAAAATATGAACTGTGATTCACATCGATTTTTAGAAGGTTAGTTCTTCTTTTCCGGACAATTTTGCCTGAATACGCTCGACAACCGTATCCAGATGTTTGGACTTGTGGACGAAATCCAGGTCGTCGGTCCGCAAAGTCAACACGGGGCAAAGGTCAAAGTTGGCTACCCAATCTGTGTAGTAAGAATCGAGAAGCGTAAGATAATCAGGGCTGATGGAAGTTTCGATCTCGCGACCGCGTTTTTGAATGCGTTTGATCAAGACTTCAACTGGGGCTTTTAGATAAATAAGCAAAGAAGGTGGAGGCAGATTCTTTGTAACCAGGCTAAATACTTGTTGGTAAGTTTGGTAGTCACGCTCATTGATGTTTCCCATGCTGCGTAATGCGCGTGCAAAAATGTAGGCGTCTTCGTAGATGCTGCGGTCAATAATGGCTGATTGGACATCTTCAAAAAGATCCAAATGCTGTTGGGCGCGGTGACCGAGGAAAAAGACCTGCAAATGAAATGACCAGGCTTTCATATTCGCATAGAAATCCGGCAGGTATGGATTATCAGCCACAGATTCATACGCAGTTTTCCATCCCAGCTTTTCCCCAATCCGTTCAGTTAACGAGGTTTTACCGGATCCGATGTTTCCAGCTACTAGAATCAGCCTTTTTTGCATGAGACACTCCTTCAAAATGGAATCAAAAGTAATTATATGCTATATCATCTTGTTTATTTTATAGGTCATGGGATAATTCATGCAAAGGAATAATCATCATGAATTCATTTGAACAAAGACAATCGTTGTTCCCAATCACTGCCACGGTGAATTCTGATGGCCAACTGGAAGTTGCCGGATTGACTTTATCAGCATTGACCAAAAAATATGGCACACCTCTCTATATCTATGATGCTGCGACTATCATTGAGCAGGTTTCCAATTTGGACTTATTGTTGCGCGATAATTATGTAGGTACTTCTGCGATTGCGTATGCATCAAAGGCTTATTTCTCTTTGGCGTTTGCCGGGAAACTGGCGAAACTTGGAATTGGTGCCGACTTGATCACTATCGGGGATATCCGCACAGCCCAAAAAGCAAAGCTGGATCCTCAAAAACTCCATTTGCATGGCAATAACAAATCTGAGGAAGAGATAAAGGCTGCCCTGATTTGGGGGATAGGGGCGATCGTGGTTGACAGCCTGGATGAACTATCGTTCTTGGAGATGATTGCCGCTGACATGAAGACAGTTGCAAAGATCTGGTTGCGTATCACGCCTGACATTGCTGTTGATACGCATCGCCACATTCAAACCTCTCACGCTGCTTCCAAATTTGGATTACATATATCCGACGGACAAGCCGGAAAAGCGATCAGACAGGCGATGAGCAGTAAATCTATTGATCTCGCAGGTTTGCACACCCATTTGGGATCTCAATTGCGTGATACGCAGGTTTATGAACAAGCCATCGCGAAAATGTACTGCGTTGCTGCTGAAAATGACTTTGCCCCACGGGAGTTTTCTGTTGGTGGCGGGTGGGGTGTTCGTTATACCGAAGAAGACAAGCCGAATGATCCAGCGGAGTGGATTGAGGCGATTTCGCGGAGTATCGTAAGCGAGTGTGAACAGCGGGGATGGGCATTGCCACATCTCGTGATCGAACCCGGTCGGTTGATGGTTGCCAGGGCAGGGGTAGCGCTTTACACAATTGGTTCCCAGAAGCAAACCCCGGAGGGGCAAAACATCGTTGCGGTTGATGGGGGTATTGCGGATAACCCCCGCGTTGCACTTTACAGCGCAAAATACACAGCAATGGTAGCGAATAAGGCAAATGCAAAGAATGTGAAACACTCACGTGTTGTTGGAAAATTCTGTGAAACTGGCGATGTGCTGATTGATGAGGTTGACATGCCTGAGGTGGTTCGTGGGGACATTCTTGCAATTCCGGTTGCGGGGGCATATCAATTGAGCATGTCATCCAATTACAATTTTGCCACCCGACCCACCGTACTTTGGCTTGAAAACGCAAATGTGGAAGTGATGCAGGCGCGTGAACGTCCGGAAGATAGCGCGTGGTGGTCAAACGTGTAATTGATCTAAAAGGAACTATTTCGCCATATTTGTGTTATACTCTTTAAGTTATAGAAAGAGTAATTAGTAAATCGCGCTTGGTCAAATACCCTGCCGGTTCCGGAAGGGTATTTTTTTGTGAAATTGGAGAAAAATGAAGGCTTTTGAAGAACTGGGATTATCCCAGGAGTATTTGAGCTCAGTTGAAAAATTGGAATACACTGAGCCAACCCCGATCCAGATTGCGGCTATTCCGCCTTTGCTTGAGGGACGTGATCTAATCGGACAGGCACAAACTGGCACTGGTAAAACTGCAGCATTTATGCTGCCTTTGTTACAACGGCTGGACAATTCTGTTTCTGGTGTAAAAGCATTGATTTTAGCGCCAACAAGAGAACTTGCAAAACAGGTTACTGACGCTGGAAAAGCACTTGCACAAAAAACAAACTGTTAAGATTATCTCGGTTTATGGCGGGCAATCTTATTCAATTCAGTTGAGAGCATTGGAACGCGGTGTGGATGTGGTGGTTGGAACCCCGGGCAGGCTGCTCGATTTGATCCATCAGAAGCATCCTGGATTTGAGCCACGTAAGCACTTTGATCATTGACGAAGCAGATGAAATGCTGGCGATGGGGTTTATTGAAGATGTTGAGTTGATCCTCCGCGAGTTATCGGATAAACGCCAGGTGGCTCTTTTTAGCGCTACACTACCGGAGCGTATCCGAAAACTGTCTGAACGGTATCTGAATAACCCGGTGAAAATTGCCATCAACCCTAAGGCAATCACAGTTGCTGAAATTGAGCAGCGATGTTACCGCGTAAGAGAAGAATCCAAGATTTCGGCGCTAACACGCTTGCTGGAGATCGAAGACGTCAGCAGTGCGTTGATCTTTACCCGCACCAAGGCGAGAGCACAGGACCTTTCTGAGGATCTACTGCGCATGGGTTTTGCCGCCGATGCCCTGCATGGTGATTTGAACCAGAATCGCCGTGAGCTTGTGCTGAACCGTTTCCGTAATGGGACTGTGAAAATCCTGGTGGCGACCGATGTGGCTGCCCGTGGTTTGGATGTGGCAAATGTAAGCCATGTGCTCAATTTTGATCTACCCGCTGATAACGATGATTATGTTCATCGCATTGGTCGAACTGGCAGAGCTGGCAAGACTGGCATCGCCATTTCTTTCATCACGCCAAAGGAACGTAACTGGGCGAATCAGATCCAATCGTTCACCCGGCAACCGCTGCGTGAATCAAATCTGCCGGATGTGGCTGAGGTTGAGCAAAAACGCGCTGAGCGGCTTATGGATCGCATCGAAGGACAACTTCTGGCTGGCGCGAATTCTTCGGAACGCGCATTGATCAGCAAATTAGTGGAGCGCGGATTTGACGCTGCGTCTATCGCAGTTGGCGCCATCCGTCTGCTCAGAGCAAATGAGGGCGAGCTGAAAACCGTTGAGTTGAAGCTCCGCGAGCTGAGAGAACAGCGAGAAGCAGCTCCAGAATCCGAGCAAACAAGGCGCGCAAGTGGCCAAAATCGTACGACCAGAATGGTAGAAAACCCAAAGGCGGTCATCGCTCCAATGAAGATGGAATGGTGCGCTTGTGGATGAACCTCGGCAACACCAATGGAATCCGACCGGGTGATGTGGTTGGAGCAATCGCGAGTGAATCCGGGATACCGGGGCAGGCGATTGGCGTGATCGACATCCAAAAGGATCATACATTCGTGGATGTCATGGAACAACACGTGGCTGTGGTGCTGAGCAGCAGTGAAGGCAAGTATAAATTACGGGGTAAACCCGTGATCTTACGGAAAGCCGGCTAGATTAGAAAATCCTTGGGAACCCCAAGGATTTTTTTTATAAGATACTACTCTTTTGCCACCAGGACGCACCCGATGGTGCCAACCCCGGTATGGGCTGATAGGCCGGGACCGAAATTGTAGATGCTTGTATCCGCGGGGAGTTTTACCCGTTTTTGCAGGAGCGCTTTGAATTCTTCAGCGCCAGTTTGATTTAAGACCTGAATCACAGCCGCGCGCTCGATTTGACGTTCTCCAACAGAGTTGGCTAAAAGCTCCACCAAGCGCTCCATGGCGACCTTTTTTGTGCGCACTTTTTCGAGCAAATCCAGTTTACCGTTCACCATAGTGAGGATGGGTTTGATATTGAGCAAATTACCCATGTTGGCGGCCAGGTTACTTACACGGCCCCCAAGCGCAAGGTATTTGAGGGTATCCAGGGCACCGTAAAGGTAGGTGCGGGGGATGAGGCTGCAGGCGGCGGCGACCGCTTCTTCATGGGTGGCACCGGTTTTCAACGCTTCGACGGCGGTGATGGCGATGAACCCCTGCGCCAGGCTGAGGTGTTCAGAATCAACAATGGTGATTTTGCGCTCAGTCATTTCGCCAGCGGCAATAAGCGCGGATTCGTACGTGCGGCTGATGGCGCTGCCCACGGTGACACAGATTACAGAATCTGCACCGGAATCAAACGCGTTTTGGAAAGCGCTTGAGAACGCGGCAGGGGATGGGGCGGCAGTGGTGGGCAGCTTGCCCGATTTATCGATGCGGGCGAACATTGAAGGATTATCCAGCTCAAAACAATCCTTATAGGAATCGGCGCCGAATTGCACCGTGATGGGAACCTGGACAATGTTTAATTCTTTTGCCAGATCCAAGGGTAAATTTGCATCTGTATCGGTTATTACATGAACTTTTGACATATCAATCACCTCGATTGGGAGGAATAAAAACTTCACTTATTATAACCAACGGATTTGCAAAAAGATGTGACCGAAGGTAGATTTTGTTAATCCCAAGTGGGAACTCTGATGAATAGATGAAAAGAGAGGATTGTTGATCCTCTCTTTGGGGTTGAACTAGCGGCGACGCCGAACGAGGCGCAAGATGAGGAGCACAACGATGGCTCCAATTATGGCACTAATGACCTGCGACCAAAACCCGGAGCCGATGGATATGCCCAAAACAGAGAATAGCCACCCACCGAGAAAGCCACCGATGATGCCGACGATGATCTTGCCGAACAATTTGAGGTTAATCCCCTTGATGATGAAATCTGCGACAATACCGGCGATAGCGCCGACGATGATCCAAACAAGAATATTGGTTAAGTTCATGATAGTCTCCTTTTTTATAACTATACCACTTTTGCTTTATTAGGACAATAATTGTCTAAATAATAAGGGATGGGATTACCCGAAAACCGAGAGGCGAAAAGCGAGAGGCGAGAGGCGAAAACCGAGAGGCGAAATACGAAAGACGAAAAGCGAGAGACGAGAGCCGAAAATACGGAGATAAGTTGTTAAGGTTCAAGTTGGTTGCTGATCTGCCCGGCAGACGAAAGATGATTCGTTTATTGGAATTGATGCCGGGAATAAAAAGAATCAATTCGAATAAATCAAATGCTGGCCCACAGTGGCACAGAGCACACAGGGAGAGCCAGACTGAAAAAGGACTTCCGTAATGGCGCAAAGCGTATAAGGGCAGGAGGAGTCGTTTGGATTTAAAAAGCGGGAACGAATAATACGAATGCGTTTGCGCGATGGGGAGAGCGGGGATGTGCGATTGAGTACCATGACGCTATTATTGCATAAATGGGGGCGTGATGGGACTACCCAAATCGGCGAATTTTAAGCTAAAAACTTGCCAATTTGGCAAGTTTTGGGAGAATTTGGCAAGTTTTACTAAAAAGAAAATGGCATAATTGAAAAAAACAGAATCCAGAACTAAAATCATTTAGAAAGGGAAACCGAAGGAAATAATACAAAAATCAATGAATTATCACCAATAGGAATCGATTTTCGAAGGTTGATTTAGCGCTAGGAAAATAACTGAAATATTCTGTTTATTATGCGTCGCGATGCACCCTACTAACTGGAAATTTGGAAAACTCAAATTTTGTTGGGTAAGCTGCAGGATAATAACTTTAGAAAAATATCCAAAAAACTGAAATTAAAAATTGTTATTAATTTGATAAAAGGTTAAGTTTTATAAAATTAGTAATATACTAATAATATAATTGATATTACATGTGGCTAATTGCATTTCATAGAATTTCAGAGCTAAAAGTGTATAATAGTTATTTTCTGGTTGGGATATTTGTTATGCTTTAATTTTTGAAGGGGCGGTAAATATGAAATCTATATGCATATCCAATTTACGATCACTTCTCAATACTGGCGACATTGAACTTAAACCAGTAACTTTGTTAGTAGGAAGAAATAACTCTGGAAAAAGTACATTTCTAAGATCCCTTCCATTATTGAGACAAAGTTACGAGAGTATTTCAACTGGTCCATTATTATGGTTCGGAAAATATGTTGATTTTGGCAGTTTTAATGTGGCTGTAAATAAATATGCTGAGGTTGACCCAATTATATTAAAATTTTCATTTAACCTTGAAGATTTAGATTTAGTGCCATTTATAATAAATGAAAATAAGGTCTATGAAGTTAGTGTTATTATAACAATTTCTCGTTTGAAAAATGATGCATTTACAAAACAAATAGAGCTAATTATTTCTGAGCATATAATTAAAATGGTTTTTAATCAAAACCATACTATTGAATATTTAAAGGTTAATGAACATGAATTTCATGAGGGGTTTGAACAATTTTTATGGTCATTATCAAGTGGACCAATTCCTGGAATTCGAGAAAAAAAAGAACGCAACGGAGAGAAAAATAGTTTCTTTCGATATTCAATGGACGATTTTAATATAGTATCAACAAGGTTATGGGGGAATTCCAGAAAAAGAGTTTCTCTAGGTCCATTATTTGAACTAACAGAAATTGAAATTGCCAAAAAATCAGAGATGATTAAGGAGCTTCAAAAAACGAAAAAAAGGAAATATGTTCAAAAAATGATGGGAAAGGATGAGCTATCCGACCTAGATTTTAGTGAAGCAGTTGACTTATTAATTGCCGACAAGTCAAGACAAATATTAAGTCTGTGTAATGATTACTTATCTGTATTTTTTAAAAATGTAAAATATATAGCTCCAATTAGAGCGGCTTATCGTTATTACCGATATCAAAACCTTTCTGTGGATGAAGTAGACTCAGAAGGACACAACCTTGCTATATACTTAAGGAATCTTAAAGAAAATAAATTAGAACCAGAATTTAGGAAATGGACACAGGAGTTTTTTGGTTTTCAACCAAAACTAAAAGAATACCAAGGTTTTTCCTCAATTCTAATTGAACAAGATAATTCAACAATAAATATGGCAGATATGGGATTTGGATATTCACAAATGCTACCAATTATCACACAAGTATGGCAGGCTATTCATAATAAAAATCAAAAAACACGCAAAAATGCACCACCAATTACTATAGCGATTGAACAACCGGAGCTGCATTTGCACCCACAGTTACAGGCAGACATTACGAAAGCATTATTAAGCATAGTCCAAACAGCAAATAATGAAAACCGAAATGTAAAATTAATAATAGAAACCCACAGTGACATAATAGTGAATAAGATAGGAGAATTGATTTCAAAACGTTTGGTAAATAATGAACTTGTAAATGTCTTGGTTTTTGAAAAAGGGCACAATGATAAAGTGTCAAGAATTACTGAAGCTTATTTTGATGATAACGGTTTATTACAAAAGTGGCCATTTGGATTTTTTGAACCTGATCCTGAATAACATCGATTAATGGGGAAAAAATATGATTTTTTACATTGATGATACATTAGTGTTAGATTTAGAAACAAACAAGCAACGTGACCAAAATGTAAAAGCAATTGAAAGCGTAATTACATCACAAATTCAGCTTAATCACTTTTTCTACTCTTCGAGGCAAAATCTTTTGAAGATGATAGAAATTCCTGAGTTGAATGAAAGAATGCGAACTGAGGTAATTAGAGCTTATAACAGATTTTCTCAAAACGGATTTCTATATCAAATTCCAACAAGAATTGAATTGATTTCAGGGCTAAACACTAAAAATATTACAAGAAATAATCATAGTATGGTAATTAGAATATCAACAGATTTATTTAATCAGTCGAAGTTTTGTGAAAGACCGATTTTCTTAACCGAAAATACTAATGATGGAAGAATATATAAGCAAATGGTTAATTACTATTTGCAAACAAGAAAATTACATAATATTATAAAAGCAGAATTTAAATTGGAAAATGGTGGGGGAAGTGTAACAGCAAACCAGTTGCGTTTCATTAGCAATGAAGGCGTAGATATTTGCTTTTGTATACTCGATTCAGATAAATCTTTTCCAACAGATCGGATAGGTGAAACTTTAAAGGAGGCTTATAATGCGCTTAAACAGAATCAAGACTTTGGGTGTTGTTTAATAATGGCTTTACAAGCAAGAGAATTAGAAAACTTATTACCTATTGGGTTATTACATAAACTATCAATCAGCAACGCTCAGTCAAAAGAGTTTATTTCTACGTTGGGTAATTTATCAACAGATGGAAAAAGATATGTGGATGTCAAATGTGGAATTTATGCGAAAAATTTTTGTTTGTCAACAAACACGAAGTTGCGGGATTTTTGGTTAGCCGAATTCAATTCTATTTATGATTGCGGGTTTAATAGTGGAGAATGTCTTCAAATCAGTTGTAAAGAAATACCTGGATTAGGTAAACATATAGTGCGAAATTTAATTGACAAATATGATAATACAGAAGGGTGGAAAATGATATTTGGTATTGTTGACAACGATCCATTTTGTAAAGCAGAATGGATTAAAATAGGAAATGAAATTTTCGAATGGTTTTGTAGTCCAATTTCGGTTAAGAACACATGATTATTTTTGATTGCAATTTATTTGGTTTATATCAAGATACATATATCTGACAAAGGTCTTAACAGATTTTGATTTTCATAAAAACCTTGGATTTCACTAGGTAGATGAGAAAAAGTAAAATCTCTAGTATTTGTTCTAGTAGAACGAAATATTATACTTTCAGCTCTTCGGCGTGATTTATACCGAATCAAATCTTCTATGATTGGCCAAGCAGCCTTGGCTTCAATTCTCATTTGTGTAAATGGATTATTATATTTTTTAATTAAAGAACAAGCTAGAAGCCAATATTCATCATCTGGGTTGCTGTCAGACAACACTTTGGATAATGGCGGTAGGAATAATTGTGTGATCGATCCTATCAATAAAATCTGATAATTTCTCTATCCCTGATGGCAAAATTGTATTCTCGATCCACGAATCTTTGTACTGTTTATAAAGGAATTGTCCATTAACCTCATTGTATACTTCAATTTCAGGAGAGGTAAATATGGAAGATCCTGCAAAAAACAAAACAGCTTTGCCAAGGTTATGTTTATTTATTCCTTCGAAATATTCACCATTCCACATAGGTGCGAGAAGTTTTCCGTAAATTGGTTTGTTTTGAATTTTTGCATCAACCTCATCTATTAATACTAATGGTAATTTTCCATTCAAGTTTTCGGACTGAATTTTTCGAAAAAGATCGTCTAGATTTTTTATAGTCTTGAAAGCTGAAATTTGGAATTCTAGAAAAGAAGAATCAATATTATTAGATTGGAGATCCGTTGCCAATTCATTGATTAAAAAGGATTTTCCACTTCCTGAAAATGCACCAATCAAAATGTTGAGTGGCCGTTTTTGCTTTCTATAAGAAGTTGTTTGATAATTAATAATTTCGTTTTTAATTACTTGTATATTGTCACGAAACCCATCATTACAAGAAATAAATCTGCCAGCAATAGGTGTGTAAAGCATAGATATTTCGGAGGTTTTTTGATCATTTTTTAAATCCACAATACGCTTCAAAACATCAAATTTTGCCGATGCAATATACTCTTGTGAATTCTTTTTTTGTAAAACATGCAAACTCGTTTTAAACCCCTTTCCCAAGATTACAGACTAAAATTTTCTCACATGAATTGTATTAGCATTCACTATACCCGCAGGAGTAGCATTTGCGGCAGCCTTCTTCGTTGATGACGGCGGCGACGCCGCATTCAGGGCAGAGGTCGCCAATGGCGGCGGGGTTGGCTGCGGGCTGGGAATCCTCTTCAATCGTGGCTATCTTGAATTGCGGGGTGCCATCTGCGTCAAGAAGCGAGGGTTGTTTTTCTTCAGCACCGGACAGGGCTTTGCCGAGGCGGATGGCGCGTTCATCCAGGTATTCCTGCAGCACCTGGGCAACGCCGTCAGGAAGTGAGCGAACACGGTTGGGTCCAAACCCGAGTGAGCGCCCGCCGCCGATGCCGCCAAGCTGGCGCTGCACATCAGTGAGGCGCTGGGTGGGTTCGATGGGTGAGGAGAGGCGCAAGACGTAAGAGATGAGGCGCCCGATGGCTTCACTAACCGCGGCGGTATCGGAGCCGGCTTTGGCAGTGTTGAGGAAAATCTCAAAAGGCTGCTCGGAACTGTTTTCATTGATGGTAATGAAAGCCTTGCCAAGCGGGGTCTCGATGGAATAGGTCTGACCCAGCAGGGCACGCGGGCGCGGTTTCTTGGTCTCCTGCCAGATCTTGATCTGTTCGTCTGACACTGATTCTTCATCTGATTTGCGCGAGGCGGTGCCGTGGGTTTCGAGAACCACCTGATCGCGTGAACCGGTGACGTACACGGTGATGCCTTTGCAATTCATTTCCCAGGCGGTTACATAGGCGCTGGCAACATCTTCAACAGTGGCATTTTCAGAGAAATTGATGGTCTTTGAGAGGGAATTATCCACAAACGCCTGGAGGGCAGCCTGGGTGCGCACATGCTCTTCAGCGGAGATATCGGCGCTGACCACGAAAACTTCTTTGAGGTTGGCGGGGACGTTTTCGATATTCTGGCAAGACCCATCACTCATCACCTTGTCGATGATATCCTGCCGATCCAACTCACTGATGCCGGCTTCGATGAGCGCCTGCTCGAACATGGGGCTGGTGTAGGTGAGCTTGAGATCCTTGCCATTGTCGTTGACATGGCGAATGTAGGCTAACGCGAAGACAGGCTCACAGCCGTACCCTTCACAGCCGGCGACGGTGGCAATGGTGCCGGTGGGGGCAACGGTGGTTTGAGCGGCGTTGCGAATACCGTAGCGTTTGATGCCTTCGACGATGCTCTGCCAATCGAGATTCGGACGATTCCAGTATTGTTGATTTTCAAATGGAGAGGCGGGCGGCTGCCAGATGAGGTGGCTGGGGTCGTAAATGCTGCCGCTAATGGCTGGAAATGCGCCTCTTTCGTGGGCGAGTTCAATGCTGGTCTGCATGGAAATGAAGCGGATAAACTCCATTACCTGCGCGCCAAAATCTTCACCGGAGGGAGACCCATAGCGAACGCCGACGTGATACATCAGGTCAGACAAGCCCATCACGCCCAGACCAATGCGGCGGGCACGCAAGGCGGATTCCTTAAGTTTGGGCACAGCCGGCACATACGCGTTGGCATCGATCACATCATCCAGGAAACGGGTGGAGAGACGGGTATTTTCACGCAGCTTTTCCCAATCCACTGAGTGGGCAGGTCCGAGATGCTGCGCCAGGTTAATCGAACCGAGGCAGCAGTTTTCGTAAGGTCCAAGCCATTGCTCACCGCAGGGATTGGTGGCTTCAAGCTGGTAGAGGTGCGGAACGGGGTTTGAGCGGTTGGCGGCGTCGAGGAAAAGCAATCCGGGTTCGCCGTTGTGGTGCGCCTGCTTGACGATCTTTTCAAATAGGTCGCGGGCGCGAACGGTTTTATAGGTTCTAAACGGAATCCCCTGGGCTTCTGCCTGCTCAAAAGTTCCCTTAAAGCCTTTGCAGCGTGGATCAAGCAAATCGGGGAAGCGCAGCGGCCATTCGCGATCTTCTGCAACCGCGGTCATAAAGTCATCGGTGATGCCGACAGAAATATTAAAATTGGTGATCTGATTTTCGTTGGTTTTGCAAGTGATGAAATCTTCGATATCCGGATGGTCGATGCGCAAGACAGCCATGTTGGCACCACGGCGGGTGCCGCCCTGGGCGACTTCACCAAAGGCGTTGTCGTATACGCGGAGGAAACCCACGGGACCGGTGGCTTGACCGGCGGATGTTTTGACGATGCTTCCTTTGGGACGCAGGCGAGAGAACGAAAAACCATTACCCCCGCCGGTTTGCTGGATCAAGGCGGCATCGCGCAAGGTCTGGAAAATACCGGAGGAGTCTTTGCCCATATCGTCATCAATGGGGAGCACAAAACAAGCTGCCAACTGCCCGAGCGGCGTGCCAGCGCCGGTGAAGGTGGGGGAGTTGGGAAAGAACGCCTTGGAGGTGAGGAGCGTATAGTATTTTTTCGCCAGGCTGGTTACATCGGTGGACCACTTTTCTTCAACCAGGGCGATGTTATAGGCAACGCGCCAGAACATTTCTTCGACTGTTTCAGCCGGTTGTCCATCGGTTCCACGCCTGACATAGCGTTTGATCAATACCTGGCGGGCATTGTCTGTCAACTCAATTTTGGGCAGATCCTTGGGCATTCCTGCCACATCCAATAAGGACCGTTGTGACGTGTTGGCAATAGTATCCATCGGGTTTTGAACTCCTAATTATCTAATAGTCTGTCAATCTCTTTGCGGATGGAAACGAGGTCACTTAATTGAAGGTAAACGATCGCATAGCGGATATAGGCAATATGGTCCAGTTGCTTAAGCCCTTCGATGACGATGTCCCCCACAATTCTGGATGATACTTCTTCCCTTCCCATTTGTTGAAGTCTGGTCTCAATTTCACTTACCAGGTGATTGATCTCGGCTGCCGAAACAGGGCGCTTAGTGCAAGAGAGGCGGATACCCTGAAGGAGTTTTTCGCGATCAAATTCTTCGCGGGCACCGGATCGCTTAACAATTAGAGGGGTAGCCAGGATTGGTCTTTCGTAGGTGGAAAACCGTTGATTGCATTTTTCACATTCCCGGCGTCTTCGAATGCCGCCACGGTTATCATGAGTGGTGTCGAGCACTCTGGAGTTTTCATCCTGGCAATAGGGACAGCGCAATTAACCCTCCTAACGGCATATTACCCAAAAAACAAACTCAGCTTACTATAAAACTGAAAAACAACCCCCATATATGGGGGATACTTGCTTAACTAACCGTATATCTACGCCATTTATTCTAGCACAAAATTTCAGCGACTTCAATCAATCCATGTAAAAATTAATGTTAAAAATTGCGGGAAATATTGTGAAAAATGCGAATAACACAAAAGGAAAATACTCTCAGGTTGGGCATTAGTTAACGGATTTCCTTACTATTACGGGGAAGCTGGTTCAATTCAATTAAAATAAAATATATTTGGGGTGGAAAATTTGGAAGATTAAGAAACTTAAAAAATCCTGTAAATCAATTAATGGTTTAGCACGCACCGATGCCCAAAAGCGAAAACTTAAGGATAGATATGCCCACAATTGTTAAATGTATCATCACCGGGTCCACCTATACAAACATCATCGCCATTGCCCCCTTTGATGGTGTCATCGCCTCCACCGCCTACTATGCAATCAGTTCCCTTTTTCCCGCTGATCGTCTCACCGTCTTCAGTACCGAGGATTAAATCATCGCCTTGGGAGCCGTTGCAGGTATTCCCACCAGAACAAACTACAATGTTGGTTAATACAATCCCGGCACATTCCGGTGGTTTAAGATCATTCTCGCCGGCAGAATGGGTTGAACTTCCGACCCTGGAAGAACCAACCAGATTGGCAGCGCTGAAAGCAGACGAGGTGAGAAAAATGACCATGCCTATGAAAATGATCACGGTCATTATCAGCACCACTTTGAACAATTTATTCCGTAATAACATTTTTACCTTTTCTTTAATGTTCATAATACATTATTCTTAAGAATATCGACATCGTTAAAATCACAAATATAGGTAACCCCATTTGCTTCAACGTAATAAGCGTGTTGCCCGTTGCCCTCGTAGTGCAGGATCACAGTCCCCGCCTTTTCGGAAAGCCTGGCGAGATCGTCAATCTGTGAAAGTTTTACCGTGGTGCGTTGGTTCAACAATGGTGGGGTATCGGTATTGATGAGTGAGCCGCCGTATTTCAATTTGACCATCAACCCTTTGTCTTTCTTTGAGACTTTTGAAATTTGATTAAAAATCAGCCAAAGTCCTGCCAATGAAAAGAGAAGGCATAGCGCGGAGATCAATCTAGCCGTGGTTACTTTCAGGTTGAATGAAAAAAGGTGAATAATGTTTGGAGCAATTTGCCGGGAGGATTGAACGCTGTCAGTTGATTGATTTAATGGATCAACGTCCAGGTCTTCATGGGTCACATAAACACGGGTTTCATCTATTTGAAAGGGTAGGGCGGAATTGAAAGGTGCGGAGAATTGGGTTCCGCTGATTAATCCTGTTTGCAGCACATTTGGTTCAATAAAAATATTGTAAAGGTAGGAGGTGGATCCGGTCTGTTCTTCCATTGCCGTGATGGCTGCTCTTAACTGGCAAAAATTAATCACGACCTGGCTAGAAAACGAATCACCGGTAAAAACTTGTTCGGTTTCAAGTGGAAAATTGCGTTTCCAACCGCTTAATGGTTCAGAGATCACTGCTTCCAAGTGATGGGTACCGGTTAATCCTTCAAGAACTGAGCCGGCGATCTGGTAAGTTGCGATCAGATTGATCTGGCAAGTGAGGTTAGTGAAAATCGGGTCGCCAGAGGTTAATGATTTTGAATTGTAAACCCCCAAAGGTGCCGAGGCATTATATTCATATTTGATGGATTGGGAATATGGAAAATCAGGATTGGTGACTTTGGTCACGGGTTTTAGAAAGCTGATCAGGAATAGGATTAACGAAGCCAGGGCAATAATTCCAAGTAGGAAGATACCAAGTTCGACATAAACATTTAGGAATGAAGAGCCAGAATTTGGTTTGTTCTTGTTTGAATCTGAATCAGGAAGATTCGAGGGGGGGATTGAGTCATAACCAACTGAAAATGAGGAGCCATCATGACTCTCAATAACGGGAGGTGAAATAACTCCCTTTTTCTTTTTTTTCGTAAATAAACCAAATCCCATAATCGTACCTCCGAATATTCCAGCAAAGAGTGAAGCGTTGAGCGGTTGTTTTAACCATGCGACGGACTTCCCCGCACCAGGAATAAAAAGCCATTCTTTGCCGAGAATTTCACTTGCTGAAGGTTGATAAGAATCAACCCAATCGTTGTTGTCTCCCTGCATGATGTAGTGCAGTGAGTTGCCATCTACAATACGGTGGAAGACAATTCTGTTAATTTCCGAATTTTGATATGCAACTGCATCGCCGATTTGATATTCATCGTATTTTCGAACCAAAATGAGGTCATTTTGATGAACCCGCGGTTCCATGCTGTTGCCAGTGATGATGATAAATTCGACCCGCCCCCCCAGTTTTATGGGAGCAAAAAGCAGCCAGACTATAAGAGCGGCAACGATCAAAAAACTTGATAAAAAAGTTAAAGTCCAGCGGGATTTTCCCATCATAATTATTATCTTACTATAATCCAGACCATCCACTGGAATCGAGTCTCGTCGTTCCAATAAGATGGCCTGGGATCATCCGTGATTACCAGAGGTAGTACTGGTAAATATTTGACAATGGCTAGTTGGATGCAACAACCTGAAGGGTGGCGGCACTTAATACTGTCGTTCCAGAAATATTGCAAGACCAGGTGGATCCAGTTAGTGTACAAGCAGGACTCCAGGTAGCGCCAACTTTAGCTCTAACTGCTGTTGCAGGTGAGTTAAGTTCGAATGTAACTGCATCAATGGTGGACGGGGTGGTTGTGTTCAATACATAATGAATATTGGTGACATCGTATCCAGTGATCGCGCCACTGCCATCGCCAGCTTTGGAGGGGTCAACAACATTTGCAGCAGCAAAAGCAAAAGTGAACCCAGACAGGGCAAGAACCATAACAACAAGCATCAGAACCTTCATACTCTTTTTATATAACATTTTTTCATCTCCTTTTCTTACCTGAATATTACCAGAACTACCTAATAACTACCGTAAAAATTACGTAAAAAAATTCCTACAATCACTTAACAATAAAAAAGAATTAATCAGAATTAATTAACTGGCGGGGACCAACCGCCAGTCTTAAAGTAAATACACCTTGCCATGGAGAAGCAAGCCCCCTGGTATTTAGGGAGGAAGATACTCTTTACCAGGCATAAAAATTATTACTCGTCACGACCGTCCAGGTAATTGCGCAGGAAAGTCGGAATATTCAACATGTTGGAGTCAATTGTGGTTGGCTCAAAGGTAATTCCGGGTTCTCTGCTGGAGCCAACCATCACAGATTGCTGCAGAATAGGCTGTAGCACTCTGTTGCTGGATTCAACCTTGGTTGTTGGTGCGCTGATCACTTTTGGGGTGCCGGCCCGATCGAAACCGGTGGCGATCACGGTGATGCGCAGTTCTTCTCCCATGTTTTCATCAATTACTGCACCAAATATCATATTGACATCCGGGTGGGCAGTTTCTTTAATGATTGCTGCTGCCTGGTTGACTTCATAAAGCGTCAGGCTTGGACCACCGGTGATGTTGAAGAGGATACCGCGTGCGCCATTGATGGTGACATCGAGAAGCTGATTGGAGATCGCCTGTTCGGCGGCTTTACTGGCGCGGTCATCACCACTGGCGCGACCCACTGCCATCAAAGCTGCTCCACCTTCGGACATGACTGCTTTTACATCTGCAAAGTCGAGGTTGACAAGTCCGGGAACCGTAATGACTTCAGAGATTCCCTGCATACCCTGACGCAGAACATCATCAGCTGCCTTGAAAGACTCTTGAAGAGTCGCTTTTTTATCTGCCATTTGAAGCAAGCGATCGTTGGGGATAACGATCAAAGTATCAGTGTGCTCCTTGAGACGGGCAATGCCTTGCTCGGCTGCCTGGAGGCGTTTTTGCCCTTCAAAGGAGAAGGGGCGGGTGACCACACCGATGGTGAGGGCACCAACTTCACGGGCAATCTGGGCAACGATTGGCGCTGCACCGGTTCCGGTGCCACCGCCCATGCCTGCAGTTACAAAAACCATGTCACTGCCTTTGAGGGTTTCATATAACTCCTCAGAGGATTCTTCGGCTGATTTGCGCCCGGTCTCAGGATTGCCGCCTGCGCCCAACCCTTTGGTGGTTTGGTCGCCAATGCGAACTCTTATCTGAGCTTTGGAATTTACGAGTGCCTGTGCATCGGTGTTCACAGTAATGAACTCAATGCCCTGAACGCCTTCATCGATCATGCGATTGACGGCATTGCAACCACCGCCGCCAACGCCGATCACCTTGATCCGAGCGAAGGATTCAGCCAGCTGTTTGCTTTCGGGTTCAGATTGACGATTCCGAAAAGCGCTTTGGTTCTGATTGTTTCTGTTAGTCTCCATTGTATTCCTCCATTGTGTTGGTCTATATTATCCAGGAACAGCTTCCTGGTGGTCTACGGTAGCATTCTCTTGCCTAAATCCTTCAAAAACGCTTTCACTTCATTCCATCGTGGGGTGCGAATCCCCGGAAATGATGAGCGGGTTCGGGTGGTGGTTGAAGAGGTGGCATTCACCAATTCTGCCCATTTGAGCAGCCCGACGCTGGTCGAAAATGCCGGACTTTGTAACTGATCAACCAGCCCAATCAAATTTTCGGGTTTGGCGATGCGAACGGGCATGTTCAGAACACGGGTGGCTAAGGGGCGTATTCCAGCCATCAAGCTGGAGCCGCCGGTGAGAACCATGCCGGCAGGGAGCAGGCTATTCAGCCCAGAACGATGAATCTCCTGCAAGACAAGTTGAAAGATCTCATCTACCCGGGCTTCGACGATCTGAGCGAGGTGCCTTCGGCTTACCTGAACAGGTGAATCTTCACCAAAGGCGCGCAGGGTGAAGAACTCTTCTTCACTGACTTCACTCAATAAGGAATAGCCATATTGTTTCTTGACTTGTTCAGCCTGGTCAGGGTTGATACGCATGACAACAGCGATGTCCTGAGTGATGTGATTGCCACCAACGGGAAGAACCATGGTGTGCCACACATCGCCATTCACATATATTCCGAGGTTGGTGGTTCCTCCACCGATATCGCAAACGCAAACACCCAAGTCACGTTCGGTTTTATTTAATACCACTTCACCAGCGGCCAAGGGGTTGAGCACAAATTGCGAAACATCCACGCCAGCTGATTGGACACACTGACGTAAGTTTTCCATTGTAGCGGCGGCGGCGGTGATGATATGAGCTTCAACTTCCAAGCGATAGCCGGAGAAACCAATCGGGGCTTGAATCCCTTCCTGACCATCTACTGAAAAACCGCGCTGAATGACATGAACGATCTCACGATTGTGCGGGATGGCGACAGCCTGCGCACCATCGAGAGCGCGCCAAACGTCATCCTGGCTGATAACACCACCTGAGATGGCGACGACGCCACGGGAATTGATCCCCGAAACCTGCGAGCCGGCAAGGCTGACGATGGCAGAGGTGATCTCGAGCCCCGAAGTCCGCTCAGCTTTTTCAATAGAGCGGGCGATCGATTGAGATGCAGCAGCAAGGTCAACGACTGCGCCAGATTTGATCCCCTGGGAAGGTTCAATGCCAACGCCAAGGATCCGCTGGTCGCTTTCGCCTTCAAGGCGCGCCACAAGCGTGCAAATCTTGGTGCTTCCAACATCTATCCCGACAACAATTGGATCGCTCATAAGATCCTCTTACTCCGTCCGATAATAAGGTGCATCAGCGTATTCGACGCTGATCGTAGTGGGTGTGATACCAAGTTCAGACAGACGCTGAACAATAGCTTGATATTCAACCTGTTTGAACGCCATATTTTGCAAAGTTGAACCAAAGAAAACAGTCCAGCCGCGGGTATCTTTCCAACCCATGCCGGAAACGGAATCGTAAACAAGCGCGGAACCTTCGGGCATCTGGGTGCTGAAATCAATTGCAGCTTTGATCACGGCGGAATCCATGTGCTTGAGGGCTTCCTCGGGAGTAAGCTTTTTCTCCGCACGATCAAGTGCGATATTTAGATAATCGAGGGGATCGGAGGGAATGGGGGTGGTGCGAGTTAATGGCATGGGATCACTGGAATAAATGTAGAGAACTGTGCCGGAATCACCACGAGGAGGAAAGACCACTCCGTCAGAATCAACCCACAAGGTGGAATCGCCAGAGGTCCATGAGAGGATCGGTTGGCGTTCGACAACAGTGATTTTTATCCCAGATGGAAGAGACGTGCGCAGACTCTTGATGATTATTTCCGGGAACGCGAACGACAAAGCTTCAATGATCTCTTCGCGGTTCACCACGAAAATTGAACCACTATGTTCCTGGATCACCGGCGCAAGGTCTTCCGCTGTCAGGCGATTGAGTCCATCAACGCCGATTGAATTGACCTGAAAGACCGAGAGGTTGGTCAGTAATAATGCCACCGCAATGAAAACTACTGCGAGAATGCCAGATACCCACTGCCAATTGAAATGCATGGTGGGCAGGGTGAGCATGCGTGTTTCGACTCCATTAGAGGCAACCTTGTATTGCACTTTGCGCGGTGTGGCTGCTGTTTGTGGAATTGAACGCGATGTTGCAGAATACCGCGAAACAGGCACGGATTGATGGCGAATCGGTGGGGATACCGGGTGGCTAACAGGCTGCCATACATTGGAATTGACCGGTTTCTCGCTTGGCTTGCTTTCAGGCATCTTTACCTGGCGGACCGGTTGGGAACGCCGCTGCCTTACGGCTTCAGAATGGGAGGTGGTTTTGTGCGAATTCATTCTCCCCTCCTGAATGTGTGAATTGTGCGGCTTCGGTCAGATTTTCTTTCGAGGGCAAGATCGATCAATTTTTCAACCAGGTTTTCATAGGAAATGCCCATTGCCTGTAGAAGCTTGGGATACATGCTAATTTTGGTAAACCCGGGTAGGGTGTTGATTTCACTTAGGAAGATCTCATTTGAGTCACGGTCGAGGAGAAAATCAACCCGAGCCATGCCGGCACCATCAACTGCCTTGAATGCGCGGATTGCGATCTCCTTGATGGAATCAGCTTCCGTTTCGGTCAGCTTAGCAGGAATAATCAGTTCGGAATCGTCATCAATGTACTTGGCATCATAGGTGTAAAAATCATCCGCGGGGCGAACTTCGCCGGGGATTGACGCCAGGATTTCATCGTTTCCGAGCACACTGACTTCAATTTCACGCGCATTGATACCACGTTCCACCAGGATACGGCGATCATAGCGAGATGCTTCCAACAAGCCTTCGTAGAGATCAGAATGAGTTCTGCATTTTGTAATCCCGACGGAGGATCCAAGGTTGGCAGGTTTGACAAATATCGGGTAGGGGAGAGCTTTTTCAATATTTGCGACAACCTCTTCGATTGAAGAGGTAATCTCAGCCCGGTTAATCAAAATGGATTCAGGAACCGGAATATGGTTAGCTCTCATGACATCCTTGAACAAGGATTTGTCCATGCCAACCGCGGAAGCGAGCACACCACAACCCACATACGCGACATCAGCGAGTTCAAATAATCCCTGGAGGGTACCATCTTCACCAAAAGTTCCATGGGTGACAAGGAAGTAGACATCAATAGGGGATAGCGGTTGAATGGTTTCATCTTTGCGCAAGAATAATGAGTTCTTATGAGGCTCTGGTAGTAAGGTGATCGGAGTGAGAGTGTCGAAGCGGTTGTTCTCAAAAGCTTCAATAACATTTACCCCGGTAAACCATAATCCTTCACGGGTAATGCCGATTTCAGTGACTTCATAGTGATCACGGTTGAGGACGGAACGCACTGAACGGGCGCTCATGAGAGAGACCTCATGTTCACCTGAACGACCGCCAAAAACAAGCGCAAGTTTTTTCTTCAATGTCATTTCGATACCTGCCAATTACCGAGTAATTCAATTTCTAATTCAAGCGATACGCCAAAATTTCCCACAACTTTTGCCTGGATCAAGCGGATCAACTGATAATAGTCTTCAGCATTGCCGGTGCCATCATTGACGAGGAAGTTGGCATGCACCGGGCTAACCTGCACACCACCGATCTGCGTGCCTTTTAGACCTGCGGCTTCGATTAAACGACCAGCGTGGTCGCCAATGGGATTCTTGAAAGTTGAACCCGTACTGGCACCAACAGGTTGTGAGGCTTTGCGTTTGGCGATATTGTTTTCCATCATCGCATTGATCTCGTTAACATCACCTTTTTGAACTTTCAAATCTGCGGCAAGGATGATTGACTTGCCTGGATCGCGCTTGAGATAACTTGAGCGATAGGAATACTGCATCTCCTCTGCGGAGAGTGCCTTATTGTCAAAAGTAGGGTGCACGATATATGCCATATCCAATGTTTTGCTCATATCGCTGCCAAATGCCCCGGCATTGCCATAAACAGCGCCTCCAAGCGACCCTGGCACGGCACATGCCCATTCCAACCCTGTAAAGGCATTGCGGGCGGCAAAACGCGAAACAGCGATGAAGGCTGCGCCGGTCTCGGCGTGGATGAGCGGTATTTCAGCGGTACCGGCGATTTCAATTTTATTGCAGCGGTTGTGAAGAACGAGAGTGTCGAGACCGTTGCTGCTGACGATGATATTGGCACCACCGCCAAGAACCATAAAAGGCACATTGTTTTCCCAACACCAGTGGATGTCTGATTTAAATATCGCGAGGTCTTTTTCCTCAACAAAGTACCTGGCCATTCCGCCAACCTTGGAAGTGGTATGGCTGGACAGGCTGACATTCATCTGCAGCCTGTCTTTGAAATGGGAGAGTACCAGTTGATGATCCACTATTTTTATGCCTTAAAGTTCTTTCACGTGGTCAATCAGGCGGGATAAGAGTTCCTGTTTTTCAGGGGAGGACAAAGTGCGGAAATCAGACTCTTCATATTTACGCTGCGGTTTTACCTGGATGCGGGGAAAATCGCTGAAGAAACGTGCGCTGTCGCTATTGAAGCCATTGCTCGAGTAGTTATTCTTCCTTGGGTCTGTCATTTAATTGCTCCTCTCTTTCAATCCATCAATTACGAACTTGCAAATCTGGTTTGCATCACCAGCCGATAAGATGATCAGAACGTCGCCTTCTTTTAATTCGTTTAGTAAATAATCACCAATTGCAGGGAGGGAAGGGATGAATTCCCAATGGGTGTAAGAGATTGCTTTGGCAATTTGCAATGATGAGTAATCTTCAAACTTTTCACGTGAGGCATAAATCTCGGAGATGACCACAAGGTCAGCATTGTGAAATGAAGCGACAAAATCAGCCGCCAATGCTTTAGAGCGGGAATACGTGTGTGGCTGCCATACGGCGATGATGCGACGTGAGGGGAAGCGGTTTCTGGCAGCAGCAAGGGTAGCCTGAATCTTGGCAGGATGATGCGCGTAGTCATCAATCACTGTAATTCCGTTAATTTCTCCAACGATCTCGAAGCGGCGTCCGGTTCCGGCAAATGACTTAAGCGCACTGGCGATTTTTCCTGGGGTAAAACCGATCTGGGTTAGGGTAGTAAAGACACCCAAAGCGTTGAGAACATTGTGTTCGCCGGGTATAGATAATTCGATGGTAGCGGCGGTTTGGTTTCGGTGAGTGACGTCAAATGTGAAACCACCTGACTCATTCAACTGAAGATTCGTAGCCTTGTAGTCTGCATTGGCAATAAAACCATAGGTAAGGGCTACCTGTTCACTGTGGATTGATGCAAAAAGGTGCATGCGATTAGCGTCGGTTGCATTGGCTATGATTACTCCACCGGGTTTGAGCTGATTCACAAATTGCCGGAAGGTTTCTTCATACTCTTCAACAGTGGGGAAACAATCGGGATGATCGTAACCAATATTGGTGAGAAGGATCACATCGGGATTCAGACCAAGGAACATGCGGTCATATTCATCTGCTTCAACAACAAAGTACTTACCCGTTCCGGCGTGGGCGTTATTTTTCAAATTCTTGCTGACGCCTCCAAGAATATAAGTAGGATCTTCACCAAGAGATTTCAATGCCCATGCCATCATGGCGGAAGTGGTGGTTTTACCATGAGAACCAGCAACAGCGATGCTGGTATTTTGAGTCATCAGGCTGCCGAGGAAATCAGCACGTTTTAGCACGGGAATTCCCTTTTCAAGGGCTGCGACAACTTCCACATTGTTATCAGGGATGGCAGAAGAACGCACCACAAGGTCGGCACCTGAGATGTTCGCGGCTGCATGCCCTTCAAATACCGTGACCCCGGCGATTTGCAGATCGGTTGCAAGAGACGACAGAATACAGTCCGAGCCGCTGACTTCGTATCCTTTTTCGAGGAGTACGCGGGCAATGGAAGAGATGCCTGAACCGCCTACGCCGATCAAATGCACGTGTGTCATCAGATAAATACAACCAATACAATTACAAAACAGATTGCCACTGCCACGTAGATCGTTGGCGTTGTCATAAGCCACGCGGGAGGCAGAAATTGCACCAGATTGAGGGATGCCAATCCGTTTGCAGTGGTGGCATCCGGTGCTGTGACAAAAGTAAAGGGATATTCAGCCACATTGAGGAAATACCAAATGCTGCCGATAACCAGGAAGCCATTGATCATCCCCAAAAATCCACCAAGCAAGGTGTCTTGCAGCATATTGCGGATAAATTTTCCGGTATCTGCCAGACGCGGGATCTTTGGCGTTTCATATCCAAAGAAGACCAGTCCTCCCAAGAAAGCGGTACGAATCCAAAACACTGTGGCGGGGGTTGCGGTTTTGATGATCTCCTTGAAGAAGGGGATGAAGCTCTCAAAAACGGTGAGAGAGAACATGGCAAGGATGATACTGAAGGTGACCAGTACTTCTTTTGCCCAACCGCGCATGGAGCCGATAATACCAAACAGGATGACAAAGATGATCAACATCACATGAAGGCTAATCATTTGGAGTCTCCTTGCTGATGTGAAGCCAAAGCACATACCAGATCTGCCAACTGCGCAGAGGCCTGAGGGGATGCCAGAGAGGACATTGCCAGGCTCATTGAGGTCAATTTCGAGGGGTCTGCAAATAACTGGTTGACTGAATTGACGAGTTCGGATTCCAAATCAGGATTATTGATCACAATTGCTGCGTCATGAGCCACGAGGTAATCAGCGTTCACTTTTTGGTAGCGCCAGGCAAAGGGATAAGGAACAAGCAAAGCGGGTAATCCCATCGTGGGAAGCTCGCCTAAGATGGAAGCGCCTGCTCTTGATATGACCAGATCGGCAGCTGAAAAAGCCGCGCTGATCTCATCATGCAAATAAGCAAATGGATGATAATGCTCACCAAGTTCAGCAGCCATTTTCAATTTTAAATCCTGGCATTCCTGACAGTCAGCATTTCCTGTTATGTGGAGTACCTGGTAACGGGGTAGCAGGGCGGGGAGGTTGGGGAGAACAGCCTGGTTGATAAGATGAGCCCCTTTGCTACCGCCAATGATAAGGAGTACCGGTAATTCATTTTTGAGACCAAACTGTTTTCTTGCTTCTTCCTTGCCAATTTTCTTGAAATTTTCACGCGTGGGATAACCGGTGACTACCGATTTATCGTTTGATTTAAAATATTTTTTCGAGTCATGGGCTGTTAAGGCAATTTTGTCTGAAAATCTTGCCAATGTACGGAGTGCCAAGCCGGGTTCAATATCGGGAACATACAATAGGCTATTGATCGCAGTTCCAGCCAATGCCATAGGTACTGCCACAAAGCCGCCAGTGAACAAGAGCACATCCGGATTGAACTTTCGCAGGATTTTGCGTGAAGCGGTAACCCCTTTGACTAACTTGACGAGATTGCCGGGAAGTTTTGTTAGTCCAACGCCGTGAACACCAGCAGAAGGAACTGCTATAAAGGGAATACTTTTGGCAATTACAAGGTCGGCTTCCATGCCGCCTTCACTGCCTACCCAAAGAACTTGCGCTGGCTCGATTACCGAGAGCTTGAAGGATTGACAGGGCGGGATACACTCCGCCGCCTGTCCCCCCTGCGCAAATTAACAACCGCATGAGAGGTGCTCCTTTCTGAAGTTGGAGATTCCAACTTCGAAGTTCGGGAAATTCCCATTAAGATACCAATTGCCGTAAATGTAGTAACCAAACTGGACCCACCGGAACTAATGAGGGGAAGGGCGTTGCCTGCAAAAGGCAGCAGATTGACTAAAACACCAGTGTTGATCACAGCTTCAAGTGTGATCCACAATGTGATGCCACTGGCGAGCCATTTTCCGAGATCATCTTTGGCGCGGTTGGCGATGGTTAATCCACGCCAGAGGAAAGCGACATAAAGAGCAAGGATGGCAAATGCACCCAACAAGCCAGTTTCTTCTGCGATTACCGCAAAAATGGAATCAGTTGGGGCAACCGGGAGTCCGATGAATTTAGTGGTGGAGCGCCCAATCCCTACTCCGAACAATCCACCGTTGATGATGGCTTCGAGCGACCACTTGACATGATCGGAAGCCTGTTCAGGATTCTGCAAACCACTCCAGTAATCCTTTAAACGGGTTGAAGCGTTGTTGTTTATCAGCACAACCAGAACGCCTAAAATTCCGGTGACAACCACAACCATAAGAATCTGTCGAAGCTTTCCTCCTGCGAGGAAGAATAAAACGCCACCGAGGACAATGACTGTGGCAGCAGCGGACACATCCGGTTGCGCCAGGATCAAGCCGGCAGTAATGCCAACAATGCCCATCAACGGGACAAGCCCTAATGACCATTGGTTCATGGTTTCTTTTTTGCTATAAAGCCAAAAGCTGAGGTAGACAATGATCATTAACTTGGCAAGTTCGGAGGGTTGAATAGACCCTGATAACAATCCACGTTTAGCGCCAAATTGGGTTGCCTGCCCGAAAAGAAGAACCAGGAATAGGAGCACGATGGTTGTCAACATGGCAGGGACTACCCAGCGGTTAAATTTGCGATAGTCGTAAAAAGTGAGAAAAATGGCAATACCGATGCCAAGAATGCCGTAACCAAACTGTTTGAGAACGGTGGTGTATTCAGAATATCCTTGCTGACGGGCAAATTGCCAACTGGCTGAAAAGACCATCAATAAGCCAATGATGAAAAGGGTCAAGACCACAAGTACCAGTGGAAAATCGAAATTTTCACGCATCGTCAGTTTACGTGGTCTCGAATTTGAGGTTGGTGTCTTCATATTTGCATTCATTTAAGCTCATTCACCCAATTCTTGAAATAATTGCCGCGTTCTTCAAAATCTTTAAAAGCATCATAGCTGGTGCAGCCAGGAGAGAGGAGTACTACATCTCCGTTGGAAGCTATTTCAGCGGCTTTAACTAACGCAGACTCAAACGACCCTGCAATATGGATACTTTCCAGAGTTTCACCAGCCAGCGGGTCGCCAAGCGCGGATGCGATTTTTTGTGAGGCTTCGCCGAAAATAATGACTTTTGAGACCCTTTGATGAATCTGAGTTGAAAGATCCTGCCAGGGAAGGTTTTTATCACGACCACCAAGGAGAAGTACGATGGGTTCCGTGAAAGAAGACAAAGCCGCCATGGTACGCTCGGGAGCGGTTGCAATCGAGTCATTAATCCAAGTTACACCGTTAATTCTCTAACAATTTCGAGGCGGTGTGGTACCCCTGTAAAACCAAGGATGCCTGTTTTTATTGCATCAATGGTCATGCCTGCTGCGGCGCAAATTGAAACAGCGGCCAATACGTTGAAAAGGTTGTGGCGCCCGCAGCAGGTGGATTTCACTCGTTTCGATCACCGGGGTTACCGTGTTGTCAACTTTAAGCATGACCCATCCGTTTTCAACAAAAGTACCGTTTTCATCATCAACAAGTGGGTTCAATCCAAAAGAGAAGAGTTGACCAACTGTGACTGATTTGAGAGCCGATGACCCGGCGTCATCCCGATTAAGAATAGTCAGATCTTTTTCATTTTGGAATTTGAGGATGCGGGTTTTGGCTGCGGTATAGGCTGCCATTGTGCCGTGGCGATCCAGATGGTTTGGCGTGATATTGAGGACAGCAGCGATGTGAGGGCTGACTGTCATTTGTTCCAACTGGAAGCTTGATAGTTCAAGAATAACCAGATCATTTGCTTTGATGTCGTCCAAATACTCGACCAGTGGCTGACCAATATTGCCGCCGACCCAGGCTTTTTGTGAGGGTTGGACTGAATTTTGAGCAATACGACCCACCAGGGTAGTGGTGGTGGTTTTTCCGGCTGAACCGGTGATGCCTATGACGGGAGCTTTTACTTCTTCCATGAAAATTTGAGAATCATTGGTGAGGAGCAATCCGTGTTCAATGGCACTCTTCACAATGGGCAGATCAAGGGGAATTCCACCTGAAAGGCAAACAATCTCAACCCGGTCAAGCAGCGAGAGGGGATGACTGCCCAGAACGAGTTCAATTCCGCGGGATTTCAACTCTTCTACGGTATTCCCCATTTGCTCAGGTGTACATTTGTCGTTAAGGATGACACAAGCTTGTTTACTGGCAAGGTAGCGTGCCAGAGCCTGCCCTTGCCGAGCGGCTCCGAGAATCAAAACCCTTTTACCTTGCCATTTATTGATTGACATTTTTTATGCCATCGCAATCGCAAAACCAAAAATTCCGAATAAAAGGCTGATCAGCCAAAAACGCTGCACAACCTGCGTTTCACTCCAACCAATCAATTCAAAGTGATGATGCAAAGGAGCCATTTTGAAAAGACGTTTCCCCTTGGTATATTTGAAATAAAGCACCTGAAGTACATCACTGGCGACATTACTGACGGGGATTATCGCAACCAGAGGTAGGAGCAACCATTGACCTGTCATGAGGGAAACAACACCAAGAACTGCGCCAAGTGATAATGAACCAAGGTCACCCATAAAAAGCATGGCGGGATGAACATTGAACCATAAGAATCCGAACAGGCCACCTACGATTGTGAAGCAGAAACGACCCACAAACAAGTTGCCTTGCATCAAAGCGATGCTTCCATAAGTAGCAAAGGCAGTAACCGAGATGAGTCCGGCGAGCCCATCAAGTCCATCAGTGAGGTTAACCGCGTTTGACATGAGCACAATAACAAATGTGGCGATGGGAATGTACCAGCTACCCAGATCGATCTCGCCTTGAGTGCCGGGTAAATATAATTGCGGAACCTGGAGAACATTTTTTAAGACAAAGGCTGTGGCAATTGCCAGAATAACCTGGATTAGGAATTTGGTACGAGCCCGCATTCCCATACCTTTACGGGGTCCGCGGATTCCTTCCCAATCATCGATTGCCCCAAGGACACCAAAAGCGAACATCACCGCTAGCGGCAGGAGAACGGATTGCCCGAGGACATTAATTCCAAGGATATCTACCGCATTGAGGAGAATTGTTACTGCTGCAACGGGGATGAGAATCATGAGACCGCCCATGGTGGGGGTTCCCATTTTGGTGATGTGGCTATCGGGACCTTCAACGCGGATCATTTTTCCAAGGCGAAAATGCTTCAGGATGCGTATGAGGGGGCTTCCCCAAATAACTGCCAGGACGAATCCCAATCCACTTAGCGCAATTGCTAATGAGGTTTCTTTCACTCTTCCACCTCCAGAGCTTGAATGATATGGTCCATGCGCAGACCGTGAGATCCCTTAATCAACACCACATCTCCCTTATGTAAATTAGTTCGAAGCATTTCTACCACCTGATCTGGTTCATCGAACGAAGTGATCAACTGACTTTCCATGCCGGCTTCACGCGCCGATGAGGCGATTTGTTTCGCGAGATCTCCGAGAGTGATCAATTGATCGACTACTTCAGCTGCTCGAATACCGACCTTTTCGTGCCCTTCAAGTTCGTATTCACCTAACTCGAACATGCCACCCAAGACTGCAATTTTCCGTCCCGGCAATTCAGAGAGCAAATTGAGTGCGGCAAGGGTTGACTCAGGTGAGGCGTTGTAAGTGTCATCCAGTAAAAGTGCTCCTTCACGGGTTCGAGCTGCAACGAGCCTTAGCTGCCCGCTTGAATGCTGTAACGCAGTAATCGCTTCTTCGATTGGCATACCTTCTACCAGAGCAGCTGCGATTGCGCGCAGGATGGTATGAACGCTGTGCTGACCAATCAGGGGAGCGTGGGTAACGAATGTGTCACCCGCATAATGTAAGTGGAAGCGCAACCCTTTTAAGCCTTCGCTTTCAATATGGTCTGCCCATAACTCAGCCTGGGGATTTAGCCCGTAGAAAAAGACCCGCGCCTGAGTGAGGTTTGCCATCGGGACAATCCAGGGATCATCCATGTTGAGAATTGCTGTGCCTTCGGGGGCAGCCGGCAAGGCTTGAACCAATTCACTTTTCCCTTTTGCAATCATTTCCTGGGATCCGGCACGCTCTGCGTGAACGGTGCCGATATTGGTGAGGATGCCTACCTGGGGGAGGGCAATCCTACATAAATGTGCTACTTCACCGGGGTAATAGAATCCCATTTCAGCGACAACTTTTTCGTATCCTGGACCGAGGCGAAGCATGGTAAGCGGAAGACCGATTTCATTATTAAGATTGCCTTGATTTTTTAAAGTGCGGAAACGACTGGAAAGAATCTCTGCCACAAGTTCTTTGGTGGTGGATTTTCCAACGCTGCCGGTAATCCCGATTACACGTGGATTGAATTTTCTGCGCCAAAAAGCGGCCAATTTGGTCAATGCGTCTTGTGAGTTCACCACCCGGATTGCAAAAGGAAGATCCGGGATTACTGCATCCCGGTTGAAAGGTTTGGTGAGATCAAATACAGGGATGGCGGGGTCGATATTCTTATCGACCAATGCCATTGCTGCACCATGGCTGAAGGCATCAGATACATAAGCATGGCCGTCCACATTTTCGCCTTTATAAGCTACGAAAAGTGAGCCCGGGATTGCCTGCCGTGAATCCACCACGGCTTCGGTTATGCCGGGTGTGGGATGCACAGGACGGGTGCCTTGTTCTGATTCGATCAAATCTGCCAGCGTTAACATCATTTCCTTATTGACCTTGCAAACTCATCCGCTGATCGTCAGGAGGGATGTTCATTAAAACAACAATTTCCTTGACGACATCACGGAAAACGGGCGCCGCGACAATCGAGCCCCAGATTGAGGACTGTGGTTTTTCAAGCCAAACGTAGACAATAAATTTGGGATCCTCCACTGGACCCCACCCGACAAAAGAGGCATTGGTTGCATAACTTGAATACTGACCATTGACTGCAATTTCAGCGGTTCCGGTCTTGCCTGCCACACGATAGTTATCGACTAATGCATCGGAGGCTTCTTCTTCAAGGGATACAGCCAGCATTTCAGTAATCGTGTAGGCTGTGGCAGCAGTGATGGGAGCGCCAGCGATTTTAGTGCCGGTGTTAAACTGCTGACCATCCTGGATATAAGCTTTGAGCACATGAGGGACGACCATCTTGCCATCATTGGCGAGCGCAGATGCTGCCATGATCATTTGTATTGGGGTAACAGCAACACCCTGACCAAACGAATTGGTGGCGAGGTTGATCGTGTACCATGTGGGATCATTTGGTTCGCTGAGCGGGTAGACTTCTTCGCCAGCGAGATCGATATTGGTACGGTGACCGATGCCGAACCGATCCATATACTGGTAGAAAGTGGTAGGTCCCAACTGGGTAGCAATCCATGAGAGGCAAACATTCAATGAATGCTGCATACAACCTACCATAGTCTGAAGTCCCCAAGCACTGCGATCCCAGTTATAAATGTCCCAGCCGCCAACCTCGATTACGCCAGTGTCATTGAATTCTGTGGTTGGAGTCACTGTTCCATTATCAAGAGCTGCTGCCATAGTCAGAACTTTGAAAACAGAGCCTGGTTCGTAGACCTGGCTGACGGCTTTGTTGAATGGGATACCGGCGGTGAAGACATCACCATAAGTCCAATAATTGTTAGGGTTGAAGCGGGGCGTGGTAGCCATTGCCAGGATCTCACCGGTTTCTGGATCCATGACGATGATCGTGCCATTGGCAGCTTTATTTTTTGTTACAGCTTTATCAAGAATGGTTTCCACACTGCGCTGCATTTCGCGGTCAATAGTGAGTACCAGACTGGAAGCAGCTGGAGCTGTTGGGATTTCTTGCATTTCGTATGGATCAAGTTTGATAAGAACTTTTTGTTTGGTGCCGGATAGCAGATCGTTGTATTCTTCTTCAACACCAAAATATCCGTTACCGCCTTCGCGGTCGAAAAAGGTATAAAAACCCAGCACGTTGGAAGCTAATTCATTCTCGGGATAAATTCGCTGTAAATGAGCTGTCCAGGTTAATCCTCGAAGAGAGGGAAGTGATAGGTCTTCGCCGTAAGGATTTGCGGCTTCATATTGTTTCTTCAGATTGATCAGCTCTTCCAATTTGTCGGAAGTAACGAAATCGGCGAGGGTCACATAAACCATTGTCGCGGGTTCGTATGGCAAACTAACAGCTGCCAGGGACGCATCATAATCGACGCCGAATAATTTTGAAGCCGCAGAAGCGATGGCCGTCGGGTTCTGTACATATTGCAGTTCTGCGCCAATCTCATAAACCTCTTTGTTACCAGCGAGGAGATGACCCCAGCGGTCATAGATATATCCGCGTTCAGATTGAACGGTGCGAACTTCAACCCCGTAGCTTTGAGCCCATTTATCAAGGTAAGCTGCGTGGGTGCTGGTTTGAATTCGGATCATCTGAACTGCGATCACCACAACAAAAGCGGTGAGAAATAATCCAATTGCTTTGGGGCGATTGATTGAGCGCAGGTTCATCGTGTGTTTCCTCCCACGCTATCACTCAAGCGGTTTAATCCGCTAAACATCCAATCCCAAAGAGATTGCCGGTAAATTGATTTGACAATTGAAATTCCTGAATTGCTTACTCCGGGAGGAGCGGCTAGAACAACCGGTTGCCGTCCGGTGTATCCATTTACTAACACGTAAACCGCTTGAGAAGGGTCTATCCGTTGAAAACCGGCATCTTTGGCGCGTTGTTCCATGATGGCAGCTGAGGTGATGATGGCAATCTGCGCTTTGTGGTCAGCAATGGCGCGTTCGAGATTCTGACGTTGCAGGCTGTAAGAATAAGCACGCAAGCCGGCGGCAGCAGCACGTCCGCTGATGCTTAGATAGACACTGGCAACGAGAACCACGATCACCAATGCAAGCAGGAATAAACCCACAAACTGGATCTGGTTCCTCCAGGGGGCTTGCTTGAACGCCTGTGAAAGGTTTAATCTAACCTTGCCACGGCGTGTTTTTCTTGGGGTTCGCTCATTGCGTTCTGTCATGTTTATATCTTTTCAGCCACTCTTAATTTGGCGCTTCTTGCGCGAGGGTTATTTTCTTTCTCGTTTTCATCAGCTTCGATCGGATGCCGAGTGATTTCGATGATGGAAGCTTTGTGCGCACATTGGCACACTAATTGGTCAGGCGGGCAGATGCAATCCCGGCTTTCCTGTTTAAAATACTGCTTTGTAATCCTGTCTTCCAGCGAGTGGAAGGAGATGACTGCCAAACGACCCCCTGAAGAAAGTGCATTCATTGCCTGAGGGAGAAAACCCTCCAGGGACTCAAGTTCACGATTGACTGCGATCCGTAATGCTTGAAAAGTTCGGGTAGCCGGGTGAATTCTTCCGCCGGGTTTTCGGCTTGACCTTGCGATCACTTTTGCCAGTTCGAGAGTTGTGGTAAGCGGCCGGTTTTGAATGATCATGCGGGCGATGCGATAAGAGTTACGCTCCTCACCATACTTCCAAATCAAATTTGCCAGGTCATTTTCTGAATAAGTATTGACCATATCAGCCGCGCTGACGGGTTGGGACGGGTCAAAACGCATATCTAACGGTCCATCTTTTTGGAATGAGAAACCACGTTCGGGAGAGTCTATTTGCATCGATGAAACACCCAGGTCAATGACAATACCGTCTACATGGTCCCAGCCAAGCGTCAGCAACTGCGAAGAAAGAGAAGTGTAGGAGGAGTGGAACAGATGATAACGATCTTTAAAAGACGAAGAGGCGCTGGTGTGCAAGTTCCAGCGCCCGAGGATCAACATCCAATCCCAGTAGTTGCCCTTTCGGCGAACTTTGCTCGAGGATCCCCCAGGCGTGTCCTCCAGCTCCGATGGTCGCATCTACATAGAACCCCGGACTTTTTGGACGCAAAGCAGTTATAATAGGTTGGTAAAGAACTGAGACATGTGGTGAAGCAGAGCCACTGTCCATATTTGGGTCATAGATGCTCAAGTCGAATTTCTCAGCAAGTTCTGCAGCAAGGTCAGGTGAATCAAATTGCTCATCCTGTTTTTTGAGCAGTTCAGGTGACCAAACTTCAATATCCTCGCCGGTGCCGATAACTGTTGCTGCGCCATCCAAATGGGCATATTCGCGAAGCACTGAGGGAATAATAAAGCGTCCGTTCTTGTCAAATTCAATTTCAGCTGCATTTTTGAACAAGAAACGGCGTAAATTACGAGTGCTGGCATCAGCCATATTTAGACTGTTTACTTTATCAAAGAGTAAGTTTGAAACGATTGGCATTCATGATCAACAGGTTTCCGTCGAATCCGCGCACGACAAAAGCACCAACACCCAACTGCTCACGAAAACGCGCAGGAAAGGTAATGCGGTTTTTCTCATCAATGTTGTGCTCGAATGTGCCAAAGAAACCTGCGAACATAAGTTCTACCTTTCGTATATTATGCCGAAACGCCGGAAAACTCCGGCGCTCCACTTTCACCCACTTTTATCCACTTATGCATATATTATAACGAGTTTTCTTAGTTTTTCAAGTAGGAAAATGATTTTTTAAGTATTTTAATGGAACAAATCTCTGGTTTATACGTTAAGTAATCAGGAAATGTGAGGATAAATTCAATGAAAAAAATAAAATTGCCTGTAATTCTTGTGGGGTTTTTATTCCTGTCGGCGTGTTCCTTAACCCCGACCCAATTTCCAAATTCAGGCAGTGTTCCGACTGCGCTGAGCACTGAGGTTCCAGCTGTTCCTGCCGATATTAATACTCCAGTATCTCAACCTGCTGAAATTAATTTGGATGACTTGAAGAACATGCTGGTCTATGCGCCGGAACTGCAAAAGGATGTTCAATTGGTAGACGGACAATGGACTGAAGCCCAGCCTGATGGGTCTATCCAAACGGTCAATTTGGATGCGCATGTCGCGGTAGGTGATCTAAATTCAGACGGAGTAGACGATGCAGCGTTGTTGATTGCTGAATCGATGGGTGGGACCGGTAGTTTTTATTCAACGGTTGCGATGGTGAATGAGAACGGGAGTTTTGTCCCTAAAGGTTCTATATATGTGGATGATCGTCCGGTCATTCACTCACTTGAAATAAATAATGGCGAAATTATTTTGAAGGCGAATGTGCACGGACCAAGTGATGCGATGGTCGAGCCGACGCTCAATTTAACGAAAACATACCGTATTTACAATGGTGAGGTAACGCTGTGGCGCCAGACGCAATTGTTTAATGACGGCAAAATTCGAGAGATCAATATTGAATCCCCCCTGGATAATGAAGAAGTCAGCGGCACATTAACCTTAAAAGGAAACATGCCGATTGCTCCGTTTGAGAATAATCTTTTGATCCAGGCTTTCGGTGCACAATCGGGGGCAAATTTTCAAAACGGACTAATGGTTTCCTCAGAAGACATGGGGATGCCGGCAGCAATCGATACAACAGTTTCGTTGGGTATGTTTCATTCAGGAGAGCTTGTGCTGATTCAACTGATTGAGGAGAGCATGGCAGATGGTTCACCAATGGCAGTGGATAGTGTTGTTGTCAGGATGAAATAACTGTTTTTAAACTGCCCACAATTAGGATGAATTGAGAAGGTTGGTTATCAACCTTCTCAATTGTATTAAACAGGAAAAATTCCGAAAAATCGATTATATCTGCTTGGTGTAGGCTCGCCAACCACGCCATGCGGTAATCTCTCTTTGCCTTTCACAAATGTAGGGTTCTGCCAGAATTCCCAGAACCACCTCGCCATCACTCAGTTCGATTTTTCCGAGGCAGAGACCGGGCGGCTCATTGGAAAGGATGCCAATAAGGCTATCGGCGTCTATCTGCCAAATCTCTAAATTAATGCTTACTCCTTTATCTGACGAGCGTAGCATCCCTGGATATTCGTCACCAATTGACCAAAGAGAATAGTATGGTGAGGTTTGCGCTTCGCGAATAAAAATTGCGCCAACATTCATCAGGTTGGGGTTCAAGGCGAGTCCGCGCATTAAGGTTCCATTAACAGCAAAAAGTATTTTCATATCCTTGGTTTTCCCATGATTAGCTATTCACTGACTCCCGGGAGGCATTGCAATGCTTCAGCCAGGTGAACCTGATTGATTGGCAAAAATCATACAAGTCAGCAATCTTGATGTCTCCCATTCACTCAGCGCTGATACAAGCCACCGGGTATCCGTGAGAGGTATTTCCATCATATTTTCTCAACAAAAAATAGTGCCCTCTATTTCCATACTTCTGGTATCGTCAAAGTGATAATCAAAGTCAGTTTATCAGTTTTATTAATATTACGGAATATTAGAAATTTATATAATCCTTGTACATGAAATTGTTTATTTCATTAGTCTAAATTAGAATATTAATTAATAATGGTTAATTGAATGTTTAGAGGTAAAGGAGTTTTAATGAGAATTTACAGGTTAGGTGCCGGTTTGGTGCTGGCAACCCTGCTGGTATCTGCATGCAGCACAGATGTTGAACCCACCCAAACTGATTCACTACAAAAGATGGAGGATAACGCTCAAATGACAAACCCGTATGATGAAACCTATATCAGGCAAGATGGCGTAGAGGTAATCTACTTCGCTGGTGGCTGCTTCTGGGGGCTTGAGAAATTGATGGAGTCAATCCCGGGGGTGGTTAACGCCACAAGTGGTTATGCCAATGGAGAGGAAGGTTTATCTCCAACCTACAATTCTGTCTTGACGGGTAACACAGGTTACCGCGAAACAGTCCGCGTGGAATATGACCCGGAAAAGGTCAGCCTGGATGCACTTCTGTTTGCTTATTTCCATGTGATTGACCCCACGGTGAAGAATGCACAGGGGAATGATATCGGCACTCAGTACCAAACCGGCGTCTACTACCCGGACGAAAAATCCGGAAAGACTGTCACGCGAATAACCGATATTGTGAAGACACGATACAAACAATTCTTTGTGGAGATAAAACCTCTGGAACGCTTTTATGATGCAGAGGAGTATCACCAGAATTACCTAGATAAAAATCCATCTGGCTATTGTCATATTTCCATGGCGGAGATCGACACTCTTAGCAACATGATCATTGACCCCGGTGATTATCCGCGACCAACAGACGAGATGATCAAAGCGAAGTTAACTGAAGAACAATACATAGTCACCCAGCAAGACGGGACAGAACCACCTTTCCAGAACGAATACTGGGACAATCATGACCGCGGCATTTATGTGGATGTGGTCACAGGGGAACCGCTCTTTTCTTCCACTGACAAATATGATAGTGGTACCGGCTGGCCGAGCTTCACAAAGGGAATAGACGAGAATACCTTCTATTTTAAAGGCGATGGATTAAACGACGCGTCAGGGGCTGAAGTCCGCAGCCGCGCTGGGGACTCTCACCTGGGACACATTTTTTACAACGATCCAACCTCTCCAAATGGAATCAGGTATTGTATGGACAGCGCTGCGTTGCGATTTATTCCATTTGAGGAAATGGAGAATGCGGGTTATGGCTACCTGAAAGAGTAAGTAAAGTAAGAGAATCAGCCTGAATGAACTGCCCCCCAAAGGGTGGGATAAAATGAAAGCTGCCTCAAAGTTTAATAAAACAGACACCTTATCTTTGTAGGGTGTCTGTTTTGATATTAATAGTATCTGTTATGTTTGACCTGTCCTCGATCATTGAGCCCGGGTATAAGTGCAATATAAAAATTTTGAAAATTATCGGTAATATATCTAGGTGAACTGAAAACAAAAAATTGTTTTTCCTAACTATACTCTCTGGGGTGATGTTTGGGCGGGGGAGGATTTTTTTATCTTTAAGATTTCATCATATTTGTCTTTAAAAACCTTGATTACATTGGGATCGAACAAAGTTCCATCACATTGCACAATCAACTTATAGGCTTCCTGATCATTCAATGTAGCTTTATAGGTGCGAGGGGTGGTAAGAGCGTCCAAACAATCAACGACTGCGTAAATTCTCGCAACAAGCGGAATCTTTTCTCCGTTGAGTTTATTAGGATATCCAGAACCATCCCAGCGTTCATGATGATTTTCTGCAATCACGGCTGCTAGCTGAAAAAGTGGTGACGTAGATCTTTTCAAGATCAAGGCACCAACTTGTGTGTGATTTTCGACAGTGACCCATTCACTTGCATTAAATTCACCCTTGCACTTCATAAGTTCATCAGGCATTGTGCACTTACCAATATCATGTAACTGGCTAGCAGTGGCGATTTGCTCGCTTTCTTTTCGAGGGATGTTCATACCGATACATATTAATTGACAGTAGGAACGAGTCCTAAAAAGGTGAGCTCGATTATCCCATTCCCTGATCTCTGCTATGTATGCTAATTGGGAGACTAAATCAATGAGTTCTTCCTCGTTGTTTGAAATAGGTCTTGTAAACATCGCAATATCTCCCAATATGTATTCTATTTAAATCCCAACTCTAACAATTATATGCTGAATTTCAAGAAAAAATATAATTGAACCCATTAAAAAGCAATCCTTTATCACGCCAATTTCAAATAATTCGTTTGGAGCGCTTAAGGGGCGAGCCCAATTCATTGAACCAAATGTAATTTTAGTTTCACTGACAATAAAACAATGAAAAACGCTAATTGCTTTAAAGGAAAACTCAACTAGTTCGGGTCTTCAAAAATACAAAACAGGAACAATGTTGTCAAGCATTTCATAAATAGAGCAGGGTCTCTAAAGAAAAGCTTAGTGGAGTCTATAGGTTAAGGGTACCCGAAATATAGCGCATTCTTTCTCCTTGCCAATTATTATCTGTGCCCATGGAAATAACCTATTGAATGGGAAACTTATCCCTATTTGAGCTAGAAAACATTTCCTCGATATTTCAAATCTACCTCGATAATTAACCGCAAGGGAGAAGATTCATTTAGGTGGGCAGTTGGAAGTTTGACGGGAGAGTGCGCGCTCCCTTGGCTTGGTTGTGGGTTACTACAATATCCCCGAGAGGTTAGCGAGACACTTCAAGAAACTGCGTACAGATTTAAGACAATTCATCGCCTTGGGGAAATCAAAGCCCGCCGACTCTGGGACGGTACTGAAGGGCTTCAGCCAGGTGAACCTGGGTGATGGGTGATGACCCCGCCAGGTCAGCAATAGTACGAGAGAGTTTGAGAATCCGATGGTATGCGCGGGCGGAGAGGTCCATTTGATCCATGGCAGCGCGCATCAATCTGCGGCAGGAATCATCGAGATCACAGTACTGGCGAACCTCAGCCGGGTGCATGTCTGCATTGCAAGTTAATTTTGTGCCAGCAAAACGGGTGCGCTGCAAGTCGCGAGCTGTCTCCACGCGTAGCGCGATAACACTCGAAGGTTCCCCTAATCTTAAATCACTCAATTTTTCATAATCAACACGCGGTACGTCCACATGTATGTCGATGCGGTCTAGCAAGGGACCGGAGATGCGATGCTGGTATTTGGTCACGGTTGAATGGGCGCAAGTACAAGGTTTCACTGCATCTCCATAATAACCGCAAGGGCAAGGATTCATTGCCGCTACCAGTTGAAAATTTGCCGGAAAAGTGAGCGTTCCCTGGGCACGGCTGATGGTTACGACTTTGTCTTCCAGTGGTTGGCGCAAGACTTCCAGCACGCGCGAACCAAATTCAGGAAATTCATCTAAAAAGAGCACGCCGCGATGCGCCAGTGAAATTTCACCGGGATGCGGAATGTTTCCTCCGCCTACCAAGCCGGCATGGCTGATGGTGTGGTGAGGAGATCGGAAGGGACGGTTTTTAATCAACGGAATCCCGACCGGTAACGCATCTGCGACCGAGTAGATTCGGGTAACATCCAGTGATTCCTCCACAGTCATGTGCGGCAGAATGGAGGGAAGGGCACGTGCCATGAGGGTCTTGCCTGCACCTGGCGCGCCAATCATCAAGATGTTGTGCCCACCAGCGGCAGCAACTTCAAGAGCGCGTTTGATGTGTTCCTGCCCTTTGATTTCCTGGAAGTCTGTTTGAACTTGCGGTTTCACCTGCTCAATTTCAAGGACGGGTTGAGGGGGAATTGTGATTTGCCCGATAAGATGGTTGTAAAGGTCCAGGAGGGATTTTACCGGAATGACCTCAATGTCTTCGAAAATAGCGGCTTCAGGTGCATCTTCTGTTGGCACAAAAATGCGCTTGAATCCTTCCTGCCGCGCCACGGCCGCCATAGGTAACACTCCACGAACATGGCGTACACCGCCATCGAGCGAAAGTTCTCCCATCACCAGAGAATCCTTTAGACAATCGGGAGGCAACTGGCGATTTGCGAGAAGAATGCCCAAAGCAATGGGTAGATCATAAGCAGAACCAGCTTTCCGAACGGTTGCTGGCGCCAAATTGACCCGAACTTTTTTGTGTGGATACTCGAGACCGGTATTATGGATGGCGGAGTTAACCCGTTCTTTGCTTTCCTGGACGCTGGCATCGGGAAGCCCAACGATGACGATAGGCGGGGTGAAGCCAGGGGTAAGATCGACTTCGACATCTACAATGACGCCGTCGAGACCAACCACTGCACAGGCGTTGACTTTAGCTAACATGAGATTAGTGTATGGGAATTGATTTGAATTGTCAATTTATTTTATGATATCGTATTCAACCAGAACTATTGGCTAAGTATAAGGCTGAGATCGCTCTCGGATACTTTTAACAATCCTGCAGCAGGTAATCGCCTTAATAATTCAACCCAATTTCTGTCACTGGCAAACACCTTTTTAAAGATCGGCAGTGACTTGGTGATCTTGCCGCTTTCCGCCAGGGTGACTGCCTGCCAGAATGGCAATTCGATGATTTCGGGAGCGAGTGAAGCGGCTGCATTGTAAGCAACAAAGGCTTCCTCGATTTTTCCTTCTGCAAGGCGGGCATCGCCGGTATTCATGGATTGGTAAGCATTGTTCACGGTAATCAGCCGGCGCAGCTCCTGCAGCGGTTCGGGGTGGTCATCCACGCGCAGATCGACCAGAATCCCCTGCCATGGATGGGAGAGTCTTTCACCGTCAACCACCAGCATTGCCGCAGATTGTTTGCCGCGGATGTCTCCGCCTTCCTGTTGGGCTGCATCGAGAGCTTGCATCAAGCGCTCACTCAAATCACCCTTGCTTGCTTTGAAAGCATCTGCCATGGCATGCCAGACAGTATTCTTTAACATCATGTTTGCCTGGGCAGAGAATTGGTCACCTGATTCGTGACCAGCTTCTTGAATACATCGGTTACCCGTGTGAGTTGCTACATTACCTTTGGAATCCACCATCGCCACCTGGCGTAAATCGCGTCCTTCATCCTTTGCGAGGAGGTCAGATAATAACTGTTGCTGTGGAATCCCGTTGCGCATTCCATCCAACCCAAGGGGTCCATAGCTGACTTCAACCATCGATTGGGTAGCCACGACACCAACGCCGGCTTCTCCCCAGGTAACTATTGATCCGGTGCAAAACCAATGGGATTGAACTGCTACGCCCATTTGTCCTGTTTGAGGGTCTCTGGCAACGATCGAGAATGTATGGGCAAAAGGGAAACGAATTTGGGGCGTGATTGGAGAAGTGGAATTTCTCATTTTATTCTGCCTGGGGTTTGAAATAAAAAGCGGTATCGGAAATGCCGTTGCTCGTCCAAAAATAACGCCAATTGGAAATCAAGTTAAAAACTTGCTGCCATTCTTCATCAATTGGACCAGTGGAATTGCTGCGGGAATTTGGAGCAGCGGAATTGCCGGGTAGGTAGCGGTTGACATTATCAATAACCAGGATGCCGCCGAGCTTGAGCACAGGTAAGGATTTCAGGACACATTGGGCGCGATAGGTTCCATCCACGAGGACTACGTCCATGCTGGAAGGTGAGAAATTGCGAGTTATGTTTACATAGTTACTTTCTTTGGCGGGAATGGAGTCATCCTGCTTGGGCTGGAGTATATAAGTGATGTTCACCATGGAAAGCTCTTTAATTTTGGTTTCGATCTTTGCATACCAATCAGGATTATGCTCGACACTGGTAATGTGGTTTACGCGATGGGCAAACCAGAGGGTGCTGCGACCAGAACCGAATTCAAGCATGTTGTCTGTTTTCCGCAGATATCCATCCAGAAATTCAACGGCGGCAGGTGCCAGCCAGGGAACTTGGGGATTACGGCGTCGGTAGTTTTTTTCGACCAAACGGTCGAATAGATATTGAAAACTCCAATGCTTGTAGGTTCTGCCCATATTTGCTCCTTTATTTGCGTGTTATCTTTCACCAATCCGTAGTTTCATCACGATGGAAGCCTTGTGCATAATTGAAATCTTAATTATTCAAAAGGGGGAATGATTGAAATATTTCCTTGATATTTATGAGTAGGTTATCTGCCGAGGTTATCAGTCTTAGGTGATTTAAAAATAAAAGCTATTGCCCTAAACTGATTTTTGCCATCTGGCAAAAATTGCCGTTGAAAGGAAGCGACCTGCCGATTTTTCCTGCAGCCCCATCTCGCCAAATGTGGTGATTCCAGAATATCCGCGCATGGTCTCATCCAAAGCCTGCTTCAAAGTAAGTGCTGAGGCTTTTACGGCATAGGCAGTTAATTGAACAAACAACGGTTTTTCTGAGAGCACAGATTTGCACGCTTCAAGCAGTGATGGAAGGAGTTTATAGAACTCCCACACCTCTCCTTTGGGTCCGCGACCGAATTTAGGCGGGTCAAGGATGATGCCATCGTAAAATGATCCGCGGCGGGCTTCGCGCTGCACAAATTTCACGGCATCATCCACAATCCAACGGATTGAAGATTGATTAATGGCGGATAGGAGTTGATTTTCTTTTGCCCATAAGACAACTTTCTTTGAAGCATCCAGGTGGGTAACTAGGGCACCGGCGCTGGCTGCGGCAATAGACGCTAATCCGGTGTAGCCAAACAAGTTGAGTATCTTTGGTTTTGTGCCTGATGAACGAATGACCTGATCTGCCCAATCCCATTGGCAAGCCTGTTCGGGGAAAACCCCGATATGCCTAGACCCTGAAAATTGACCCGTAAACTTGAGATTCGCGTAAGTCATCTGCCATTGTTCAAGTTTATTTCCGCGAAATTCCCAATGACCGCCATTTTCTTCCGGCGAAGGATTATAGATGGCGTTGGCTTTTTTCCAGTCAGCATCAGGCAGCGCTGGAGACCAGATGGCTTCAGCTTCCGGTCGTACAAGTGTATAAGGACCATACTTTTCGAGCTTGAAGCCGTTGCCACTGTCAAGCAGGGCATAGTCTTTCCATCTGGTAGGGAATTCCAGCAAGATGGCAGGGGTTGGATTTTCTTTTTGGGTCATGATTGAATTGAGTATAACAGTAGTGTAAAAAAGAACCAACAAATGGATTGATTCATTTGTTAATTATTGGATGCCATTCTATAATCAAGGGAAGTAAATTGTTTTGGAGCAATCATGGCACAAACTCTTTTTACATCTGTTGATCGGATGAACACGGACTCAATCAAGTGGAGAGTGTACCCCCCGGATGTTTTGCCGCTGTGGGTGGCAGACATGGATTTTACTTCTCCTCCCGAGGTAATCGAAGCATTAAAGAAACGCGTTGAGCACGGTGTTTTTGGATATGGAGATGAATCTCTTAAACTCTTAGAGCTGGTAGTTGAGCGCATGGAACGATTGTACGGCTGGAAGATTAAGGTTGAAGATATTTTACTAACCCCTGGGGTGATCACTGGATTCAACCTGACATGCCAGGCAGTGACCAACCCAGGTGATTCAATTGTTATTCAGCCACCCATTTACCCTCCGTTCTTTGGGGTTGCTGGTATTGCCGGGGTTAATCAGATTCAATGCCCACTCGAAAATGATGGCACTGGCGACTATACACTCAATTTATCAACCCTTGAAAGTGCACTTGGAAAAAGCAAATTCCTGCTTTTTTGCAATCCCCATAATCCGATTGGAAAAGTGTACTTGCAAAGAGAACTTGAAAAAATTGCCGAAGCCTGCCTTCGAAATGATGTATTTATATGTTCTGATGAGATCCATTCCGATCTGGTGTTCTCAGAAAGCCGACATATCCCGATTGCATCGCTAAACAAGGAGATTGGTCAGAAGGTGGTTACACTGATAGCTCCCAGTAAAACATACAACATTGCGGGATTGGATTGTGCCATCTTGATCTGCGAAAACGCAGAATTGATGAAACATATCAAACAAGCTCGCAGGGGGATTATGGGAGGTGTAAATCTACTGGGCAACACCGCGGCTATTGCAGCTTATCGTTATGGTCAACCGTGGCTCGAAGAAATCCTCCATTATTTGCAGGAAAATCGGGACTATTTGAGCGACTATATTCGGAAATATATTCCCAAGATTAAAATCCATTCACCGGGAGCCACTTATCTGGCATGGTTGGATTGCACAGGTCTTGTATTGGAAGTTGAAGCTCATGACTTTTTTCTGAAAAACGCAAAAGTTGCTCTCAACCGTGGATTTGATTTTGGAGGAGATGGAAGAGGATTTGTTAGGCTTAATTTTGGATGTGATCGAGCGACTTTGACGCTTGCATTGGAAAGGATGAAAAATTCATTAAAATAAAGAAGCTCATCCCAATACTATTTGGACAGACTCCTTTTTATTTTTATTTATTTAATTGTTTTAAAGTTCGAGGCTGACTAAAAAGTCAGCCTCTTTTTTGGTTATTCTTGTGCGACGGGTTTTACTTCTGCAGCCTGGAGTCCCTTGGGACCCTTCTCGACTGAGAATTCAACCTGCTGACCTTCTTTCAGAACCTTGTAGCCTTCCATTTCAACCGCAGAAAAATGAACAAACACATCTTCTGCACCATCGCGGCCTATAAAGCCGTACCCCTTGGCGGGATTGAACCATTTTACTGTACCTACAAATCGTTCTGACATACCATTTTCTCCATCTTTTTTGATATGTGCGCACAGGAAAACCCTGAATAACGCACTATGAATAAAAATTTACCACTCTGGCAAATGAATGTCAAGCAAAGTCATGAGCCGGGTTGTTATAATACCTGTGTGTCGAGAATAAGATCAGCGCTGCCTGGAATAATAATTATCTTACCGTTGTTTCTCACGGGAATACTTCAAATACAACCATACCCGGAAGCCATCTCAGAGGCTAACGCGGCATTATATTCTGTTGATCAGGGTAAATCATCTGCGGTTGAAGATCTGTCCACCTTGCTGGATTTTCAACCCTGGCGCAGCGATCTTTGGGAACGGCTAGGGCGTGAATACCTGGATAGCGAAAATTTCACTGCTGCAATAGATGCATTTGAAAAAGGGGATAATTTTGGAAAACTTTCAACCGATGGAAAGATCGCATGGGCAGATGCTTTGATCTCAGGGGGGGAGCTAGATTCGGCCAAAGAACTGTTGAGGTTAACTGCCAGCAATGAGAGCGATCTTTTTAGTTTGTTGCAGATAATTGCTTTGCAACGACGGATCAGTGATGTATTTGGCGCTGAAGCAACCCTTTTAAAGGCGAACCAATTATTCCCTGAAAACGCAGAGATCGCTTTTCAATTGGGATTAATGCTTTGCACCACTCAGCCCGACAGCGCAATTCAGTTCCTATCCCATTTACAAGGCGACAACCAAAATGATCTGCTCTTGAAGGATGCACTGATCACTACCATAGAAAAAACGGACTCCATTTCTGCAGCGGAACGCTTTCTGCAGATCGGTCAAGTGCTTTCAACTTTTGAAGAATGGGATGTTGCTCGGCAGGCATTCCAGTCAGCGTTGGATATTGATCCAAAATCAGCTTTGGCATTGATCTACCTGGCTGAAGCAAAGCAACAACTAGGGATGAAAGCCTTTGAAAACATTGATCAAGCGATGAAGTTGGCTCCTGAAAACGAGATCGTAAATGGGTTGGCGGGACTATACTACCGACGACAGGCGAAAAACGAATTATCGCTGATTTATCTCAATAAGGCGGCTGAAATTAACCCCGATGCAGCGGTTTGGATCATTGAAAAAGGGCGAACGTATGAGCAAATGGGAGACCTTGAAACAGCTTTCAAGTTATTAATTGAGGCGGTTGATCAAGCGCCAAAAGATTGGACAACCTGGAAAGCGCTAGCGGTGTTTTGCATAACCCATAATTATGATGTAGAGGAAACTGGATTGGAAGCGGCTCGAAAGGCATTGGCGCTGAATCCTTCGTCTCCGGTCTTGATGGATCTTCTAGGAACCGGATTAATGCTCTCGGGGGATTTTGACAGTGCAGAAAGGTTCTTTATTAAAGCGTTAAATACTGATCCCCACCAATCTGCCATACTTATCCATCTTGGTCAGCTAAAAATCTATCAGCAGGATCTATCCCAGGCGAAAGTTTATTTGCAACAAGCGATCGATTTTGCGCCAAGCAATCGATTGAGAGACCTGGCAATCCAATTGCTCAATGAAAAAACTGGCAATTGATGGCATTGGTATAATACGAATAACAATTTCATTGGAGTGAGATGAAAAAACCATCATTTTTCAATATTCAAATTGCAATACTCTTGTTATTGTTCGCAGCAGGGTGTTCGATACTGCCTGGAACCCCTACAGTGGAGCCCGCCTCACATTCCGGATGGATTTTCTTTGAGGATGATTTTTCGACCTCGCCAAACGGTTGGGGAACTTCAGGGAGCGAAGGAGGGTCAGCGGCTGTAAATTTCGGCGGTATGGTAATTCGTGTTGATCAGCCGGGGTCACTATTTTGGACGAATAATGAAGGACTTTATGCAGATGCGAAAGTTGATGTAGATGCTGTGCTTTTGAACGGTCCCACTAATGATAATTTTGGTGTGATTTGCCGATTTGTAGACAATCAAAATTTTTATGGTTTTCTTGTATCACATGATGGTTATTATGGAATTTTTAAGATGCTAGATGGCAAGATGATCCTTGCCGGCAACCAAACGAATTTGGATTTTAGCGAGGTGATCCGACAGGGAGGAGTGGTGAACCATATCTCTGCTACTTGTAATGGGGAAATCCTTACGTTAACTGTCAATGATGATGTGCTAGCAGAAATTCAAGATGGGTCATTTCCTTCAGGTCAAATCGGATTGATTGCGGGGGCTTATGATCAGGCTGGAGTTGAAGTGCTCTTTGACAACCTGGTCGTTACCCAACCTTAATTAAAATGAAAGTATTTTTTGATACTGTTGGCTGCCGGCTGAATCAGGCAGAAATCGAGGAAATGGCTGGAAAATTACGCCAGGCTGGACATGAAATCATGTCTAAGTCTGAAGACGCGGATACAGTTATTATCAACAGCTGTGCTGTTACAGCCGCGGCTTCCTCTGATTCCCGGCAAAAAGTACGCCAAGCGCATCACAACGGGATTGATAACATTATCCTCACCGGATGTTGGGCGACCTTGTATCCACAGCAAGCTGCCGCGCTCGAAGGGGTCGCTTCTGTTGTTAATAACATCGAGAAGATGAATATTCCGGCGCAACTCATCCCCCAATGGGATGAAATGATTGATATTGAGCCGATTAGTCGTCGGCCGATTCCCGGTGTTCACCATCGAACACGCGCATTCATTAGAGTGCAAGATGGATGCGATAATTTCTGTACCTATTGTGTCACAAGACTTGCCAGAGGGAAGGCTCATAGTATCTTAAAAGACGAAATACTTTGCCATTTAAATGAAGCAGTTGCCGGGGGAGCCAAAGAAGCTGTGCTGACGGGAGTAAACCTTGGTTCATGGGGGGAAGAACTTGATGGAACACCGACCATCACCCAATTATTGGATTACCTGCTTAATCATTCTGAGGTCGAAAGAATCCGACTTTCCTCCTTGGAACCCTGGGATATAATGCCTTCCTTTTTTGAATTGTGGCAAAGTTCACGAATGTGTTCGCACCTGCATCTTCCCTTGCAATCAGGCTCAAAAAGTGTTCTTCAAAGAATGGCTCGCAATACAACACCAGAAAAGTTTCGCGATTTAGTTGAAATTGCAAAGTCCAAAATTCCCGATGTTGCGATTACAACTGACGTAATTGTCGGCTTTCCGGGAGAAACCGATCAGGAATTTGAGGAAAGCCTGGCTTTTGTAAAAGAGATGAATTTTAGCGGTGGACACGTTTTTCGATATTCAAGAAGAGAGGGAACGGCTGCTGCGACATATCCGTTGCAAATTTCAGGTAAGACAGCCATTGATCGTGCGCGGCGGATGAGAGAAACTCTTGAAAGCGATGAACGGGAATTTATAAAGAGTCAATTAAATAAGGACGTGCATGTTCTTTGGGAAGCCTGTAATGAAACCAGCCCTGGAACCTGGCAGTTAGAAGGGTACAGTGAAAACTATATCCGTGTTCGAGCCGTTGCTTCAGAAAATCGATGGAATCATATTGATGTGGTTAAGGCGAATAAGGTAAACCAAAAGGTCATGCTTGGAGAAATCGTTCAATACGGGCATTAAGCCGATGAAAATTTTCAAATTAGAAGCTGGCAATTGTCATGGGAATTAATGGGTATTTGAAGATTACAGGCATTGTCTTACTTGATGGACGTATTAATAGGTGTATGCTGGTGTAATAAAATCCATGAAAATGGGTGTATAATCTCTCGCTTTGTGCAGTTGATAAGAAGTGAGCAGGTATGAATTTAGAAGAGCATAATGGTTCCACCGTTTTTAAACGTCAGTCCGAATACATTCCTGGACGAAATTGGCGCAACTTCCTTATAGGCAGACCCCTTTCCACAGCTGACGCACCCCATCAAACCATTGGTAAGGCATTAGGATTAGCAGTATTTTCATCGGATGCCATGTCTTCAGTGGCATATGCACCGCAGGAAATGTTGATCATCCTGGCGGCTGCGGGTGTTTCCTCTTTCGGGATATCCATCCCGCTGGCATTGGCGATTTGTGTGTTGTTGATCATCCTGACGCTTTCGTATGAACAAACCATCCACGCATATCCTGATGGCGGTGGTGCCTATATTGTCGCGCGCGACAACCTGGGTGAATTGCCAGCTCAAACGGCTGGAGCGGCATTATTGACGGATTACATCTTAACAGTTGCGGTTTCGATTTCTTCCGGTGTGGCACAAATTGCCTCTGCATTTCCGGCAGTTGCTCCCCATCGGGTGGTTATTTCCATCGGATTGGTAATGCTTGTAATGTTGATCAATTTACGCGGCGTAAAAGAATCAGGGATCACTTTTGCGATTCCTACTTATTTCTTTGTCATCATGATGTATGTAACGATCATTGTTGGCTTGGTCAGGGTTATTACCGGTACGCTTGGATTGGTTTCAATTCCCCCCACCGATGTAATTGACTTACACCAAACTTTACAGCCCATTACCTTATTCCTAATTCTAAAGGCATTTTCAAGCGGTACTACTGCACTCACAGGGGTCGAAGCCATTTCAAATGGCATCACGGCGTTCAAGGAACCGCGCAGCAAAAATGCCGGAAGAACCTTGATATACATGGCTTGTATCCTGGGATCTATGATGTTGGGCATTACGTTTTTAGCTCACCAAATTGGAGCGCTCCCTTCCGAACATGAGACGCTTATTTCACAATTGGCAAGAACAATTTTCAATGACCGAGGTATTTTTTACATTGGAACGATTGCAGCCACCACAGTTATATTGGTAATGGCAGCCAATACCGCTTTTGCTGATTTCCCGAGGTTGAGCGCTATTGCCGCAAAGGATGGTTTCCTCCCTCGGCAGTTGACCTACCGTGGCAGCCGGTTGGTGCACTCTCGCGGAATTGTTTTATTATCTCTGGTTGCCTGCGCTTTGATTGCGGTCACCGGGGCAAGTGTTACAAGGTTGATCCCGCTGTATGCGATTGGTGTATTTCTGTCGTTTACACTTTCTCAATTCGGGATGGCACGGCGTTGGTGGAAAGTTGGAAAACTTCAGCCTGGTGAACAAATTGTGGAACGTGGATCCACATTGATACCAGATTCCGGCTGGAAATTTAAAATGATTGTCAACAGCGTCGGATCATTGGTAACATTCATTGTCATGGGTGTGTTTGCTGTGACCAAGTTTAAAGATGGCGCATGGTTTGTGGTGGTCTTAACACCAACACTGGTGATTCTATTTAGTTCCATCCATCGCCATTACCAAAAGGTAGCAGAAAACCTCTCATTGGATAACTACTTACCGCCAAACCGGATCAGCCATAAAAAGGTAGTGATGCCGATCAGCGGTGTGCACCAGGGGACGCTTGCTGCGATACGTTTTGCCAAGACATTGTCTGATGATATTACAGCGGTAAATATTTCAACGGATATTGCTGACACCAAGAAGTTACAGGAAAAATGGGAAACCTGGGGTGATGGCTACCGGCTGGTCGTTTTGGACTCTCCGTACCGGTTGTTCATTGAACCATTATTATCTTATATTGAAGAACTAGATGAGAATAAACTGCCAAATGAAGTAATATTGGTAGTTGTACCGCAATTTGTGCCAAAACACTTTTGGAATAACTGGCTGCATACCAAAACTGCTGATACATTGCGCAGGGTTTTGTTATTCAGAAAAGATATCGTGATTATGGAAGTTCCAATCGTGGTTGATTAGAAAACGCGAGGGATTATGAAAGCTATTGTAGTAGGGTGTGGAAGGATCGGATCGCAGCTAGCCTCCAGTTTGTTCAAAAGGGGGCATGAGGTTTCGGTTATTGATGCGGACGGCGCTTCATTTGATAATCTGCCTGCAAATTTCCAGGGCAGATTACATGAAGGCGATGCGATGAATCAGGATGTGCTGGAACGAGCTGGAGTAAAGAATTGCGATGCACTGGCAGCTGTAACAGATAACGATGGGCTCAATATCGTTATTGCGCATATCGCACAGAAAGAATTCAATGTGCCGCATGTGATCGCGCGTAACTACGACCCACAGATCCGCCAGGTTTATGAAACCTTTGGTATTCAGGTGGTCAGTTCAACCTCGTGGGGGGCTCAACGGATTGAGGAGTTGATGGTTGATACTGATATCCGGACAGTTTTCTCGGCTGGAAATGGTGAAGTTGAAATCTATGAGCTCCCAATTCATCAGGGGTTAAAAGATCTTAGTCTTTCAGACATCATCACCTGTTCAACCTGTAACCCATTGGCAATTACCCGGGCCGGGAAAGCATTTTTGCCGTCCCTGGATACGAAAGTTGAAACAGGCGATATTTTAACAGTTGCGGCAACAATGGACGGCATCCAATCCACAAGAAGTATTTTTTTGAAGCACGCGAGGGAGGATTAAGATGTTTGTTGTCATAGCTGGTGGAGGTCGGACTGGCGCACAACTTGCGCGTTCATTAATTTCGGGTGATCACACGGTGCATGTGATCGATTATCGCAAAGAAGTTTTATCTCGAATTCACAAGGAATTGCCAACCGAAGTGATCTTTCCGGGAAATGCGATGGATTGCTCGGTACTGGAACAGGCTGGAATTAAATTCGCCAATGTTTTTGCGGCCACAACAACCTCAGATGAAGAAAACCTGGCACTATGTTATATCGTGCGCCAAAAATACGGAGTTAAGCGTACTATTGCTCGGGTGAATAATCCAAGAAACGCATGGTTATTTGACGCCAAGTTTAATGTAGATGTTGCGGTAAACCATGCGGACATTCTTTCACGCCTTATTGAGGAAGAAATGTCGATGGGCGATATGATGACACTGCTTAAATTGAAACGTGGGAAATATGCGCTGGTAGAGGAAAAAATTCCACCCAACGCGCTAGCAATTGGGCAGATGATCAAGGATCTTCATTTGCCAACAAATTGCACAATTGCAGCCATTATTCGTTCAGGAGAAGTAATCGTTCCTCGCGGCGTTACTACCTTAGAAGTTGGGGATGAAGTGCTGGCGATAACTGATACTGAAGGCGCTAAGAAATTGGCTGAACTTTTCGCTATTCATATATAAATACCTTTGACCAGATAAGCGCCCTGCGGTATAATTCAGGTTTGCTGTTTTAATAATACGCTTTTGAGAGGAAATACAATGCCTAAGAGGACTTACCAACCTAGAATCCGCCGCCGTGTTCGTGTGCATGGCTTCAGATCCCGCATGGCTACGGCCGATGGGCGAGAAGTTTTGAAACGACGCCGCGCAAAAGGTCGTTACAAGCTGGCAGTGAAAAGCAATAATCACGTCAAGAAAATTAGCTGGTAGACTATTTCTATGCCGAAAAGTAACGGCATGGTGATTGCGAGCAAGGGTAATGGGTGAAACGACAATATCGAATTACCCGGGCTAATGATTACAAGCGGGTGCGGCAGAATGGTAAAGGCTATTCGCACCCGCTTGTAATGATTCTTGTCTTACAAGTTCCGATTGACGAAAAACGAATCGGGATTATTGTGGGAAAATCAATAGGAAATGCCGTCAAGCGTAATTTGGTGAAAAGAAGAATTAAATCAATTGCAAATGAGTTCATTTACAAAATTAATAAGAATGTTGATATTTTAGTGATTGCTAAATCCCCCATTGCATCAGTGGAATTCATGGAAATTCACCAGGCAATTGAGGATGGGTTAAGAAGAGCAAGATTAATAGTGGAATAAAGTGATACAAGAAGATCAATTGCATCAGACAGCTGAACCTAGGATTAGAGACCTAAAATTCACCATATGGAAACTTCCCCGATTTATATTGCTGTTATTAATTCGAGGTTACCAGGCGGTGGTTTCACCTGCTCTACCCAAAGACACCTGCCGTTTCTACCCCACTTGCTCACATTATGGCTACCAGGCAATATATAAATATGGAGCAATAAAAGGTACTGCAATGGCAATCTGGCGTGTCCTGCGGTGTAACCCTTACAACCCAGGCGGCTTTGACCCTGTACCCTAATTGGGTCAATCGACAAAAAGGAAAATTACTCGATGAAAAAAAGTACTTACATAGCTTTGTTTTTGTTTCTATCCCTTGCATTCCTTCTGACCGGGTGCGCGGGAGCTTCAGGTACTGCTGTTAACACCTGGGGCGGGGCAGCGATTGCAGATTCAATGGTTTACTATGCCAGCGGATCGCAAGTTCTGGCATTAGCGGATACCGGATTGAATTACACCGTCCGCTGGACCTATCCAGAAAAAGCCGCAGCGGCACGCCTATTTATGGCGGAACCGTTGGTGGTTGGCGAACAATTGATCCTTGCTGATTACGCAAGCAACCTGGCTAGTGTGAGCACCCGGGATGGAATGGAAAACTGGTTATTCCCTGATGCAACCGATCGATATATTGACAGCCCGTTATTTGTCGCTGATGTATTATATGCACCAAATGCTGACGGTAATGTTTATGCTGTTGACATGACTGGCAAATTAGTATGGAAATTCACAGAAGATGGTGCTTTTTGGGCACGACCTGCAAACAACGAAAAAACAATATTTGTTCCCTCTTTGAACCATTTCTTGTATGCGGTTGATATCAAAACCGGACAAAAGGTGTGGGAAGTTGACCTGAAATCATCTGTGGTTGCCCGACCACTTCTCGTGGATGGGGTGCTTTATGTGGGGAACCTCACTGGTAATTTTTATGCAATCAACGCAACTGATGGAACTGTAAAGTGGGTTCAAAAAGTTGCTGCAGGGGTTTGGGGACAGGCAATTTTGGAAAACAAACAACTCTTTTTTGGAGATGAGAACGGTGTTGTCAATATTCTCTCTGCTGAAGATGGAAAGATCATTGCCCAGAGCGAAACTGGTTCGGCTATTATTGGCAAAGGTGCTGTTGTTCCAGAGGGTGTAATTTTTGGCACGGAAAGCGGGAAAATCGTCCTTTTTGATGTTGAAGGAAAAAGCCGCCCACTGCTGACTCTGGAGAACGGATCGATCTACTCCAATATCATTGTTGATGGTGAGCGCATGGTGATTCTGGCGTACAAGGGAAACAAACCATTGATCGCATTAGACTTAAACGGCAATGAAGCCTGGTACTACTCGACTAAAAAATAAGGACTGAGCCATGTGGGATACCATTATTATTAAACCATTTATAAATATGCTTCTAGGCATATATCAACTCATTGGAAACTTTGGAGTTGCGATCATACTATTTACCATCCTGACCCGTGTCGTCTTGTATCCTTTAACTGCAAAGCAGATCAAAGGGGCACAGGCGATGCAGGAATTGCAGAAAAACAAACGCTATATTGAGATTCAGGAAAAATACAAGAATGACAAAGAAAAATTAGCCCAGGAGCAAATGAAGCTTTACCAGGAGCTGAAGATCAGTCCATTTTCATCTTGTCTTCCAACATTAATTCAGTTCCCGATTATCATCGGGTTGTATCAAGGGCTGATCCAGTCGATTGCATCTTCCCCTTTGGATTTGTTGAAGCTCTCGCGCCATATTTATCCGAAAATCCTCGACTTTGCTACTTTAATTCCCCTCAATACTAAATTCCTATGGATGGACATGGGGCAGCCAGAACGATTGTATATTTTTGGAATTGGAATCCCTGTTTTGACAATCATTGTGGTCATTACAACTTACATTTCGACCAAAATCATTTCGCCACCGTCTGCCACAGGCGGAAACGATCAGGGTGCAGCCATGACAAAAATGATGAATTTATATATGCCCGTCTTGATGGGTTGGCTCGCCTGGTCTCTTTCATCTGGTTTAGCACTTTACTTTGTAGTTTCTAACCTGGTTCAGATAGCACAATATGCGATTACAGGGAAAGTTTACTGGAAGAATATTATCCCCTGGAAAAAAGAAACTGGAATCGCTACAAAAAAATAATGGAGTAAAAACATGGTTGATGAAAAAACAACACTTGAGATGATCGCTCCGACCCCGGAAGAAGCCATTGAGAATGCCTTGGCGCAACTTGGGTTAACAGAAGACGACGTTGAAGTTGAAATTTTGGACTCAGGCTCTAAGGGGTTGTTAGGGTTGGGGGGACGTCAGGCACGCGTAAAATTAACGGTTAAAAAATTTTCAAAACCCTCTAAGAAAAAAACAGTGGTTGAAGAAAGTATTTCCGACGATGAGATGGTTATCTCTTCTGTAAAAAGTGTTGAAGCAACTGACCTTAATGAAGAAGAGAAAGAGAACTTAAAAATAACCAGAACTGTGGTGGAAGAACTATTAGAGCGTATGCGTGTGAAGGCTACCATTGATCCGCGTTATGTTGAACCTGAAGACGAAAAAGATCGCAGGGTAATTCTTGTTGATATTCAGGGTAACGATCTTAGTATCCTTATTGGACGACGTTCTGAAACTTTGAATGCACTGCAATATATTGCCAGCCTCATTGTAAGCAAAGAAGCTGGAAAATGGGTTCCGATGATGATTGATGTACAAGGGTATCGAGAACGACGTGACCGTCAACTACGGCAGCTTGGCCGCCGGATGGCAGATCAGGCTATCCAGTCTGGCAGATCGCAGACACTTGAACCCATGCCGGCAAACGAACGACGCATCATCCACCTCGAATTACGTGATCACGAGGAGGTTTTCACTGAAAGCACAGGTGAAGAGCCGTACCGCAAAGTAATGATCTCACTAAAAAGAAATTAAATCAGATGCCAGGCTCGCGAGAACCTGGCAATTTTTTTAGTTGGCAATGGTAAAATCTTAATTATTAAACAATTTACATGGAGCTAAGATGAACGCAGTTGATGTAATAATAAATAAGCGGGATCACAAGGAATTAACTTCAGAAGAAATAACTTTTTTCATTAATGGTTTGACTAAAGGAGCCATTCCTGATTACCAGGTGGCAGCCTGGGCAATGGCAGTTCTGCTAAACGGCATGACCGATCGCGAGACTACTGATCTGACATTGGCTATGGCTAATTCGGGAGAAATCCTGGACCTATCAAAAATTGTGCCGATCGAAGTGGATAAACATTCCACAGGTGGTGTGGGAGACAAAACCACGCTGGTGGTGGAACCATTAGTTGCAGCATGTGGATTACCGGTCGGGAAAATGTCAGGAAGGGGATTGGGTTTCAGTGGTGGAACACTGGATAAAATGGAATCGATCCCGGGATTTCGAACAGCACTTTCACAAGATGAATTCATTAATTTACTAAAGACGAAAGGACTGGTTCTGGCGGGACAAAGCGGTGATCTTGCCCCAGCTGATGGAAAACTCTATTCACTGCGGGATGTAACAGGCACAGTTCAATCAATTCCGTTGATCGCATCCAGTGTGATGAGCAAGAAAATTGCAGGCGGCGCTCAGGCGATCGTATTGGATGTAAAGGTAGGGTATGGCGCTTTTATGAAGAATCTGGAGGAAGCGCGCCAATTATCCAGGTTAATGGTGGCTATCGGAAAATTAAGCAATCGGAAAGTCGTCGCTTTGCTTTCTGACATGAATCAACCACTTGGGCAAGCGGTGGGGAATGCTCTTGAGGTTAAAGAAGCCATTAATACACTTAAAGGATGGGGACCTGCAGATTTTCAGGAACATTGCCTCACAGTTGGATCACATATGCTGGTAATTGGTGAAAAAGCTAAAACACTGGCTGAAGGACGCCAGTTAATCAGTGAGGCACTATCGGAGGGGAGAGGGCTTTCCAAGTTCAAGGAGTTGGTGGAAAACCAGGGCGGGGACGCGTCTTATGTTGATCACCAGGAAAAATTCAAACTGGCTCCGGTCATCTCAGAAGTTTTATCCCCTGCAGCTGGATTTTTGCAGGAAATCAATGCACAGGATATTGGTGAGGCTTCGGTGGAAATGGGCGCTGGCAGGGTGAAGAAAGAGGATGAGATCGACCATTCGGTTGGGATGATCGTTCACCATAAAGTAGGAGACAATATTAAACAGGGTGACAGGTTGTTTACCTTGCATGCTAAAGATGAAGCCTCCATGTTAAGGGCAAAAGATCGTGCGCTTGACGCCTGCAAATTTAACAAAGAAGCATGTGCCCCACTCCCGCTTTTTTATGAGGTGATCAGTTAATTGATTTTCCTCCCACTCTGTGGGATAATCAAAGTGTAAATGCCTTGATGGAAACGAGTAAGTTGCTGTGATGCTTAAAGCGAGCCCGGGTTGGTGGAAGCCGGGCAAGCAATTGCAACTGAAAATCCTTCCGGAGCTGCGACCCGAACACGGGAAACCGTTATTAAGCAAGCCGGATATTCAATCGTTACCTTGAAGCAGGTTTGTCCTTTTGGACGAACCCGACCAAGCGCTCACTCAATTGAGAAGCAGGGTGGTACCGCGGAATTTTTCCGCCCCTGACCAGGGGCGGTTTTTTTTTATGGAGGTTGAATGTTCAAGCCTGTTTCACCAAAACTTAATGTAAATGAAATGGAAGAAAAAATCCTGCGCCACTGGCAGTGGCATGATATTTTCCATAAAAGTATGACGCAAAGGGAAGGCGGCAAAGAATACATCTTTTTTGAAGGACCGCCAACCGCCAATGGTAAACCGGGTGTGCACCATGTGCTTGCGCGCGCTTTCAAGGATATATTTCCACGATACAAAACCATGCAGGGTTATCATGTAGCACGTCGCGGAGGTTGGGATACTCATGGTTTGCCAGTGGAAATTGAAGTTGAGAAAAAACTTGGATTTACTAATAAAAGGCAAATCGAAAGTTATGGTATCGAAAAGTTTAATGAACTTTGCAGAGAGTCAGCATTTACCTATATTAAAGAATGGGAGAAGTTAACGGATCGGATCGCCTATTGGGTTGACCTGAAAGATGCCTATATCACTTATAAGAACGAATATATTGAGTCTGTTTGGTGGATTCTGAAGAACTTTTGGGAAAGGGATCTCCTTTACCAGGGATATAAGGTCGTTCCTTATTGCCCACGGTGTGGAACACCCCTTTCAGACCACGAGGTGGCGCAGGGCTATCGCGAGACTAGTGACCCCTCGGTATTTGTTCGAATGCCGCTTGTGGATGAGCCTGGCACATCCCTACTCGTTTGGACGACGACTCCCTGGACGCTACCGGCAAATGTGGCGGTTGCGGCAGGAGCGGATATTGATTATGTGAAAATCAAGCGCCAATTGGTTGAGGGAGGTTCAGAGCAGCTTATTCTTGCCGAGAACCTAGTCTCCAAAGTATTTGGTGATGAGGAAGTGAAAGTTGTTGAACGTTTAAAAGGGAAGCAACTGAAAGGGAAGAAATACAAACCTTTATTCACTTTCCTTCCAACCTCGAAACCCGCTCATTTTGTGGTATTGGGAACATTTGTTACCACCGAAGATGGCTCAGGGTTGGTGCATATTGCGCCCGCTTTTGGCGCGGATGACATGCAGGTGTCAATTGATTATGATTTGCCCATTCTCTCAACTGTTGCTGAAGACGGCACTTTTATTTCAGATGTTCAGCCATGGGCTGGAAAATTTGTGAAAGATGCCGATCCTTACATTATCAGAGATTTGGATGACCGCGGATTACTGTTTAAAAAAGCAGAATATGTCCATACTTATCCATTCTGTTGGCGATGTGATACGCCTTTGTTGTATTACGCCCGACCGACCTGGTATATCCGCACAAGTCAATTTAAAGACCGGATGGTGGAACTGAATAATCAGATCAATTGGTACCCGGGGCACATCCGGTCTGGACGGTTTGGTAACTGGCTTTCAAACAATGTGGACTGGGCGCTTGGACGGGAACGGTATTGGGGAACCCCATTGCCGGTTTGGGAATGCGAATCTTGTCACAACCAGGCTTGTATTGGTTCAGTTGAAGAACTTTCAGAACGAGCCGGATATGATCTTACAAATTCAGATCTACACCGACCTTATGTGGATGATGTTAAGCTCAAATGCTCTGATTGTGGTGGCCGTATGAAACGGGTGCCAGAATTGATCGATGTGTGGTTTGATTCCGGATCGATGCCCTCGAGCCAGTGGCATTACCCATTTGAAAATGAAGAGGAATTCAAAGAGCATTTCCCGGCTGATTATATTTGCGAAGCAGTTGACCAAACGCGAGGATGGTTCTACTCGCTGCATGCCATCAGTACGCTATTGTTTGATACTAACTCATTTAAGAATGTGATCTGCCTCGGACATATCCTTGATGCCGATGGGCAAAAAATGTCCAAGACTCGTGGGAATGTCGTTCCCCCGTGGGAGGTAATCGAGAAGCACGGCGCAGATGCGATGAGATGGTACTTGTATACCGCCAGTCCTCCGGGGCAAGAACGCCGGTTTTCAAGCGATCTGGTGGGTGAAGTGGTGCGTAACTTTACTTTGACTCTTTGGAATACCTATTCATTCTTTGTGACTTATGCAAACCTCGATGGCTGGCAGCCTGATCCTGAAGCAAAGATCGAATACAGTCCACTCGACAAATGGCTGAGGTCTTCTTTGCACACCCTAGTTCGCGATGTGACTTATGCCCTGGAGACGTATGATGTTTTAGGCGCAACCCGTCCGATCGAGCAGTTCGTTGATAATTTATCCAACTGGTATTTGCGCCGGTCGCGACGGCGTTTTTGGAAGAGCGGCTCGGATAGTGATAAAAATGCAGCTTATGCAACCCTTTATGAAGCTCTGGTGACAGTATCGAAATTGCTTGCCCCGACAATGCCTTTCATTGCAGACGAGTTATATTTAAACCTTGTGGGCAGCCTTGATCAAAAGGCGGTTGAATCTGTGCACCTTATGGAATGGCCGCAGTATGACGCAGGCCTTATTGATGAAAAATTAAATACAGCGATGACGCTGGTAATGAAATTAACTTCGCTGGGGCATGCAGCCCGCAATAAAGCGAACCGTAAGGTGCGCCAGCCTTTAGCTGAAGCGGCGTTTGCAATGCCAAATCGCGAAGATGATAATGTAATTAAAGATTATGCAGACCTCCTCGAAGAAGAGTTGAACGTTAAAAGTGTACGCTCGTTAAACTCGGCTGCTGAGGCGGTTAGTTATATATTGAACCCGTTGCCCAAACAATTGGGCCAAAAATATGGCAATAAATTCCCTGAAATCAGGAAAAAAGTTCTGGAAATGAACGCCGAAAAAACGGCAATGACATTACTTTCTGGTAACTCAATTGAGGTGGAAGTGGCAGGGGAAAAGTTGGAACTTCTCCCTGAAGAAGTCGAGGTCAGGATCCAGGCGAGAGAAGGATTTTCAGTTGCGTCCGAGGGAGCATATGTAGCTGCACTGGTGACAGAGCTGACCCCTGAATTGGTGGAAGAAGGACTGGCACGCGAATTTGTCAGACGGCTGCAAGACTTGCGCAAGACGGCAGATCTGGATATCGCGGACCGTATCAAAGTAATTTACGCGGCAAGCCCAGTTCTGGCACGGGCGATTGAAACATTCTCGGCATATATCAAATCTGAAACCCTGGCGTTAGAATTAAACGAAGGGCAAAACACCAAGTGCTGGATTCAGGTGGAAGATGAATTCGATGGTGAGAAAGTGACCATCGCTCTCGAACGTCAATAAAATCAATCTCCGATGGGGGCCTGATGAATGGCAATTGGTGATTAAGGTAAAATGAAATTAGCTATGGAGGATTGATTGAAAAGAATTGCTAAGACTTATGGTTTGATGGTTTTAATTTCTGCATTTTTGATTGTGTTGGATCAATACACAAAATCTGTGATTCGAACATATCTTGAATTTGGCGAGATATGGATGCCCTGGAAATGGCTGGAACCGTATGCGCGAATCATCCACATCAATAACACAGGCGCGGCGTTCGGCTTATTCAAAGGGGCTAACTCAATATTTATGGTTTTGGCAGTGATCGTGGCCGGTGCCATCATATATTACTATCCATCAATCTCTAAAAAAGATTGGGTGATACGTATAGCCCTGTCGATGCAGCTGGCAGGCGCGGTGGGAAACCTTATCGACCGAATTCAGTTCGGGCGGGTGACGGATTTTATTTCCATAGGGACATTTGCAGTGTGGAATGTGGCAGACGCTTCGATAACCGTGGGGGTGGTTGTTTTATTAGTTGGCATTTGGGTGCAAGATAACCGCGAAAAAAAAGCGAAATTATTAGCAACCGAAACCACTGATGAAGAACAAGGTGCAATGGTTGACTGAGAAAATTGTAAACTTTACCGCTTCTTCAGTTCCAAGTGTGAGACTGGATAAAGCACTTGTAGCTTACCTGCCTGATTTTTCAAGGTCGCGCCTCCAATCACTTATCAAGAACGAATTAGTGAGCGTCAATAATACAGTAGTGACAAAAAATGGCTGGTTGGTCAACGCGGGTGATGCCATTGAGGTGGTTATCCCCGAAGTAGTTGAAACCGGGTTGATCGCGGAAGAAATTCCGCTGGATATTATTTTTGAAAATGAGGATGTTGCGGTAATCAATAAACCAGCTGGAATGGTCGTTCATCCATCGATTGGGCATGATTCAGGAACACTGGTAAATGCTGCTCTGGCTGAATTTGAAGATTTGCAGGGGATTAACGGGGAGCTTCGCCCCGGGATTGTGCATCGATTGGATAAGGAAACGTCCGGGATCATTCTGTTGGCTAAGAATGAAAAAGCGCTGACCTTTTTGCAGAATCAATTTAAAAGCCGGCAGGTAACCAAGGCGTACATCGCTTTGGTTGATGGAAAACCACCTACGTCAGTCGGACGAATTGAAGCGGCAATTGCACGTGACCCAGCCCACCGGAAAAAGATGGCGATTGTTTCCCCGGATAGAGGGCGGCATGCTGAATCTGAATACCGAACGCTGGAGACTTTCAGTCAAAATACTTTGCTTGAAGTGCAGATCTTTACGGGAAGAACGCACCAGATCAGGCTTCACATGGCATTTTTGAAGTGCCCGATCGTGGGAGACAAGGTTTACGGGCGAGTCCATCAAAACATTGAAATTAATCGCCATTTTCTCCATGCGGCGCGAATAAAGATAACCTTACCGGGTGAGGAAAAACCTCGAACTTTTGAAGCTCCATTGCCTGTTGAATTGCAGGATATTGTTGATACTCTGAGGAAAAATGAAAATCATTGATATGCGCTCTGATACAGTGACCCTCCCGACCGAGGAAATGCGGCAAGCCATGGCAACCGCAAAAGTTGGCGATGATGTTTATGGTGAAGACCCCACAGTAAATGAATTACAGGAACTTGCCGCACAAACCCTTGGGAAGGAAGCTGGTCTGATTGTACCCTCAGGAACGATGGGAAACTTGATTGCAACTTTGGTGCACTGCCAACGTGGCGACGAGGTAATCATGGGAAACCTGGGGCATACATTCCTTTTTGAAGCCGGTGGAATTTCGGCTTTGGGCGGGGTCTTCCCTCATACACTAAAGAATGAGCCGGATGGCACTTTACGTTTTGATGATTTGCAAAATGCCATTCATAGTGATGATATTCACTTTCCCAAATCACGGCTATTGATTTTGGAAAATACGCATAATCGCTGTGGCGGCACAGTGCTTTCAAAGGAGTACACGGAAAAAGCAGGGATTTTTACCCGCGAAAATGGACTGGCTTTTCATATTGATGGTGCCAGGATCTTCAACGCGGCTGCGGCTGAAGGAGTTTTAGCGCGCGAATTAGTAAAACCCGCAGATAGTGTAACTTTTTGCTTGAGCAAAGGTTTGTGCGCCCCAGTGGGATCTGTATTGTGCGGTTCACAGGAATTCATCCATGGCGCTGTCCGCATGAGGAAAATGCTGGGAGGCGGTATGCGGCAGGCGGGTGTGTTGGCAGCGGCGGGAATCGTGTCTTTGCAAAAGATGACCAATCGATTGAGCGAAGATCACCTGCGGGCTAAAAAGCTGGCAGATGGACTTTCTTCCATTCCGGGAATCACCTTTGCAATTGGCAAACCACAAACAAATATGGTTTTCCCGTTTTTAGAAGAGTCGATTTTATTAACTCCTGGCGTGGTGTCAGCAAAGCTGGCAGAAATAGGGATAAAGATTGGCATTACAGGAGTAAGGAGTTTTCGGCTGGTAACGCATTATTGGATTGACGATCAAGATATCGATAACGTCATTGAGGCGTTCCGTGAAATCCTGGGGTAAGAATCCCACTGGAAATAAAAACGATTTTTCCGTCTGATATAATTAATTTTCTTAAAATAACTACAAAGGCAAATAATAATGGAAACTTTCCTTACCCTTAACGACATTGATAATTCAACTAATTATATAAAAGAAAGAATTAACCAAATGCCCAAAGTCGGGTTAATCCTAGGTTCTGGTTTAGGGGGATTGGCCGATGAGGTTAAAAATCCGGTAATCCTGGAAAACAAGGATGTACCCAACTGGCCACTGTCAACAATCCATGGGCATAAAGGACGATTGGTTATTGGCGATCTGTTTGGAGTGCAGACGCTGGTGCTGCAAGGGCGGTCACATTATTACGAAGGGTATCGGATGGATCAAGTGACACTTCCCATCAGGGTGATGCAGCGCTTGGGAATTGGAACGATAATCTTAACAAATGCGGCCGGGGCGATTAACCCTGATTATGTTCCGGGTGATGTGATGGTGCTAACCGATCATATTGCGCTTATTGGGATGGCAGGGCTCAACCCTTTACGGGGACCAAATCTTGATGAATTGGGTCCGAGATTCCCGGATATGAGCCAACCTTATGATCGAGAGTGGATATCAAAGGTGAAGGAGATCGCTGCCCGGAAAGAGATCACCCTTCATGCAGGGGTTTACGTTTGTTTGTCCGGCCCATCATTTGAATCTCCGGCAGACTTGAGATTTTTGCGGGGTATTGGCGCAGATGCAGTCGGTATGTCAACAGTGCCGGAAACGATCGTTGCACGGCATGGGAAAACGAAAGTCTTGGCGTTCTCAGGTATCAGCAATAAGGCTAACCTGGACGGTAACACTGAAACCACCCATGAAGAGGTTTTGGAAGCAGGAAAAATGATCGTTCCAAAACTAACAATATTAATTGAAGGATTTTTGCGATCCTTTCCCACTGCTTAAATTTACTGGTGTAAAACTCACAAAATGGCTTCATTTTTTCGATTATTAACTCAATTTGAACTCCTGTTTTACCTTGTTTTAGGGGTAATCCTGGTCATTTTTTCGATGAGGGTGGTTAACACCTGGAAGGAATGGTCAACCTCACTATTTGGCTTGGAAAAAGAGCAAACCCAGCGACAAATCAACCAGGGGATCACAGTGTTAATCTTCACCTTCGCACTGGGGATTGGCTTATTTGTCACGACTACTTTTATCGCGCCCTCTGTACCCGGCGTGCAGATGGTGGCAACGCCTACACTGGATTTGACTGCCCAGCCGACAATAACGATCTCCACTCCAACAGTTTCCACTACAACTACCGGGTTGATCCCCACACTGACTGCCTTATTGGATATGGGTTGTGTACCTGACCAAGTACAATGGACCGATCCGATCAATGGTGAGAGCATAAGCGGGACGTATGTGTTGAAGGGCACTGTTAACGTGCCAAACCTGGGATTTTACAAATTTGAGTTTGCCGCATCGGATAGTGATAATTGGACAACCATCGCGGCTGGAAATAAATCAATCACCAATGCACCCCTGGGTGGCAGTTGGGATACAAGTTCACTGATACCGGGAGAATACAAACTCCGACTGGTGGTTACCAATAACCAGGATGAGCCTATGCCTGAGTGTGTGATCAATATCACGGTTAAGGCATCGGATTGATCAATGAATCATGGCTGAAATTGAGATAAGACCAGCAATATCCACCGATATCCCGGAGCTTATGGCTCTCGATCATACTATTGTTACAACTCATATCTGGCAAATGGAATCGATGAAGGAAGAAAAGGAGATTTCTTTCCATTTTTTGGAAACCAGGTTGCCGAGACCATTGACGCTTAATTATCCCAAAAATGTAAAAGAGATGGCAGACACGTGGACAACTCATAGCCTCTTTTTGACTGCCAGGCTTGCTTCCAAACTTGTGGGATACTTGATCTTGTCAATTGATATTGATACACGGACGGCATTAATCACTGACCTTGTGGTCGATTCACTGGCAAGAAACCAGGGAATTGCCAGTGGTCTAGTCCTCTCAGTTCGGAATAATCTTCGCAATAAAGGGATGAGGAAATTGATGATTGCGTTGCCTGTTCGAAATGAAGCTGCAATTTTACTGGTAAAAAAGCTTAAAATGGATTTTTGTGGATATATGGATCATTATTTTGTAAATCAAGACGCGGCATTTTTTTATTCACTGACCATCAAATAAAGGTAGCAAGTCATGAATTGGTTGGGTGGTCTTACAACAATTGTTGAAACGATCAGCGATATCCTGACAGCCGGGATAGCGGTTCTTGCATTCTCGTTGATGCTCTATAGTTTCAGTTTTAATTTAAAAGACCGGGTTGCGCGGGCGTTTGCCTGGATCATGGTATGCCTGGTGATTGTTTTTGCCACTGAATCTTTCAGCACAACTGGAAATACGGATTCAGTTATTGATGCCTGGCTGCGTATTCAATGGGTCGGGATTATTTTACTCCCTACCGCTTACTTGAACTTCTCAGATGCATTGTTGGCAACCACCGGGTTGCCATCACGTTGGCGACGAAAATGGGCAATTCGGATTGTTTACGGTATCTCCTTCGTATTGATCCTCGCGTTGGGAACCCCGTGGTTTTTAGGACCGGTGGTTTTGGATCAACCTCCGGCACCTCATCATGAAGCAACTTTGCAGACCGAAATCTTTACCATTTACTATGGCATCATCATGGTTCTTTCCTGGGTGAACTTCGTCCGCGCATACCGCAGAACGATCACGCCAACGAGTAAGAGACGCATGGGTTACCTTATCCTGAGTGCCGTAGCGCCGGCTTTTGGATCTTTTCCGTTTTTACTTTACGGATCGACTTTTGCCGCGAATCAGACGTTCCTTTTTTGGCTAATGGCGATTATTGCCAACTTGATTGTGGGATCGTTTATCACGATCATGGCTTACGCAGTTGCCTTTTTTGGCGTGCCATGGCCGGATCGGTTGGTACGAGGCAGGCTATTAAAGTGGATCCTCAGAGGTCCGGCGACCGCCAGTTTGACGTTGGCTATAGTGACCATTGTAAGGCGGGGGGGAGAGGTATTCGGCAACCCTTACAACGCATTTGTCCCAATTGTCATGGTGGTAACTGTGATAGTCTGTGAATTTTCGATTACCCTCGGGTTCCCGTTCCTTGAAAAATGGTTATTGTATCGGAAGGATGAAGAGGATCTGCTATTACTCCGCTCAATTGAAGAAAAAACCATCACGCAAAGTGACGTAAAGCAATTGCTTGAAATGGTACTTGCCGCGGTATGTGATCGACTGCAGGTTAATAAAGCCTATTTGGTTGCCTCGGATGGTGAAGGATTGGAAGTCGTAGAGTCAACCACTACACATGCATTTTCAGATCTAGAGCTGGATGATTTTGAAAAAACGGCTATTGCCCAAATAGATGTGACGGAGCAATTCAAGTGGAATAACGATGTCATATTGCCATTATGTGTAAAAAATGTGAATGGTAGCGATAATCAGCTATTGGGTTATCTGGGGATAAAAGAGTTAGACGAAGTTTTGCCATCAAGCCAGGAAGAGCAAGATGCGATAAAAACGCTCACTGAACGCGCGACATTGGTGCTGCGCGATAGAGCTACCCAAAAACAAATATTCCTGGCGATGGAGCGATTAAACCCACAGAATGACATGATTCAGCAAATGCGGGTTGCAGGACGATACAACCGCACTGGAATCCTGAATCTTCAATCAACGCTTGAAAAAAATGAAATAAGGCAGGCTGTGAGAGATGCTCTTACCCATTATTGGGGCGGTCCGCGATTGACAGACAGCCCCTTAATGAAATTAAAAATTGTTCAGGAAGCGAGTTACGACGGCGAGCAAAATTCTGCGAATGGTCTGAGAAGTGTGTTGAAAAACGCCATCGAAAGACTCCGCCCGGAAGGTGACCGTAAGTATACCGGTGAGTGGTTATTGTATAATATTCTGGAAATGAAATTTCTTGAGGGGAAAAAGGTTCGGGAGATCGCGCTCAAACTTGCGCTATCCGAGGCGGATCTTTATCGTAAACAAAGAGTGGCAATTGACCAAATTACAGAGGAAATTGTAAAAATGGAGTTTCAGGAATCCGGGAATAATAACTCCAAATAATTATTGGTTTTTAGCGGGAGGGGAATTTGAACAAAGTAATTGTTAAAAGTGAAATAAATGAGGAGTTGTTTCCAATCGATGAAGGTTGGTGGACTGCCGTTCTTACAGATGAAGAAGCAAGTTCAGCCAATTTGACTGATCTCAATTGCAGTCCTTGCGCAACTGGTCAGACAGGTCAAATTGATTGGGAATGTGCCAGGAAGATTTATGATCTCGACCAAGTGGTCCTCTTAAATATAACAGGTTACAATCGCGGCGGGTTATTGGTGGAAGGGCATGGACTCCAGGGATTTGTACCTGTTTCTCACCTGGTAGACCTGCCGCCGGATTTAACAGAGGATAAGAAGCAAGAGTTTTTAACGAAATTTGAAAACAAGTCAATGTATGTAAAAATAATTGAATTTGAACCGACAACGCAAAGGCTTGTTTTCTCTGAAAGAGCTGCGCAGGCAGGTGAGGGAAAACGAAAGGAATTATTTGAGCAGCTGAAGCCTGGCGTTTGTATCTGCGGAGTTGTGACAAACATCACCGAATTTGGGGCGTTTGTTGATCTGGGAGGGGTTGAAGGACTGGTTCACGTTTCAGAATTATCTTGGGGAAGGGTGGAAAAACCCTCCTTGCTTTTCTCCATTGGGCAACAAGTAAAAGTGATGGTTTTAAGTATCAATGACGGGAATTCAAGAATTGCATTGAGCATTAAAAGGCTTTCACCGAATCCATGGGACAGGGTGATGAACAACTATCATTTGGGTGATGTGACCTCTGCAAAAGTTACATCGATTACCCGGTTTGGTATGTTTGCCAAGCTGAACGAAGGAATTGAAGGACTAATTCATATTTCCTCCATCCCTGAATATAGTGACAGCCGGGATTTGGAATATGTTTTCAAAAGTGGTCAGGAAGTTACGGTGAAGATATTACATATTGATATTGACCGTCGACGGCTTGGTCTGGGTCTGGTGGACGCAGCATGAAGATGAAGGAACAAAAGAGTACCGCGGTTGAAGTTAAAAAAAATGGTCAAATTTCATTCGTGAAGGTGCCAATATCAACGCGAATTCATCAAGTATTTTTACACCTTAAGAAGTTTGGTTGGGATTTGGCAGGAATTCTGCTGATCTTGATTGCCGTTATCACCCTGTTTGGTTTGCTGGATGTTTCACGCGGTGTCGTAACAACCAACTGGACAGGTCTTGTGCGGAAGGCTTTTGGGTGGGGGGGATATGGCTTGGTCGTCCTCATCGCAGGGCTGGGGGTGGTGGCAATTCTTTATAAATCAGGGAGAACGTTTCCGCTGCGGTTTAATCAGTTTATTGCCATTGAAATTGTATTCTTTGCAATTTTGCCCATGTTAACAATGCTGTCTCATTCCACTTTAATGGAGGCTGAACTTGGCAGAGGTGGGGGAACGATTGGCTGGGGGTTAGCCCATTTTATTCCGGGCTGGTTTGGATTTCTGATATATTTCATCGTTTTTCTATTTGCGGTTATTGTTACTTTGGGTTATTTTGCAATCATGTTAAAAAAGGCGTTAACCTGGAGTGATTTAGATGTTCCCGTTCGAACAGAAAAAAAGCAAGGTAAAGTTGCCAGCCAACTAGTTCATGGTACTAAAGAGATTCCATTCAATGATGTCAAGGACCCTGAAGCTATCCATGCTTCTACCTGGCGGGATGATCGTTTGCCGCCGGTTAATTTACTTTTGTCAGAGCATTCATTGCCCCCTGATCAGAAACAGATAAAAGCCAAAGCGCTAATAATTGAAAACACGCTTGCTGAATTCGGATTGCCAGTGAAAGTTGCCGGTTACCGTATTGGTCCAACAATAACGCAATTTGCCCTGGAACCGGGGTTTATCGAAAAAACCGCTTCAGATGGAACTGTCACCAGACAGAAAGTAAGGGTTTCACAGATTGCGGGTCTTTCTCGTGATCTGACGCTTGCACTTTCAGCTTCACGTCTGCGAATTGAAACCCCAGTTCCTGGCAGGTCCTACGTTGGCATTGAGGTACCTAATTCAGATGGGATGATTGTGCGGTTGCGCCCATTGCTGGAATCTGCTGAATTCAAATCTCTTAAATCCCCGCTTGCGCTTGCACTGGGGAAGAATGTTTCGGGAGAACCAGTCGTGGCAGATCTGGCAAAAATGCCGCATTTGTTAATTGCCGGTACAACAAACTCGGGAAAATCGGTTTGTCTTGCAGGGTTGATCGCATGCCTGGTAATGAACAATACTCCGCATGATCTAAAATTGGTCATGTTAGATCCAAAAAAGGTTGAGCTAGTGCGCTTTAATGGGCTTCCTCATTTGATTGGAACAGTTGAAATTGAGCTTGAGCGTATGCTGGCAGTATTACGATGGGCGCTTGTTGAAATGGATAACCGCTACCGCTTGATGGCAGATAATAAAGTCCGTAATCTTGAATCGTATAATCGGAAAATGATTCAGAAAAAACAGGATACCTTACCGCGTATCCTTATTTTTGTAGATGAATTAGCTGACTTGATGATGTCGGCACCAGATCAAACTGAGCACAGCCTGATACGGCTTGCTCAAATGGCGCGCGCGACTGGAATTCACATGGTAGTCGCTACCCAGCGCCCCAGTACCGACATTGTGACCGGGTTGATCAAAGCAAACTTCCCTGCCAGGATCGCATTTGCTGTTGCGTCGGGAATTGACTCTCGGGTAATCCTCGACACCAGTGGCGCAGAAGACTTGTTGGGGAAAGGTGATATGTTATTCCTTGAGCCTACACGATCAGGGCTTCAACGCGTGCAGGGGACGTTAATCAGCGATTCTGAAATCGATAAGTTAATCTTTCACTGGCAACGAATCTCTCATGGCGTAACAACGACTGAAGCTCCCTGGGAAGGCATGGTCTCTGAGGCAACTTACGAAGCTTCCGACCAATTGATCGAAAAAGCGATCGGGGTCGTCAAGGCAGCAGGAAAAGCAAGCGCATCCCTGCTTCAACGCAGGTTGAAAGTTGGTTTTCCAAGAGCGGCACGATTAATGGATGAACTGGAAGATATGGGAATAATTGGCCCATCCGTTGGAAGCGGTAAGGATAGAGAAGTGCTGGTTGATGAGGACGAAGAATCTGAAACACTGGATGAAAGTTAATTCGTTTATAATTTGACAGCAATCTTAACGGTAACTTGCATTGCATTCTATTTGTAGATTGAGAAATATTTTATGAGTGAAACCCTGAAAAAGCAAACAAAACCCCGCTGGTCTTTGGAAATGTATCTTCGAAAAGTGTTCAAGGTAGTGATAGATCCACTGGCTGCTTTTTTGTTAAAAATTGGTGTGACTCCAAACATGGTGACTGGTATTGGATTCATATTGAGTTCTGTTTCAGCTTATTTTCTCTCGCGGGGGAATTTTACCCTCGGAGGATTGGTTTTGCTGTTCGCAGCACCTTTGGATGTTGTAGATGGCTCTATGGCGCGCTTGATAGGCACGCCAACAACTTATGGTTCATTGATCGATTCTGTCACAGATCGGTATTCCGAGTTGGTGATCTTTGGCGGTTTATTGTTTTACTTTGTTAGGACCCAGGATTCATTGGGAATACTTCTTGTGTTTCTCGCAGCTTCAGGCTCTGTGTTGGTCTCTTATGTGAAAGCCCGCGCTGAAGCCCTGGGATTAAATTGCAGGATGGGTGTGCTGACCCGAGTTGAACGACTTATCATCATGATCGCATGCTTGATCTTCAGAATTCCGATGGTGGCATTATGGATCATTGCAATCCTGGCGAACTTGACAGCTATTCAGCGTCTGTTATTTGTGCGGAAACAAGCGATTAAGTGAATTTGAGAGGAATATAAAATGAATAACGGATTTACGATATTTGGTTTAAAGATTTATTATTATGCAATCATCATTATCGTTGGGGCAATTGCAGGCGCATTCCTGGCAGGTAGAGAAGCAAAGCGCAAGGGGTTGTCCAGTGATGTAATTTGGGATATGCTACCTTGGCTACTTATTGCGGGGATTATCGGAGCGAGGTTGTGGCACGTTTTCACTCCCTCAGATTCAATGCTAATTGATGGCAAGAACCCTTACTTCTTGTATCCGCTGGATATTTTAAAAATTCGAGGCGGCGGGTTGGGGATACCGGGCGGTGTGATAGCAGGGGTAATAGCCCTTTGGTTTTACGCACGGAAAAAGAAGCTGGTATTTGGCCAATGGATGGATTTCCTTGCACCAGGTGTTGCGCTTGCCCAGGCAATTGGCCGCTGGGGGAATTTTGTAAATCAAGAATTGTATGGGAACCCGACTACCTTACCTTGGGGAATAAAAATTGATGCCTTACATGGAGGAGACCCTTCATTACGATATCAGCCTTTATTCCTTTATGAATTCTTACTAAATATGGTCAATGTAGGAATATTATTATTAGCTTCCCGCAAATTCTCCTCCAAACTGAAAAATGGCGATATTTTTCTTCTTTATATGATCATTTATTCTTTAGGTCGTTTCTTCCTTGAATTTCTCAAGGTGGATCAAAATACACTTTGGGGACTTTACACGAACCAGATCGTGATGGCAGTAATTTTTGTAGTTGCTGTTGTATGGATGGTATTACGGCACGTGCCTACAAAAAAAGAGAATTCAACTGCACTGGAATAGATGAAGTCATTGAATTAGGAGTTGATTAGAGTAGATATGGAACGATTTATCATCCTGGGTTCTTCCAATGCAATCCCAAAAATAGGTCAGGATAATACCCATTTATATATTGAGGCTGGCGAACGCCGTATTCTTGTCGATTGTGGCGATAACGCACTGGTTGGACTGCAGAAAAACCATATCGACCCTAATACAATAACCGATCTGATCCTGACCCATTTTCATCCTGATCATGCCGGAAGCTTGCCAAACTTATTAATGGGGATGTGGTTGGAGAAGAGAATCAGCCCGCTGACAATTCACGGATTGGAATTCACATTGGATCGGGCTAAAGCCCTGCTTGGGTTGTTTGGTTGGAATAATTGGGCGAATATGTATCTGGTTGCTTTTACTACGGTTCCTGATGATAAACAAAGCATAATAATAAATTCTGAACCTGTGATTGTTCAAGCAGCAGTTGTAAAGCATTTGATCCCTACAATTGGATTACGATTTGATTTTCAGAGCGGAAAATCTGTCACCTATAGTTGCGATACAGAACCTTGTGATCAACTCCTCAAGCTGGCGGATGAGACGCATACGTTGTTGCAGGAAGCGGCAGGACCAGGAAAAGGGCATACCTCGGCGCAACAAGCTGGTCAGATTGCCACTGCGGTGCAAGCAGAACGATTAATTTTGATCCATTATGACAGTCGGGTAGGGGTGGAAAACCTGGTAGACCAGGCGAAGAGTGAATTTTCAGGGGAAGTCAGCGCTGCAGTGGATGGGATGGAAATATATTAATTACCAGCCTTCGAGAAAACCTGACCATTCCTTGTTTTCATCCAAATACTTAAAAAAGATAATTTGCGGAGTTTGGCGGTTCCTTCGGTAATTGTTGAATTACCATACCGGATTCCTTCAATGTTCTGCCGCCCTTGCGGTGATTACATGCCGGGCAAGCAGTGACAAGGTTAGTCCACGTGTGTTGCCCGCCGAGGTGTTTTGGAAGCACATGGTCAATAGTCATCAGATGAAATGAAACACCACAATATTGGCATTTCCAATTATCACGGCGGAAGATCTCTAGCCTCGATAACGCTACCTTAGTTCGAGGTCGGATCACCTGATGCCCAAGACGGATTACAGAAGGGATTGGGTAGGTGGTGGAAGGGGTTCTGATCACTCCTCGACCATTTAGAATCAGGAAAGCTTTCCCGGAGACCATTAGACCGATAGCGCGCTCAAATCCGCATATGTTGAGGGGTTGAAAATTGGAATTAAGGACTAACACAGGCTTGTCCATAATGGAATCAATTATAGCATTGCCGGTATAAATGGGGATATGGACTGCGCGTAGCCATCCATTCGCTATTATTCAAATGATGTATAAAACGGGCGGAAAACCTATTTTGAACAATTACCACTGGTATAATCACCTATCACAAAAATCAAAAAAGGAGGCCGCAATGAATATCAAAGAACAAGTTGAGTATTTGATGCAGGGGACTGAATACGGAGACGACAATCTCAAAAAAAATATGGCGGATGAGCTGGCTGCGCGATTGCTCATTTGTCAAAAGGAAGGAAGACCTCTGCGCGTTTATTGCGGTTTCGATCCCCGAAAAGCTGATCTTCACCTTGGTCATACAGTTCCGATGCGGAAATTACGTCAATTTCAGGAACTGGGACATGATGTTACTTTTGTGATCGGAAATTACACTTCCCTCATTGGCGACCCATCGGATAAAGACATTCTCCGACCGCAACTTACACAAGAAGAAGTTGAAGCTAATTCACGAACGTATGCCGAACAAGCTTTCAGAATTCTGGATCCAGAAAAAACGCACATACGTTATAACGCCGAATGGTTATCTTCGATTTCTTTTGAGCAACTCATCCGGCTGGCTTCAAATTTCACCATCCAGCAATTCCTGACTCGCGAAAACTTTAAACTTCGTTGGGAAAAAGGGGATGCGATTTATTTACACGAGACCTTCTACTCAATCATGCAGGGCTATGATGCTTACAAATTAAAAGCTGACGTGCAAATTGGGGGCACTGACCAGCTCTTTAATATCATGACTGCGGCGCGTAAGATCATGACCTCACTCGGAGACCTGCCAAATATTGCTATTATTCTCGGGATACTGCCAGGAACCGATGGGGTTATAAAAATGAGCAAGTCACTGGGAAATCATATTCCTATCAATACCGACTCAGTTGATATGTATGGCAAGGTGATGAGCATACCTGATACTGCAATGGCGCAATTTTTCCGGCTGGTAACCCGAATGACGCCACCGGAAATAGCAAAAGTGGAAGAAGGCGTTAAATCAGGGAAGCTTCATCCACGGGATGCGAAGATGCTATTATCGCGGGAGATAGTTGGCACGTTCTATGGTGATGAAAACGCGATTACTGCTGAAAAAGCGTTTGTAGATACCTTCCAAAAAGGTGCAGTTCCCGAAGATATTAAAACAATTAAACTGACAGAATCAATCACGATGATTGATCTCTTATTGAAAGCGGAATTATCCAAGAGCAAATCGGATGCCCGACGGCTAATCGATCAGAAGGGTGTTAAATTTGACAGCTGTGTCGTGGAGGATCCTTTGATGGTCGTTTCTCAACCGGGTATTCTGCAAGTGGGGAAACGGCATTTTCTCAAAATTGAAAAATGAAACTCATGCCATCCCCGTCTTAAAACCCGGGGATGTTTTATTATTCACTTGTAGCTGCCTGATAGACTGATATGCCGATATTCTGAGTGCTTGAGGGTGAAGAATCTTCCATTGCGACAACCACTACAATTGGAACGCCCCGCCAATTGGTTAGTGTTCCTTGAACAAACCATGCCAATGAGCCAGTTTGTGTTGGCACAGATGCCGAAATTGACCAACCGGATCCACTTGAGGTCGAAAATTGTTTGAAAACCGGAGAGATTATTCCTTTGTCCTTTTCATTTTCAACCCTATTTTTAATTAATTCCCAAGTGTTCCCAGAGGCTCTGGATGCCGTCGTGAGTGAAGGTTCAATATAATATCCGCCATTTGAAAATGGGGCATACGCCAGGGCGACCTGTAATGGGGTAACCAGAAGATTGGTATTGCCTTTGAAAAGGGCAGTAATATCACTATAGGTATCAAGACTGACAGGGTTGATACTTTCGATCTGAATTGCTGGTTGATCAAACAGCCCAACCTGTTTATAGAGGTTATACAGATCGACTGGCTTCATACTGGAGCCAAGTTCCTCCAGTGCATACGGACAGCCGGCTGAAATTAAATCCATCCAGTTAAATTGAGTTTCAACTTGTCTGGCACAATAATAAGAGTCCTGCATATCATTGGTTGGATAGAATAAAGGAAGTTCGGGTAATTCTTGACCGGTTAAGGTTACATAATTTAAGAGTAAACCACCAGTTATACTGCCTGGCGGGTATGCTCCCTGTGTGACGCGATTGAGCAAAGGGGAGTCCGCATCAGTTTTCCACGTTTCCATATTTTCAGCCAGCAAATTTGAATTGAAAGTAGGAGAGGTGGATATTGCGAGAATCTCACCACTTTCCGCATTTAACACGACTATCGATCCCTTCTGTCCCTCCAATAGCGAATCTGCTTTTTGTTGGAGGGTCAAATCAATACTAGTTCTCAGGTCGTATCCTTTGGGGTATTGACCGAAAAGAAGACGAGTTTTGAATACCTGCCAGAAATTGTCCCCGGTGACGCCGCGTAATAAGGTATCCTGGCTTGCTTCAAGGCCAGCTTGACCATAATTCGCATCTGAATAGCCAATGACACTGCTTAATGGTGGATAAGATAAAGTACGCGTATAAGCGCCAATTTCACCAGTTGTGGAAGCCAGGAGCTGGTTATTTTGGTCGTAAATTGAACCCCTTAGGACATAACGATCAGAAATAAATCGCCTTGGATTGTCATTTCGTAACAAGAGCGCATCCCCTCGGAAGAAACTCCACCATGCTGAAAAAAATAACAAACCGGCGAATGCGAAAAGTAAAACACCACCAACCATGCGGTATGGTTGGCCACGCTCCAGGAGGGCTGGGTGTTGTTCGGAGCGATTGCTGATAACCAGTAATAACGCTGCGGAAAGGAAACTGGTTACCAAAGAGGAACCGCCGTAAGATACAAAGGGAAGCGTAACCCCGGTTAATGGAAGCATGCGGATAGATCCCCCAATGATCAGGATTGCCTGCACAATGGTAGCGGTTGTCAATCCGGCTGCCAGGAACCTCTGAAATTGGTTGGGAGATCGAAGTGAGATCGAGAATCCTCTGATCATAAAAATAGCATATAGCAGGATCAACCCTGCAGCCCCAAGAAGTCCAGACTCTTCAAAGATTGCCGGAAAGATGAAATCAGATTGGGCGACTGGAACCACACCAGGCGAACCAAGCCCAATACCCCTGCCAAAAATGCCCCCGTTCGCGACTGCGATGATGGATTGGACGATTTGATAAGAGTGACCATTTGGGTCAAGCCAGGGGTTTAGCCAGGCTTCAATGCGGATTTGGATTACGCCATAAACCTGATAACCAATGATCAAAGCCAGGATGACTACAAGAAAACTGATCAACAAGATTCGACGTTTGCCTAAAGCCAGATAAACAGTGACTGCGTATATCGCAATGAATAATGACGCGGTACCAAGGTCGTGCTGCGCGATCAAGATCAAGAATGCCGCGCCAACCAAAATGAAAGTTGGCATCAAAAGTTGCAGAAGATTAAATCCTACCCGAAGATTTTCAGCTAAATAGGCAGCTAAAAAGACAATCAATAGAATTTTGAGAAGTTCAGATGGTTGAAGAAACACACCAAAAAAGCTGAGCCACAGTGGTGGACCTGAGCCGCCAGGGTATACCCCCATCACAAATGTCAGCAAAGTTAACAACAACCCTGTAGTCAACCAAATGTATTTGTATCTTCTTAAGAAATTTAGGATCTCTTTGGAACGCACAATTAATATAGAAAGTGCTATTCCAATTGCCAACCACGCAGTTTGTCGGAAGCCGAAGGAAACGTCTAATCGGTAAATTGTAAGTGATCCCCAGGCGGTTAAAAGGCTAATGAGGGGAAGCAGGTAAGGGTCCCTGTCTGGAAGGCGCAAAGCAACAAACTTATGAAAAACCAGACATCCAATTAGCCAAACAATAAAGCCTACCCAGTGGTGCCAAAGCAAGTTGGTTGACCAACTATGAAAGCGTACAACTGGGGCTAACGTTAAGATGCAGCATCCAATGAAATAGAATAGGATCGCCAATATTAAGAGGCGAATTTGAATCACATCTTGACGTGAATTTGGCTTGCTAAAGAAAAAGCTCACTTAAGATATTTTTCCACCAGAATGCCAAGCTTTTTTACCGGATTTTTGCCAATGCTTTTCCGATTTGTGATGATGGCATTTTCGAGCGCGTGATTGCAGGTGCAGTCTTTATGATCCTCCATCGTAGAGATCATCTTAAGAATGGTCTGTTGCGCCAATTCGGTATTTTTATGCAAGGTTTTGATAACAAGATCAACATTTACAGATTCCTCAGTCATGTGCCATACATCATAGTCAGTTACATGCGCCATAACCGCATAGCATATTTCTGCTTCTCTTGCCAAAAAGGCTTCCGGAGAGGTTGTCATCCCGATAAGTGAGAGCCCCCAAGAACGGAATGTATTAGATTCAATTTTCGTGGAGAACCGCGGACCCTCAATTGTGATCATTGCCCCACCCAGGTGCGAATCTGCACCGACGGAAGTGATGGTCTGATGTAAAAGCGTGGATAATGTCGGGCAAAAAGGATCCGCTACACTAACGTGGGCAACCAGTCCTTCTTCAAAGAAAGTTCGTTTTCTTAAATGGGTGTAGTCGAACAATTGCGAGGGAACAACAATATTTCCCGGTGCAAAATCCTCCCGCAGCGAGCCACAAGCGCTGATGCTGATAATCTGGTCGACGCCGAGGGACTTGAGTGCATAAATGTTAGCCCGATAATTGACTTCACTTGGATTGAGTACATGCCCGATGCCATGCCTGGCCAGGAAGGCTACTTTTTTTCCGTTAACCAATCCTTGAAGAATTGGAGCACTTGGCTTGCCAAAGGGGGTATCCAGCTCGATGCTTTCTGCATTTTCAAGAGGCGGAAAATCATATAGCCCGGAACCACCAATTATTGCCAAAACAGGTTTGTTGTTCATAAAAACTCCCTTAGAAATTTGCTTCAGTTAATCTAACTTCGTAGAATTGACTACCGATATGCAGGTCATCGCCAGTAATTAAAATAGTTGGCGTAGCCACTTTTTCATCATTTAAATATGTGCCATTTGTGGAAATGAGGTCTTCGATCCACCAATGACCATTACGATATCCAAGCATTGCGTGACGGCTTGAGACTGTGGCGTCGTCAAGGATTATTTGATTTCCAGCGTCTCTACCAATTGTAATTTCAGGAATTGAAAAAGTGTTTTCTTTATTTTGATCTAAGCCACTTCGTTCGATTAAAGTAATGGCAGGGACTTTTTGAATTTGAACAGCCTGGCTTCTGAATTGGATATCTTTCCAAAGGGTATAAACCGTCCAACCCAAAAAACCATACAAGGCGACCATCAAGAGAATGCGAAGGATGAGAACAACGATTGAGGCTAGCATTATTAATTATCCTCTGCGAGGGAATTTTGTTGGAGGGGCGTTGTTGAACCATTTATGTTCTCAGAGAGAAAGATAAATTTGTATCCACCAAGTGAAATAACATCACCAGTTTGCAATTTTTGTTGTGAAATCCTAGTGTTGTTCACATAAGTGCCGCCAGTAGAGCCGGCATCAAAAATTATGTATCCATCAGATACGTGGCGAATTTGAGCGTGCAATCGTGATATACGCATGTCATCAATAACAATGTCATTTGTGTTGCGTCTGCCAAGGGTTATCACAGTTGATGATATTTTAATTTCCTTATTTTCACCGAAAAGTAAGATCGGAGAGTGGGTTACTTGCTGGTCTACTTTTTTCTTCCAGGAAGTGATTGAGCTAGTTTGATCCTTTTGATTTATCGCTGGGTCTTCCTCGATCAAGAACTCATTATCTTCCAATGAGTTCTTGATTACTAAATTAAAAGTCGGAGGGAAATCCTGTTTAATGCCATATTCGTTAAGGATCGCAGTATATGCAGCAGCCAAATCTGTATGCCATGATTGATTTTTTTGCCAAACCGCCGCATTATTAGTGTTCATTTTTACCGTATAAACATAAGGGATATCTTTATTCTGACGTTCAGAGTTCAATAAATGGTTTTGGATACGATCAACTAACCGAGACATGATCTCGATATTTTTATCAGCCCACGGAAAAAAAACCGAACTTTTTTGGATCAATGACTTGATCCGGTTTTCAATAAAATCTAATCCATTCATGATAAGGAATTATAACGAAAATAAACGAGAAGTTGGTTTAGATTAAGGATTTCTTCAAAACATCAATCGATGCAGAAGATTGGATTACTGTAGATCCAACCCCTCTTTTTACCTAGAAAATCAATTTTACATTGAACTCTATAATAGCCCTTTTCGGTAACTGTGTTAATTAAGGATGAGGTGTTTTCAACGTGATGAATAATTTGTCCATTATGAACAATCTCAATATCTGCCCTTGCTGGCGTATGAACACGAATGGTTCCACCCCGAGACAATTGAACCGATTCACCCATTTGGGCTACCACCTCATCGGTTTCAAGGGTAAAAGTAAATCCATTGGTTGAGACGGGAAGATCATAGCCAATGAATGAATGACCAGTCTTCAGGGCTAGATACGTCTGCCTGCTGTCGAGTTCAAGGTCACCCGTCAGACCACTTTGAACCAGCAAATGGTTATTAATAGCTGAGAAATGGAAATGGTAGGGAAAAATTGTTTTTTGGAAAAAGCTCTTATGGAAATCAAGTGCGTGAGCATCTGATCCGCCAACAACAAAGAGCTTCTTGCCCCGGGTTAAAAGTTCATCCCATTTATTAATGGTGGATGGGTGAGGAAAGTGAGCGATGAACTCAGGGAAAAACGCATAAAATAAAACTTTTGGCAAAGATCTGGCGTAGCGTTTTAAATTCACTGAACCCATTCCAAAGTTCGAAACCAATGTACCCTTCAACTTCCCAAGAGTCCCAGGAAATATCCGGTTCGTGGAACATGGGGAGGTCATATTCATGTGGGTGTGCTAAAAAAGTAAGACCGCCTTGACGAGCGACTTCATTCATTAATACCTGTGGATCATGGGCGAATTCTGCCATCTCACGGGATGCGCCAATCACGAGCGTGTGGTTCTTCTGCGGACGCCGATTCTGGTCATGGACTTCCTCGGCAGCGAGGAGCAGGGTCCGCTTCCCATTGGTGTCAAAATATCTATCTATCCCTTTAACCAAAACATTGTGATCAGTGACTATGACAACATCTACTCCTTGATTGATGGCAGCATTGGCGATGTCGCTGTAATTTCCAGTGCCGTCGGAGTATATCGAGTGGTTATGCAGGTTGCAAATCAGTTCTCTCATCAGGTTGACTTTTTTATGCATAGGACGGTATAATTTCACCTGTTAGAAATTTGAGGAGGATCAATTGAAAATTTATGTAGATATTGCCCTGATTATAACTTCTTTAGCGCTCATCGCGAGTGTCATCATGCAGAACAAAGGAGTAGGATTAGGTGGATTGACCGGTGACAACAGTGGAGGCGTATTTTCAGCCCGCCGAGGGATTGAAAAAACCCTTTTCTGGATTACGATTGTTCTCAGCGCGTTATTCTTTATTTTGACCTTTCTTGCTGTTTTGCTTGAAGGTTAATTAATTAAGAATTTCCAATAGGTGACCCAAATCATTCGAGGGCGACTATCCTTGATAAAGGGTTAGTCGCTTTTTGGATAAAAAATATGAAAAAATTCAGATGGCAATTGCTCATTCTTTTTTTAGCGGGATTAATTGTTGGTACTTTGTTAATCCTCGAGAAACGCGGTGGGCTTGGACAGACCGGTACCCCTCAACCAGTTGAGGGCGGGGTATACACAGAAGCGATTGTTGGTCAATTGTTGCGATTGAACCCCTTGCTTGATTCCAACAACCAGGCGGATCGCGACATCGACCAGTTGATATTTTCCGGCTTGGTCAAATTTGATTCAAACGGAATTCCACAACCCGACCTCGCTGAATCCGTAATACCCTCCCAGGACGGTCTACTTTACAATATCAAACTAAAAGAAGAAATCACATGGCATGATGGTAAACCAATTACCACAAGCGATGTTTTATTTACAATTAACTTAATGATAAATGGTGATGGGTATGTCTCAACCGATCTAATTAAATTATGGAGTTCGGTGGAGATATTTAAACTTGATGATTTAAATATGCAAATTAAACTGACCGAAGCGTTTGCTCCTTTCCAGGATTATTTAGCTTTTGGTTTACTCCCGGAACATATTTTGAATGATTTAACCCTTGATCAAATTGCGAATTCCCAGTTCAATCTGGAACCAGTGGGGAGTGGACCTTTCAAGTTTGATTCACTGACAGTTGAAGAGACAACAATTACTGGGTTAACACTGACAGCATTTAAAGACTATTTACCCCATGCACCTTTTATTCAGGAAATAAACCTCAGGTATTTTTCAGATGCAGAAACTGCATTGCAGGCTTATAAAGAAGGGTTTGTTCAGGGGATTAGCCAAATCCCCAACCACTTAATCAATCAAGCGCTTTCTGAAAATGGTCTGTCAATTTATACCGGCCGCTTACCTCAGATAAGCCTTGTTTTATTCAATCTGAACGATCCTGAAGTTCCGTTTCTCCAGGAAAAAGAAATTCGCGAAGGATTGTTGTTAGGGATCAATCGACAGAAACTAATTAACGATTATTTCAATGGCCAAGCAATAGTCGCAAACAGTGTGATCTTGCCTGGTACCTGGTCTTATCTTGAAAGCATACAATCGTACGATTATGATCCAGAGAATGCTGCGCTTCTACTCAAATCAGCAGGATATGTAATCACTGGCGAGGATAATCCCGTTAGAAAGAAAGATAACACATCATTAAAATTTGTTTTATCCTATCCGGACGATGACCTGCATAAACAAATCGCCGAAAGCATCCAAAAGGATTGGCAACTATTATCAGTTGATGTAACCATTGAGGCTGTTCCACCTGACAAGTTCCTTGCGGATAAACTGACACCAAGAGCTTTCCAGGCGGTACTTGTGGATATGAACTTAAGTCAAACCCCAGACCCTGACCCTTACCCGTTCTGGGACCTCGGGCAGGCTACCGCGGGGCAGAATTACACCCAATGGAATAATCGAATTGCGAGCGATACAATTGAGCAAGCGCGGATCACAGTTGACCTGACTGAGAGAAAAAGGTTGTACCATAACTTTCAATCGATTTTTGCCAGTGAATTGCCAGCACTACCGCTTTATTACCCTGTTTACAACTATGGGGTGACCAACCAAATATTGGGTATCTCCATGGGACCTTTGGTGGATACCAGCAGTCGGTTTACGACGATTGTAGATTGGTATATGACAGCTAAAACGGTTCAAATTACTCCTGTCACACCGGGGAATTGAAATACCATGGCATGGCAAGAGGAAGACCGCATCTTCCTAAGTTCAGCAGCAGATGAACTCGACGAATACTTAGCATCAACTGTTTATGAATGGCCATTACGCTCTTCCAGGATCTCACTTACCCCTGGAAGAGTATTGTTATCTCTGGCCAGGTGTTCCGTACAGGCGATGCCAGATTCTAGTTTTGTGATTCAAATGGATTCAATCAGGAGAACCATTCAATCCAATAAAATACGCTGGCAAAAAAAAATGACAATCGAATATCCACGCCGCTTGATGGTTTGGGAGAACATGATCCATGATTATTATGAAGAGGGATTGGATCAATCTTATTCAGCCCAGGTTACCCATCGGGTTATTCTCAAACTCTTAGAAAGAGAATCAGTGCCGGTTGAAGTTAAACAAGTGAACCGTCTTGAAGCAGTGGATGAGATCACAAAGAGAATCATCACCGTCGGGGAATTTATCTGGGATAGCCAATTACAAATCGCATTCGACGAAACAGATTATTGGTTTTTATATTGCAAAATATGAGAGGGAAATAAAGTGAAAAAATACTATACCGGTGCAGGGGATGATGGTGATACGGGGCTTTTGGGTGAAGGTCGTGTAAAAAAATACGATAGCCGTATGGAAACCCTGGGAACCCTTGATGAATTATCGGCTTTCCTGGGGACTGCGCGTAGTCTTTGCTATGATAGCAATAAAGAGACAATCAAGAAAATTCAGGTTCAACTTTACCAACTGATGTCTGAAATTGCTGCTACCAGGGAGAACCAGGTCAAGTATAGAAAAATTAGCGATGCTACTGTTCGCAAGTTGGAAATCATTATTGATAAACTTTCCGAGGGCTTACCGCCCTCAACAGGTTTTATTATTCCGGGTGATACCCAACCAGCTGCGGCATTTTCTATTGCAAGAGCTGTTTGCCGCAGAGCAGAGAGGAGAGTGGTTGAGCTATTTGATGCGAAGATTATTGAAAATAATAATCTTCTAAAATACTTGAATCGCTTATCTTCAGTGTTGTACGTAATGGAATTAAAAGAAGCGTCAAGCATTACTGGGGAACCAACGCAGGCGAAGGAAAGCAATTAATGCTGGGGACATTTATTAACTTTGCAGCAATCATAGTAGGTGGATTGATCGGGATGTTCTTCGGAGCAAGGATATCTGACAGGATCAAGAGCACGATAGTATCGGGCTTGGGGATTTTTACCCTATTGTATTCAATTTCATTATTCATAAAAACCAACAATTCACTGATCGTGTTAGGCAGCATTTTGATTGGGGTATTAATTGGTGAATGGTTGCATATACAGGAAGGGGTTGAAAAGTTAGGAGTCTGGTTAGAATCCCGTTTCTCACGAAGTTCCGTTTCTGAAGAGCGAAACAAGTTTATCCTTGGTTTCATGACAACCACTTTGATTTTTTGCATCGGACCGATGGCGATCATGGGGGCTTTGGAAGATGGTATTTCTGGAAACATTCAGACATTGGTGATCAAATCGGTTTTGGATGGTTTCGCGGCAATGGCTTTTGCATCCACATTAGGGGTCGGGGTGCTGTTTTCATCGGTTATGGTGTTGATTTACCAGGGAGCTATTTCACTCCTTGCTAACCAGATTCAAGGGATTATGACAGAAGCCATGATCCTAGAACTTACCGCAACCGGGGGAGTGATTCTGGCGGGGATAGCAATTTCAAACCTTCTAGAAATTAAAAAGATAAGGACAGCAAGTTTTATTCCCGCATTGCTATTTGCACCACTTATCGTATACCTTATTGCATTGGTTAAATGATACAGTACCTGCAGACGCAGGTACTGTATTTTACAAAATACTATTTAGCCAAGGCGGCGTCTATTGCAGTAACAAGTGAATCAAAACCGACGATATTACCGTCCACAAGAAACGATGGGGTATAGCTTGCGCCTAAATCACTTGCTGCCTGAGTTGCTGCAGTGACTTCAGCATTGTGAACCCCATCATTGAGGCATTGCTTAAAAGTCGACATGTCCAGATTGATAGATTCCGCAAAAGCATACAACTTAACCTGACTAAATGCGCCCTGGTTTTCTCCATTTTGATTTGAATATAACATAGCCCGATAATCCCAGAATTTTCCTTGATCGTTGGCACAATATACAGCTTCTGAGGATTTTACCGATTCGTCCCATGTACCAGATCCCAGGAATGAAAAGGGATGATAAATGAATTGAACTTTACCGGTGTTGACGTAATCCGTAATAATTGTGGGCTCTAATTGTTCCCAATAGACACCACAATACGGGCATTGGAAATCAGCAAATTCGATCACCGTAACTTTGGCATTGGGGTCCCCCATAGTCATGCCATCGGTTTGATTTGCTTTTACATACTCAGGCACAATTATGTTATTTTTTGCAGTTGAATTTGCAGTAATTTGTGAAATGATTACGATTGCAAGGACAACTACAACAAGCCCTCCGATGATGAGAAAGGGGATGAGATCCTTTTGTTTCTGTTGTTTCCTTCGTTTTGCTGCTATTTCTTTGCGAGTTGCCATAAAGTTCTTCCTCCAAGTTGTTGAATTCTCTCATAAAGGATAATTATTGTCCAGTATTTATCAAAAACTGATCATTAAATATTTGTGGTCTAAACTTCAATCCGATAAATTTGGAAACGATCCCCGGTAGGGTTAAAGCCGATCTTTTGGTAAAGCTTAAGAGAAACATGGTTGGTGTTTTGGGTGTTAACTGTAATTTCGTGGATTCCGCGTTGATGAAATGAGCGGATCATTTCGTCAACCAAATGATAGCCAATTTGTTCATGCTGGAATTGAGGCAATACGGCAACGCGTGCCAGGTGAGCTGAGTATTGATTGGCAGTTGAAAGTTCATACCCAACAATCTTGTCTTCAAATTCGGCTACAGAAGCATGTTCTGATTGGAAGAAAGCTGCTTGTAAGCCCTTGTGTGAAATCGACCAAATTGGTTCAAATGAAAGATAATCGACTCTGGCTACCTCGTCTATATCGTGCAATTCCATTGGGCGAATAGTTGCTTTACACATTGGCATGGTATTGAAAGTCTTTGAATTGTAAGAAAGAACAACAACTTCCTGGTATATATCAAATTGGTTTGCTTCTAATAACTGTTTAAACCAATCGTTCAGACCTAAAGCATACAGGTGGTTCACACGGTGTGAAAGGTCATTTTTGGCTTCGCAAAGCAAACTGGAAAAAATAACTTGAGAATCATTTTTGCTACTGCAAGCGAAACACTTAATCCACGCAACTTGATCAGGATCAGGCGGGCAAGCTAATATTCCATCAATGTTATTATCTTGCTTGTAGATCAGGAATGGATTTTCATGAATCCAATCAAAAAGAGGCGTCCAATCCAAATGGCGATGACTTAAGCTGGCATGCTCAATAAAAAGAGCTATTTCACTTGTGTCGGAGATTAATGCTTGATTGATAGTTGGCACAAGCTGATTCCATGAGCTGGGTTAATTAATGAATTTTCGAAAAATCTGTCCCAAAGCGGTTCCAAGGATTTTTTCTTTGAATGATTTACTATCCTTTTGGTCATAACTGGCTTGCATAGAGGCGATTGCCTGCAGTGGTTTGCCAGAAGTGAGTTGAAGGTCTGATATCTTTTTTAGTATTGTTGCTCTGAGTAATTTTTCGCCTGTTTCTTTAAAAAGATCCGAGGATTTTTCGAAGGCAGCAAGTGCATCCTCTTTTCGCTCTAAACTCTGTAGGGCTGTGCCAATATTTGCCATGGCCATTGCCTGGCTTTTTTTATCATCCAATTTCTCAAAGATTAATTCGGTTCCTATCGCTGAGTCGTAGGCTTGCTGCGCCTCATGTAATTCAATTAAGGTAACGCTGAGATTGTTCCGCATTTCAGCCAGTTCCTTTTCAGCGTCTTCTTGGCTGAGAAGTTCAATACATTGCTGAAAACCATCTCGTGCTTCAATGTATTTTTTCTTGTGATAGTCTTTAAAAGCTTGCGCGGAAATCTTGGTTAAATTCTCATCCATAGATTATAAGGTTATCTCTAAAATACTTTCTGCTACGTCGCGAAGTTTTTTTGCATCCATTTCGCTTAGTTTCTTGGCTAATTCGAGAAATGGCAGGTTAATAGGTTTGCTAATAAATTCACGGAGCTCAGCTGACAACCCGGTGGTATCAAAAATTGGCATCGGAGCATTTTCGCTCAGTTTTGCAGGGGGGCTTGAGGGTTCTGGCATTGGCGATATTTCAGGCTCAACTGGTTCGGGGATTTCAACTTTAGGTGAAGCTGCCTCAACCGGAATGTCTTCAGTTGAAGCAGGTGTTTCAAAATGCTCTACTTCGTAAGGAAGATGTAAGAATTCACTGATCTTCATAGCAACTGGGAATGGGATGACTTTTTGCCCGGACTCAAATAATTCAAAATCAGTAGATTCAACGGCACAGGCTTGTGCTACCTCATCTATTGCCAGTTCCTGTTGAAGGCGATACTTCTTGATTTGAATTCCGAGCATACGGTTACGAATTTCAAAATAACGCGCCAAAGCACCGGCTTCAATTCCCGCAGGTATTGGGGCAAGCGCAACAGGATTAATCAGATCATCAATTGGCATTTGAATGATAGAAGCGATGAATTGAAGTTGCGGAATGGATGGGGGTTGAATTCCCTTTTCCATTTGGATAAGTTCATCGGATGGAAGTCCAATTTTCTCAGCTAAATCTTCAACAGTCAGGTTGATATTCTGACGTGCCATTGCAATCTTCAACCCAAGTTTTTTTGCTCGAATCAGATAGAGTTGGGAATCCATAAATTTGTCCTTAATCCAATTTGTACAAGTTAAAAAATTATAGCATCAAATGGGTATTGAGGTCTAAATTTGCAGGAGCGGCATCTGATATCCTAAGCCAGTTCTCGTGACGATGTGAGTAGGATTGTGAGGATCATCCTCAAGTTTCTGTCGCAACCTTGCAATGCTGACCCAAAGGATTTCTTTTTCTTCTTTGTAGGATGGTCCCCACGTTGCAGATAGAAGATCTTCAGCGGTAAGTACTTTTCCCAGTTGGTGGGCAAAATGAATGAGTAATTTGTATTCAGTCGCGGACAAATAAATCTGCTTGTCTTCCTTCCAAACCTCGGCTTTGGCAATATCGATTATGAGATTCCCGTGTGTAAAGATTCTTGATTCTGAAGGATCTTTTTGTCCCTGTGTTCGACGCAAAACAGCCCTTACCCTCGCCAACAGTTCTGTTGCAGAAAAAGGTTTAACCACATAATCATCCGCGCCGATGTTGAGACCATTTACCCTGTCCTGTTCATCACCAAGCGCCGTTAGAAGAATTATGGGGACATTTGAGAATTGACGAATTCGATTGCAGGTGGCGATACCATCCAACTTTGGCATCATAACATCCATGATGATCAAGTTGGGAATATCCTGTGAAATGAGTTCCAGTGCCTCTTCACCATTACGAGCGGATATGATTTCATATCCTTCGGATTCAAGATTCACTTTTAGTAATCGCAAGTACAAGGGTTCGTCGTCAACGAGTAAGATACGCACTGTCATTTTTTCACCTCCCCAGATTTTGTTTCCATGTTTAGTGGTAATTTTATTGTGAAAGTTGTTCCATTTTCATTGGAATCAACAACAATAGTCCCATTGTGAAGTTCAATTATCTGCTTACATATTGATAGCCCAAGCCCTGACCCGTGTTCCTGGAGGGAATTTTCGGGAACCCTGAAGAATCTTGTAAATATTTTGGGCAGGTAATATTTTGGAATCCCTGGTCCGTTGTCTGAAAACGAAATCTTCATTTCTTCAGAATCGTGCATCACATCGATTCTTACGATGGAATTAGGCGCATATTTCTGGGCATTAGAAAGCAAATTATCAAAAACCTGGGCAAGTCGGCGAGAGTCACCCATGATTGTGGGGATATCTTTCTCACAGGTGAACTCCATTGACCGCGCTGGATTTGCCATATAGGCACGATTGATTTCATCCCTTATGAGGGAATCTATCCTCACCGCCTGGAAGTTGAATTTCATTAATCCACTTTGCAACCTTGATGAGTCTAATAAATTATCGATAAGATCTGTCAGACTATTGGCTTCCCGCTCGATGATCTGTAGAAAATCAACCTGAGTTTTACGATCCCACTGGGTATCATCGCGCAGGAGGGTGGTAGCATACCCTTTAATGAACCCTAGCGGGCTGCGTAATTCGTGTGAAATGGTGTTAATGAAATCGAATTGCAACCTCGCTGTACTTCTTTCAGTTTCGAGCAAGGTGGTTAATTCTGAAAGTAGCTTCAAACGAAAGATGGATGCGACCTGATCGGCCAGAAATGTGGCAAAATCCTGATCTTGATTTGAGTATTCAGGTCCCCCATAGCGAATAAAAATGAGTGCTGAAATCAATTCTTCGGTAACAAAAATTGGGACTCCAAGGATGAAGGGTAATTGAAGTCTATCCTGTTCAGTTGATTCTGGTGGAGATTCGACAATAAGTTTTTTCTCGGTAATGACCCAGCTTACTACTGTTGATCCCCACGCAACTTCAGCTTCGGCTGATTTGCCCCTGCCAAACGCACGAGCGTAAATAACATCAACCGGATTCTCGTCTGACCCTGAACCATAGATTACCAGGTTATCAAATATGAGATCATTTCTTGCATGCGTAAAGAGATCATCCAGTGAGGTCTTCCAAGGATCGCATTTTGACGCAATGTTACTCAAAAAAAATGTTTCCATTGTTACCTTCCCCTCAATACCGCCAATGGTTTTCACATGTAAATTATACGATACATGCTAATGAAGAATAAAACTGAATGTACTTCCATGACCAGTTGATGATGCAACTTCTATGCGAGAACCAAGGGCGCTGATTATTTTTCTGGCGAGTGAGAGACCCAGCCCTGTTCCCCCTTGTTGCCGTGTAGTTGATTCATCCAATTGGTGAAAAGGCTCAAAAATCTCTTCTAATTTTGTGGCCGGGATGCCTAACCCGGTATCGATAACTGAAATTTGAACGGTATTTTCCTCTAGGCGCAATACCTTAATCGTAATTTTTCCGCCGGGAGAAGTGAATTTCAAAGCATTATCAACCAATTGATTGACCACCCAGTGAACTTTTTGGGGATCTGATAGAACGAGCACATTTTCTGATGGCGAATCTAAGAGGAGAGATATTTGTTTGTTCTGTGCTTGTACCTGTTGAAAGGCCATAATCGATTTTAATGGTTCAATGACATTAAATTTTTCATTATTTATTTGAAGGGAGCTAGTCTCGGCCGTGGTGAAAAGGATGAGATCTTCGATCAATCGATTTAGCCGCTCGCTGGCTTTCTCAATTGTCTTAAGTGCATATTGTTGTTCAGGTACAAATGTGTCAATATCATTTTCAATTAGAAGGTTAATGTATCCTTTAATGTGGGTAAGGGGGGTTCGTAACTCATGCGAGATGTTTGAAATGAAGTTAGCTTTCAGCGTTGCCAATTCGCTGAGTTTTTCGTAAGCTATTTCCAATTCGGCGGTTCGGTCTTTTACCCGCTGTTCCAAGGTTGCGTTTGCCTGTTTTAAAGCTGTGTGTAATTGAAAAATTTGCTGGTTTATTGCTGAATTTAATGTTATTTGTGATATATACCCATGATCGACAAGGATCTTACCGATTAAGTAGGTATTACCTTTGGCGCGTTCCTCAGCTTGAATACGCAGTGCCTCATTCAATTGAATATCGGTGAGTAAATGTTGTTCAACAAGTGCGTCACCTAGCCTGGGGACGAGCGCTTCAGGTGTTTGAGTCATAAATTCCCTCTATTCATTCCTATGTCTCGAAAACACAATTCCCATCAACAAATACCTTTTCCGGAAGAATGCGGCATATTTCCGTGGTCTCTATCGTTTCGGGATTGCTATTGAGAACAATAAAATCAGCTGCCATTCCAGTTATTAATTTGCCGTAATGGCTATGGTGACCGCTGACAAACGCTGGAGTTCCACTATATGCATTTTTTGCCTGGGCAATGGATATTCTCTCTGTTGGATACCAACCATCGGCTTCGGGGTTTGCATCAGTTCTATTCCTTGTCACAGCGGCGCTGATGCCGATGAAGGGATTGGGGGATTCAACCGGGGCATCCGAGCCAAAAATCAGGGGAATTTCAGCTTTAAGCAATGTATTGAAAGCGTATGCCAAGCGGGCTCGTTTTCCCCAATGCAGGTCAGCGGTATCCATATCAGAAAGGATATGGATGGGCTGCATTGAGGCAATTACTCGTGCATCCTTTGTTTTTTGCACATCATCCTGATGCAGCAGTTGCAGATGTTCTATGCGGTGAAGTTTTTGCTGAATATTGTTGGAAATTTCATACTGACGTACCATCGCCAGCCCATTAAGGACTTCATTGTTAGCTCTATCGCCGATCGCGTGTATCGCCAAACTCCACCCATTAATTGTGGCTTGCATTCCTATTTCAAAAATCTCATCAGCACTCAAGAGTAAGGTTCCATAGTCATTTGTGGTTCCTTCGTAAGGCATTAACATGGCAGCTGTTTGTGGTCCCAGTGCGCCATCTGCAAAGAGCTTCACTGAACCCATGTGAAGGTGAGTATCGCCAAAGCCTGATCGAAGTCCAACTGAAATTGCATGATCCATTTCTTCAACAGGTATACTCTTTGTAACCCGCAAGGTAAGTTCTCCAGATTGGTGCATCTCCTGAAGAGTGGAAAAACACTGCCGGCGATCAAAATCATGAATGCCAGTCAGCCCCAAACTGTGAAGGGTTTTTTGACCGACACGCATATTCTCAAGCCGTTTGATTTCACTTACAGGTGGAATACATTTTTCAACCAGGTTGACAGCATTTTCAAACAGGATACCAGTCGGAATTCCATCAGCATCACGTTGAATCGAACCCCCTTCAGGGTCGGACGTATCTTTATCAATGTTGGCTATCGCCATGGCAGCCGAATTTACCCACGCGGCGTGGATGGATTTATCTGCCAGGAAAACCGGATGATCACCGCTCACTTCATCTAATTGTGACGCGGTTCCATATACGCCCCAGGTATTTTGATTCCATCCCTGTCCGACGATCCATTCACTGGTTTGAGTGACTATGGCTTTTGTTTTTACCAACTCAATGCATTCGCCTATGGTGCGTGTTTCGCACTTGATTTGCGCCAAACTTTGTGAGTACATATCAAAATGCAAATGAGAGTCAATAAGCCCTGGCCAGATGGTTTTACCTGCCAGGTTGATTTTCTTTGTTTGTGCCGTTTCGAGGGAGAGTATTTCGGCATCACTTCCTATCGCGAAAATTTTCCCATCCACAATTGCCATAGCGGTTGCTGTAGATTGAATCGAATCGATGATGCCGTTGTAAAAAAGCGCCATCTTACCCTTTTAGGATGATATTGATGATCTGGGTCAATTCCTCATTGGAAAAATAATGGATGGTCAGTGTTCCGCCTTTTTCACCTTGTTTCAACAAAACTTTCGTGCCAAGCTTACCCCGTAGTTGGTCCTCAATCTCTTTGATGATTGGATCAACCGGCTGTTCGATGTGGTTAGGGGGTTTAACCCCGGATAATTTGCGGACGAGATCTTCAGTTTGCCTCACATTAAAACCATTTGCCACGACCGTTTGCAGGGCGGCAAGCTGACCTTGTTCTGTGGGCAGCCCCAGTATTGCCCGTGCGTGCCCTTCAGTGATTTCCCCTGAGGAAAGTGCTTTTTTAACTTTTTCTGGAAGTGATAATAACCGAAGCGTGTTGGTTACCGATACGCGACTTTTGCCAACTCTGTTGGCGATTTGTTCATGCGACAGATTGAATTCCTGGGCGAGTTTATGATAAGCTGCGCCAGTCTCCAGCGGAGAGAGGTCCGAGCGTTGTACATTCTCGATAAGAGCCAGTTCAAGGCGTTCCTGGTCGCTTGCAGTGCGGACGATTACGGGAACTTTTTCAAGGCCAACCAATTGGGCAGCACGCAATCGGCGTTCACCGGCGATCAATGTATAAATACCGGTGTGGGACTCAAGGGTGACGATGAGCGGCTGGATGATCCCGTGTTCACGGATGGAATTGGCGAGGTCTTGCAGATCGTCCTCATTCATTGTTTCGCGTGGTTGCCGGGGATTAGCGACGATCATTGATATCGGAACATACATTTCTGCGGGCGTGGTTGGAATGTTAAATTCAGTCGGGATGAGCGCATCCAAGCCTTTGCCTAAGCCACTTCTTTTTGCCATATTAACCTGCCTCTGGTTTCATTGGTTCAAGTTTCACGCCATCCTGGGTAAGCAATTCCCGCGCCAGTGAAGCGTAGGCTTTAGCAGCAGTAGCTTCAGGGGCATAATTTGCAATTGGCACGCCATAGGAGGGCGCTTCTGCCAGCCGGATAGACCGCGGGATGATAGAGCTCATCACCTGGGTGGGGAAGAATTTTCGAACTTCGCTTACGACATCAGTGGAGAGGTTGGTCCTCCCGTCAAACATGGTCAGGATTACCCCACGAATCTTCATCTCAGGGTTTAAGGTTGTGCGAATCTTGCCAAGCGTTTGGGTTAGCTGACCAATCCCCTCAAGCGCGAGATATTCACACTGAACAGGTATCAATATCCCATCCTGAGCTGCAATGAGCCCATTGATCGTTAAAAGGCTTAAGGATGGGGGGCAATCGATCAGAATGTAATCAAAGCGGTCAATAATCGGCTTAATCGCCTGCCGAAGTTTAAATTCACGATCGGGAAGATCGATCAGTTCTATTTCGGCGCCTGCCAACGCTGGCGAGGAGGGAAGAAGTGAAATTTTCAATTTAGGATTATGTAAAATTGAGGGGTTAATTGGCTGCGCGCCGATCAATACTTCATAGGTTCCATTGTTTACCGAATATTTATTGATTCCAAGCGATGAAGTGGCGTTGGCTTGTGGATCGAGGTCAATTAAAAGCACACGCTGGTTAAACTGTGCGAGATACGCACCGAGGTTAATGGCAGTTGTTGTTTTTCCAACCCCGCCTTTTTGATTCACAAGGGTATAGATGCGCGTCATAATACCTTTTTGCTTATGATCTCGGTCAGGAAATGCCTGATTTCGTCAGGGGTTGGTACACCGGTTATCGTTTTACGGGTGACAGAGTTCGCTGCCACGAGGGTGGCAAACCTGGCTGATTCCCAGGGGTCTTTGGTGGCGTTGAGTCTGATGAAAAAGGAGGTCGCAAAGATATCGCCTGCGCCTACTGGATCGATTTCGTTTTCAACCGGCGGACGAAAATTCCGTACGTCGCCATTCCAGTAAACGCGGCAACCTTGGGCTCCCTCAGTGACGACCAAAATTGGCAAAATACTTGAAAATTCCGTAACCACTTCCTCATCTCCCCTGACGTCTTCAATCGAGATCACGGCTGCATTGGCGTTTGAGAGAATGCTTTCGGCATCCGGCCAATTGCAGAATGCCACATTTCCTTCCTCATCCCATTCACGCAGCCAACCCTGGGGGGTAATGCCAATCAGTGAGTTGGGGAAAGCAGTGGCAATTTCGGGGGCAATTTCGCGGGCTATTGGACCCAGGTGGACGATTGGAGTGTTCCTCCAGGCTGGTGGAATATCTTCAAGCATGATTTGCTCTGCCACATGGTGTACATGTTGAATACGCCCTTGAGGTGTATAAATATTTTCAAAAGTAGAGTTGAATGGGGAATCTCTGCGGATGAATCTTAATGCCCTCCAGTTGCTGTAAATCGAGGTCTTGCCGGCAAGCAGTGACCACACCAACTTTGATGCCAAATGATCTGGCAGTCAAGCTGGCGTAAGAAGCGGTTCCGCCAATCACCAGTCCGGTTGGGGTGATGTCCTGGGTGATGTGACCAATAATTAAATAATCAACTGGTTCAATGGTTTCAATATTGTTCATGCGTATTAATTACCAACCTATGCTTGGGATAAAAAATCATCATCCAAAGGGAGTTGTTCCACATCTGGCGATGTCGTTTCTTCTTTTTGGGTTCCTTCTACCGGGGTAGCGCAATAAGGGCACAAATTCCAGGGTAGGGCGATCAACTTGCCGCAGGTTTTACATTTCTTTTTTAGCAAAGTATGGCAATTTGGGCAAGCCAGCCAGGAAGATTCAATGCGGCGGTTGCATCCCGGGCAGATAGTGGCATCTTCAATCGTCTGCAATAAGGCTTCTTCTTCGAGCGATTGTTGATAATCTTCTTCGAGTGTACGGGCAGGGCGGAGGATAAGATAAATGAGAATCCCTGGCAGGAACAATACCGCCACAATGATCACCGCCAGGATGCGCATAAAAGGGTCACGCGATCGTTTACGGATGTCACGAAATGCCCAAAAAATGAGGCTCAGCCATAACGCGGCAACGAAAGCCACCGAAAAACCGGTGGCAAAAAGCGATAATTGCTTCAGGATAGTTGGATCCAGGTTCATGATTTCTCTCCCAAGAGGAATTATAGCATGGATGAAAAAAGGATTTGAAACCGAGTATAAAGACTATTAATTGGGGGCGGATAAATATTTACACACATCGCAAGTTATTGTATGCTTAATGCAATTCCGGGAGCAGAAAAAAATCTTTACATCATAATGGAGAAACATGGTCAAAGAAACCCTCTCAACCTACCGAATCACTGACCTTGAAGCTGATGAACGCCCACGAGAGCGAATGGAGAAAAAAGGAGCAAATGCGCTCAGTACGGCTGAACTCCTGGCAATCCTGTTGCGCGTTGGTGTGGAAGGAGAAAACGCTGTGCAATTGGGCTCGCGCCTGCTGGATCAATTTGGCGGGTTAACCGGGCTGCAGCGGGCTGATTTCCAGGAAGTGTGCGCGGTTCATGGTTTGGGACCGGCAAAAGCCGCGCAAATCAAGGCTGCCATTGAATTGGGGTACAGGCTGCTAAAGGAAAATCCGAGTTTGAAGGAAAGCATCAGCTCACCGGAAGACGCGGCGGATCTGATCCGCTATAAGATGCAGGCATTGCAGCAGGAGGAGTTGTGGGTGATCCTGCTGGACACGCGCAACCGTATGCTGCACATTGAGGAAGTTTACAAAGGCTCGTTGAATTCTTCGCAGGTGCGTGTGGGGGAACTGTTCAGGGCAGCCATACAACGAAACGCGGCTTCGATCATCCTGGCGCACAACCATCCCAGCGGTGACCCGAGCCCTAGCCCGGAGGATACGGCGCTGACACGGGCAGCGGTGGAGGTGGGCAAGATGATGGACATTGCGGTACTGGATCACCTGGTGATCGGGCAGGGGACGTATGTTTCGATGAAAGAACGCGGATTGGGCTTCGCGTAGCCACTTTACTAAGTGAATTTGTTGACAAAAAATAACGGTTAAAGTATACTTTTGGGCGTTGGCGAGGTAGCTCAACGGTGGAGCAGTGGACTCATAAGCCATTGGTTGTGGGTTCAAATCCCACCCTCGCCACTTTTTGTTTTAATGTCTGAGATTGGTTGTGGGTTTACCGATAAAACTGGTATTCCCTACAGTCACAAATCCACCCTCACCACTTTCATTTTCCCAATACAAAAAACCTGTTTTTGAGGGTTAAAATCCAGCTTATACAATAAAACTTTGTATACAGGCATTGGATTTGAGAAACCATGTTTACGATAAATATTTTATGTAAATTGTTGACTACTCGACTAATGAGCTTTCTATCCATTAAGAAATAATAATTGTTACTGTGCGGTATGCACCCTCTATGTCTTAGAAAGGATAGAGAGAATTTTTTCATGAAGGCGGGGGGGGTCCGATCAACATTAACAATGGAATGGTATTATTCTAAGAATAAAATAATAATTGAGACAAGAAAAAGTCTTTTCAAGGTAGGTGACTGTTGAATATTAAAAAGTATGATTCTGATAATCAAATGCTAAGTGTCAGTATTACGGAAGGTTGTTTCATTTCAATTTGGAATAAGCAATCAATTTCACCAGGATTTATTGAATGTGGAAATTTATTCGGTTATAGTGGTCCATGTGTGCTATCCCCAAATCAAAAATATACTCTTGTTTTAAAAGATGCATATAAAGTCGAAGATGATAAAACAGGTAATGTTGAATTAGTGAACGGGGAATTTTTACTACTTGAATTAGATAAATTGATTCTAAGTGGAAAAGTAAACAAACCTATAAATGGGAAGGTTGCTGATAATGGAACATTCATTCTTAGTGATTGGCTTGGATTGTCTGATAGGGAAGATGATGAAGAACAAGCTAGCAGATTTTTTGCGGTTAATAAGTACGGGGAAGAGTTAATTAACCACCAGTATTTGGCAGGTTTAGGATTAAGCTTTATAACTCCTGATGGAAAATATGCAATTTGCCAAACAATGAGCAGTAATACCGATGATTCTCAAACAGTATCGTTTTTCGATATTTCCTCAAAATTATTGGTTTGGCAAATAAAACCAGTACCATTTAATGTAAATAGTTTAGAAATTGACCAAAATAAAAAAACCAGTTATTTTATTTGTGATGGCATTGGCAAGTTCAAGTACTCACTAGATGGAGAGTTTTTGGATTACGATAAATGGAGAGAATCTCGAATTAAGCATGGTACAGGGTATGAACTTTTCGATATGGCTGATAAGATTTTATTGGAAATGGGGGAATCTGTTATGCCTAATTTTCTACAGGACGCATTAGGTCTATATCTATTAGGAATTCAAAGAATTGACTCAGATTACTTTTCTTCAATAACCCAAAGGAAAATCGGTGAGATTTATGAGCTTTTAGGCAATCCAGTAAAAGCGATATTTTATTATGAGCAAGCATTAATACTAAACAAGAAGGTTGGAGTAATTAGAAAACTTAAGAAATTAAAAAAGTGAATCAACAGTCTACATTTTAGGATTAGAACTTTTTTAAACTTACTAGGGGGTTTCATAATTTCTAATAATTTTCTTACATCATCGTTAGTTTGTTTTAAGTGTCGTTTGAGTACTTGCAAATCTACATGTCCCATTAGTGTTTGAATGATTAGCCATCAGATCAAGCTACCAAACAGTTATATCGCAAACAGCATTTTAATTTTATATCAAGGAGAAATATATAGAATTGATTTACAGTAAAATAAAGGGATACAAAAGGAGGGACTATGGTAATTATCCAAAAAGATTGTTTCATCCATTGGAATTACTTCCTTGCTATAGAACATGACCTAATTGATTGTTCCCGATACATTGAATTTTCTAATAAAAATAATAATGCTTATTCGATTGAATTTGCTCATCTGCTTTTTGCCTCTTGCTCTGAAGTTGACGTTATTTGTAAACAAATATGTAGACTTATAAACTCTGAAGTAGAAGTTAATGGAATTGATAACTATCGACCAGTGATAATAGAAAAGTTTCCACAATTTAAACATGAAACTGTTTACATTAATCGGTATGGTTTAAGTTTTAAACCTTGGATTAATTGGCGACCAGGAGTAAGCCCTTTTTGGTGGCAAGGTTATAACAAGGTGAAACACGAAAGAAATGATTACTTCCAAAGAGCAAATCTGAAAAATGTTTTACGTAGCGTGGGTGGATTATTAATTGCAACAATTTACTATTATTTATTAGAGTTTTCCAAAGAAATGGGAGAAGAAACAAATATTCGAGAAGTAACTTACAAGTTAAGCACCGAAAGTGAGTTGCTAAATCTACGCGAAGATTATTATTACAGTCATCTAGTTGGATAAAGAAAATTATGGAAAAGCATGAGAAACGCTTTATTAGAAACTAGAAATTGTCGACTGGTTAAACTTTAATTAATGATTGTCTGACATCATTATTTGTTTGGTCCAAATACCCTTTAGTAAATACAAATCAGAATGCATAAAAAAAAACGAGATTAGGGGAAATTTACCCCGTTTATTTAATTTCTAAGAAAACTTTATACGATTAAGTACGAAGTTCTGGGACGTTATTTTAGATTAATTGTTAAGTTGTTGATGGCTCTTCAAAAACTTTAAGCTGTGCTTCCATCTGGGTGCGGAATTGGCGGGTGTAGAGCTGGAAGTATTTGCCTTTGAGGCGCAATAACTGCGCGTGGGTGCCGGATTCAGCGATGCGCCCGACCTCATTACTATTTAACCAGGATGGTTGCGGTTTTACAGATGAACCTGTGCTCCTGTCTAACAGAAAATAATTAATTTATTTTTCGTTCATTTACCTCATCAAGAAAAATTATTTACGCGGATGAGTGAATTTCTATCAATTGAAGAGGTTAAGTGAGCACCCCAAAGCACTATAAACGCATTTAAATAGATCCACCCCATCAAGGCAACAATCTTACCCAGTGAGCCGTAAACAATGTCATAACTAGCCAAACCGCTATTAATGTATGAACTGAAAACAGTTGAGAGTATTAGCCACAATAAGGCTGTCACAATAGCTCCAATCAGGGAGGCAGTTTTCTTCACTTTTAATTGAGGTGTCCAATAATATAAAGCAAAGAAAAGCAACATACGCATGGCATTGTTCATTATGGAATCGATAACATTATTGGAGAATATTGCCATTACGCTCTCAACCGAAATCCCAAACCCCAGATTGAATAATAATTGTTTAAATGTGATCAGAAATGTTGAAAAAATAAAGAGGATTGCCAGCGCGATGATTAATACCAGGGAGAGCAGGCGCATGCGCAGGTAACTTCGGGGAGCGGCTTTTGGCCAGGCAGCATTGATATTTCTCATAATCACAGTGAATAAAGCAGTTGCCGACCAGATAAGGCCAACAAATGATAGGATGGTTATAGCTCCGCGATTGACAAATACTTCACGAACAGCTGCGATAATGAAATCGCGAGAAATAGGAATGACTTCAGGCAGTAAAGCAATCATGCGTTCCTCGATGATTACCTTATCCACAAAAAAGGATCCAACCGATACTATGATCAATAGAAGCGGGAATAACGAGAACAAAGTGTAATAAGCCAATGCCGCTGAAGCTTCTGCCCCTTTGGTCATGGTAAAGGTGGTCATGGCCCCTTTAAGGATGCGTAAAACAGCCGAAACGAAATTTGAAACATCGTTGAAATGAAGTCGTTTTTCTTTTAGTTTATCGCCGCGATTTCGGTCTTGATTCATAAGATTGTTTACTTTTCTCAACTAGAGGCAGGTTTTTCCTGGACAGTTGAACTCACTTCGTCAAAAACGTTCAACTGCGCTTCCATCTGGGTGCGGAATTGGCGGGTGTAGAGCTGGAAGTATTTGCCTTTGAGACGCAGTAACTGCGCGTGGGTGCCGGATCTCGGCGATGCGTCCGTCTTCGATGACGAGGATGCGGTCAGCTTTACGGATAGTGGAGAGGCGGTGGGCGATGACAAAACTGGTGCAGTTATCCAGCAGGAATTCCATGCCTTTTTGGATCAGGGCTTCGGTGAGGGTATCCACCGAACTGGTGGCTTCGTCCATCACAAAGATTTCCGGTTGAGAAAGCACAGCGCGCGCCAGGCTTATGAGTTGTTTTTGCCCCACTGAAAGCAGGTTGCCGCCTTCTCCTACCTCGGTTTCAAAGCCTTTTTCAAAGTGCATGATGAAGTCAAATGCGCCAACTGTCCGGGCAGCTTCCTCGATCTCTGCATCTGTGGCATCCAGGCGACCATAGCGCAGGTTTTCGCGGATGCTGCCGGAGAAGAGGTGCGGTGTTTGCAGCACCACGCCGATGCGCGATTGGATGGCATGAAGCGACAGGTTGGTGTAATCCCGCCCGCCAATGTAGATCTTGCCGCTGCGAGGTTCATAGAAGCGGCACAGCAAGTTGACAATGGTGGATTTGCCACCGCCTGTGGGACCGACCAGGGCAATGGTTTCTCCACGTTTCACGTGCAGGTTGAAATCAGATAATACCGATTTCTCATCCTCTTCATATTTGAAGGTGACGTGGTCGAAGATGATGTCTCCCTGGATGGTGCCCGGGTCAATGGCTTTGGGGCGGTTCTCGATCTGCGGTTTGGAATCGATCAATGAGAACATGCGTTCCGCTGAGGCGATTGCTTGCTGCATTTCAGCAAAAACCCGGGCAATATCCTGAATTGGCCACATCATAAAGGTGATATAAGAAACAAATGCCTGAATGCCGCCAATGGTCATGCCGCCAGTAGATGCCTGTGCGCCGCCATACCATACCACCGCACCAACGCCGAGTGCAGAAATGATCTGTACGGTGGGCAAAAAGAGGGCGCTTAACCAGGCAGCCCGGTATGCGGAATGATACATTTCACCAGTTAACCCCTTGAATTCTGAGAGATTTTCTTTTTCACGACCAAGGGCTTTAATTACCCGAACACCGGTGATATTTTCGTTATAGGCGCCGACAATTTTGGAGTTGAATTTCCGTACGTTGCGATACTCTCCGATGATCTTTTTGCGAAATTGGATGGCGATATGAATATAAGGATTGGTATCAAGGCAAGCACGATCAGAGCCAGCTGCCATTTCAGGTAAAACATAAAGACCAGTGAAAGGACAATGCTCATCATGCCCCAGGTTGAATCCACCAAGCCCCAGGTAACCAGGTCTGCCACACGTTCGGAATCAGAGGTGACACGCGCCATGATCCAACCGACCGGCGTTTTGCTGAAATAATTTAAGGAAAGACCTTGCAAGTGATTGAACATCATTCTTGCGCAAGTCGTAGCGGATGCGTTCGCCCAGGATGCCTGCGAGGTAGATGAACAGGAAAACACTGCCTGCCTGAATAAGGATCAATGAGCCGTAGAGGATAACCGAGTTGATCAGGAAGGTGGTGTTTTTGGCGACAATGCCTTCATCAATAATGTGCTTGCTGATGTAGGTGGATACGGCATCAAGGCCAGCGACGAGAGCAATGGTGATCAGAAATCCGATCACCCATTTGAGATGCGGTTGGGTGAGCCCAAGGATGCGTTCGAGCGTTTTCCCGTTAAACTTGGATTGGAACTCTTCTTCTTCGTAGTAACTATCCGACATTGGAGAGCTCCTTTTCCAAGTTCGACTTCAATGCGAGTTTGAATGTTGAAAATCTGCTGATAGACTCCTTTTTGCTTTACAAGGCTGGCGTGATTGCCGCGCTGGATGATCTTGCCTTTGTCCATCACCAGGATGAGGTCGGCGTCGGTGATGCTCTGGATACGATGGGCAATGATGAAGGTTGTGCGGTCTTTCATCAGGTTTTGCAGCGCATCACGAATTTCAGCTTCGGTTTCGGTATCGACTGATGAGGTTGAATCATCCAAGGATGAGAATGCGTGGATTTTTGAGGATGGTGCGGGCAATGGTGACTCGTTGTTTCTGCCCACCTGAGAGGGTAACCCCTCGTTCACCAACCAGGGTTTTGTAGCCATCCTGAAAAGAGAGGATTACATCGTGGATGGCAGCGGCATGGGCTGCTGTTTCCACTTCTTCATCACTTACTTCACGCCCGACACCGTAAGTGATATTTTCACGGATCGAGCGGGAAAACAGAAACGGTTCCTGTTCGACGATGCCGATTTGCTGGCGCAGATATTTGCGAGGATAGCGATTCAACTCAATGCCATCAAGCAGGATCTGCCCGGCTGTGTATTCATAGAAGCGGGGTAGCAGATTTACCAGCGTGGATTTTCCGGAACCTGTTGAACCAAGCAAGGCAATCACCTGCCCGGGTTTGACATCAAAGGAAATATCTTCCAGAGTATGGTCACCTGTTCGTATTCAAATCCAACCTTATTCAAAGTCGATCTTCCCGTGAATTTTCTCTGATGGGAGGTAATCACCCTGGTCGAGCGGTTCACGCGATTCCTTGATGATATCCATTACACGTCCATAAGACACAAGACCGGTGGAGGTTTGGACGATGATACGCCCAGGTTACGCAGCGGATAAATGATGTAGATGACCATGCCGGAATAGGCCAGGTAGGTGCCGACACGTGATATCACCATTGATCGCCATCAGCGCACCAACCAGATAGCCGCCCAGCAATTGAGCACCACAGAGGATATCTGACAACGGCCAAAACAAGAGAATGCATGATGAGCAGTTTTCGACCGCGGATAAATTTTTCCCAGTTGTCCTTTTCGAACTTTTCCATTTCATAGTCCTGACGGGAAAAGGCTTTAACGACACGTACACCAGCCAGGTTTTCTTGAAGGCGTGGTGGAAAGTATGGCTTCCTGCTCCTGGTAGGCTTCGTAGGCTTTTGACTCACATTCTTGAAAAGGATGATCGAAACCAACAATACGAGCGGAACGACAATAATTGAAATCAAGGCCAGTTTGACGTTCAGGTTTAGTAAAGCAATGAAATTGATGATAAATAAGAGAATGATCCTGCCAACGCTGATGGCCTGGTCAGAAAAGAAGCGGCGGACGGCATCAACATCTGAGGTTGAGCGTTCGATCAAATCACCTGTTTTTGTTTTGGAGTGGTAAGTGAAGGAGAGATGCTGGATGTGATCGTAGAGAAAATTCCGCAGACGACGTGTTATCCCTTCTGCGGTTTGCGAGGAAAGGACGCCACTTAAGAAGGTGAAACCACCTTCAACGACAGCCAGCCCAAGAAAGCCAAGCGCAATTAAAGGGAGCGTGACACTTGGGGTTTGTTGACAAAATAGGAATCCACGAAATAGCGCAACAACATAAAGGTGAAAGTTTTAGCAGTGGCAGAAATGCCAAGGCTGAGGACTGCCCCGAGTATTTCAGACGAAACCCTGTCATCATGCGCCAGATACCAGTCAAACGATTGGCGGATATCGTTTTGCGGAGATCAAAATCAAGACCTGTGATGATTTATTCAAAGAATATTCCTTAAAAATTAGTGGACAACCTTTTGATTATAAAGGGAGTTTATGAATAGGAAACTAATAATTATTGTGCATCTTAATTGTCGTCTTTCATCCCTCGGCTGGCAGGTTGGGCAGATAAGGAGGAATGTGGATCCGGTTTTGATCTTGACTATTGGGGTTCCACAACTGGGCACGGTGATTTCTCACGATAACCAATGAGGATGTCTTCCATCGTGAAAGTCCCCTTTATTGCCGAAAATGTCCATCTCATAAAATGCACCACCTTTATCCAGGCTGGGATGCAAGCCCTCGTGAATTGCTGAAAATAAAGGGCTAACCTCTGGTTGGTGAGGGATTGGCAATCAGTCGATTGGGATGCAATTTTGCCAGAAATAGGATGTCGTGGATGTAGGCATTGCCGATGCCAGCCACCTTGCTTTGATCAAGCAGGAAGGCTTTCACCTTTCCTTTTTGAGTTTTGACCAGGTTGATAAAATCTTCTTCGGATAAATCGAGCACGTTCGGTCCAAGATTGGCAATCATTGTATGAAGACCAAGTTCATCTGGCAGGCAGAAATGGACATACCCAAACCACCAGAAAATTGATGGTCAGGCAGGTCTTGTCAGTAAAATCAAAGATGATCAGCGTGTTTGGCTGGCAGCTGAGTGCGATCTGTGAGTAGAATTTCTCCTCCCATGCCCAGATTCAAAAGTAACCAGCCTGAGGTTAATCTGATCTGATCCATTTGCCGTGATGGGTGCAATCAATTATTGCGGCGTTTTTCACACTTGCCTGGAACTCCTTCAGCGGAACAGGTTAAGGCATTTGGGCTGCAAGATTTCAACCGCAGAATGGTTTTTCCAACAATTCCTTGTTCATTTCAATTGCGCGAGAAGCGATTTCTGGTATTTCGGGCATTTTCCCTCCTTATTTGATCAAATATTCTATCATATGGACAGATAAAGACCTATGCATTACTTACATAGCAAACTGTTCTATAATTGAGTCACTATATTCGTTCCGGAAGGAGGAAACAAATGGCAAGTGTAACTTTTGAACATGTCAGTAAGAAGTTTGGCGATTTCACAGCAATTCAGGATTTAAACATCGAGATCGAGGACAAGGAATTTCTGGTACTCGTTGGTCCTTCAGGCTGCGGAAAAACAACAGCGCTGCGCTGCCTGGCTGGTCTTGAAGAAGTCACAGCCGGCAAAGTAATGATTGGTGATCAGGTGGTCAATGATGTCGCTCCGAAAGATCGCGATATCGCCATGGTGTTCCAATCTTATGCGCTTTATCCACACATGACCGTTTTTGATAATATGGCATTTGGTCTGAAATTACGCCACCTGCCAAAGGCTGAAATTCAGAAACGGGTTGAAGACTCAGCCAAAATCCTGGGTATTGAAGCATTGTTGAAACGAAAACCACGTGAACTTTCAGGTGGACAAAGACAGCGTGTTGCACTTGGGCGCGCCATCGTTCGTGAGCCAAAAGTTTTCCTTCTGGATGAACCACTATCCAACCTGGATGCAAAATTACGTGTTCAGACCCGTGCCGAGATCACCAAACTGCATCACAACTTGGGCACAACCTTTGTTTATGTGACCCATGATCAGACCGAAGCCATGACCATGGCGACCCGTATCGCAGTAATGAACAAGGGCGTCTTGCAGCAGTTGGATACACCTCAGAATCTGTATGATCAAACCCAATAACTTGTTTGTGGCTGGTTTCATTGGCACTCCTGCGATGAACTTCTTCAAGGTGAAACTGGTAAAAGATGGCGATGACCTATTTATGTCGATCAATGAAGAATTAAAGATCAAGATTCCCAAATGCCAAAGCTGAACAAGTTGCAGAAATTGGTTGGTAAAGAAGTCATCATGGGCATCCGCCCGGATGATATTCACAACCCTGAATTCTGCCCCAACAAATATCCACGGTGAAAAAGTGGAAGCCAAGGTTGAAGTGACCGAATTAATGGGCAATGAGATTTTGATCTATCTGGCTCCGGCAACGGACAACACAATTTGTGGCTCGTGTTGATCCCCGCTCGCGAAATACAGCTTTGGCGATAAAGTCCAGGTACTTTTCAATATGGATAACATGCCATATCTTTGATCCATCTGAGGATCGCAGAAAATCCTGTTGCGTTCGATAATTTGTAACGATTAACATATTATGTAGCGCAAGAGTATTCTTGCGCTACATTATTGAATCAAGAAATATCAAGGAGTGAATACATGTATAAAATTGTTTTGTTGCGACATGGTGAAAGTGATTGGAATAAGGAAAATCGTTTTACCGGATGGACAGATGTTGATCTTATCTGAAAAAGGTGTTGAAGAAGCATCAGCTGGCGGGAAGTTGATGAAGGAAGCCGGATTTGCAATTTTGATCTGGCGTATCACTTCTGTGCTCAAACGAGCCATTCGCACACTCTGGTTGGCATTGGAAGAAATGGATCTGGTGTGGATTCCGGTGGTTAAAACCTGGCGATTGAATGAACGTCATTACGGCGCCTTGCAGGGATTGAACAAAGCCGAAACCGCCAAGAAGTATGGCGATGAACAGGTGCACATCTGGCGCCGCAGCTATGATATCCAGCCCCCAGCCTTGACCGCGGATGATGAACGTTTTCCGGGAAAGGATCGAAGATATGCTGATCTTTCAGCGAGAAGAACTTCCTTTGACTGAGTGCCTCAAAGATACTGTGGCACGCTTTTTGCCCTTCTGGCATGAGACGGTGGTTCCAGCCATCAAATCAGGAAAACAGGTCATCATTGCTGCGCACGGCAACAGTTTGCGCGCTCTGGTGAAATACCTCGATAACATCCCTGAAGATGAAATCGTGGAATTGAACATTCCCACCGGTGTTCCATTGGTTTATGAACTGGATGAAGATCTAAAACCGATCAAACATTATTACCTGGGTGATCCTGAAGAAGCCAGGAAAAAGGCTGAAGCGGTCGCCAACCAGGCCAAAGTCAAATAAACATGAACGGCGGAAAATCTCCGCCGTTCACTTTATTTGCTTCGTTTCGCAGCGAGATTACCACCCACAAATGTGGCGATAATCCCCAACCAGTGTGAAGACTCCCATAAAGATGAAGGCATCTGACCAAAGCTTTAGCGGGAAAAGCCGGATTAGGGTGTCATCTGCAAAAAAGAGCCAGGTATCCCCGGTAAAAAAGAAGTGGTGAAATTCGGTGAAAAGTTCATCGAAATTAATCAGCGTACCTGCGAGAATTAAAGCGATCAGCCCCAGGGTCACCCATCCGCCGGAGGCAAGCGACTCCAGAATCGTGTCATCCATTTTGTCAACCAGGCGAATACCGTCAGGAAAATTGAAACAAGACAAGGGATACCAAGATCTTTATCATTAATTGGACCAGTGATTTTCACATCAGCCATGTGGCTTAATTCACGTTCGATTGTAAATTGATTCACCATTTTCGAATTTCAGATTCTCAAGGAAGTCGATATCCTCGGAGTTGTTCAGGTAGGTTAAGGGATAGTTTCCCCCAGTAGCAGGCGATCTGCTTTGGTAAAACCGAATTCATCAGGCGGGAAATTTGGCAACTTATATTCATAATCGAGGAAAGACGGATGTAATCAGAATCCGGATGGAAGCATAAGAATCAGGAGGACTGGAACAAGAATGGTAATGATGAGCAGGAAACCACGACCATTTTTTCATTGCATATTCTCCATCTCTTCTGAAAATATAAAATTTCATGACCATTGAATTGGTGATTCCTTCGATTGGCGCAAGATCGTCTGTAAAAACCATGGATATACGGGGGCAGATTCCTGTAAACCGGCATAGGTTGCAGCCATCACGTCTCAAGAATAATTGTGGCGCAGATCCCGAATTGTATAATTAAAAATAATTATCCGAGAAAATTTTCAATCGTATCGGGTTGGTTGGTGGCGAAGACGGATCGAATTAAAAGACCCTGAAAGATCTGTTACGTAAACCGTCGGGAAAACTGTCTCATCGTGGTATAAAGTGCATTCACCAGGCGGCGGTCTTCAGGAGCGCGGCCGACATTGATGACTACAACGCCATCTTCATTGCAGGTGGTCTTGCAAAGTGGAAAAAAATTCAACAGTGGTCATGTGCCAGGGAATGTAGGGCGGACGGTAGGCATCAACACTGATGATGTCATACTGATTGGGACTGTTCTCGATTGCCCAGCGCCCATCCTGTATGATGACATTCAACCTGGGGTCTTGCATGGCAAAATACTTGTAGCCTACCTCAATGATCTTGGGGTCAATCTCTATGCCATCGATAATTGCATTTGGAAAGACAGCCAACGCTTCGCGGGCTGTGGTCCCAGCTGCCAGGCCAACAATTGCAATGTGTTCAATATCATCCGGGGTTACTGGAGAGGGATTGAAGAAAGGAGCCGAAAGAACCTGCTCCCATGGACCATTGAAATTATATTGATCGGCTTTATAAATCGAATGCACTCCTTGCCCTTCGTTCAAACGCAGCAGGGTATAATCCATCCTGTTCGAGTACTTGAATGTAGTTGTAACTGGATTCGGTTTCGTAAACGAGACCGTTGGTATTCTTATCCAATCCGTTGACTCCGAGTACATAAAGAGCAACCAGGATTAGCAGCATCCAGGAAAACTTTAACATCAGGCGGAATTTTCCCACCAGAAATAATCCTATCAAGGCAAAAAGCAGCAATAAACTTGCAAGAACCAGGAAGGTACGATAAGTGCCAATAGTTGGAACAAGCACCAATACCGGAATAAAAGTTCCGATGAAAGAACCCAAAGTGGAAATTGCATAGATCCGCCCCGAAATTTTGCCGGCATTTTGGGTATCGTCTATGGATAGGCGGATGGCAAATGGAGAGGCAGTTCCCATCAGAGTGACCGGGATGATGAATAACACCATAACCACGGTGAAAGAACCAAAAAGTGCACCCAATGCAAGCTTGTCAAAAGCCTGGCTGGCCAGACGTAAAATTGGTCGGGATGCGATGGGGATTAACCCAACTGCCAGGGCAGCCCACGCCAGGATTTTGAAGAGTGTTTCATATTTTGGCGACCGATCAGCCCAGGAACCTCCGATAAAATATCCTAATGTTAGATAAATTAGGATCAGACCAACAATGCTCGCCCAGACCAAATTGCTGGTGCCAAAATAATTCCCTAAAAGGCGAGAAGCAGCGAATTCAACTGCCAGTGAAACAAGCCCAGAGATAAAAACAGTAACGAGGAGGTATTTCTTCATCCAGAAAATTATACCTTACCCATCCATTGAGAACATGCGGCAGATGTATAATCTTTGATAGATATTGGAGGGTTCATGCTGCTCATCAATCCGGAAAAAATAAAAGATTACGAAGTTCAAGCAAACGCGCTCGGATTTTCATTTGATGAGATGATGCGGGTTGCTGGTAATGGTTTGGCTCACGAGGTTAATCGCAGATTTAACAATCTTTCATCCAAAAAAATAACCGGTCTGATTGGCGGAGGAAAGAATGGCGCAGACACATTAATAGCTCTTACGTCTCTGTCTTCATTGGGATGGGAGATTTGTGCCATCAAGGTGGCATCTGCAGGCGTGCCTGAATGGGTGAGCGAGGAATACAAAAAATCAGGATGCCCGATAATTGATTTTCAAGAAGCAATAGTTGTAACGGAGTGCTTAAAAAATGCCGGCATCATCCTTGACGGTATTTTGGGGACGGGGTTTGTTCCCCCAATGCGCCGAGAGTTGGCTGAAAAAATGGAGATGCTCAAAAACCTATGTAATGGAAAATTAATTGTCGCAGTTGACTGCCCATCAGGGATTGACTGTAAAACTGGTGCGGTTGAAAAAAGCACACTTTTTGCCACATTAACAGTTTGCATGGAAGCGGTTAAGACCGGACTTCTTAAATTTCCTGCTCTCAATTTCATAGGTGAGATTTGTACTGTGGATGTAGGAATATTGAAAAAGTTAAAACACGGTTATCAAAGTGACGATGTTGTGATTGATCCCGAATTAGTTGCGTCCAAACTTCCGGTGAGAAAAAACGAGGATCATAAGGGGTCTTATGGGTCAGTTCTGGTGTGCGGTGGAAGTGTTAATTATCCTGGGGCACCAGTTTTTTCAGCTCGAGCGGCGTATCAGGCTGGAACAGGATTAGTGAAAACTGCAGTGCCAGAGCGTATTTATGATCTTTGTGCGAGTCAATGTTTGGAATCCACCTGGCTAATTCTGGACGATGAAAGAGGTGTAATTAGCGAATCTGCTATTAGGGTGATGTTAAAAGAGATGACCAAGGTTAAATGCCTGGTAATCGGTCCGGGTTTGGGAACAGAGGACACAACCTTCCGCTTCTTCAAAGGAATCTTGCTTCCTGCCCAAGGAACTAAAAAAACACCCGGTGTTGGTTTTATTCCAAATAATAGGGACGATAAGACAACCCTGGAATCGTACCCACCAATGGTAGTTGATGCAGATGGTCTTCGATTGCTTGCCAGGATTCCAGAATGGGAAAAGAAGGTCAAGTATAAATTGGTACTAACCCCTCATCCGGGTGAAATGAGTGCACTCACGGATTTGCCAATCGCAGACCTTCAGGAAGACCGTTTTGAATTATGCCGGCGTTTTGCGGCCGAATGGCAGCAAGTGGTAGTGTTAAAAGGTGCGCTTACCGTAATTGCTAACCCTGAAGGCAGATTAGCTGTATGTCCGGTGGCGAGTTCGGCTTTGGCAAAAGCGGGCAGTGGAGATGTACTGACGGGTTTGATTGCGGGACTTATTGCCCAAGGGATGAGTCTTTTTGATGCCGCGCTGGTTGGCGTATGGGTTCATGCAAATGCCGGATTACTAGCCGCAGCGGAAATAAAAAACGAAAGAAGTGTTGGTATCAACCAGATCATTAATCATATCCCTGATGTGATTGCCAGGATGAAAAAGAAATGACCCCTCAAACTTTCAAGGGGTCATGGTCAAGCATTTAAAAAATTTGTTTATTTTTTGGTTTTTACAGGAGCAGGTGTTCCTTCGAGAAGGACCTGTCCTTTTTTGAGGGCTTCTGTAGCTTTCGTTTGAGCTGTTTTAACCAGATCCTGTGCTTTTGTCAATGCTTCTTTACCGGCATCTTCAGCTTTTTGGTAAGTTTCATCCAGAACTACAATAGTCTTATCCTTCAATTCGATTGTTTTGTCCTTGATTTGACCTCTGGTTTCTAAACCAGACTGAGGCGCAAAAAGGAGTGCGGCAACTGCCCCTGCAACCCCACCTACAATAAACCCAACGATAAACGATCCAAAACTATCTCTTTCTTCCATTAGTACTCCTTTCGAAAAATGAACGTTATTTTTTGAAGATATTGACCAAGTTGAATAACCGTCTAATCCCTGCCGTGTAGCTATTTACTTTTATTACCGGATCGACAAGGTTTTGGCTTAAGAATTGTGTAGTTCCTTTTAGAGTATTCACTGTTTCAGTTGTCGATTTCAAGATCGGTTTGATCTCATTTTGAACCATGTTTACCAGTGAAGTGACTTGAATTACCAAAATTACAAGCACAATTCCGATTACAAACGATTCAAGGACGAGAAAAATTATAAAGATGTCCCTTACCTGAGAAGTGGCGGACGCTCCAGCCTGGGTTAGAAAAACAATCCCCGTGACTATTAATCCAAGAAGTAAAACCGCAATTGGGATAATCCACCAAAGTTTACTTTTGGCTTGTTTTATTTCGACTGCCTCTTCTGTAAAAGTTTCAACTGATTCTTGTTCCATCATTTTCTCCATATGTAATTATTATAGCATATCAGGAATCAATAAAAACCCAATCTGTGAAAAAAGGTCGACTTTGGCAAGAATATTTAATTGCTAACATAATACAGACTCCACTTATGGGGACATTTATACTTTGGCTTAACACGAGCACGGTTATATTGTCTATTATGTTTGCAGGGTTCAAAAGGGTGTGTTAAACTTAACGGTTGGTATAAAGATGAGACTCCTTACCGCCATTTTTACAATCTTCACTTTTCTATCCTCTGGCTTGGCACTTCCAGGAAATATTGTGATTAATTACCCCCAACAGGGGGATACGGTGCAGGGGGTGGTTGAAATTAGTGGTACCGTTGTTTCAGACTCCTTCTCTTATGCTGAAATCTATTACGCATACTCAATTGCCAGCACTGAAAACTGGTTTTTAATTGGCCGGATCGAAGAAGGAATTGAAAATGGCGTTTTAGCACGTTGGGATACAACGACGATCACCGATGGGGAATACCAGGTTAAGTTGAAATTGATCAAATCTGATCAAAGTTTTGAAGAAATTATTATCGCTCCTGTATATGTCCGAAATTATTCAATTGAACCAACTATTACTCCTGCACCAACTGGTGATCTGTTAATCAGTGGTGAAATAAGCCCCACAATTTCAATGGATTTAATTTACTCGACACCACTTCCTGGTAACCCCGCATCAATATCGGTGAATGGGATAAAAAAAAGTATAACGGCGGGTATCATTGTTTCTCTCGTCGTTTTAGCTGGCTTGTGGATTTATAAAATATTTTCCAATAACCAACGCTTAAAATAAAGAGGATTCTTATTGTGACCGATCAAACCATAAACATTCTTGAAGTCGAAAGACCATCATTATTCTTAATTGTTGGACTAGGGAATCCTGGTCGAAATTACCGCAATACACGCCATAACATTGGATTCATGGTCATTGACAAGCTTGGGATTGATCTGAGTTGTTCTCTTTCAAAAGTACAAAATAAGGCAATAATTGGAACTTGTAAAGTGGGGGAAAGCAAGGTGATTCTTGCCAAACCTCAAACCTTTATGAATCTCTCAGGAGCCTCCATCTCAAGTTTGCTTAAGTTTTACAAAATTGATTTTCCTCAACTCCTGTTAATCCATGATGATGTGGATGTACCATTTGGACAAATTAGAATGCGCCCCGGGGGGGGGATCCGCTGGGCAAAAAGGTGTCGAATCCACAATTGTGCAATTAGGCTCAAAGGCGTTTCCCCGTTTACGGATGGGGATTGGGCAACCACCCGGTCGCATGGATTCTGCGGAATATGTCCTCCAATCTTTTGACAAAGCTGATGAGAAGGAGCTGCCGGATTTTATTGAAAGGGCGAGCAGCGCGGTCAAATCTTTCATTACAGAAGGGCTTGACACTGCAATGAATCGTTTTAATCCAAAGATATAAACATGATCGATTTAATAAGGCAGCATTCCAGGTATGTCCAGGTCTTGGATGACATTAAGGTAGGGCAGTGCAATTATGGACTGGGCTTATCGAGACCCGGGCGTCTGGCAATCCTCTCAGCGTTGAGTCTTGACTTGAATATTCCGATCCTCGTTATCACGGATCGGGCAGATCGTTCGGCTTTGATGTTGGACGAAATGAGTTTCTGGCTGCCAGATCATCCACGGTTGTTATTCCCTGAACCTACTCCGATGTTCTATGAAAAAGCTGTCTGGGGTGCTGCCACGCGGCAGGACCGTTTGAGTGCATTGAATGCACTGGTGGAATTGCAGATTCCCGGCAAACAAAAACCAGAACGAGCTCCAATAGTATTTGCATCCTTACGTGCAGTGATGACACGAACAATCCCGCGAAGAGATTTTATAATCGCCAGTAAACAAGTTAAAACGAATCAGATAATCTCACCTGAAGAACTAAGGAGAACATGGGTGGGGCTTGGTTATGAAGCTGCGGATGTAGTTCTGGATCACGGGCAATTCTCGCAAAGGGGCGGCATACTGGATATTTGGGGTATGTCCGAAAGGTTTCCGGTACGACTTGACTATTTTGGGAACGAAATAGAATCAATTCGTCAATTTGACCCTACAACTCAAAGAACCATTGCAACAATTGATGGGGTGACGATAACCCCTTCGAGGGAATTTATCATCCCCAAAGAAGGAATGGCAACAGATAACCAAGAGCCTCTGGATGAGTTTTTTATTCCAGTTTGCCATCCACAACAAGCTACGATTTTAGACTATTTGCCAAAAAATACCCTGGTCGTTTTAGACAATCTTTCAAACATCCAAATGTTTGGGGAGGAAATAGAAGAAAAAGCGCTTAAATTACGCCGTGAATCAGTTGAAGAGGGCATTATTTCCTCCGAATTTCCCATTCCTTACGTCACCTGGTCTGAATTATTTGATACTGTAGAATCCAAACGATTCGTAGAACTTGGCAGATCAAACGAACCTGAGGATATTACGTTTGGAAGCATATTCCAACCGGAACAGCGGTTTGGTGGACAACTTGCGCCTTTTATCAATTTTGTGCGAGAAGTGAGCGAAAAAAAGAAAGCATAACTATTGTATCGAGGCAGGTTACAAGGTTAAAAGAGATTTGGCGTGAAAGTTATCTTGACGGAATTGGGACATCACCGGCTTTTATAGAGGGTTCACTTACCGAGGGGTGGTGCCTGACGCTTGATGATGAAACCCATGCGCACCTTGTTTCTGACAGCGAGATATTTGGTTGGGAAAGACCCCACCTGCGTTCAAAGGCGAGGGCATCTTTTCAGACTCCTGAATCTTCATTTGCAGACCTTACGCCGGGAGATTGGGTTGTTCACGTTGACCATGGAATTGGGCGTTTTGTTGGGCTTGTAAAAAGGAACGCTTGAAGGTATTGAGCGTGAGTTTCTTCTGGTTGAATACGAAAATAGGGATCAGCTTTTTGTTCCAATTCACCAGGCAGACCGGATCAGCAAGTATATTGGTCCATACGGAGAACCACCCAGATCATCAAGGTTGGGCGGAACTGAATGGGCGCAGACCAAGCAGAATGTCCGCCAGGAGGTAATCAAAGTTGCACATGACCTGCTTGATCTGTATGCAAGGCGCCAGACAGCGAAAGGTTTTGCATTTTCTCATGATCAACCTTGGCAATATGAACTCGAAACAAGTTTCCCTTACATTGAAACTGACGATCAACTAAAAGCGATCAATGAAGTAAAAAGAGACATGGAAACCGCTCGCCCAATGGATCGATTGCTATGTGGCGATGTTGGATATGGTAAAACCGAAGTTGCACTTCGTGCGGCTTTCAAAGCTGTGATGGATGACAAGCAAGTGGCAGTTCTGGTACCGACCACGGTGCTGGCGCAGCAGCATTTTGAAACCTTCCGGCAACGACTTTCGGCGTTTCCCATCACCATCGAAATGCTTTCGCGTTTTAAAACCCCAAAAGAACAGAATGAGATTATCCTGAAGCTTGCTTTGGGTGAAGTAGATATTGTGATCGGAACCCATCGTTTACTTACTTCGGATGTGACCTTCAAGGATTTGGGTTTAGCAGTTATTGATGAAGAACAACGCTTCGGTGTAACTCATAAGGAGCATTTTAAAAAACTGCGAACTGAAATCGACGTATTAACGTTAACCGCCACTCCCATTCCTAGAACTTTATATATGGCGTTGACAGGTGCAAGGGATATTTCAATTATAAACACACCACCGGCGGAGCGGCTGCCGATCATTACTCACATTGGTCCATACTCACCACGCATTGTGAGTCAGGCAATTACCCGAGAGATGGAGCGAGGAGGACAAATATTCTTTGTTCATAACCGCGTGCAGACAATTGAAGCGATGCAAAGCCATTTACACTCGATGGTACCTGAAGCACGAATTGCAATTGCTCACGGGCAGATGCATGAACAAGAATTGTCAAAAGTGATGACCAGGTTTACACATGGTGAAATCGATGTACTGCTTTGTACCTCGATTATTGAGTCAGGGTTGGATATCCCCAACGCTAATACACTTATTGTTGACCGCGGTGATACATTTGGGTTAGCTCAACTCTACCAATTGCGGGGACGAGTTGGCAGGGGAACCCACCGGGCTTACGCCTATTTCTTCAAACATAGGAAGAAAGCACCCACCGTTGAGGGGCAGGAGAGGCTGGAAACAATCGCCGAAAATACGCAACTCGGAGCAGGTTATTCGATTGCGATGCGAGATCTGGAAATGCGTGGGGCAGGCGAAATGTTGGGTACTAAGCAATCCGGCTTTATTGCAAGCATTGGTTTTCATCTTTACACGCGGATGCTTTCGCAAGCTGTTCGTGAAATTAAAAAAGTAAAATTGGATACCAGCGTAATTGAAAAGATATTTGAGTTCACCAAGGAACATAATCCTGTTAGTGTTGATTTGCCATTATCTGTGAATATCCCGATGGATTACGTATCGGATCAGACTTTGCGACTTCAGTTATATCGACGTATCGCTGCAATTTCAAGTGAGGACGATTTACACGCTTTGCAAGATGAATTTAGAGATCGCTTTGGGAAAACTGTTGAACCCGTGGAAAACCTCTTTTACCAATTATCAATTCGGATCCTGGCGGAGCAAGCAGGGTTGACTTCGATAACAAATGAAGGAGATCAAATCGTTCTCAAATTTCCGGTCCCCGCCGATGGAATTACTGTTTCTGAGTTGCCCCCGCTTGGGCATCAAACACGAACTGGTAAAAACGCATACTGGATGAGGTTTAATCTTTCGGATAATGAGTGGAAAGAGCGATTGGTGCAGGTTTTATCTGAAATAGCCCAAAACTAAATAAAACTCAAAAAGAACAAATGTGCTACAATAATGTCGATCGCAACTTGAGGAGTTGTCATGCCATTTAATCTTCATGCGCCATATCAACCTACAGGGGATCAACCTGATGCCATTAACGAACTTGTGAAGGGTGTGCGTGCCGGTTTTCATGACCAGGTTCTATTGGGAGCTACTGGAACCGGAAAAACTTTTACCATTGCAAACATCATTCAAGAACTTCAGATGCCTGCATTGGTTATGGCGCACAATAAGACACTGGCAGCACAACTTTACAGTGAATTTAAGGAATTCTTCCCTGAAAATGCGGTTGAGTATTTTGTTTCGTATTACGATTATTACCAACCTGAGGCGTATGTTCCCAGACATGATCTGTATATTGAAAAAGAAACTGATATCAACGAAGAGATAGAACGTATGCGCCTGGCCGCTACGACAGCATTGATGTCTCGCAAAGACGTCATTATTGTTGCTTCAGTGTCGTGTATTTATGGGTTGGGCAATCCTGAAGCGTATGGGAATGTGGTTGTTCACTTGGAAACAGGGGGAATCTACCGCAGGAACGCGTTATTACGTCAACTAATTGAAAGCCAATATCAGCGCAATGATATTGAATTGCGTCCGGGAGTTTTCAGGGTCAGGGGCGATACGATCGAGATATTCCCGGCTTATGAGGAAAAGAAAGCCTTCAGGCTGAGTTTCTTTGGCGACGAAGTTGAGAAAATCCTTGAATTCAGCCCGTTAACTGGGGAAATCTATCGAGAACCGCACCAGATTGAAATCTACCCTGCCAAGCATTATATCGCCAGTGATGACAGACTTGAACAGGCAATTATAGATATTGAAAACGAGTTAAATGACCAAGTGAAGTACTTTAATTCAAACAATCGCTTACTAGAAGCCCAACGAATTGAACAACGAAGCCGATATGATATGGAAATGCTGAAGGAAGTAGGCTATTGCTCTGGCATTGAAAATTATTCACGTCACCTGGATCAACGACCGGCAGGATCTCCCCCGTGGACACTGATGGACTATCTACCCAGTGAGTACCTCCTCATTCTTGATGAATCGCATATGACCGTACCGCAAATCAGGGGGATGTACAACGGAGATCAATCTCGTAAAAGTACGCTGGTAGACTATGGGTTTCGCCTTCCCAGCGCAATGGACAATCGCCCATTAACTTTTGAAGAATTCCAGAAACATATGGGCTACACTTTCTACACTTCAGCCACACCGGCTGATTATGAGCTCAAGAGGGCGAATCAAGTAGTTGAGCAGATCATTCGCCCAACCGGACTGGTGGATCCTGAAGTGGAAATCAGGGCAACCAAAGGGCAAGTAGACGATTTATATGCGGAAATCAATAAACGCGTGGAGAATGGTGAGCGCGTATTGGTAACGACTTTGACCAAACGTATGTCAGAAGACCTTTCAGACTATTTACTCGAACTGGGAGTCAAGGTTAATTACTTGCATTCTGAAGTGGAGACTTTGGAGCGAGTAGCAATCTTGCGGGATTTGAGAACCGGTGTTTATGATGTAATTGTTGGCATAAACCTGTTGAGGGAGGGGTTGGATCTTCCTGAAGTTTCGCTGGTTGCCATCCTGGATGCCGATAAACAGGGTTTTCTAAGGTCAGGAACAGCCCTTATCCAAACAATTGGTCGTGCTGCACGGAATGTGCATGGCAAAGTAATTATGTATGCAGATCAAATGACAGATGCCATGAAGTATGCCATTGACGAAACGAACCGGAGACGAGCCAAACAGGTAGCCCATAACACCAAACACGGTATAGAACCTTACACGATTGTGAAAGCAGTCCACGATATTACCGAACGTTTGGCTTCTCCCTCATCAATAGCGGAAAAACGCGGTGATTATCGAGCAGGATCTTCACTGCCTGTAAAGGAACTTAAACGATTGATTGCAGAGCTTGAAACTCAGATGCGGCAGGCGGCAAAGGATCTCGCGTTTGAACAGGCAGCGGCATTTCGAGACCAGATCATTGACTTGCGAAACCTATTGGCGGAAGAATCAAACCTGCCTCCCTGGCAAAAAGCACGGCTTATGGCAGGTGAAATCGAATAATGGTTTACCTAATATGTTGGACGAATGGAAAACGATGTGAATTTATTTTCCGCGGCTGACCAGTCTGCTGACACCTTAAATACTTTTGAGCTTGAAGGACCAACACTGATCTGTGTTAGTAAGCGCTCTAAATCGAGAGTATTCCCTTCGGCAACAATTTCTACATCCCCATTGTCAAGATTTCTTACCCAGCCAGTCAGGTTCAGATCCTGAGCGAGGGTGGCGACAAAGTATCTAAAGCCAACACCTTGAACACGCCCTTCAACAGTTGCATGGAGCCGTTTGATTTCCATTGGTATCTACTATTACTGAGCAGCTTTCAGTTTTTTTCGTCGAATTATTAGAATGCAAACGCCGGTAATTAACAATACAACAGGAATACCAATCCAAAGAATCGAAGAAATCTTATTTGATGAATTTCCTGAATTTTTGTTAAGCATCGAATCCCGCCAATCTCGTTCTAGTTGCTGGATTGAAATCCCCAGGGAAGAAAAGGTGTTTTTTTCACAGTCCATACCAGAAGAAGCATTTTGCAGCATAGTGAGAAAAACCTGGTTACCAAATTGACGTTGTATGTATTCAACCACGGAGGAAGACTGCGCGTAGTCAACTATTAAATGGGCTGAGTCGGGTGGCAATCCAGAACACAGATTTGATAAGGGGGTCAGAGAATTATTTTGTAGACCATCCGTTAGTTTCCGTTGATACTCTGGATTGGCGTACAACTCAGTTTGTGTTGACAATCCCTCCGTAAGCCAGGAGGGGGCAAGTTGATAATTTGTTCCAGTAACCTGGAATTGAAGAAGGTGCATGATCTCGTGGGGGATGGTTCGTTCTATGTCGGTAATATCCTCAAGCGGTTGTGTGTCTGCTACGAGGATGCGATTGGCATTAAGGAATGCATGCCCGTTAACCCAGATTTGTGAATCAAGGGTGAATACGGATTGCAAAGAAGTTTCATCCGGGTAAATATAGATCTCAACCGGGGTTTGCGGAATAACCGGAAGCAGTTGGGTAGCCCGTTCCAAACCGGCTCGTGCTATCTGCTGACATTTTTGTCCATAAGCGGAATCGCCATTAACCCAAAAAATATTGAATAAATTGCTACTATTGCTCTTCCAATCAAAACGATTATCGAGGTAATCAAACCAATAAGAGGGACTATTTACGATTACCCCATTATTCATTTCAGCTTCAAACCACACATAAATCCGCGTGAATGGCACAAATGCGTTTGTTTGGAGGTCAAGAGTTGAAATAATGGTGTGGTCTTTATTGATAACAGCTTGAATTTGACGTGCTTGTTGATTTTCTGGTTCGATCACAATGGTTAAATTCTCGATAGCGTTTGACTCAGGAATTAATGCTGAGATATCCAGTGTTTCAGCGAAGGTGTAGCTGAATTCAACATTTTCGACTACTAGACTATCGTTCGCAGATACTATATTTGACAATCCAAAAAAAAGAATTGAAAAAAAACCTAAGATAAGAAAGACGCGAACGAGTTTCAATTTACTCGAAATCCTCAAGTTCATCGTCATCCGCTTCGGTATAAAGATCATCTTCTTCTTCATTCTCGTCAGGATCAAAATCTAAAAGTTTGTGACTCTCAGATCCAATCCCGGTTTCCATGTTTTCAAAGGCAGCTTCAATCAACTCGATCTCGTCCTCATCCTGGATGGATTCGAGAACTCCCTGGAGGGTATTTCGGGCAACATCACCCCCTATTTGCGACAAGGACCATATAGCAGCCATGCGAATTTCAGGGTCCGCCACCTCATCCTCAAGAATCGATGCGATTGGTTCGAGTGCGTCGGTTAGTTCTAGCTCGCCAGCAGCGCGAACTGCTTCAAATTGGATTTCATGTTCAGTTGAGTCCAGGTTCTCAATAACCTGTGGCAGCCAAATCTCGTCAGCTGAATGGCTTATCGCGCATAGGGCGGCGCTCATCCACAGCGTTTCACCTGATTGCAAAGCCGTTTTAATCAATGAAGGGACTTTTGAGTGGCTGGAATATCCTAGGGATTCAAGTGCTCTTTGTTTTACCTGTGGTAAGTCTTCACCGCCCAAAACTTCGAGCAGATTACGTACCACTGATATTTTGTGCGTGTCCGAAATTGTTTCCATTTCTCCCAAATAGACATACTTGCCGAGAATATTAGCAGCAGCAGCACGAACTGCTTCATCGCTGTCTTCAAGCATCATATCAGTGATCGATGGAATAATCCGGGGATTGTCATATTCCCAAAGAAGACGGATCGCCAGGATGCGAACTTTGGGGTCAGGATCGGATAATACTGCAATCGCTAGCTGGTCGTAATTAACAAGAGTATCCTTTTCCATCGTATCTTCAAGGTCTTCCAACAAACTGACTTTACGTAAAGGCGGGAGGGTTACCCAAATTGGAAGTAACTTTCTCAGCTGAAAGGCGTTAAGGTCAGAAAAGCCTCTTAATAAACTGGGGGGAAACGGATGATCCAAATCCTGCAGAGAAGTGAGAATGTCATTAAAATCGATTTTTGTTAAATTATCATCCATTTACGAACCCCTTTATTTTAAAATTACCGGATTCACAATATCATTGATCACCAATACGACCATCAGGATCATCAGTAAAACATAGCCGATCATATGTATCCGACCTTCCAATTCAGGTTTTACCTTTTTCTTGAATAACAATTCGGGGATCAAGAAAAGAATTCGTCCGCCATCCAGCGCAGGTATTGGAAGAAGGTTGGTAAAACCGAGCGCAATTGAAATAATCGCCAAAAATGATAATGTGTTTAATCCGGACATACTTGGATCGCGTTCGGACTCCTGTTTGTCAATCGTTTGTACTTCAGAGAAAATGTCATACACTCCTTTTACGCTGACAATACGTGCATCTGAGGGGGCAATTTGACCGCTAATCATTTTGACAGGGAGCATGACCAGTTGAACCCCCTGGTCTACTGTAGAAATAAAGGCTGACGGGATTGCCTGGATGAAGTTGACTTTTTCCAAAGGACTGGAAATCGTAATTCCCAGTGGACCCTGGTCGGATGGGTAAACACTCCGCGGGGTTATGGTGAAGTTAAGCGATTCGTGATTACGATCAATTATTAGTTCGATCGGTTGATCTAAGTTCGATTGTATTATTTTTGATAAAACCGCCGAACTATCGATCCTGGTTCCATTGATTTCTGCGATGATATCTCCCGCCAAGAGTTGGGCTGAAGCTGCGGGGGTGTTTTCGGTGACTCCGTAAACCTGGACGATATTTTCATTGGGAGTGCCAGTTCGACTAAAAATATAGGCGATCAGGAGCATCCCAATCAGCAGATTTGTTAACGGACCACCAAGCAGGGTTAACAACCGCTGCCAGGCTTTGGCTGAGAGAAAACTTCCTTTTTCTTCTGTTTCGCCATTTTCTCCCTTCATTTGACAAAAACCACCGAAGGGAATCCAATTGAGCGAAAAGAGGGTTCCTCCAAGTACGAAAAGTTTTAGCATGCGCGGGCGCATCCCCAAACCAAATTCTTCCACCTCAATCTTGTTGGCTTTGGCAGAAAGAAAGTGTCCAAATTCATGGAAAAAAATCAGTGCACCAAAAGCCAGGACAAACTCAATAATCGTTAAGAATGTTGAACCAGAATTTAACATTTCATCTCCATTGTTTGCATATTATATCCGGTTTGAATGCTGTGTTATTTGCAAAATTATAAGAAATTTATTAAAAAAGAACAGGTTTGACCTGTTCTTAATTGGTGAGGATTTACAATTTGGACAATTGAATAAAAATACAGTTTACGGTTATTTCGGCAAGCATCGGAATTAAGATGTAATAAATAACAAACCTTTTGACTAAGCAGAAATCATTTTTACGACGAGTTTGTAATCCTCAACTCCTAACGGAACCAAACCTTTGTGCAAAACAAGATAAAAAGTATCCATGTGGATGCAAAAACGGATGCCACCAAAAGTCCTGCAAGAACTGCGTACCAATTGTAGCGCCGGGCTTCGGCGCGGGTCATCTGGTTTGAGTTGTTATTATGGCGGCGAGCTGCTTTTTCATCACGACGGACGCGCTTGTCATGCCAACGCATGCCATCCACATCCATGCTGCAGATCACCCTACCATCATCATCTTCATAATTCTTTTGTTTAAATATCATTAGTTGAAAATCCTGATTATTAGTTATATAGGTGGCATGCAACTGTATGCCCCGGTTCAACTTCTTTAATTTGAGGAACATATTTGCTGCAGATTTCCATACGTTCTCTACAGCGTGTGTGGAATTTGCACCCTGGTGGGGGATTGGCGGGGGAGGGAATGCTTCCCTCAAGGATGATTCGATTCATCTTGGCGGATGGGTCAGGGATGGGGGCAGCGCTAAGGAGTGCCTGTGTATAGGGGTGTAAAGGATTCTTAAATATTTGGGTTTTACTGCCGTGTTCAACAATATTTCCCAGGTACATTACGCCAATTTCATCAGAAATATGCTCAACAACCGAAAGATCATGTGAAATGAAAAGGTAGGTTAATTGAAATTTTGTTTGTAAATCTTTAAGAAGGTTAATAATCTGCGCTTGAATTGAAACATCAAGGGCGGATACTGGTTCATCGCAAACAACAAATGAAGGATTGAGGGCGAGGGCTCTGGCAATACAAATACGCTGCCGCTGCCCACCTGAGAATTCGTGTGGGTAGCGATCCTTGTGGTAAGGCTGTAACCCGCAAGCCTTCATGACACTATCAATATGGTCATGGTATTCATTATCAGGTACGATTTTGTGTTCTTTTACCGCTTCACCGATGATTTCACTGACCGGAAGGCGGGGAGAGAGGCTTGAATAAGGATCCTGAAAAATAATTTGCATTTTTGGACGAATGGAACGGATTTCTTTGCGGGAGATGGCGAAAATATCAAAGCCAAAGAAATAAACATCTCCACTGGTTTTTTCGTTTAGGCGTAAAATCGTTTTTCCAACTGTGGTTTTACCGCACCCAGATTCGCCTACCAGTCCCATTGTTTTTCCGCGGGTAATTTTAAAACTGATGCCGTCCACTGCCTTAACATGCCCAACAACGCGCTGCATTAGACCTGATTTGATTGGAAAATACTGCTTGAGATCAACTACCTCAAGCACAGTATCGGTCATTTGTGCGCTTGTTTCTTGAGGTTTTTCTGCCATTTTCATTCCTTTGCCAAGTTGTTGATGCTGCGGTAACAAGTTACCATGTGTGTTTTTGAAACATATACTTCTTCCGGATAGACCCCATCGCAAACAGACATCCGTTTTTCACAGCGATCCTTGAAATAACAATAGTTTGGCATATTGACGGGATTTGGCACACTTCCAGGAATACTATAAAGGCGATCTACGGAACGGTTAATAACTGGTTTGGATGCCATTAACCCAACGGTGTACGGATGCAGCGGGTTGTGAAAAACTTCGAGCGCTGTGCCTTTTTCTACGATACGACCAGCGTACATGACGACTACATAGTCAGCCATCTCAGCAATAACCCCGAGGTCGTGGGTGATGAGCATGATACTGGAATTAATTTGATCTTTGAGATTTCTAAGCAAATCGAGTATTTGCGCCTGGATGGTTACATCAAGCGCAGTAGTTGGCTCATCTGCAATGATGAGCTTGGGGTTGCAGGCAAGTGCCATAGCGATCATGATGCGCTGGCGCATTCCACCAGAGAGCTCATGTGGGAACATCTGGTAAACGCCTGTGTTATTGGCGATTCCGACGACATCTATCATTTTAAGAGTAAGGTTCTTAACCTCTTCATCAGTCATTTCAGGATTATGAAGTTTGACGACCTCATCAATCTGATCTCCAGCGCGAAAAACAGGATTCAGGCTGGTCATCGGTTCCTGGAATATCATTGAAATCTTGCTGCCACGAATGGATTCCATAACAGATGTTGGCGTTTTGGCGATGTCATACACCTTGTCGCCTGAATCGAATCGAATTGCACCATCAATGATCTGCCCTTGTGGACGCTGGACGAGCTGCATGAGAGATAAGGCTGTTACAGACTTGCCGCAACCTGATTCACCAACAACGCCAACTGTTTTTCCCTTTGGTATTTCAAAAGTTACACCATCAACGGCTTTGACTGTTCCAATATCTGTAAAAAAGTAGGTATTAAGATTGTCAAATTCCACGACGTTGCCGGGGTCTTTCATCCTGGTCAAATATTCATTTTCAGGAACATTTCTGCGATTGCGCTGTTTCTCTATCGTATTGGTAATACGACGATTTTCACGTGAAATGATTGCCAATTCACGTGCTGAAATATGATTGGTGTCTTTCGGTTTGAATCTGGCGTTGATTCTATCAACAAAGGATCGGTTTATTTCGCTCATGTCAGTCACCTACCTCTTCATCTTGGGGTCGTAAGCGTCTCGAAGACCGTCACCAACAAAGTTGAATCCGAGCACTGTCAAGAGGATTAACAGACCGGCTGGAATCCACATGAACCAGAAGTTGGTCATAACGTAAGCTTCTGAAGCGACATTGATGATGCTTCCCCAAGATGCCAACGGATATTTGATGCCAAGCCCCAGGAAACCCAATGTGGCTTCGGTAATTATGACTCCGCCAAGCCCCGCAGTGGCAGTTACGATCAACAATGGCATGACATTTGGCACAAGATGCTTGAAAATTCTACGACTGGTGCGAATACCCGTTGCTTCAGTTGCAACCATGAAATCCTGTTCACGAAGTGATAGTATTTGACCACGGACAATTCGGGCTACGCCTGTCCATCCCAGAAGACCCAGGATTGCCATCAAAATGAAAATTCTCGTCATTGGTTCTACTTCAAGCGCATCCATGACAGACCCAAAAATGAGCACCATAGGCCAGAAAGGAATGCAGTTGAAGAGATCTACAAAGCGCATCAATGCGGTGTCGACCCATCCGCCAAAGTAACCGGAGATACCGCCCAAAATGATGCCGATAAACACTTCAATTAGGATAACCACAAAACCTACAAGCAGCGAAACCCGCCCCCCAAACATAAGCCTGGTCAACACATCCATTCCATTGTTATCAAGCCCAAGCAGGTGTTCACCAGATGGGGCTTCGAAGGTACGGATCATATCAGTTTTGGTTTCTTTCTTTATGTTGTAGTTGGTATTGACCCGAACAATTGAATAATCAACAGTTTCACCGTTTTCATCGGTATAAGAAAGGGTGTTATTGCGTTCGTAAATTGCCTGGCGAACTGCTGATTTGAAATCTACTGTCAAGAAAATCGATTGATCCAGGGGATTCACAATAATGTCCGAAACTTCAGCGAATTCAACGCCAATAGTATCAAAAATTGTAGACTGACCTTCCCCAGTCGTGATAGTAAATCTTTGCCCATCTACCGTAAAAGCCAATTTATTTTGTGCGATTGCACGATTACTTGCAAGTTTAAAATTGTAGGATGCAATTGTTGGTTCGTCGATTTGATTATAAGAATCGTACACGTTTATCATCGCGAGGGCGACATCGTGCTCAGTAGAAATTTGTGATTCTTTTTTAGTTTTTGTTATGCGATAGGTTGTTCCATCGGCAACAAATGTATTCTCTTTGTTGTCGACAGCAGATAGGTATGCAGCTTTGAAAGCTTCGGTTAATGGATTGCCATCCAATGGTTTAGGAAGTCCAACAATCGCTTCTGCCACCGGGTCGAGTTTTAAGATACGGTAAGTATTTACACCTTCATCTACATAATAATAAATATCATCACCGTAAGTGAAGGTCTCATTGTTCTTTCCTAGTGCCAACAAGAATTGAGCGCGCTCAGCACTGCTAAAACTCTCACCATCCGCAACCGTGTAACGCAATTCGGTATTATAGGTAGCGCCAGCGTAATCTCTGGACATGCTGCCTACCCCTTTGAAAACCTCGATTTGCCCATAAGGAGAAAGAAATGGTCCCATGAAGGCAAATATGAACATGAACAATAAGATCCCAAATCCAACCACAGCAAGACTGTTGCGAATAAAACGTTTAAACACCATCATGCCAGGCGAAAGAACTTTTATCCGCCTTGCATCGTCGAGATGCATCTCCTCATTGTTGTCGATGTTGGAGATTAATTCTTGCTCATTCCCTGGTAATTTGTTTTCAGAATCAGACATAGATAACCACCATCAATTTGCTCTGACACGCGGGTCTACCACTGCGTACATAATATCCGCAACGATGAGACTGACCACGGTGAGAACGATGAGAAAAGTTGAATAAAACATAGCGAAAGGTATATCGCCGCGAATGATGGCTTGATAAGAAACATAGCCAATGCCAGGTATCTGGAAGAGCGTTTCAGTAATCAGCGAACCTCCAAACATGGAAGGCAAGAGATAGCTCATGTAAGATACGAGGGGAATCAAGGTGTTACGAAATGCATGCTTATTGATGACCACTTTTTCGGAAAGACCCTTAGCGCGAGCAGTTCGGATGTAATCTGAATTGAGAACTTCCAACATATTCGTTCGTTCATAGCGCATCAGACCACCAATCGAGAGCATTGTAAGTGTCAGGATTGGCAGTACCATGTGGTAGCCGATATCCATGACCTGTTGAAAGGGAGTCATGGACATATGAAATCTGCCAGTTAGACCATAAAGATCAAACCAGCCTAATTTTATTGAGAATACGTACTTTAAAATCGTTGCCAGGAAAAATGTAGGCAATGATATTCCCATCAAGGCGAACACCGTGATGGCGTAATCCGTTTTACTATATTGCTTTCTAGCCGCCAGATTCCCCAGTGGTATAGAGATAAAAATTTCTACAAACAACGTAATGGTATTGATAATTAAAGAATACCAGATAACCTGGGTGAACTTTTCGGTTACAGGGATACCGTAATGCCAGGATTCGCCAAAATCACCTGCAACAGCGTTACCGAGCCATCCGATAAAGCCAGGGATGATCCCGATGTCCAATTTGTAAACGAGATTAAGCTGGTCCAGCCATTCCTGATAAGTTTTTTGGCTAAGGGGGTTACTAGCCCTTTGCCGTGCGATTGTTTCAACATAGGAAGTTGGCAGGGCACGGATAACGGCATATATCACCATTGCCCCAAAAAAAGTGATAAACAAGCCGAGTAAGAGTCGCCGTATTATAAAATTCCGCATTTCGATCCCTTATTCTACTTAATTTGGATTTTGTTATAAAAGAAAAAAACTGATTCACAATTTGAGCCCACCCAAGGGTGGGCTCAAATTTATTCCTTAGAAGCTTAATTCGATTTGGATCGACTTACTTCATCGCGATAAGCTCAATGTCATTCATCCAGCCCCAGAAGGTGGTGATATCGGGGGTGATGGTGGCTATGTCCATACGTTCGGTGCTGAAGATGATGCTGTTTTGGCGTTGATAGGTCGGAATTTCGACAGCCCAGTCAATGATGATATCGAGAGCCTGCTTGTAGATGGCTTTTCGATAATTCTGATCATCGCTCTTGCGGGCATCAACGATCAACTCATCCAGTTGTGCATCGCGGATGTGATAGTGATTGGAATCAGAACCACCTTCGCCAACAACACCGGAACTGTGATAGACCTGGTACATGTCGGGGTCGATGGTTGCACCCCAGGCAGCAGTCCAGAGTTCCTGTGTACCGGCATCGAGAGCATCCCAGAGGATATTGGCGTCAGCAGGATCATTGATCTTGAGTTCCATGCCGATGTTTAACAAAGAAGCCTGAGCGCCGGTGAGGATCGCGAAAGCGGGGTGATCTCCAGTGCCGCCACCAGGAACGATTACTTCGTAGCTTAATTTAGCACCTTCAGGTGCAACGGTAACTTTACCATCTGCAACAGTGAAGCCAGCAGCTTCGAAGAAACCTAACGCGGCAGCTTCAGCAGCAGCGTATTTCTGGTCTGAGGTCATTTCGGCAGTGTAGATGGGATTGCCAGCAACGTCGGTTGAGAAGGCTACTTTGTAATCTTCATCGGTTGGTTGCGGGGCTGCCCAAGAAGTGTTGGAGATTGGGTAGTTGATGACAGAAGCAGCTTCGCCGTAGTAGCTGTTGATGGCTACATCACGGTAAACTGCCAAGATTGTGCCAATGCCTTTGCGTAAATTTTTAGAAGCATCAGAGCCAGGGTCACCAGCAACATTGACGGTTTCTGCATTGATGCCAGCATAGCCATACCCGAGGTTGTCAACTTTGCTTGTGGTGATGACATTACCCGTGATCTCGGTATTTGAGTTGTAGGATTTAACTTCCTCAAATTTGGAGCGGGAGCCGGTCATTTCACCAGCATCGGCGGTGCCTGTCTGAACAGCAGAGGCAACTTCAGCGGAAGCTGTTTCCTTGAACTGAACTTCGGCGATTTTCGGGCAGCCACGATAGTAGTAAGGATTGGCTTCAAAGTAAACAACCCGATTGTCATATTTTACAAACTTGTATGCACCAGCACCCATGGGGGTGGCTGTCAGGCTTTGCTGTTTCGAGAGATCGCTGTAATCGAATCCGAACATATTGTTTGCATAATCGTACTTGGCAACGTCGCCGTAGTAATGCAGCGGAACTACGTTAATTCCAAGGATGGAGTATACGGCAGGTGCTGAAAATCCTTTGACGGTCACTTCGATGGTGTAATCGTCAACTTTGACGATACCGGCGATGTTGGGAACTCCCGTGCCGCCCATCGCTTCATCTTTTGGACCCCAAAAGCCTACGAAAGCTGTTTTAACATTTGCGAAAACATCAGTCCCGTCCGCAGACTCGTAAGGGAATGCATCCATAATATTCCCGCCATAGTTGGCGAGGATCTCACTGTAATAATCCTCAGCTGTGGGGAATTTCTCAACCAGGTCCCACGTAGCCCCAGAGGGTGCTGTGAAGACACCAGTAGCCAAATCTACAGAACCATAGCCCCACTCAGCCATGGAGAAGGCAACTTTTAAGCCATCATTGGCAGAAATCTCATCGCCTGTTTTACCTATGTCACTAGCATAATCTAGATATTTGCCGACCACATAGTCGATGATCTTCTGAACCTCTGCCTGTCCATCAACACCGATCCGAGCCCAGAAATCGTCTTGTTGTTCTTTTGTCCAGGTATCGGTGGCTGTCCAAACGTGCTCTGGTCCAGCGGCGAAAATGGCATCAACAACTGCAGAATACTTGTCATAAACATCGCTTGTAGTCTGAGTCTGATAGTCTTTCAATCCGAGAATATCGTAGGATGAAAGAGTGGTTGATCCAACGTAGGAAGGATCAAGGTAGGTGTAATAAGTGAAGATGATGTCGTCTGCAGTGACAGGTTCGCCATCGGAAAATTTCATTCCGACACGAAGTCTGGCAGTGTATTTGGTAGTGTCGGCTGTTGCATCATATTCCACTTTGGTATCGGCCGCGCCTTTGTAAAGGTAGTCAGTACCATTGTAAGCCACAGTCTCACCATCGATAGCGTTGAAGACGATGCCGCCAACGCGATCTGTAGTCAGCAGTGAAATTTGCGTCATGCCGGCAACGTCCATATCATAGCCAGTGTCCGCAAAGAACGGGCTGAACTTCTGTGAGAAATCCGAATACGCTACCACGAGGGGTGTTGTGATCGTGGGGGCGGTGGGAAGATTCTCACCGAAGGGTTGTTCCGGGAAGGGAACTTCCGTAGCCATAGGGGCTTCGGTAACAACAGGTGCTTCGGTTGGGGCAACGGTTGGTTTAGCGCAGGCGCTTAACACAAACACTGCAACAATAACAACTGAAGCAATTGCAAATAGTTTCTTGCTCATTATTTCTCCTCCTATAGAGATTAATATTTGTGGGAGACTTTCCCACTCAGTATTTTTAGTATAACTGCATTTTTTTACAAGCGCAAGTCAACAAAACAACTAAAAACCTACTTTAAAATGTAAGGGATCTCTTGAAGATAGATGAAAAATAAAACAAAGCCTTTATCAGATTTATCATTCAAGACTTGTTTACTGATGGTTATTTTCTAAAGACTTAATAGATGATTAATAGGGCTGGCATGAAAAATTATGTTTTTGCAGACCAATAAAACTTATCAGCCAAAACCTACGGTTGAGAATTGGGACGGTTGTTTTTCCAAATAGGATCGGTGTGTAACTATTTTCTATTTTGATTGGTCTTTTAGAGGGGATATGAGGGTTCTTCTTTGTATACGGAAAAAGAAATAGGCTGCGATTGCTGCTCCAACCTCAAGAGCAAGAAACATGAAGTCCGGGTTAGTTTGGTTCCCGGCAAATGCAAATACAAGGAATGCAATTTCGCCAAGGATCCCCAACCCGAGCGTTATCAGCAGACCAACGCTGGAAGTTCTGATCTGGTCGAAAGAAAGCCCTACTTCATCACGGCGATAGCTGCGTTTTTCGTGGGGAATGTGAAAGATACCCAACGCCAAATAGAACAATGGTAAAAAGACCGCTACATAAGGAAGAGCAACATAAAACTGATACATTCCCAGATTAGCAGCAAACCCTGCACCAACATGAATGACCCCAATCACCAGTAGAAAAAGAAAACCGGTGAGTTTGTAATAGTGGAGTTCTTTTTCGTCGAGAGAGACTTCAAAATAAGGACCGTAATACACTGCTTTTGTTTTTTCGCGCCCGTTTTTGTCCTTAACGACTTCAATTTTGAAATCTTTTGAATATTTTCTCATTGACATGGTTTACATCTTATCATAAACGGTGCCACTAAAAAGGAAGGAGTTGTTAGCCCTGCATCAGACTCGCAGGGTTATCAAAAAACACAGGATATTTTAAGAAAATTGCCGTATAGTATTTTCATGATCTGAAGAAATAATTGGTGCTTAATCAGTTTAGTGAAGGAGGATTCACAATGAAAAAGATATTATTAATCGCGATCGTTTTTTGGTTATTGGCGGGTTGTGAATCAAGTTCAGATTCCACGCAAGTGGTGATACTGGCGGAAAAGATCGAACCAACGGCTGTAAACACACCAGATTTGATTCCTATGATCCCATCTGACATGATGGTGTTTATCCCCGGAGGAGAATTCCAGATGGGCTGTGAGCCCAGCCATAACGGTGGTTTTTCGTGCCTTGCTGACGAATTGCCACTGCACGCTGTCGAATTGGATGATTACTACATCGACAAGTTTGAGATTTCTAATTCGCAATATTCAGAGTGTGTAAAATCAGGCGTATGTGATTTGCCCAACAATCTTAGCTCTGAAACCATCCAAGATTACTTCGATGATCCGAATTATGCAAATTATCCGGTGATTAATGTCTCCTGGGGTGACGCAGATACTTATTGCAAATGGGTCGGCAAGAGGCTACCTACCGAAGCGGAATGGGAAAAAGCGGCTCGAGGGACCAAGTTAATATCCTATCCATGGGGGGATGGAGAACCGAGTTGTAAATTGGCAAATATTTTTGATACAAGCAACTCAAGTTCCTGTGCGGGGGATACGCAAGCGTAGGACAGTTACCCTGATGGGGCAAGTGTGTATGGTGTTTTGGATATGGCCGGGAATGTGTGGGAATGGGTGAGTGACTGGTATTCAGAAACTTATTACACTTCTTCCCCAGTGGATAATCCCACAGGACCATCTAGTGCGGCTTATAAAGCATTAAGGGGTGGAGGATGGAACAGTAATAACGTTTCTTTACGCACGGCGAGCCGAAGTTATGACCCTGATTTCAACAGCTCAAAAGATGTGGGATTCCGCTGTGTTTCGACTACTGGTGATAAATAGTCTATTGGATGTTATCGTAAACCAGACGCTTAAATTAACCTGGCTGAACCCCCGGAGTGGGCTGTAATTAATTCCTTTATTCCGGGAATCTTGCTTAATTTGGTGGTTATCGTTTCTTCTGCTGCCGACTCACAGATAACATGAACATTAGCGCCAGCATCAATGGTGTAAGCGACCGCGATGCCTGTTTTTCGCCAGGCTAACACAGATCGGATGACTTCCAGGGTGATTGGGTTCCAATAAATTATCGGTGGCGTTGAGGTCATCATCACTGCATGCATCATGTTGCAATCCAATTCAATCGTCTCAGCTAATAAGAAAAATCCCTGTTTTGAATGGCATCGCGGCACCGGTCAAGTCTCCGATCGGCATCTTCAATCCTGGAGGTTTGTAGCGGACTGCTCTTTGCCAGGTCATGCCCTTCAGAAGAACCGATTGCCTTGCGTTTTTCGTCTATCATTACGATGATATCGGTTAAATCCCAAAAATCGGGTTTTGCAATTGAAACGGCATAAGAATCGATGTCGGAAGCTCCCCGGTACCATTCAACAAATCCGGTAGGGATCGAGCGGCAGGCAGACCCTGACCCGCGCCGCGCCAGACGGGAAAGGTCGCGTTCGGGCAGTTCAATCCCTAGAGCGCGTATACAGGCAACTGTGAGCGCAGCAAACGCTGAGGCTGAGGATGCCACCCCTGCGCTTTCGGGAAAATTGTTTTCACTTTTAACATAGGCTTTTGTGCCAATTCCACGCAGCCCACGCAGCAAGTTAAGATGAGCGGTGACCCGTTGCAAGGTTTGCCCGGATTGCCGATGACCATTGAGATCAAAAATATCTGCCGGCAAATTGGAATCTAAGGTTACCTGGGTGCGCGTTGATAATTCTTCGAGGTTCATCGATATAGAACCATTTTCAGGCAGCCGCAACGACCGATCACGGTTCCCCCAATACTTGATGAATGCGATGTTAGGGTGAGCAATTGCAGTGGCAGTATTTATTGTCATAATGAGCCTCGATTACCTCAAGTGTACACTCTTTCCACTCTGGGATTGATCTGGCAGGTAATTTCATAGGTAATTGTGTGTAATTTATCTGCCCACTCGTCGCAAGTGATTTCCTGGTTGCCATTTTTACCGATTAGCGTCACAGAGTCTCCCACTTTAACGTTTGTCACCGCACCCAAGTTGACCATACTTTGATCCATGCACACCCGACCGACGATCGGGTAGGAGTGACCATCTATCAGTACTCTACCAAAGTTAGAAAACAATCGGTTAAATCCATCGGCGTATCCCACCGGAATGGTAGCGATCCAGGTATCTTCCGGGGCATACCAGGTACGTCCATAACCGATACTCGTGCCTTTGAATACTTTTTTCAGAAAAGATACCCTGCTAACAAAACTCAATCCGGGCTTGAGATCAATAGTGCGAGGAGTTTCCTTATCGGGGTAGTAGCCATAGATCATGATACCCGGGCGAACCATGTCCATCCACGAATCAGGGTGACCCAAAACTGCTCCTGAATTGGCGCAGTGAGAAATTTCTATTTTTCGATTAATCTGCTCTTGAATCTTCTTTACACAATCCTTGAATAAACTAATCTGATTTTTTGTGAATGACCCATCCGCCACATCGCTTACCGGTAGATGGGTATAAACCCCTTCCAGATATAACGCCGGGCATTCCTTTTCAATATATTCAGCCAATTCTGGTGCATTTTCGCTGGTGACTCCCACACGCCCCATACCGGTATCAATTTTCATGTGAACAGGGTGTTTCTTTCCCAGGGAAGAACTGTGCAAGTTTGCTTGGCAGGCAGACCGTTTATCGCAAATTGGCAGGGTGATCTCATTAACTATTGCTGCCTCAATTTCTTCAGGGAAAGTCGGACCGAATTTGAGAATTGGCAAGTGGATGCCAGCCTGCCGCAATTCAATCCCTTCAGGTACCGTGGCTATGCCAAGGAAATCCACTCCGATTTCTTGTGCCATTTGTGAAACCTTCACCGCACCATGCCCGTAGGCATTAGCTTTAACGGCAACGAGTATCTTTGGGGAAGGTCCAATCTGTTGCCGGATGCCAATGATATTGGACTCAATATTTTCGAGATGAACCTGCACATGGGTTTGATAGAGCATGTCATTTCTCTTTGTTATCCTTCAACAACGGTTTTTAAGACATAGGGAGATGTGGCGGCTGCCAATAGTGCCGCATAGCCTGGCCAAAACGCAATCTCGCTGCCGACGTGAAGATCAGCTTGTGCGTTTTCAACATCCAATATTAAATGATCGCTGCTTCCTCCAAGGATCCTGATGTTTTCATCCTCAGGGACGATGTTATCGATGGTGACATCCTGGCGGCCAAGATTGCAAATTGCCCGTTTCCGCCTACCAAGATCCTCAAATTCGGGCATCCCGCCAAAGGCATCCTGTCCGCGATCACCGATCGGGAAGGAGGGTTTATTCTCCAGTTCAATAACTTGAGCGACCAGGCGGTAAGTATCCTGGCGAGTTCCCAGCCAAGGGGAGCGGTCAAGTACATTACGCCCAAGTTGAATTGCCTCCCCAATACGCAGGTGATTAATGCCATCAGGCATGCCGCCGGTAGCTAATAATGGAAGATTTGCGCTATTCCCGCCGCTGATCGTTGAAAGTTGAACTCCAAATTTATTCTGAAGCTTGTCGCGGAGATCGAGCAATTGTTGCATTTTCCCGGTGGTCGGAATGACACCGCCATAACAAGCCAGGTTGCAACCCAAACCGATCAGGTCAATATTTTTCAAGGATTTTATTTCACCGATCACGGCATCCACCTGATCCGGCCATATCCCTTCACGAAGGTCTCCCAAATCGACCATTAGGATAACCTTGTGAATAGCTTTTTGTTCTTTTGCGGCAGCCGAGAGCAACCTGACCGTTGCAGCAGAAGAATTAAGCGAGATGTCAGACCATTGGATAACTTCAGAAATCCGATCTTGCGCAGGAATTCGCAATAACATCAGGGGGAGGTTTACTCCCATTTCCCTGATAGATTTAAGATTTTCGAGTCTTGAATCAGACAGCATATCAACACCGGAATTGACCAAGGCGGTGACTACAAACGGGTGCGCACAAATGACTTTCGTGACCGCTGCCAGTTTGATGCCATGAGCGTGACAGAGGGTCGTGATAGACCGTGAATTATATTCAATACGCGAGGGGTAGATTTCCAGCCGGGGAGTATGAAGTTTCATTTTTTTTCTCTTTCAACCCAAGTACGAAAGGTTGCCTGAACTTGCTCTGGGAAATCCTGTGCGAGGGTTCCCAATGCGGAAAAGCGGTAATCACGATCGATCAGGATGGTAGTTTCAGGAGATGGGAGGAGGTATTTGCCTGCACCAGTGCAGATTGACCGAAGAATTTCTCTTCCGCCCTCAATGCGAGTCAGTGCGCCTCCGGTTCCAATTACCCACTTTACCGCGCTTAAATCTTTGCCACGTATGGTTTGTTTTCTTCCGGTTGGGGTATAGGTATCCATGACGATGGCTGCATGGCGTTTAACACCGGTTTCTACGGCCACTTTACATAATTTGTGGGTAAGTTCTTTTTCTTCATTTGAAACAGGCATTGCTTTTAATTTTGACAATTCCACTTTTGGGGAGGTATCTTGATTAAGTTCAACGATATTTTGGGCGTTTAGATACACCCCGAGATCGCCTTCGACCGTGCGTTTGGCGTAAGGCTCAGGTTCAAGTTGTTTGGAGGTCCATTCGGGGTTCCCGTTGGTTACGCTGTGAACATCTGTGGTGGCACCGCCTACATCAAAAACCAGGCAGTCACCGCAGGCTTGCGCGAATAACTCAGCACCAAGCAACACCGCACCGGGTGTGGGGATGACCTCCCGCGTTGTCAATTGCGATAAATAGGACATCCCGGGCGCATGGATAATATGTTTATTGAAAATCTCGTGAATCACTTTGCGAAGGGGAACCGTATTAAGTACATCGACTTCAGGGAAGACATTATCGGCAATTAAGAATTCGATGCCATGTTGAGAAAAGATCTCTTGTACCTGAGATCGTATGGCTGAATTGCCTGCGTATACAACGGGGGCGTTAATTTCTAGCGATGCCAATGCGTGGGAATTCTTTAATACAATTTCTTTTTCACCAAAGTCGACCCCTCCCGAAAGGAGGATGATATTAGGATTGATTTTCCGAATCTCTGCCAGGGAAAACTCATCCAGCAAGCCGGCGGTTACCATTTTTACAATTGCCCCCGCACCCAGAGCTGCTTCACGTGCGGCGCGTGCGGTCATGTTGTAGGTAAGACCGTGAACCGTCATGCGTAGTCCGCCTGCTGCCGAGCTGTTCACATAAATTCTTGCAGTGGGAGATATCGGAATACCAGTTTTTGATAAATCAGCCAGGGCTTTTTCATATCCAACACGGATGTCACCTTCAGCGATTGAAGTGGGAGCAAACCCCTGAGCCAGCGGGAAAAAACCTCCATCCTGCCCGGTTTGGAAGCCATTCACCTTGGTGATCGTAGAGCCGATTTCAACCGTGAGGAATTCGATCCGATCAGTCAATTAAACTCCAGATTTTAGAATAATCCACGGGCTTTTAGGTTTTTTACAATGGCATTTACCACATGAATTCCTTTAGTACCACGCCCAAAGGTTGCATCCAAGCCGGTTTCGGCCGCCATATCGCGATTTACCTGGGTTCCACCAGCGATAAGGATGAGTCGGTCGCGGACACCACGCTCAACACAGAGATCGGCTAATTTTTTCATCTGAAGGCGATGAGTGTCATTGTGGCTGATAATTGTGGAAATCAGGATTGCCTGCGATCCGGTTTCAATGGCTGCATCTATCAGTTTGCTCACTGGGACGGATGTGCCCAGGTAATAGTATTTAACACCATATTTTTCAATGCCGCCATGCTTGATATCCAGAATTTCGCGCAGCCCCACGCTGTGCTCATCCTCACCAACAGTTGCAGCGACTACCTTCAGCCCTATTTTTTTAACAGCCTCTCTAAGTTCCTCTTCCGGGAGGATAATTTCTTTTTGGGGAACTTTGAGAGTGGAAACATCAATGTCAAACGTGATCTTGCCTTTCACTTCAACAAAACATCCCTCAGCAGGATGCATCACCTGAATGTTCACCACCTGTGGGTCTTCAAGTCCAAGTTTCTTGGCCATTTCAATGCTATATGCGGCAGCAAAATCTTCGGTAAGCGGTACAAAAAATTGTGTAAGAACGGTGCCATCTCCTGCCCATTCAGCTTCGGGCTTAACCTTTCCGCCCTTACGATAAGGATAGGTTCCTTCAAGCCTTTTATTGCAACTATCCTCTGGGTCAAGTTCGTCAATATAGACAATCTTTTCTGGTTTGCAAAGGGTACAACCATCAATTAAATCGCATGCATTTACAGTTCCGGCTGGCAGGTGGTTCTCGCCGAAATGATCGCAAACAGGGGCGTAGTAATCACTCTCGCGTTGAATGATTGACCCGGCACCAACGCCGCCTTTTCCGTCTCGGGCGATACCATCACCGCTGCGATCAGGGTATTTGCCTGAATCTACAAAAAAACCTTTTTCTACGGCAGCAAAATAACCGCCAGTAGAAATCACTTCTTCCAGGAAAGCGACGGCGCGGATTTTCAGATCCCGCACCATATCCCCCAGAGGTCCCTGGTGATTGATGGACAACAGTTCTTTAATCCCATCCAGTGCTGCCCAGGTTTGTTTAACTGTTTGAATTCCGCGGATGTTGTTGTAATGCCACGGGACATTCCGTCCTTCATCCGGGGTGATTGTGCTCTGAATGTCAGCACTCGTTAGCATGGAAATTAGTGTATCGATGGTGTGCGTACGGATGGCTTCTTCAATGTCTGCTTCTATATAACGGGTATTCTGTTGCGCACGCATTTTGAACTCAGAGAAAAAGTCACGAAGGGCAACAGCGTAGGGCAAGTCGTACCATAATTTTGGCGCAGGTGGAGCATCAGGTGGCACAGTGGATAGCCCGATCAAGTCCTTGTCCATCCCCACGGCAACAGAAAAGGCGCAATTGATGCCGTGCTGAACCATTAATTCTGGCATCACAAGCCAACCTGCTTTTGCGGTGGCATTTGCATTGTGCGCGCCATCAATTTGGAAAATATCCGCGCCGGCCATTACCTTTTTCGCTTCGGCAGCATCTACAAAAGAACGGTACATATTTACATTGCGATAAAGCACATTGTATTGCGGATCTTGGTGGGCGCCATTGATTCCTTCTTCGGCAAAAAGGACAGCCACTTCAGGTCCAGCAACACCGGATACATAACTATGGAAATTGATCGGTCTGCCAACCTCATCTTCGATCATGTCGCAGGCTTTGCGGCTGGCACGAATCTGCTTGCGAGTGATAGGAACACCGCCAACACCTTCAGGTGTCCCCTCGAGTAAGCCGTCGATATGGCTTTGACCCGTTGTGCGGATGACCATCAGGTGATCGGCACCGTGCCAGGCTGCCATGCGCATACGTCTAATATCATCTTCAAAACGACCTGAGGCAATTTCAGTTGTTACTACGCAACTTGGTTGGGGGTCGATGTGTTCAAAATACTTAGAGGCTGGAAGTCCGATGCCATTCTTTAATGGTTTAGACATATTTCGAAAATGGAAGGGACCCATATCTACGCCGTTTTCGGGCGTTTCACGCCAAGTCCATCCTTTGCGACGGGGATGATAATTTTCCAGTCCTTCGAGTATGGCTTCGATATCGATTTTTTGATTCGGGTCAAGCTTTTTTTGATTGGTCATTTATCAGCCTCAGTGAATTAATCAAATAATCCGGTAAGGATTTCTTTATTCTCGATAATTGTGGTTGCTGCAGTGCGAACATCACATTTCATTTTATGGGCAACCAACAATACAACGTGTCCGGCACCTTTGCCAAGCAAACCAGCCTCAAGTACCCGGTCAACAACGCTATGAGCCGAAATACTGTCGATGCCCATTCTTAAGAGAACTGAACGTTCGATGGATGGTGATGTGTGAGTGCGCGCAAGCTCGACTATTGGATCAACCAATTGGTCGCATAACTCCCAGAAACGATCTTTTAACTGTTCGTCACTCAGTTTATTCAACTCTTCGCTTCTTTTTTCAAAATTGGTAATTCTATCCAGAGTCATATCAATCCTCTTTATTCTATTTTGGCAGGTTCTTTTTAACCCATTCAGTATCTTCTTTAACATCCTGGGCTAAGAAATCAAAATCGGAGGGGGACCATTGCGAAACAGGGTATCTGGCAGCGGCATTCGCCAAGTAGGATTTTCGCAAGTGATCCAAATCTTGTTTTTTACTTTGGATTTGAGAAAGATGCTCAGGGAGAATTATTGTCTTGCCTGGCACGTCATCTGCGGGGTCACCCCGGCGTACTTCAATACCATTTTGTCGGGCAAAGGACAACTGGCTATTATGATGTTTACCCGCGCCTGTGTATTCTGTTTCCTGCACTACAATTACCTGATCTCTGTCCATTTGGCGGGCAAGCGAAACCGCTGCGGTAAGGCTGATATTTCCGGCTGGACCGCGTTCAAGTCCTTCAATTTTGGTTAACATCTCAGTTGTGTAAAAAACTTCACCCTGGGTAACCAGGTGATATTCATCCATATATCTCAAGCTGCGAGCAGCATTACGGGGGACGTCCACCCGCTCCGGCCAGGTGGCAAAGGGGATGCCGAACCCGGTATGACCAGTGGTAAACGACTTACGATTGAAATCGCGGTCAGAAGCCATGTGCAGCCCTGAAAGATCAACAGATGTGGCGGTGAGCTTGGTATCCAAAGCGTCTGCTGCCAGCAATCCACGTGCGGTGCCGGTGAGATTTCCTCCGCCGGCATGGGTAACCACCACAGCGTCGGGCGCTCTGCCGATTAATCGGCGGGATTGCAGGGCGATTTCGTATCCAAGGCTTTCAACCCCGCGGATACCAAATGGAGTATAGAGACTGGCGTTGAAAAAACCAGTTTCTTCAAGCGTGCGAAGTAACATGTAAAACAACTCAGGTCCAACGGTGAGTTTAATTACCTCTGCTCCATAGGCCTCACAAGCGCGGGCTTTTTCAATGATTTCAGGCTGTCCGACGCCCCGGCTATCATACAATTCCTGGACGATGATGCATTTCAATCCGCGTTGTGCTGCCTGTGAGGCAACTGCTGCGCCATAATTCCCGCTAGTGGCTGCGATCATACCCTTGTAGCCCTTCTTCAAGGCATCAAAGGCGCTGATCGAGGCGCGGCGGGCTTTAAAACTGCCGGATGCGTTGGCAGCTTCGTCTTTTAAGAAAATTCTTGCCCCTTTCCCCTTGGGCGAGATATTACGAACCGCATTGGTGATATTTATTAATTCAAATAGGGGAGTATTGCCAACCTTGGTCTCCTGCTGGATGCGGATGATGTCTTCCATTGAATAACCCGTAGCGGCCATCATGCGTTCATAATCAAAGGCAATTGGACTGGTGATGAACTCGTCATAATCCAATTGCATTGACGATTTCATAATCTCGTTTTTACGAGCCATGACAGCATCATACGAGAAATCGCGGGAGGTCATTTATCCTCCCAAACAGTGCCGATTGTGAGGAGTTCGGGAACTGTAGCGCCGAAGCTGTGCGAATAACCTGGATTTACGGTCTTCAATTTACCAGTCAGTTCGCGACCGATAATGGTTTTAATTTTTACTTCATTCCCGAACTCGCCATCATCGATAAGAAATCCTGAAACACGAAAAACATACGGAACTTTGCGAGTCTCTTCAGGCAAAGAATGTGCTCGTTGTTCAGGTTGAAGTACGATTTGTTCGATTTCGACCCAGGTACCCTTTGGAATGCTGGTCATACCATCACCATCCGGAGATAAAATGATGCCAATTGCGTTTTATGCAATTGGCAGGGAATTAACTCTTTCGTGAATAAGCAGTGTCACCCATTAACGCTGCGGGGATTGGAAGATCTATCATCCGTTTAAGCCCGGGTGTGGCAGCAACAACAAGAGGAATCAAATTGACGGCAATACCCTCAGTTGCAATACCACCGGCAATTTCAGGTTTAATGGACATGTGAATTTCCGGTTTACCAAAAATATTGATGTAATCACCGGTATCCTGTTTTTCAAGACCAGGATGAATCTGCTGGGGGTGAATGAGCTTGATAACTTCTTTCTCACCGCGATACCCGATGCCAATATGGGAGCAACCTGCTACCATACCTGGACCGACTTTTACATGCGGCGTTTCACGTTTCACTTTGCTGATTATTGGCTCACGGGTTTGTTCAATGCGGTCAACGCCCAATCCGAGCGCGTCGCTGATCATATGAATGGATTCCGGGAAACCGACGTGACCAACAATTGATCCGTCCGCAATCCCTTTTCTAAACTGTTCCGGGGTAGTACCTACTCCCTGGCTGTTCATAACTGTGGGACCATAAGGGCTCAAATCGTTTACACGGGAAGCTTCAATTCGTTCAACAGTGTGGTTGCCAGCGGTCAATGCCACAACCAGCAAATCCAGTACGAATCCAGGGTTCACACCGGTTCCAATGATGGTGACGCCATTTTCTTTGGCTAATTTATCAAGTTCGTTGGCGAGTTTTGGGTTTTGTGCGTAGGCATCCGCCATTTCTTCCGCGATTGAGATGCAATTGATACCGGATTTGAGAATTCTGCGAAGGTCGGCAACCTGATCTTTCAACCAGGAAGTTGTTGCTATCACCACTAAATCTACCTTCTCTTTTTTCAGAACAGACTCAACGTTATTGGTTATCTTGACACCAACTTTTTTCCCTAGCTGAAGCGCATCTCCAAGGTCTTTGCCAACATAATCCGGGCGGGCATCAATAACCGCTACAATTATTAACCCGGTTTTATCCAGCATTAATCTTGCCATTCCACTGCCCATGGCGCCTAAACCCCATTGAAGAACACGAATTTGCTTCATCCCGTCTCCTAAGAAAATTGTATTTTAACTGGGTGATTCCCGTTTGTATTCTAACATTAAACAACCGAAGCCATTTTGAATATGAAAGGATGCTCATATTAAAGATAAAAACGCCACGAATATTACGTGGCGTTCCCAAAATACGATTGGGAGAGAAATCGAATCCGTTAAAGATTAAATTTCAGTAATTTCACTGGAATGCCGCCATTTGTAAAACGCAATACGCTTTTTGGTTGCCCCAGTCCCAAATTTCCGGTTAATTGGTCGTCAGATGACAAGATCACAACCGTCCACCCGTGAAATTTCTCTAAGAGGATAGTGCCAAAACGTGCATAAAGATCGCGCAGGTCATGATTTTCTTTAATCCGAATCCCATAGGGGGGATTTGTGACGATCACTCCCACTGGGGCGGGGGATTCCAGCAATGAGACGGCTTGCTGAGCAAAATTGATATTATTTTTTTGCCCGGCGCGGGCGGCATTTGCCTGGGAGGAGGCGATTGCACCTGTGTCGCGGTCATAACCGTAAATGGAAAATTCTGCAGTGACAATACTTTTTCTCCCCTTTTCAAGGATGGCATTCCAGACCTCAGGTGTAAAACCTGGCCAACTGGTAAACCTGAATTCTCTGGCTAACCCAGGTGGAATCTTTGAGGCAAATATTGCGGCTTCAACTGGAATGGTTCCTGATCCACAGAAGGGATCTATCAGGGGTGACGACCCATCCCATCCTGAATATGCAATCATTGCCGCTGCCAGATTTTCACGCAAGGGGGCTTTGGCGACCGCTAATTTATAACCACGCTTGTAAAGATGCTCACCAGAAGAATCAATGCTGATAGTACAAAGATCATTGGCAATCCGGATTAGAACCAATTGTCCTTCACTGGATTGAGTAACGAGTGGAATTGTTTTTGTGGTGGAAGCGAAATGATCATTAATCGCTCCAAGAACTCTTTCAATCACCGCATCCGAATGATACAGTTTCGATTTATGGCATACAGCACGGATATTAAGTGCTTGTCCGGGGTTGATGTAGCGTCCCCATTCCAATTTTGCTGCTTTTTTCCTCAATTCGGAAAAGGCGGCTGCATAGAATTCACCCAAACGAACAACTACCCGGCTGGCGATACGGGAATTCAAATTTGCTGTGAAGACATCCTCGAGCGTGCCTTCAAATTCAAATCCTCCGGATTCCTCACCGGAAACTGACTTACCGGTCAATGGAATTGCTTTGGGCGATTTATGACGTAGGAGATTTAACCCTTTACATTCGGCAGCTAATAATCTTTCTAAACCAGGAGGGCAGGAGATAAAAAATTGAACAGTATCATTTGAATTCATTGGGTTTCCTCTTAGGAGCACTACGCTTCGCGTAGGCATTTGATGGGTTTGAGCTTACTCTTGAACTCGCAAGCCTATCGAAATGATTCGGCTTTGTGGTAACAAGTTCTTTTTGATAATTCTTGTTATGGAGGTTTTTCTCAACAAAAATCTTGTTTCCTGTAAATGGATCGATCTCGGTGTAATACATGACACTCGAATAAGTTGAGGGGGTGGGGGTAAAAACCTGCACCTGTTCTGGAGTGATTTGTAAGGATGTTGTGGCGTATTCTTTTAACTTTCGCATATCGGCGTTCGAACAGCCAGGATGAGCGGCAATAAGATAATAGGTGAGATACTGTTCTTTTTTTGCAGATCTTGAAATCCTCTCGAATTGTTCTCTAAATGCTTTTAACGATTGTTGAGAAGGTTTACCCATCAATTTCAAAACATAAGGCTCGGTGTGTTCAGGAGCTATTTTCATTTGTCCTGAAACATGGTAGCTGATAACTTCATTGAGGTAGGGAATTCCACATTTTTTATCTGCCATCACCATATCATAGCGGACGCCTGATCCTATAAACACTTTTCGTATGCCTGGAATTTTACGGATATTTTTGAGAATTTCCACTTGAGGGGAATGATCGATTTTTAATACCGGGCAAATGTCCGGGTAAATACAGCGTTTATCAGCGCAAGCGCCGCTGGTGAGCTTTTTCCGACATTCAATTTGATACATGTTGGCAGTCGGTCCACCCAGGTCACGGATGATACCCTTGAAATCTGGATGCTGTGTAATTGCCTCGGCTTCTTGTAAAATTGAGGCTTCGCTTCTGCTTGAGACGGTTCTTCCTTCGTGTACGGCTATGGCGCAAAAATTACACTCTCCATAACATCCACGATGGGTTGGAATGGAGAATTGAATGGTTTGTAACGCTTTTGCATCGCCCTGGGATGCATAATAGGGAGATTGCAACCGTTCCCAATTTGAAGAGTAAACGGTATCCAGTTCAGAACTTGTTAGGGGGAAAGAGGGAGGATTCTGAACATAATACCGGTCCACCTTTTTTTGTGCCAACCCTTTGGCAGTGATAGCATCATTATTTTGATAAAAAGCTTCAAACATTTTTATAAATTCGTTTTTATCTGCAATCACTTCTTCAAAGGTGGGTAAAACCAAATAGTCTAGTGGAGCTGTTTTTGCGAGATAAGACAATCCGCGTATTTCGAGTGGTGAGCGGTTTTCCTTTAAGGAATCTGCCAGCTCGATGATACTTTTATCAGCCATCCCATACAAAAGGTAATCGGCTTTTGAGTCAAAAAGGATCGGGGCGCGCAGTTTATCCGTCCAATAATCGTAGTGAGTGACCCGGCGTAGACTGGCTTCAATCCCACCCAGGACAATTGGTACTGTATTCTTGAATGCACGCCGGATAAGATTTGAATAGACGATCACAGCCCGATCAGGTCGACGATTGTTTACACCGCCGGGGGTGAAATCATCGCTATTACGTTTCCGCAATGTGGCGGTGTAATTTGCCACCATTGAATCAACCGTCCCGCCAGAAACGCCCCAGAATAATTTAGGTTCACCTAATCGGGAAATATCTGCGATGTCGCTTATGTCAGGTTGGGCAATAACTCCAACATGATACCCTTTAGAGAGAAGTATTTTGCCAATTAAGGCAATCCCTGAATAAGGTGTATCAATATAGGTGTCACCTGAGACCAGAATCACATCAAGTGATTGCCAGCCTAAAGCATGGACTTCAGATAGCGTTGTTGGTAGGAACAATTTATTTTACCTTCTGCGACTTATTTTAGAGGATTGACGGCACTTTGCGACCAGGTTGTTTTCTTGTGACTGGGAGTGAATTCATCCATCAAGAGATTCAGGAAAATTCAATCCCAGATATTCCTCAACGTCATTATAATTTCTTTTCAGGATGCTAACGATAAGAAAAGGAAGTCGATAAATATGAAGATTCAATACCTGGGGCAAGCTGGATTTTTAGTTGAGGGGAGTCACTCAAAGATACTAATTGATCCATACCTTTCCAATTTTGTGGTTAGTGGTGATTATGGGAGCGCTGAAATGTTTTCAAGGAACTTTCCGCCGCCTATTCAACCTGAAGAGATTACAGGAGTCGAGGCTATTTTTATCACCCACGATCATGCAGATCATTGTGACCTCGAAACGCTGAGTAAAATCAGAGCGAACAACCCCGAAAGTCTGTTTATCGGACCAAAACCAGTTCGTGATCACCTTTTATCAAACCCGGACTTTACAAGATCACGAATAATTTCTGTAACCAATGAAAGAGCATGTTTTGGGGGAATTGAATTCGTCAGTGTTGCGGCAGCGCACCCTGACCTTGAGGCGGGAATTCATGCCGGGGAGGCTGAGTGTGTAGGTTATTTGATCCGAATAGACGATATCGTCATTTATCATTCGGGGGATACGGTTCTTTACAATTCGCTGGTTGATGAGCTCTTGAGTGTTCAGTGGGCAATTGATGTTGCTTGCTTGCCCGTGAATGGCAGAGATACAAAGCGTGAAATGTTGGGAATTGTAGGTAACCTGGATATCGATGAAGCGATCAACCTTGCCTTATCCATCAAAGCGCAACTGTTGATCCCAATGCATAATGATTTGTTTACAGTCAACCAGGATGATCCTGAAAAGGTAAATGCAATTATTGCCAATGAAAACAGGATATATATTAAACAAATGATGGCCGGGGATTATCTGGCTTTTTAATAAATAAGGGCTGCCAAGCGGCAGCCCCGGTTCGTTTCGTCTTCACTCATTACCAAACAAAGACTAAGAGTTGTGGCAATCGCAGCCATTTTCTCCGTGGTCGCAATCACAATCTTCATCGTCACCACAGCAACATTCATGATCATCATGAATATGACCATGTTCAAGTTCTTCAGCAGTAGCTTCGCGGATATTAACAACCTTGATTTGAAATTCAAGGTCTTTACCTGCAAGCGGGTGGTTGAAATTCAAAGTGATTTTCTCGAGATCAACTTCTTCGATGTAAGCAGTTAATTCTTCGCCATTTTCATCATTGACACCAATTTCGGTGCCAATTTCCTGGGGGATATCTTCGGGAAACTCAGATTTTGGGACTTCGGTAAAGTTCTCGGGGTCAAACTCGCCATAGCCTTCAGCTGCTTTGACCAGAACATTTTTGGATTCGCCGACCTTCATCCCCTGGATGGCTTTCTCTAACCCGGGAATGATGTTGCCGTGCCCCTGCAGGAAGATGATGGGATCGCCTTCCTCGGAGTAATCCACTATTGTATCTCCAACTTTCAGCTCGTAATCCATGCTGACAACGAGATCTTTGTTTACTGTAAATTCTGCCATTTGTATCCCTTTCAATAAAGTATTAAAGCGCAACATTATATCATGCTGTGGCTATAAAAAGTTTAATTGAGTAGGTTAATTTGGGACAATAACTTTACAATTTTCCACCGATGATTGTCCATTTTTTATGTCGATTAGTTTTTGAATTTCCTCAAGTGATTTATCGCTGGTGAGGTGAACAGGAATCAGAGACGCCCAATCGATTTGACTGAAAAACGAATCAATCGCACCGGAGGTAGAAAGATTGCAAAGCATATGATAAAAAGTTGTGCCACTTGATTGGAGCGCGATTACTGCGTCCGATGTCTCAGGAGATTCAGATGAAATTTCAATCTGCTCGATTCCGAGATCTGAAGCTAAGGCGAGAAAACCAACATTATCTATGACAAAATAGCCGTCGAAATCAAGGTCAAATATTCGCTCTAAACGGGACAAACTATTTGGTTTAATAGAATAATTCCTCGTTAAAGTAAAAATCGAAGCAATTTGAGCATTTTTATTTGCATCACTGGTTGGGTAAAGAGAGACATAGAACTGGTCATTGGCGGGTGATTCCATAGAAAACGCTGCCCAAATGGATAACAAGTGAGGCTCTTTCGATTCAAGATCACTAACCTGGATCAATAGAAAATTACTTTGTTTGGTAATTTGATTTGGTTTTACTGTTTGGTTAATTTCAGGCTTCGTATTTAATCCAAACACGCTGGATGCTAACCAATAGCCAATTAGCATGAATGCGGCGAAGAGAATTAAAACGAATAGGGGAGTGATTTTCTTCATTTCCACCGGTTTTCGGGGTTGGATATCCGTCTTCCTGATTTTACCATTTCCTATTAAACAAAAAAACAGCCGAAGCTGTTTTAAAGCGAGACCAATGTTAAATAACCATAGAGAAAAAGAATATCAACATTCCCATTCCAAATCCGGCACTGGCTATTACCGTTGCGGTCGCAATTTTTGATTTAAGGTTTTCATCTTTCAGGATACGCATTACGTGACCTATCGGCCATTTTAACCAGGATGCTTTTCTGAGAATTGAAATACTTACATCCCAAAAAGTTAATTCGATTTTTTCTGAAATCTGCGCAAGCATTTTTACTACCTTGACGTTGTTAGTTTTAATATCTTGCCATTTTCCGACGCGGCAACCCTGACCGTGCGGTCGATTTTCTTACCGTCCGGGGTTTCCCCTTTTCCATGGAAGATCAATTGAAATTTATCTCCAGGTAATGAACTAATCGAGGGGCGAGCGCCACGTAATTCGGGAAATTGACGGTAGACACTGTTGCAAACTAGTTGAATATATTTATCTTCCATCGACCATCTCCTAGTTAAGCCGTTTGCGCAAGAAAGCAGGAATATCCAAATTGGCAGGAGAACCTGACATGTAAATCTGTGAAGTTGAATTTGCAGGGAATGTATCAAGAGGAATGGGTTCCCCCGGATTATTCCCAATTGTCACTTCTTCCATTTGACTCGCTGCGGTGGAATCCACAGAGGTGGCACCTATCCCGGTTAACACGAGAATTACCTGAACACGGTCTTCCATGCGTTCATCAGTTACCACGCCTGGCACGATGGTCACACCCTGGCGCGCCATTCTTTGGAGGTGATTCAAGGATTCCATCACTTCCATAAATGCCAGGTCTGAGCCACCAGTGAAGTTTGCGATGATTCCGCTGGCATCAGCAATATTGATCGTTTCCAGCATTGGGTGATGGAGTGCGTGTTCCAACGCATCTTCTGTCTTGTTTTCGCCTTCCCCAGTGCCAATGGCTAATAACGACCCACCACCATTTTTCATCAAAGCGCGGATGTGTGAGAAATCAACATTGATCAGCCCAGGTTGGGTAATCAATTCAGAGATACCCTGAACCCCCTGACGCAAGACATCATCTGCCAATCGAAACGCCATCTCCAGGGGGAGGTCTTTTGGCGCGAATTGAAGCAATCGATCGTTGGGGACACTGATCATTGTGTCGGTATACTGCTGAAGTTTATTCATTCCCTCACGGGCGTTTTTTTGTCTGTGACCGACTTCAAAACTAAAGGGCAGACTTACAACAGCGACGACTACAGCCCCTACACTTTTTGCCACTTTTGCGGCAACTGAAATTGCCCCGGTTCCAGTGCCTCCACCCATGCCGGCTGTGAGAAAAACCATGTCAGCCCCAGCGAGGGCAGAATTTAGATCTTTTAGACTTTCTTCGGCAGCAGCTTCGCCAATAGACGGATTACCACCAGCTCCCAAACCGCGTGTGAGAATAGGTCCAAGTTGAATTTTTACCGGTGCCAGGGATTTTCTCAGCACTTGTGCGTCTGTATTGGCAACGATGAAATCAATGCCAGATAACCCGAGTTCGATCATACGGTCAACCGTGTTTTGTCCACCACCTCCAAGACCAATGACTTTTAGTACTGGTTGTTTGGCATTAATCGGGGTGTGGGTGGTTGGAGTGGTTGGAAGGGAGATCGTCATAATTTACCTCAATGCCAGAGTGGTTGCAATACTTGTACCATCGCCAGTGATTTGTTCAACTTCGCAACCAGAATTGCGTAGATGGGCAATCGCTTCGGGTGAAAAGTCTTGATCGCCACCAATCACGGTCACTTTTTTTGCTAGCAAGGCTTCTTCGATCGAATAGCCGACGGTTGGATGATGTTTTAGGATAAAAGGTCGTGTCACTTCAAGATGCCAATCCGCAATTCCCCATTCATAACTCGGTAATAGAAGATAATGTTCAATCAGATGAGGAGATTCAGTATCAGTTTCGAAACCAGCAGGCTTCTTTTTTTCAGGAATAGAATTAGTTTGTTTGTTTTCTGCGCTTGAATCTAAAAGGTTGACGATGGGAAGATTTTTACCATCAGGTTTTATCCAGGCTTGAGAATACTCTTCTGTGTTTAGTTCTGCCGCAAGAAGCCAAAAAAGGGACGCCGTCACAGGTGTGAAAGCGGGGTCCTGAAATTTTTCTAAAAATTCTTGAACAAGTTCTGCATGAATTACGGGAGAGTAAATGCCATTTTTGTTTTTTAGCCCACAACCAAACTGAAACATAGTAACAGATTCAACACCGGCTTTTTTTACAATCGATTCGGTCCATTGCCAATTATTGAATCCACATTGGTCTTCGCACCCATCGGGGGTGTGGTATGGTTTTGCAGACGTCCATTTTGGTGGTCCGCCGGATCCCCAATTCAAATCATGCCCGAAGGTGTAAGTTGTAACGGCGAAAGCCATATTATCCAAAAGCTGTCGATTTCCTCTGCGTTTGATCGATTCCAACACTGAACGGAGGAATGATGTGTCCCAATAATCTCCGCCTGGTTCAAGCGGTGGAAAGACCGGGATTAAGCCAGCTTTGAGTGCTTCGTTTGCTAAAGGTAAAAAGCGGTCGGTAAATCGCTCTACAAGATCAAGTTGAGACCAACTTGCAGATGACCATGATTGGATTTGATTGGGGCGATCAAACAAGACAACGTGTTTTACACCCCAATGAGCATAAACTTCAAATATTGCCCTCATATCCGCAGCAGATGGGGCATTGGGTAATCGGAAAGGAAAATGGATGATTGGGGTAATATTGGCTTGTATTAGACCGTGGATAAATTGTTCAGGAATGGCACGTGATGAGTCTGACAACAGAACCAACCAGCCAGCGTTTAACC
>CAWHPL010000002.1:0-160391 GCA_963831305.1 uncultured Chloroflexia bacterium
TCACCAATTCGGGTAGCCAGGTATTCAGGTCCTTATTGGTGTAATGAGCGGTGTCCTGAAAATAATGGAAACCGATCCTATTGTGGGGTGCCGTGGGGTTCTCACTCATGGTTTATACGCTTATTATTCCAATATTCAAATAGTATGTAGCAAGATATATGCCAGAATTATCATTTATGGCAAAATGCTCAGGTATAATCCATAAAATGATTCTCGTAACCGGTGGAACTGGATTTATCGGAAGACATCTGGTCAAATCCTTGGTGGATTCTGGTCAGAGTGTTCGAATATTATTAAAGCCTTCCGCGGAATCCCCGCGGTTTCCGAAAGGGATTCCCGTTGAGGTGGCTATCAGCAGCCTTACTGACAGCCAGGGGATGAAAGCCGCTTTGAAGGGAATCAGCGAAGTTTATCATTTGGCTGGGGCTGAACGAAAAGGAACTGCAGCAGACCTTAACAAGGTGGATGTGGAAGGAACGATCACACTTGTAACTGCTGCCAAACAATCGAAACTTGAACGCATCTATTTCATCAGTCATCACGAGGCCACACGAGCCTCGGCTTATCCAGTGCTGAAAGCAAAGGCAATTGCTGAAAATTGGATCATGCAAAGCGGCATACCCTACACCATCATTCGCACCGGCAGTGTGTTTGGACCTGGAAATCAATTTCGAGAAACCACTCGCGCCATCGATTAATCGATTTTGGCCATTTTTTCTGATTCTCGGAGATGGGAACAACCTTCTTCAACCGATATGGATTGATGATCTGTCCGATGTTGAGCTTGTTTAAAGATTATTGAAAGATAGTTAACAGGATAATTTCAGTGGGAGGGTTGGAAACGATCTCCTATCGGGATATTGTGGATATGATTATGGAGAAAATTGGTATAAAAAGATGGATAATTCAGATTTCTCCAGCTTATCTGCGCACCATATCCTTATGGGTCAACCAACTGTATCCGAAATTCCCAATTTCGATATTCTGGCTGGATTCTCTGGCAGACGACCGAACTACAAGCCTGGATAGTCTTCCCCGGCAATTTGGAGTCATTCCAAATCGTTTTCACCAAAACCTTGATTATCTCATCGATGTTATTCAAAGAAAGTGATACCTGATTCATGGATTCTCATCGAAGCTTTATCATTCACGCCCATTTCTACCAACCTCCAAGAGAAGATCCTGTAATAAACAAAGTTCCTGTAGAACCCAGTGCGTTTCCTTACCCTAATTGGAACGAAAAGATCTATGAAACCTGTTATTTGCCGAATATCAAGATTGGCAATTTTTCCCACATTAGCTATGATATCGGTCCAACCCTCAGTCGATGGTTGCGAGTTCAACATCCCGATGCGTTAGAACTCATCGTAAACGCGGATAAGCAAGCGCTCTTGCAAACTGGTCATGGAAATGCCATCGCTCAGCCATATCATCATACAATCCTGCCCTTAGCTACAAAACGGGAGAAAGAAACCGAGATTATTTGGGGGATCAGGGATCTTCAAAATACCTTTGGGCGAAAGCCAGAAGGTATTGTGACTACCGGAAACTGCAGTTGATATTGAAACATTGGGGATAATGGCTGACATGGGGATCAAATTGACAATACTTGCTCCTGGCAAATGGCAACAGATTTTTCTAATAACCAGCATTCTCCATATCGCGTTTGATTACCAGGCGAAAAACAAATTGCGATTTTTCCTTATAACGGGGAATTGAGTGCACGCGCCAGTTTCGATTCCTTTGCGACCTCAAATGCTGACCAATTCGTGAAAGAGTATGTTAAAAACCAATTTCCAGACGGATTAGGAAACCAATATGAAATGATGGCTACGGATGGTGAACTTTATGGACATCACCAAATCTTCCGCGATTTATTTTTAAGCCAAATTGTAAATGGATCTATGAAATCATCAGGTCTTCAATTGGAGTTCCCAGCGGTATGGCTTGAAAAAAACTCTGAATTACCCTTTGGGAAGATTATTGAAAAAACTTCCTGGAGTTGCCATCATGGGATAGAACGATGCCAGGATGAATGTGGTTGTACCCCCGGTGCAAAATGGAAGCAACCATTAAGAGAATTTCTGATTGACATTGCCAGTGACATAGACAATCAATGTGATCAATTCATGCGTAAGGTTGAAATTGACTTGGAAAATGCGAGAACCTCTTATATTGAAGTGCTTATGGGTGAAACATCATTTGATTCCTGGATTACAGTTCAAACAAAAAGAATATTAAGTCAAAGTGAAAGAATAACTCTTGCGTTCTTGTTTAAGGCACAGGAATATCGATTAAGGGTGTTTACTTCCTGCGGTTGGTTTTTTGAAGATTTTGACCGGATAGAGCCAAGAAATAGCGTAATCTGCGCTGCATATGGGATTTTTTTAATCGAGCAAGCATTAGGGGTAAGTCTGGAGGCAAAATATAAAACCTCGCTCTCCAGGATCAAGAGCGAGGTAAGTGGCATTACTGGTGATCTGGTTTTTTATGAGGCAATTAAAAATTTCTTTAAATCTTAATCTAGAAGATTCTTTAACTGAAACTCTGACTTTTTTTCCTTGCTTTTAATTTGTTCGAAAATTTCATCAGATGCAAGCAAAGCCTCAGCTAACACAGAAATGGATGCTCCACTTTTTTGTGTATCAATTAAGGCTATCAATTGAAGAAGCGTCACCAAGGATTCAAAAGCTGCTCTGTCATACCATAAAATATCATTGTACCGATTTACTTTTGTAAATCGTTGAATATTTATGTCAGAGAACAATTCGTTCAAAATCATCGTGATGGGTTGTTGACCCAGTTCTTTGAGCCAAGATTGGTGTTTTATAGCAATCTTCACTGCGAGGAGGGTTGATTTGACCTCGTCAGTCGAAAAACCTGAAAGTGTGAGCGTCTCATCAATTGCTTTTCCGAGATGCCATTCATCCATCCAACTGATAGCTCGCTCGCAAGTTCCATCCATTGGCGATAGGTTTCCAATCTCACTTAGCATCGCCCAACTAATCAATGCACATGAAAGCCATTTTGGGGTCGAAAGATTGTCAGATACTTTGGTTGCGAGTTTCTTTACCTGTTTCGAACCAGGAATTAGGAGTGATTGAAGCGCAGGTTTGAAACCAATCAATGACATCATCTTATTGGTCATTGCATCGCTTATGGCAGTCTTGTCACCACTTACTTTAGCAACAGTCTCGATACCATCCAGAAATTGGTTTGACTTGAAGATGAATTCTTCTCTTACTTGTGAGGAATCAGGATTTTCCGCTTCTATGCGGGAAATAAGGTAATCTAAATACCCTTTGTTCATTAACTGATGCCAAGGTGCTATCACCGATTCAAGGATCAAGTCTTCAAGGGCAGATTCGATATCTGGAACACCATTCTGCCCTAGGATAGGGCACAACCGTCCGTAATCGTGGGTTGAATCGGCAAAAACAACCTGAAAATCGAGGAAAACGTGGTGCTCATATCCATTAAGATGGATTGAAAATCCATCCTGGATTATTTCGTCAACTGGTCTGATGAACCACAAACCCGAACTTTGGTCACGGAATTTAAGGTATCCATTGTAACCTTGCGAAAATCCCAAAGTATTTGAGAGATCAGTTCTTTTCACTTGTCGTTTAGTTCCAACCTTGACGGCTTGATTGACCGAAGTTTTAATCCTGCCATGTGTTTCTTGAAAATTATTATTGTAGATAACAAGTGTCTTTTTCCCATTGAGATGGTTGGAAAAGGCGAACACATTTTCGTCAATTCCATCTTTGCGTTCAAAATCGTACATCCAGAAATTATCAACGCCTGCGAATAATTCTCTTTGGTGAAGGAGGGGGAAAATCTCGAAATCATGGCGGGAAATGAGGGCAGAATCTGGAGATTCATCCCAATAGGGTTTGAAGAATTCCATGCCGTATTTTTCAGCATATCCCTCTATCTGACCGTGACCGAACATGGGCAGCCCGGGCAGCGTGACCATCAAGGTGCAAATCCCGAAATACTTGTCTCCTTTGCCAAACTGCTCTACTGCAGTACGCTCATCAGGGTTATTCATGAAGTTTACATAACGCTTAAGGATTTCAGGATCAAACTCGAGGGTATTTTTTAAAATTTTTCTATACCCGGCATTATCCTCGTTGCGAAGCATATGCATGAAAGCACTGTTATAAACGCGGTGCATACCCAGTGTACGTACAAAATAACTTTCCATTAGCCAAAATGCTTCAGCCAGGAGCAAGGTGTCGGGGCATTCGATGGCAACGCGGTCTACCACCTCACGCCAGAATTCGACAGGGACAGCTTGATTGAATTGCTCATCGGTCATCGGATAATCTGAACGGGACGGGATAGCGCCACCGGAGCCCGGTTGAGGAAACCATAAGCGCTGAATATGCTTTTTAGCAAGCGTCATTGCCGCATCGAAGCGGATGATGGGGAACATTCGCGCCACTTGTAGAATTGTTTGTATGACCTCTTCGCGGACGTTAGGATCGAGATAATTGAGTTGTGCCGTATCATTCCATGGCATTGAAGTGCCATCATTGCCATGGTAGATGTATCTGTGCCTTCCATTATTCCTGTCGATTCTGCGAAAAACCACTGCGGCATCACTACGATCAAAATAATGGTCTTCGATTTGGATCACAACGTTCGGATCGGTTGACAAGTCTGGTCCATTAAATTGGTAGGATGGGTAGGGGCAATGGTCCAATCCCAGGAAGCGCTCAGGGTGTTTTAAAACCCAATCCGAATCAATCCCCATATGATTGGGAACCATATCGCTGGCGAGTTTTATTCCGAAGTGTTTTGCCTGTTCGCGCAAGACTTCATAGGCTGTATGCCCGCCGAGATCAGCGGCTACGTCATAGGAATATAACGAGTAAGCAGAGGATATTGCCTCGGGGTTGCCGCAAAGTTGTTTTATCCGTGCGGATGCCGGGCTGCGTTCCCATAAACCGATGAGCCAAAGTCCGGTGATCCCGCGATTGGAGAGCGTTTGGATTTCTTCATCCGGAATCTGATCCAGCCTGCGGATCTCTTTTCCGTATTGTTTGCTCAATTGGTCAAGCCAGACATAGGTATTTTTTGCGATCAAAACCACGCTTGGCATCCAATCTCTGTCGGGGCTGAAAGCTTCAGATTCAGCGTCCTTTCCAGAAATTTTGATCATCTCGGCGCGGTTGTAAACAGGAATTGCAATGGGTCCTGGACCCAACATACCAAGTTTATTTTCTTCTTTGATCAAATCCAAGCTGGAGAGCAGCCGCATTAGATATTCACCCAGTAAAGTTGACCAATGGGTTTGAATGTATTCCAGTTGGCCTGTGATTGAATGGGGAATTTGGATTGCGGGTGTGCGCAACAGATTAATAAGCGAATCGTTTTGAGGACCAAACCCGGGCTGCGAATTGAAAAATTCGTTAATTTGAAACATCACCTGGTCAAATCGGAAGTCTTCGACAAGGACAGGGTCGATAAATAACTCACTAAATTGCTCAAGTGCCGGATTGCGTGTGGCAATCCAAAGGAGCGTCAACTCTTCAATAAGCCGTTCACGATTGGGTATCCCATCATTTATTCCAGACAAGTACTTTTTAGGAGTAATTTTGGAGTTATATACATCAAGAGGTGGGTATTGGGAGATAAATACTGAAAGGATAGAATCAAGCCGTTCTTTCCCTATTTTGGATTGCAGGTCTTTAAACAATTTCCCGAGCGTATCTTCCCCATTTTCCAGTTTGTAAAGCGAGAAAACATGATGAAAAATCTCATCTATCAATCCCATTGCATTGAGTTGACCGGCTTTAATTGCTGATTCGGGAACAGACACCAGATCACACTGGTCATTCATTTTTTGCGCAAATAGTCTTACAGAATGAAAATCGGCAAAAATAAAATTCCCATCATAGGAGAATAACTCCTGGTTAAATTGGTATTTATCCCTGGTCCGCCTAGAAATATGGAATTCCATTCAAACCTCCATTGTGGGGAATTTATGCTCCTTATTGATTATAACCTTATGGTTGGATTGCGCGAAAATCAGGAGGATTGGCAGACCGCCAGTGAACAATACGCTTGAGCAGACCCTTTTGGCGTTTCAATTTGGCATTCAGACCAATTGCCATTTGAATATTTAAGCAGATGATTGTTGAGTTAATTCAAGCGGCCAGCCAAAAATCATCGAAATTTGTTTTGCAGTGGCAACGCCAATTGAATTCAGGAGTGAATTCACCAGTTTTGTGCGTGCCTCAATCTCAGAAATTCCGTGGGCGTTTTCAGATAATTCAGGAAAATAACGGTGGGTGAGTTCGTAGCGAAAGGCATAATGCCAGGCACCCACATTCGCGATTCCCACGGGCAGGAGTTTAAAATCGCGTTGAAGAAGATTCATTGACCTTTGAAATGCCTGATTGGAATTTGAACTTGTAAGACGTGATTCTTTTCGCAATGCGATCGTATCGAGGGCACCTTTTTCGAGGAGGGTTTCGAAAATTTGTTTTGCCTCAAGTGGTAAAGCGCCTTGAGTGTATTGATCCTGAATATCATCAACTGGAGAGCCATAATTTGGGGATAAGGCATAGAAGTAAGGTAGTAAATCAAGTGCTATAAAAGTATTTCTTTGCCTGATTATCTTGGCATAATACCAAACTTTTTTATCAAGAAGAGAATCTTTCCAATTCCAAGTGATATGACCGGGGTCATCGTGATCATCTGGAACCGGTCGTTTTCCTGCAACCGCATGCCATAAATTCGGCAGTTCCATTTTTGGATCCGGCCAGAAAAGGATGAAGCCACGCTGATCAACAAACTTAACCGCTTCTTCCGGGGATCGTAGCTGTTTTCCGGGAGAATAATGAAAAGTCGTGGAGCGGTATTGGTCAATCATCTCGGGCGTAATAGAAAACAAAACAGCACTCCTGGATTACTAAACTCGTTGCAAAATGTGGGTGATGATGTTTGAGCCACTGCCACCGATATTCTGTGTCATCCCGATTTCTGCACCCACAACTTGCGATCCTGAAGCTTCGCCGCGGAGTTGCTGTACTGCTTCGACGATCTGGTACATCCCGGTTGCGCCGACCGGATGCCCGCGCGCCTTCAACCCACCACGGGTGGCAATGGGAATTCTCCCGTTAAGGAGGATTTCCCCGTAGAGGGCTAATGTTGGACCCTTGCCTTTTTCGGCAAATCCATTGGCTTCGAGGGATAACGCTGCCATGATTGAAAAAGCGTCATGAAGTTCAAAGAAATCAATATCATTAGGGGTAAGCCTGGCTTGGGAATAGGCATCAGTGCCAGATTTGTAAGCTGCTTTTAACCACAATGGATCACGTCGATGATCCACAGCAATTGTGTCCGTAGCGGCTGTAGAAGCAAGTACTTTAATAAATGGACGATTGGATTTTTGGAGTTTTTCCAATGGGACGAGAATACATGCCGCCGCGCCATCACCGATTGCCGAAGCGTCCATCAGATTAATCGGGTCTGCCACCATTGGGGCTTTCAAATATCCCTCAATGGTTGTCGGTTCATGGAACCGAGCAAAGGGATTATGCATGGCATTCTTATGGGCATTCACTGCAAAAGGAGCGAAATCTTCTTTTTTCCAGCCAAATTCATGCATATATCTGCGCATAAGCAGGGCGTTGAGCGCAACAAAGGAAAGCCCCTGTCCGGCTTCCCAATCAGCATCTGCGGCAGTCGCTAATTCAGCAGTGATTTCGCTGCCAGGGCTGTCTGTCATCTTTTCAACACCCACCACCAGAACAGAATCAAGCTCACCGGAAGCGATTGCCATAACGCCAGCTCTGAAAGCCGCTGCCCCGGAGCTGCAGGCTGCTTCAAAGCGTATCGCCTCAGAATAGCGCATTCCAATCCAATCAGCGATGTATGCTCCAAGATGTTGTTGGTGATTGGCTGAACCGGACATCATGTTACCAACGTAAACAGCTTGCGTTTTTGTGATCCCGGAATCCAGAAGGGCAATAAGAGAAGCATCCCCTGCTAATTCACGCAGCGATTTTTCCCAATTTTCGTCTACTTTGGTTTGTCCAATTCCAATTATCGCAACTTCTCGCATAAGAATCCTTTCATTGATACTTAATTTGGATTATAACTGCGAAGACTATCAGGAACTATCAGAAAAGACAGTATTTGAAGCGAGGCTTATAATTTAAGAATGTTAATAATAGTTGGATTATCTCGTTATATCAAACATACTCTTGCTTCGCTTGTCATTCTTACAGCGGGAGTATTGTTAACTAGCTGTTCTTCAACACCTATGTTAAGTACCAACATTCCCGCTGAGATTCCGACTCCGGTGATAACCGCAACGCCGTATCAGCCTGAAACCATTAGCCTGTATTTATCGAGCGGCTTTCCTCAATCCTGGAAAGGAGCTTTGGAGCATATCAATAGTCTTCCGTTGGCGGATGAACTTCCGTCGGCGTCATTAGCAATTTCTCAAGGTTTCCCAACGGAAAACGAATTGGAATACGCGAATTTCACAAAGATATTTGCAGCGGTTGTCCCATTTCCTACTGTGAATGACACGATCACTATGGATGAGATTGAAGGACTATGGAATGGCGCGCAGGATGACACTTTTAACGAATTGTTAATGAGCTCGGAAACGGACAAGGTTTTTCAGGAATTATGGGGAAAGGATCATTCTGCGGTTGTAAGGATAATGGAGCAGGGTGACCTACTTGATGCCGCCTGGGGTTCCTTAACTACGTTGGCGATAGTTCCTTTTGAGGAAATATCGCCCCGTTGGAAGGTATTAAAAATCAATGGGATTAGCCCGCTAGATAAACCCATGAATACGGGCGATTACCCATTAACGATTACTTATCACCTTGTGGGTAAAAATACCGAAGACCCATTAGCCCAATCAATTATCGGGAAGATTAGTGAAGCACTACCGGTGACAAACCGCGATGAATCAAAGATGACGGTTGTGGCGATGAGTGGTACAACGGCACTGGTTCGGACTACTGCGTACAAGATTGAACAGCAAGGCGTGATGTATCCAATTTCTGAAATTAAAAAGTGGTTTCTCTCGGCGGATATCAGACATGTAAGTAACGAGATTTCAATCAACAAAGATTGTCCTGACCCAAACCCCTGGACGACAAGTTTGCGTTTTTGTACCAAGGAAGAATATCTCCCTGCTTTGGTAGGGTTGGGAATAAATGTAATTGAATTGACAGGTAACCACCTGAATGATTATGGACCGGAAAAATTAGCTGAAACGATTGCAATTTACAAAAAGAATCAGATGGAAACCTTTGGCGGGGGAGTCAATCTTGAAGAGGCTCAAAAACCGTTGGAGCTCCTCAATAATGGGAACATGATCGCTTTAATCGGTTGTAATTTTGTAGGACCAAAAAGTGATTTTGCCACAGAGACTGCAGCAGGATCCGCCCCATGTGATCTTGAAAAATACACCAATGAAATCAGGCGTTTAAAAAATGAGGGATACGTTGTTTTTGCGACATTCCAACATAATGAAGTTTATGTTTATATGTATGATGTCGCTTACCAAACTGAGTTCCATGCAGCAGCAGAAGCTGGTGCTGATATCGTGCAAGGCTCACAAGCTCATTTCCCGATGGGATTTGAATTCTCAGGGAACTCGTTAATTCACTATGGGTTAGGCAATCTCCTGTTTGACCAGATGGATTATCCAGTGATCGGGACCAGACGAGAATTTGTAGATCGCCATATTGTATATAATGGGAAATATATCAATACAGAGCTATTAACTGCCTATCTGACGGATTGGTCAAAGCCAATTCCAATGACGAATGCACAACGCAACCAATTCCTGACCGATATTTTCAAAGCAAGCAAAATGAGGTGAAGAATGATGATAAAAGATGTAAGCGTATTAATCGAAACTGATATGCCCGTTTGGCCGGGAGATGACCCGGTACAGCTTTATCGGCGAAACAAAATTGAAGATGGAAAAAATGCGAACGTATCATTTCTAGCATTATCGGTGCATACCGGAACTCATATCGATGCGCCATTTCATTTTATTCCGGAAGGTGCCCCCATTGAACAGATCCCTATGGATTTGTTGATTGGAGAGGCTCAGGTAATTGAAATTCCAGACGAAGTGAAAGTGATTGACTCACAAATTCTAAAACATGCAGGGATGCAGCATGGTGTAACGAGAATTCTTTTCAAGACATCCAATTCCAAATATTGGGAAAGAGAAGAAAAAGAGTTCAAAAAGGAATTCGTTGCGATCAGCGAAGATGGAGCGAAATGGCTAGCCGATTTCGGGATAAAAACAATTGGAATCGATTATTTGTCGATTGCGCCATTTGGAAATAGCCGACCTACACACACGATTCTATTAAGTAAAAGCATTCTGGTTATCGAAGGCTTAAACCTGACAAACATTGATCCCGGAATATGGATGATGTACTGTCTACCATTGAAATTAAAAGGGGCTGATGGAGCACCGGCAAGGGTAGTGCTGACGAAGAATTAAACCTAACCAATCAATGTAAGTTTGGGGAATTCAGGAAGTTCGATTGCATCTATAGGAAGATCTTTGTTGCGGCGGATAACATCCAGTATTTTATCAACTTGAATAATAATATCCTCGCAATTTACAAAACAGATCACCCCTTCAAAATCGAGTAATTTGCTTTTTGCTTTAATGAGGACTTTTTCTGCGCCAATCCAGTTTTTCCTTTTTAGATGGTGGCAGCCTACGCTAAATTGGATCAAAGCCTGAATGATTTCTCTGTTTGGTGATGTTTCCATCCTCCAGGCTGATTCCAGGGTTTCATGGGAGTCAAAGAAATCACCATAGTTGAATTGTGATATTCCATCCTTGAGTAGTTGTAGAACATCCTGATTTGCGATCGATTCCATTTTGCAGATTTCCTTATCATGCCAAATTGTGATAGGATTTGTTTGATATTTATATCTTATATATAGAGGAACGAATGATTAATTTACCAGAAAATGAAATCCTGCCATTGTCAATGGAGCACAATTTCTGGACCTGGTCAGCCCAGTTAAAAGCTCAGCCCATACCAGTCACGAAGGCAAAGGGAGTATATTTTTGGGATGCAACTGGCAAGCGCTACCTTGACTTCAATTCAATGACAATGTGTGTCAATATTGGACATGGAGATGAGCGGGTTATCAATGCCATCATTGATCAGGCACGCGAATTGCCTTACGCAGGACCAGGAATGGCTACCAAGCCTCGCGCTATGCTGGGAAAGTTACTCTCTGAAATAGTACCAGCCGGATTGACAAAATATTTATATACTTTAGGCGGAGCAGATGCCAACGAAAATGCCGTCAAGTTAGCCAGAGCTTATACTGGAAAATATAAAATTCTCACCCGCTATCGTTCTTATCATGGCTCAACCTATGGAGCAATTGCATTAACCGGAGACCCCAGACGTTTTGCATGGGAACCGACTGTAATGCCCGGGGTGGTGCACTTCCTTGATCCTTATAGATACCGTTCAACTTTCCATCGATCAAATCCAGAGATATCAGATGAAGATTTTTGTGCAGATTATTTGAATCACCTCGAAGAGATCATCCTCAACGAGGGTCCAAAAACCATTGCAGCGATTATGATTGAATCGGTAACAGGAACGAATGGGATTATTATTCCGCCGCCGGGCTACATGCAAGGTGTAAGAGAGCTTTGCAGCCGTTATGATATTTTGATGATCGCGGACGAAGTGATGAGCGGTTTTGGTCGCACCGGTGAGTGGTTTGCAGTAGATCACTGGAATGTAAGCCCTGATATCATGACGATGGCGAAAGGTCTCACTTCCGGTTATTGTCCGCTAGGGGCTGTGGCGATGCGGCCGGAAATTGCCGCCGCCTTCAATGACAGGATTTATGAAAGCGGATTAACCTACAATGGACATCCAATTTCAGTAGCAGCGGCCATTGCAAACATTGGTGTGATGCAATCGGATCATCTGGTAGAAAAATCCAAGGCTACCGGGCGCATCTTAGGAGAAATGTTGGCTGAACTTGTCGATCGGCACCCCTCCGTTGGGGAGGTGAGATCAATTGGAATGTTTGGAGCAATTGAGTTGGTGAAAAACCGAGAGACCCGGGAACCGGCTGCTCCATTCGCTGGCACCAGTCCGGAAATGATTGCGCTCCGAAAATTCTTGTTGGACAATGGGTTGTTCGTTTATACTCACTGGAATATCCTACTGATCATTCCCCCATTAATTATGACCCAGGAACAATTAGCGGAAGGGTTTTCCATAATTGAAAAAGGGCTTGAAATCACAGATAAAAATTGCAAATAGAGGTAAGAAATGGCAGAAGAGAAAAAAATAGAAAAAGTGATTATTATTGGGGCTGGACCTGCCGGGTCTTCAGCGGCATTGTATGCAGCCAGAGCAGAACTCGCACCATTGGTGATAACCGGGATCATGCCGGGCGGACAAGCTTCACTGACGCATACGATTGAAAACTACCCGGGGTTTCCCGAAGGATTGGGAGGATCTGAGCTTGGTGATCGCTTTCAAAAACAGGCAGAACGGTTTGGCGCAAGGTATGAGTTTGACTCTGTAGAATCGGTAAATTTTAAACAAAAGCCGTTCGAGGTGAAATCTTATAATGGCACCTATTTCACCGAGAGTGTTATCATCGCGACGGGGGCAAGCAGTGTACACCTAAACGTTCCCGGGGAGACAGAATTTGTTGGCTCTGGCGTTTCCTATTGTGCAACCTGTGATGGATGGTTCTTTAAAGAAAAAAAGGTTGTTGTTGTGGGGGGAGGCGATAGCGCCCTTGAGGAAGCGCTGTTTCTCACGCGCTATGTGAGTGAAATACTCCTGGTTCACCGCAGAGATGAATTTAGAGCAGGAGCTTTGCTTCAGAAGCGTGTGGCGGAAAATCCTAAAATCAAATTAGTACTCGACTCCGTTGTAAAATCGATAAATGGAACTGGCAATGTGGGTTCGGTTACGATTGAAAATGTGAAATCGGGTAAACAGGAAGATTTAGCCGTTGATGGTATCTTTATATTTATCGGACACAAGCCCAATAATGACCTCTATAAAGGTCAAATTGAGATAGACGATAAAGGGTTCATTGTTGTTGATAACAAAATGAAAACAAGCGTGCCTGGAATATTTGCATCTGGAGAGGCAGCGGATTCCGAATTTAAACAAGTGATCACATCTGCTGGTATGGGAGCGGCAGCCGCTATAACAGCCAGCCGATACTTGGAAGAGCAATAAGAAAAAAGACCTCGGGAAATCCGAGGTCTTTTTAGTGTTAAGGAGTAGGAGTGACCGCTCCGCCAGTTCCAGACCAACCAAATACACGGAAAGTACTGATTGTTCCGTAGGAATCATAAATTGGTTGCCCATCGGCAGTTGATCCGGTTTGGCGGACAGCCACCACCCACCAACGGAAAACGTGGATGGTATTGTCGATTGGACGCAGACTGGCCGGTACCGTGAATTTTGTATCCGCTACATATTGAGTTGTTTTCTTTGTCTCACCAGAAGTAAGGTCAACGATGGTGACTGCATAGCGTTCGCCATCACGAAGCGTACCCACACTTGACCATTGCAGGTTGATGGTATCAGAGATATTGGTATACACGGTACCATCGGCGGGAAGTAGCAAACTGGCTGCGCCATAAGGTGGGGGAAGTGTAGCAGTCGGAGTTGGACCGGCAGTTGGGAGACGCTCACATAATGGCAACGATAGATACATGCCAACCATTACATTGTCAGAGGTTAATCCATTAAATAACTTGATGGAATCGATACTGATACTGTAATTTGCTGAAATGGAACTGAGCGAATCACCGTCCTTGATTTGATAAGAAACAGTACCGCAAGCCTGTTCAGTCGCCTCTGCTGCGCTTAAAGTTGCGGTTGGTAAAGCAGTGGGCATTGGAGTTGGAATAGGGATCAGTAGTTTTTGACCGACGTACAGGGTTCCACAGTCTGCGGGAAGATTGTTCAACGCAGCGATGCTTTGAACACTTATGTTGTAAAGCAAAGCGATCGAGCTGCAAACCTCATTCGATGAAACCACGTGTTCTTTAGGTGGAAGCGGGGTGGCGGTTGGGGCTATTGTGGGTTCCAGGGTGGGAACAGGCGTGTTTGTACTGGTTGGGGTTAAGGTTATGGTAGGCGTTGCGGTAGGTGTAGTTACCCTACCTGTACCTTGAAGAATCAGAAAGATAAGCGCGGCACCAAGACCAAGTACAAGGATTATCAAGCCAATCGCTGCCGGAAGGCTAAGCTTTAACTCCGGTAGTTTTGGTGCTTGAATCGGATTGGAAACAGAAGCTGCTTTCGGGCTTGCTGAAAAAGATCTTCCGCAAACCAGGCAACGCGTGGCGTTTTCACTTAGGCGGGTGCCACAAGTAGGACATACTCGATTATTTGAAGTTGTAGGTTCAGGACTCATTTTCTCATCGATTCTTTCGTTTTGTTGAAGTCAAGATTATAACATCAACAGGATAAGTAACTTTGCAATGGGATGAGGCTGTGTTATTCTTTCACATTATGCCAACCAGCCTGTATTTCCATATTCCATTTTGCACCACCAGGTGCGGTTATTGTGATTTTAACACATATGCAGGGGTCAATAACCTCATCCCTGGATACATTGATGCCATCTGTCAAGAGGTGGAATTTTATGCAAAAATTGCTGAAGTTAAACTTCCTGTACACACAATATTTTTCGGTGGTGGAACGCCTTCTCTACTTCCGCTTGATGATCTGAAAAATATTATCCAAACTGTTAATAACAATTATGCAGTTACCAATTGCGCTGATATTTCACTTGAAGCGAATCCGGGTTCAGTGAACGCGGAATACTTTCAAGGTTTACATGAAATTGGATTCACGCGTATCAGCCTGGGTATGCAATCCGCCCATGCCAATGAATTGGAGACTCTGAATAGGAAACACGATTTTCGCAAAGTTAAACAAAGTGTCCTTTGGGCTAAAGCAGCAGGATTCAAGCATATCAGCCTGGATCTGATCTTTGGTATACCAGGGCAGACCATGAAATCGTGGGAAAGGTCAATCGACCTTGCGTTAAACCTGCCGATCGACCATGTTTCTTTATATTCCTTAACGGTGGAAGAAGGTACACTCCTCCAAAGGCAAATTACTGAAGGTCAGGTGGCAATGCCGGATGACGATCTGGCTGGGGAGATGTATGAATTTGTCCTTGATTATTTGCCCTCATTTGGATTCAAGCAATATGAGATTTCGAATTGGTCAATAAGCCGTGAAAGCCGCTCTCTGCACAATATTCAATATTGGAAATGCTTACCGTATCTTGGTTTTGGAGCAGGAGCGCATGGATACTTCGCTCATTATCGATACGAAAACATAGCGGCGATTTTGCCTTATATTGCCTCATCCCATCAACCATTCGGTTCTGAAATAACCGATAGTCCATTTCAAATTCAAGGCAATAAACTTGAACTCTGGGATGAAATGCAAGAATTCATGATGGTTGGGTTAAGGTTAACGGAGGATGGAATTTCACGAACTGATTTTAAGGATCGATTTAACCACCCGGTGGAGGACATGTTTGGTAGCCGGCTTGGAAAGTTAACCCATTTAAATTTGATTGAGGATCACCCAGATGATGACGATAAGTTGCGGTTAACACCGAAAGGGATTGTGTTTGGAAACCGGGTATTCTCTGAATTTGTAGGAAACAAAAAACCGGATCTTTTAAACGATTAATAAACGAGTACCTGTGTACCATACCCGATGGTTGTCATTTTGTTCGTCTCAACCTTGGGGGTTACCCATCTGAAGATCCACTTGGCTTCTTCAATTTTCATGTTGATGCATCCATGGCTCATTGGAACACCATAATTTTGGTGCCAGTATGTTCCATGAAAAGCCACGCCAGTTTCGGGTTCAAAAAATGATACCCATGGTACTCCGGGGATGATATAGGCTTCGGGATCAAAGATGAGCTGGCCCCCGCCCATGTGTTTTGATGGCATTTTAGTCTGCACATAGAACTCCCCGGTTGGAGTTTTCCAGGTGGTTTCTTCTGGCGGCGTGTAATCCAAACCTGAGGAAATCTTTGTTTGCAAAACAACCTTGCCGTTCTCATAGGCGGTCAATTCTTGTTTTGCCAGTGATACTTCAATATACTTTTTATCAGAGGGCACATCAGGGGAAATAGGAGTGAGATCAGATAATTCGATTAATTGTAAGTGTTTGGCTGGGACGTAATAATCGAGATCTGTATTGTATTGCAACATCTCATCGCGAATGCGATACCATGGTTCACCATCAGGTCCTTCGGCGATACCTATGACCCAATGCAGAGAGCCATAATAAAGGCGATAGAGTTGAGTCCAACCTGTTAGTTTTCGCAAAAGGTAACTTTGAGTAAATGGCACGGTCACTTCAGCAAGGTGCAAACCCTCGGTCAAATTGTTTGGAGGATTATTTAACTTTACACTGACTTTTTGAACACGGGCACAATGTATATAACCCCCCCAAACACGATACCAGGTTGGGTTGTATTTTGGCGGCTTGTCTGATTCGATTTCGTAATAAATATTGACGATTTCATCTCGAAAGCGTTGGAAATTTATTTTGCTGGTTTCGTCAGGTTTGTTATAAACACTCACTGATGTATTGGAAACACGCAGAAGTTCATTTCCGTCCTGGAATTCCTTAAAATGAGGATTAGGACGAAACGCAAGGCTTGAAATGCCAAGCCCGGTAAGTTTTAGAAAATCCCTACGGGATAAATTAGGACTCATAACGTCTGAATTATACCAACTTTATTTAATCTTCTCGACTATTCTCATCAAGATATTTTCCTGCTTCAACACCACGATTGCAATATGATCGGTACTGGCAATAGGCGCATTTTTTCGCATCAGTGGTCAACACAAAGTCTTCCGGTAGGGTATTCGAAATTTCCCCAATAATTGATTCCAATTTGCTTTTATATTGGTTGAGGAGAGTATTATCGTAATTAAATCTATGGGGTTGATCAGGAAATTCTGGATACCAATAAACCATTTCGATTGTATTTGATTGGTTTTTAGTTTCTTGATTACGAGTCAGGTAAATATGTAAAACCAACGGATAAACGATTGTTTGAAGTCTATCTTCTACCAGCTTTCGCTTTGGATGTTTTAAATTTGTTTTCCAATCATAGATCACATAGTTCTCATCGGGAATTTTCATGAGTAGATCGAAATGAGCCGTCAGGTGGAAATTGGCAAAAGGAATAGTGATGGCTTTTTCAGGCTGGAGGTCTACCGAAGGTTGCAATCCAAGCGACTGGAATGAAGTCCACCAGCGAGTCATTTCAATTGAATCAATACTCTGTTCCAGTACATCTGCTGGAATTCCTGATAAAAATTGGCTGCAAAAAAGGTGGAATTGGGAACCAATCGCCATTCTTTCCTCTTGAATTCTTACTGGTTCGGATTCATTTGCCGGCCAATCCAGTTTTACGATTTCCCTCAGGTAAAAACGCTGTTTGCAATCTACATAAAGCTGTAAGTTGTTTTGGCTGAAAATAAAATCATTTGGCAGCATGTTGTTTTTCCTCCCAGAAGAGTTTTAAAGCTTGTAGAGGAAGTGCCATTGTACAGTTATTTCGTCTTCCGGTGTTCCAGGTAATAATGAGCGATTCTCGCGCCCTGGTGATACCTACATAGAGCAGTCTTAGTCGTTCTGCGGCATATTCTTTTCTTGAATTGAGTGTGGCAGAACCGGATTCCTGCAAGAGGTCATCCCAATTCCCTTGATTAATCATCTTAAGCATTGTGATCAACTCAGCCTCAAGGTTTATATTTTCTCGTATGAACCACTTTTCACCTTTATATTGATCGCCTTCCTGGAGGGAGGGGAAATCATAATTATTTACAGACATCAAGTGAACGCGATCCCATTCAAGCCCTTTTGCCTTATGGTAAGTGGCAACCAACACTTTGCCTTTATGAGCTTCAGGATTGAAACCATTATCGTCTTCACTGAAGCCAATAAATTTCCTTTCGTTGCCACTAATATCTGATAATTCAGCAATATATAGAGGCAAGCGATATTCCGGATGGTTACGAGCTGCAAAATCAAGCATGAGCGATAATTTATGGGTTAAAGCGAGATCCTGTGGAAGCGCGAAAAGATCACTTCCAATTATTAGCAGTAATTGATCAATTGGAAGTGCAGCAGAGGAATGCCACCGGCGATTGAAAGAGATGAAGGCGGCAAGAGGTGGATAGTTTCGGAAGGGGCTACCTGTCGATTGATTATTGTCCTCTGAATCAACAGGGTATATGAGATCTTCCAGGCACTTGGTTTTTCGCAAATTGGCGAGAATAATCCCAAATTGAAGATCTTCAGTTCCTTCTTCTTCCGTAAATCGTGAATAAAGTTCAAAGGCTGTGCTAAATTTTCCGACATTGGATGGGTCAGAAAGGGAGGTCAAACATTTCTCAATTAGTCTCGTGATTTTCCTAGTTCTATCAGAACTTTGCAACATCTCCACAACTTCTATTCCTTCGTTTTGGAGTTTCTCGACCACCTCTTCAGCAAAATGCCGAATCGGGCAAAGAACCGCAACCGTTTTGTCCTGGTTTTCAGGCAGCCATTTTTGAAGGGAACGGACAACCATATTAATTTCATCTGCTGGCGTTTGAGATTGTTGCTGAATGTAAATTGCATTTGGTTGATCCGGTGGATTTGGTTGTGGGTCTCCTGCGGGGGCTGGTTCTATCAAGGGGATCGATAAGGAATTTCTCAATTCGGGGACTGGATGCCAATTATTTGTCCACTCTGTCAGGTAATTGGCGAGGGTTATGATGCTCGGAGTTGATCTTCCGGAATTCGGCAGGTCCTTCGTGACCACGTTATCTTCTTGCAGAAAATCACGCAAGAATTCAGGATTGGCGGTGGTAAAGGTATCATAGATCGCCTGGTTGGTATCGCCAACCCGTACCCAGTTTCCATTAGTCCCAACCAGCTTCCTTAAAATGGTCTCCTGGATTGAGGAGGAATCCTGCGCCTCATCTTCAAGGATATAAGGCCAGCGATGTTGTAGCCGGATTAGAAAATCGTTATCTGATTCTAAGACTCGCATCGCAAGCCGAGTAAGGTCCGCAAAATCCACAGCATTGCGAAAGCGCAAACCGCGTTGGTATTCTGAATAAACTTCGATTCCAAAATCCATTAATGGATGGCTGACATCGTTGGTTTCTACAAGGGTTTTCAACTGGGCTGAATCAAGTTGAAAATCTTTTGCTTGCCCGATGAAATTGGCAGCGATATCGGAAAATTGAGAAAACCATTGTTTCTGAGCCGAATACTCTTTATTGAAATCAATAGCAGGGTCGAGATATAGATCAAAAAGCTCTTCATGATCTCTAAGATAAGCGGTTGTGATTTGTTCGATCATCATCCGGCATTCGTTTTCGTTGGCAATGGAAAATTGGTCAGAGACGCCGGCAAGATCAGGTCTTTCTTTGATGATATCGTGTGCCAAGCCATGCAAGGTGCGCACGCGATATCCCATTTTTTGAAGCAGCCCGGCTTGTTTCACAAAGTGGGAGATGCGGTTGGAAAAATTATCGACGGCTGAATTGACCAGCGTGACAATAAGTATCTCCTGTTCATCAGCAATTATTCCTCTGGTGATAAGGAGTGCTGCAAGGTAAGACAGGGTATGTGTTTTTCCACTGCCTGGCACAGCCGGGATTCCCATCAACCCGGAGTCATATTTGAGGATTTCCGCCTGTTTTGGGCGCGGCTCAAACATTGTCTACCAACCCATCATTGTGCAGTTTTTTCAATAATGTCTGTACAGCAACCATCAGAGCGCCGCGTTCCTCATTTCCTTGTTGGTTAACATCAACAGAAACCAGGATTACCTTTCTGGAACATCGGGCGAGTAATCCTTCAACCAGTCTGGCAAGATTTTGTTGATTGGTATTGTATTCATCTACGTCTGTCCAGCGGGAACCATCTTCCCAATTGCGGTTGAGCACATAAGGTTGCGTCAACGGTTGATCCAATCTTGCCCACCAGCCGGAAGATCCGATGTCAAGCCAGAATTGGTATTTAACCGATTTGTTTTGCATTAGAAAAGAATGTGCCGGGGCCATCAGCACACAACTATTGACCTCATTTGCCTCATTAGTGGTTATAAATTGGGAAGAGAGCAATCCATTTTCAATTAATTGGATATAAGTTTTCCCGACTTCTTCTTTTGGAAATAGTTTATCTAATGATACTGTTTGGCGGAACTTGCGACAGGATAGTATCAATTGGTTGACGAGCGTTGCCTGGTAGACGTTCGAATGGAAATTGAATCCTTGTTGGGACAATAATTCCCCAAATAAACTGCTTAGAAAAACATCCAAATCGGTTTCAACTGATATGGAGTACTCAACCAGCCAATTCCGTAGTTTTTCAAAACGGATGCCTACGTCTCTTGTCACACGTTCTCGTAATGTGTTTTTTTCAGGATCATATTGTCGAAAAACCGCTTGATTTTCAGTCACTGTGTAAAGCATTTGGGCCAGTAAGTCTGCCCGGATGAGGTCGCAGCCTGCGATGGAGGTCATCAACGCATTTCTAACATCTTCTCTTTCAGGGATGAACCCCATTGTGGGAAAGGTTAATTTTGCAAAGGTTAGAAAGGCTTTAATGGCTGGTTCATCCTTTAATCCGCGGGATGGACGAAAAGCAGTTATCGGGAGCCTCGAGGAGGTAAATCGTTCAGTAGCTGAAAAGAGCAGAGAATCACTCAAGAATGGCGTCAGGATGGCAATTTCTCGGGGAGGGACGTTTTCTTCCTCTATCAGCCGCTTTACCTGTAGGGTAATAGCCTCCAGAGATTCAGGAATAAACCGATAGGATTGCACCTCAAACGCTTTGGTTATGCCTTCAATATTTTTTCTTTTTACAGAGTGATTATTAATTGATTCAGTGAGAGCCACAGACAACGAAGATATCTCAGAAGAATTTACAAATTTCTCCTGGAGGTTAAACTTTTTATCTGCAATGTTAAAAAAACGTTTTGCTGATTTCGGATCAGCGCCAAGGAATGTTCGGAAACCGCCGTTCTCATCAGTGATGATTGTTGCAGATTGAAGGTCAGGTAGCCATTCTTCTACAATATCATGGGCGACCGGGTAATCCTCTTCAATGTTTTCGTAGATAAGATGCTGATACCTCTGTTTCATATATTGCCTAAAAACAAAGGATTTCCACAAAGAGTTTCTGAAAACCTGGATTTGAAGGGAAAAATCAAGCAGATTATGTTCCAAACAATACTTTCTAAAAAGCAAAGCGCATTCTTCGACCTGGTCAAATATACTGGTTTGATCATTATTGCCTGACCAGGCATTGTTAAGCTTTGAAGAAATCATATCAGGGCTGAAACCAACCACAGCACTTTTATTGAGATTATCAATTATTTGACTGTACAAGCGCAGCGAATCAATGGCAATTGAACTGAAGTACCCTTTTTGGAGCAAAGGTTCAACAAGCCTTGATAAATAAAACTGGGTTAATTCCAGGGTGAGGAAAATCGGTTTTATTTTATATTCAGTGAATCCCGCCTCGCGGGCAATTAATGGCCAGAAAAGCGATATCGAGCGTTGTGCTAGACCGCCAATTGTCAAAATTGAGTGGGGAGCAGGAGTTTGGAAATCTGCTGAGCGGATAGAGTCCCAATAGGGGCTTGCAAGGCTTCTTTGGGGAGCAAGGATAATTATTGAATCCGGGTCGTCTACCAGAAGGCACAATCTTTTTAATCGTTCTACAGAGGCTGTTGTTTTTCCAGTCCCGGCTGATCCGGAAACCAACAGCAACCCGCTGGCGGGATAGTCCACGATTTCAAGTTGCTGGTCCGAAAGAATTACACTCATGAGAGAATCAGTACTAATTTAATAAGGTTCATTGGCGATTGAGTGGAGCACGGCTCTTGTCAACAGGGAATCGGCAGTTGCCCGATGGGCATTTGATAGTGTAATGGCAAAAGCTTTTCCGGCAGTATCCAGTGTGAATAATCGCATTGATTTTCGGTATGGATCCCACACACCACAATACCGTGAGTAAAGGTCCATCACATCTAGCCACTCAAAGGATTCACGCCAGGGTTCTCGATAACTGGCATGGCTTTGCTGCATCATTCGAAGATCAAATGGCGCATTATAGGCTGCGATTAACCGGCCAAACAACAAGCTACGGATTCTTGGCCAGAGAATCAGCCAGGCAGGTGCTTTTAGAACATCTGTATTTGTAATACCGTGTATGCGAGTAGCAGCAGGGGGTATTTGACCTACCGGTTTTACCAACGACTGGAGTAATACAGATCCATCGGACTCCAGGATCGAAATTTCAACAATCTCATCCTGTCTTTCGAGCCCGGTTGTTTCGGTATCAATGTAAACAGGGCGTGCAGCAATTGCTCTTGCTGCCATTGCCATCACCTCCTGTTTTATTTTCAAATTGTCAGAAAAGCCATCGTAGTTACTCAAGGCAGGTTCCATTGGGAAATTTCATTGACCTTAAAATCAAAGTTGCCACTATCCACCGCGCTGCCGTAAATGCCAAAATGACCTGCATTTGAGAAACTTGAATCCGAGAGTTCTTTTATAAGAACTCCATTGGCATACAACTTGATATCATTTCCCTTTATCCACACACCAAGCCGATTGGTTTGGCTTGAGCCGGCAAGAATGTGAGAGTCTGAAGACCAATTATTGATCGTCGATATACCACCGCTATCCCATTTTTGAATAATGTATTGCCCGCTGCATGAGAAAGCAATGTAGTACCCATAGCCATCAAAATAATTTGGTGCTTTCATCACCAATCCATAGTGATCCAATCCTGAACAACTTACCGTCTGGAATACACCTTCAATATAAAAATCCTTTGGCTTGGGATAGGTCAACTGGAACCTGCGGCCATAATTTAAACCGAGGCTGGTGAATTCAAGCACCCCATCATGGACTGAAAGTTTAACTGCTTCATCCATGTAGGGTGACGCAAGGTCAAAATCACTTCCGCTGGTAAAAGTGTTTGCGTAGACTGGCGTTCCAAGTGCAATTTTGGGATCAGCCGGTGAAGTGGTTGGTGTTGGTGTAAGCGTGGCGGTTTGAGAAGGTGTGATTGTTGGAAGAGATACCGTAGGAAGCACATCGGTGGATTGAACCAGGGAGGGCACGATATTAGTCGAGGATGGAACTGCAATCAATGTCTGCGCAACTCTGGTTGCGACAATACTTGAAGAATCCTGCTCCGCGCTCTTAGTCGGAAAATTGCACGACGAAAGAAGAATCAGGATAAAAAGGAAGATTGATATATTTTTTTTCATTTTTTTGCCTGCCTTTCATAATTATTATATCGGTTAGATTATATCCGTGTGCTTGCGCTTTCTGACAAGTATAATAATGAGAATAACATGAAAACCACATTGATACAGATTGATCCTCATGACGATTTGACTTCGATCAAAGACAAGATGACCTGGTCAAATAGTCCGCGCATGGTATTGTTTTTCCCTAATGGTTATCCCCTTGACCAAAGTCCTCTGACGATGAAACTGATCAAACGTTATGCGGAGGCGAATGGAGCACGGGTTGCGCTTGTTACCCGCAACCGGATCATGCGGGTGATAGCGGAGGAACAAGGCATCCCTTGCTTCGAATCCGCTCCAGAGGCAGAGAAAAAAGTGTGGCGGGGAGATTTGAGGATAAGCTCATTGGGGACTATGAAAGGGTTGGGAAAAATAACGGAAAAAAAAGCAGTGATTTCAACTTCTCCAAAAAAGAAACACTCTTTTCAGACTCAAAAATTCGTTACTTTTATTCTTTTATTTGGTTTGTTAATCCTCTCTTTTATTTTATTTGTCCCATCAGCGCAAGTGATTTTATATCCTGAGGTAACTCCTCAACAACTTACTTATTCAATCATTGCAGACCCAGATGCCAATTCCATTGCTATCACTGGGATGATTCCGGCGGATGTTTTTACAATTGAAATCAGCGGAGAACTGGCGGGAGATAGCAGCGGCAAGGTGGTTGTTCCAAAGGGTAAAGCAATAGGTGAAGTTGAGCTGATTAATTTGACTTCCGAAAGCGTGTTGTTGCCGCGCGGAACGATCGTGAGTACGGGAGGCGCAATCCCCATTGATTTTATTCTCACGACAGAAGTTTATTTGCCCGAATCCTCCGTTGAGAGTCAAATAGCCTTGATTGAGGCAGTGGTCGCGGGAGAAAGTGGCAATGTTGGAAGTGGAAAAATCATTCAGATAAGTGGATTAGAGCAGTTGGTATCCATTAACAACCCGGAACCAATCAGTGGTGGCACAGAGCAGTCGTTTCCAACGCCGACTTTGAAGGATTATGACAAGCTGGAAATTCAATTGAGAAATCAGCTACTTGAAAAATGTGAGGAAAGCGTGGCGGATCAGAATCCACAAGAAAAATTTCTGATTGAAAAGAGTATCAAATTAGGAGAGTCACTGTCTACACTTCAAACACCAATAATTGGTGCTCCGTCAGATCGCGCCATCCTTGCACTGACAATAAATTGTTCCGCCTTGATGGTGAGTTTGGAAGACGAAAGGCAGCTTGCAAAAAGACTATTAGACCAGAATCTTACCGAAGATTTGATACCCGTCAATGATGAAATCACGGTCGAACCAACAACGGATGTATTCATGAATAGGGACGGCAAATTTACATGGGATGAAACCGCAAGTCGCGATTTAATGCAACCCTGGGATACGGATAAGGGGGTAACGTCATTAACAGGGAAAAGAATTTCAGAAGTTAACTTCCTTCTATTAAGCTCTTTTTCCCAATTAAAACCACCTGAAGTGACAATAATGCCGTCATGGTGGAAAGTAATGCCTTTGTTACCGGCTAGAATCAATGTGGAGATACGGAGCGAATAATGGATGGAAGGATTCTGGCAGTCGATTTAGGCGAAAAGAATATAGGACTCGCAATAAGTGACCCTACAGGAACCATCGCGTCTCCACTTGAAGTGATCCGACATACTTCCGGGATAATCGATGCCGGACAAATCGCTCAAAAGGCTGATGAATATGATGTGCAAAAGATAGTTATTGGTATCCCGATAACAGAAGGGAAGGGGGAAACTCCTCAAACCAGGCATGTAAAGAAATTTGCCACCATTCTGGGGGAACAGACCACAATTCCGATAGTATTGTGGGATGAGAGTTTTAGCACAAACAGAGCTCAGGAAATCCGCCAATTAATGAATGTTCGTCGAAAAGCGAGAAGCGGGCATCTGGATAACTTGGCGGCTTCAGTAATATTGCAAAATTACCTTGAGGAAGGAGCTCTGAACCCGGAATGAGCAAGAAAAAATCAAGTTCTTGTATAGGCTTAGTTCTTTTTATTGTACTAATAGGCATTGGTCTGGCGATAGTTTGGGTTTTGATCCCTATTCTGGCAGAGAAGCCCTATGGTGCACCGACTTCAGCACTGACCTCCTTGCAGCTCAGACAATATGGATTTCGATTGTGGCTGGCAAAAAATAATTTTGAGAATCCAAAACCAGCTTCAATCACGAATATCCCATTTGAGATTGAGGAAGGAAGTTCAATCTCGAAAATATCAGCAGATCTGGAAAAAACAGGTCTTGTTAGAAATGGTGATCGATTCCGTGATTATCTAATCTATAAAGGATTTGATTCATCGATTAAAGCAGGAACATTTCTAATCCCTAACACGTCTTCACCAATCGAAATTGCTGAAATCCTCAGATCCGATAACCCTATAGCGTCTTTTTACCTATACCCTGGCTGGAGGTCAGAAGAAGTCGCAAATGGGTTAATTGCTTCAGGTGTGCTAATCACATCAGATGAATTCTTGCGCATAGTTAATAAACCCACTTTGATTACGTTACCTGTGGGGTTGGAAGGGATATCCTCTCTGGAGGGGTTCTTATTCCCCGGGGTGTATGAAATACCAAAAGACACCCCAGTTGCCGAGGTGACCCAATTATTGCTGGATCGGTTCGCGAGTGAAGCAATGCCATCAATTACTGCTTATTCATCAAGTACAGGATTAACAACATCCGAGATCGTTACAATGGCGTCGATTATTCAGAGGGAAAGCTTGGAAACGAATGAAAATACAAAGATCGCCTCGGTTTTTTATAATCGACTTGATATTGGAATGAAATTAGAAACTGACCCAACCGTTCAATATTCAATCGGCTACGATCAAAACTCTGCTTCCTGGTGGAAAACACCGCTGGAAATTGCTGATCTCAGGATACAAAATGACTTTAATACCTATGTGAATTATGGATTGCCACCGCATCCTATCGCGAATCCTGGCATAGCCGCAATCCTGGCGGTGTTACATCCCGAATCAACTCCCTATTATTTCTTTCAGGCAAAATGTGATCTTTCGGGAACGCATGTGTTTTCAGAAACATTTGAAGAACACCTCTCACATAATTGTCAATAAAAAAAGAGGAGATTTGTTCTCCTCTTTTTTTTCTAAATTCATTAGTTATTTATTTGGCGTTATAGCCAGGACCGCTTTTGAAAAAGTCTTCATTGGCTGCAATGGAGGGGGTGAGGTCAACCACTTCACCGGCTTTGAGCGTACGAGTGGCAACCAGGTGAACAGCTTCGCCATCATGATTTTGTCCATCATAAACTTCTGTAAATCCGGTTGTTCCTGCCGGCATGGACTGATGCTCGCCACCCTTGGCGGTAAAAGCAGAGGGTACTTCATCAGATGGAAAAATTGCGTTGTAGGGGCATTCAGATTCACATGCACCGCAATCAATGCAGGTGTCTGCATCAATATAGTAACCAGGATATTTGTCTTCTGGTTTTCCGGGAACGATGCACTCCACAGGGCAGACCGTTGCGCAACTTCCATCTCGTAAACATAAACTTGTAATAACTCGTGCCATTTATTCCTCCATTTTATTGAACAAGTAGTTGATGCTTAATTATACTGCATTGAGAAATCGTTCTTCAGCTGATTTCCAGTCAACTAAATTCCACCACTGAGCGAGATATTCTGCTCGGCGGTTTTGAAACTTCAAATAATAGGCATGCTCCCACACATCGACAACTATGATTGGTTTCATATTCTCTTGCAGTGGATTCTCCTGGTTGGCGGTGGAGTGGACAACGAGCGTACCATCGGGTTTACAACTTAACCAGCAATAACCGCTGCCAAACCGGGCAAGTGCAGTTTTTTCAAATTCCGCTTTGAATTGTGAAAAATCGCCCCATGTGGCGTCAATTGTTTTCGCCAGTTTACCCTTTGGATCGCCTCCCTGACCAGGTGCCATTGATGCCCAATAGAGATTATGGTTGTAAACACCCCCGCCATTATTCTTTACTGCAGTTCGGATATCCGCAGGTACTTTATCCAGGTTGGAGACAAGTTTCTCCAAAGACCATTCATAAAGAGCGGGGTGCTTTTCAATCGCCGCGTTCAGGTTCTTGGCGTAGGTTGCATGATGTTTGGTATAGTGGATTTCTACTGTACGGGCATCAATTGTTGGTTCCAGAGCATCCATCGCGTATTTTAATTGTTCCGGTTCAAAAGTCATTGTTCCCTCCCAGGGTCACTTGATTGACAGTAAGGTACAATTAAATTGTAGCATCGCAAAAATCATTGTCAAGTAATAAATACCATTCTATTTTGAGGTTTTGAGCAGGTCAATGAAGAATAACCAAATATCGCCCTATCTGGGTTTGTTGTTGGGCATCGCAGCTGTCTCCACCGCATCACTATTTATTCGATTGGCACAAGGTGATGCTCCCTCTTTTGTTATAGCAGCAGGCCGATTGGTTATCGCATCAATAGTTATTGCCCCTTTTGCATGGAAGAATCTTCGAGTTGAACTCCCAAAACAGTCGCGACGAACAATAGGTTTGTTGATTCTTTCAGGGGTCTTCCTGGGGGCTCACTTCGCATCATGGATCACCTCGCTGGAATATACTACCGTGGCGAGTTCTGTAGTCATTGTTACCACGGCACCTCTTTGGGTGGCAGTGTTGTCACCTTTTATTTTAAAAGAAAAAATAACTAAATGGGTAATTATCGGCTTGATCTTTTCATTGATTGGCAGTGTCATTGTTGGATTAAATAGCGCTTGCCTCATTGAGGGTGAAAAAATACAATGTCACCCTCTTTTTTCGCTTTCACTGAATGGTGTTTTCCTGGGCAATTTGTTGGCATTACTGGGAGCGTTTCTTTCGGCAGGTTACTTGATGGTAGGGCGCAAGATTCGTAATTCATTAAGCCTGGCAACTTATTCATTTAGCGTTTATTCAGTTGCGGCAATTGTTTTGATTTTTTTGGTGATTCTCTCTGGAGAGAAAGTTACGGGTTTTTCAACCAATACCTATATTTACATTGTCGCGTTGGGAGTCATTCCACAACTTGTTGGTCACTCATCATTTAATTGGGCTTTGAAATACCTTTCGGCTGCCATGGTCTCAATTGCTCTGCTTGGGGAACCGATTGGAACGATCATATTGGCATTTCTGATTCTTAATGAATCCCCAACGATCATGGAGATCTTTGGCGGTGTGTTTATCCTGACAGGAATATTGGTTGCTTCACGAAGCCGAACTCACCGTACTGTGATAGGGCGCATGAGTTAGCCTAAACCGCTCTACTGTAAAGGAAATTCATCTCTTTTAGGCGAAGCAACAGCTCTTCATCCAATGAGTCATTCGTGTAGCGAAAAGTCCAATTGCCTGACGGTTTGCCAGGGAAATTCATTCGTGCTTCAGTTCCTAAACTTAAGAGGTCTTGCAAGGGGGTAAGAGCAAAATCAGCTTGTGAAGACCATACTGCCCGGATCATATCCCATGCGATATCATCCCCTGAGCGGGCGAGATAGCGTCGACAGAAATCCCTCTCCTTTTCAGGAGCGGATTCATACCAGCCAAGAACAGTGTCATTATCATGGGTACCAGTGTATGCGACACAATTCGTTGGATAATTATGGGGGAGGAATGGGTCATCAGGTGTTGAGGCAAAAGCAAATTGTAGAATCTTCATTCCAGGTAATCCCAAGGAGTCTCGAAGTTCAATGACATCAGAGGTAATTTCACCCAAATCCTCAGCGAGCAAAGGCAGGGATGCGAAATGCTCTTCGACAACCTTGAAAAAATCAATTCCTGGACCTTTCACCCATTTGCCAATTTCTGCTGTAGGCATATTCGCTGGAATTTTCCAATATCCAGCAAAACCTCTAAAATGATCCAGCCTGATGTAATCTACTAGGCTCAATACAGCACTTATACGATTCAGCCACCAGCTATAACCGCTTTTTTTGTGGATATCCCAGCGATATAGGGGGTTTCCCCATAGTTGCCCGGTTGGTGAAAAATAATCCGGCGGTACGCCAGCCACGCAGGTTGGCTGACCTTGTTGATCCAGGAAAAACAAATCTGGATGAGACCAGGCATCAGCGCTATCATAGGCAACAAAAATCGGAATATCGCCAATAATATGAATCCCTTTTTGCCTGGCATAATCTCGGACGTTCGTCCATTGGGTAAAAAATAGAAATTGTCGAAATTTCTGTTTTTCCACTTCTTCTGTATGAGCTTCTTGAAAAGCGGTTAATGCCTTGGACTCCCGTGTTCGAAGTGGTATCGGCCAATCACTCCAGGAGCCACCACCGAGGTATCCTTTTATCGCCATGAATAAGGCGAAATCATCAAGCCAAGGTTTTTGTTTTTGGCAAAAATCCAGGTATTCTTCCATTAACTTCCGGTTATTTACGTTAATAAACCTTGAAAAAGCCCGGTCGAGCAGGGTTAATTTCCATTCAATTACTGTACCGAAATCGACATTATTTTCAGAGAAAACCGGACGGTCCGATAAGTCCTTTGAGGATATTAACTTTTGGTCAAGAAGTAAAAACGGACTGATCAGGTAAGGATTACCGGCAAAAGCAGAAAAGCATTGGTAAGGCGAATCTCCAAACCCTGTTGGACCCAGGGGAAGAACCTGCCACAATGAACACCCGGTTTTGACCAGGAAATCAATCCAGTGGTAAGCTTCAGGGCCAAGATCACCAATGCCATCGGGTCCCGGGAAACTGGATGGATGCAAGATCACACCTGATCGTCGTGTAAGAGTCATTACTCCTCCGGGTATTTATGTTGAGGTTATTTCTTTATATAGGGAACAATAATTTTTTGCAGATTCTGTCCAGGAAAAATCCTGCGACATTGCGTTTTGGATAATGGTATTCCAAACTGAGGGTGCTTGATAAGTATTAATGGCTTTAATCAAGGTGTTGGCTGTTTCAGCTGCGCTGGCATCAGTGAAAATAAATCCTGTGCCGCCGTTGTCTTCAGCAAAGTTCTTTATCGTGTCCTTTAAACCACCAGTTGCTCGAGCAACTGGGATCGCGCCATATCGCATGGCAATAAGTTGAGATAAACCACAGGGCTCATAGCGTGAGGGCATGAGTAGAATATCCGCTCCTGCATACATGCGATGTGATAGCCCTGAATCAAAAAGGATTTTTGTCCGAACCTTTGAGGGGAATCTACGCTCCAAATCAGTGGCAGTTTTTTCGAGTATCGGGTCACCGGAACCCAAGATGATTGCCCGCCAATTGAGAGTGGAAATCGATTTTAAGGCAGCAATCGCCAGATCGACCCCTTTTTGATGGTCCATCCGGCTGATGAGAACGATGAGGGGAGTATGTTTTTTTCTTTAAATCCAACTTCTGATTCCAGTGCCCTTTTACAGTGTTTTTTACCGTCAAGTTGGTTCTTATCAAATTGTGATTCAATCAACGGGTCTGTTTCAGGGTTCCAAAGGCTACTATCAATACCGTTTAAAACGCCAGTGATCTTATTCTTATGGAGACCAAAAAACTTTTCCAACCCACACCCATACTCAGAAGTAAGGATTTCACGGGAATATGTGGGGGAAACCGGAACGATACGGTCAGCGCTGGAAAGACCCATTGGCAGAGGAATGGTTCGCGCCCAAACTGGAAGCGTTGGGTCTTCTGACGGTTCAATCCCGTATTTTTCTAATATTGTTTCAGAACCTGAGCCCATATAAGCTAAATTGTGCACAGTGATTATTTTCTTGATCCTTGAATAGCCCCGGCGGGTATCTGCCAGTTTGGATAATTGGTGGATTGCAATTGCAGTGTGCCAATCGTTGGCGTGTAGGATATCAATTTTCCATTTGAGAATACGCGGGAGTTCAAGGCAGGCTAATGAGAAGAACAAGAATTTTTCGGCATCGGCCAAGGTGTTTGGTCCATAAACCGGGTCATCTTCTTTTATTGGCATACCATCAATTAAATAAACGGGAATTCCGTTAATTTCATATTCAAAAACCGAGGCTTGAAGAGTAAAACTGCCGGTATGCAGGTTGAATTCATGCAGTTTCTTAAGTCCCGGAAGTTTTTTCTTTACTGCTCCATAAAAAGGGATTGCCAAGCGAATATCATAGATTTCTTCCGTGGTGGATAAACTGCGTATCGTTGATGGAAGCGAGCCTGCAACATCTCCAAGACCACCCACTTTAATCAAGGGATCAGCTTCTGACGCAATAAAGAGAATGTTCAAGCGTTTTGTTAACATCAACTTGCTTTTATCCTCTATCTCGCCATATCGATATAGTCTTCTGAGATTGCTTCAGAGAGATCGGCACCAAGTGATTGGATTAACTCTGCAATTATTAACGTTTTGTTTTCAGCATCCTGCCGGCTCCAGGTACGGCTTTTTACTTCCAGGAAATAACCAAGATCTGGTTTAGTGACTTTATCAATATTGATAAAGAAGTCTTCATCCTGGAAATGAACCAGATAACGAACTCTGTCTTTTTCGATCTCTTTTTCTAAGTGCGGCTTGAAGTATTCCCGGTAGAACCGTGGGCTTTGGGTAGCAGGGGCAAGGTATCTGCTGCGTGAAAGGAGGACATCCTGGGAGAATTCTTCTTCGCGAGTTGGTCCAATCAACGTTAATCGTGAGCGAACCTGGTCAATTTTTCCTTCTGTATTGATGAACTCGTCTTCGCGATATCTTATCAAGCCCTGCTCAATATCCGGGAAGAAGAAGTATAGATCAAATTCACGGTAATGGCGTTCACGAATAATTTCAAGCTCTTGATCTTGAATCGCTTTCTTGATCATTTCGGGATCTTTAACCTTTACTTTGACCTGTACCTCAAAGCTCTCTTCCTCAGAAGCGCCGCCTATGGCAATTAACTTTGATAGTATCGAGGATTCCCGATTAATCAAGAAAGTGTCGATTTTTTTGGCATACTGCTGTCCGGCAACCAATAAATCAATTTCGTTTAAACCACATAATTCTCGTTTTTGCATCAACCATTTTCCGTTGACCATAACATCAGTGACATCTGCCGCTTTCGATGCATAGACAATCTGGGCATAGATACCGAGTGGATTATGCTTAAATTGAGGGCTATTATGGATTGGAGTCATATCCAACAGGATCAAGTCAGCACGTTTGCCAATTTCGAGTGAACCTGTAATATCACCAATAAAGAGCGCTTGCGCACCCAATCGCGTCGCCATGAGCAAAGTGGTGCGGGCTGGCAGTACGGTAGGATCTCCGACTACGCCTTTTTGTATGAATGAGGCGAGGCGAAGTTCTTCAAACATATCAAGGTCATTATTTGAAGCGGGTCCATCGGTTCCTATACCAACATTGACTCCCAAATCCAACATTTGCTTCACAGGTGCAAAACCTGAAGCAAGCTTAAGGTTTGACGAAGGATTGTGCGCGATACCAGCTCCAAGGTGTTTTAATGTACGAATTTCTCCTTCATCAATATGAACACAGTGTGCAGCCAATACTTTGGCTTCGAACAAGCCCTGTTTTTTTACATAGGGGATAACCGGCATTCCCTGTTCTTTTCGCATAGTTTCCACTTCAAACATTGTTTCAGCCAGGTGTGTATGCAATGGAACATCAAATTCAGCTGCAAGCAGCGCAGTGGCTTTGAGAATCTCAGGTGTGCACGTATAAGGAGCGTGTGGTGCAACTGAGGGGACGATCAAGTCATGCCCTTTCCAACGCTTAATATAATCACGCGACATTTCAAGTGATTCCTCAAAAAATTTTGCATCGGGGGTCGGGAACTTCAATACGGTCTGAGAACATACCGCGCGCATACCCACTTCAGCGGTCGCTTTTGCAACGTCTTCCTCGAAGTAATACATATCAGCAAAACTGGTAATGCCGGAGCGAATCATTTCAGCGCAGGCGATTTTTGTTCCGAGTTGAACAAAATCGGGCGAGACAAATTCACGTTCCACTGGCATCATGTAACCCATCAGCCACACATCGAGCCGTAGATCATCAGCAAGCCCACGCAATAAAGTCATTGGCACGTGGGTGTGGGCATTTACCAGTCCTGGCATTAGCACTTTGTTTTTACAATCAATAAGGTTGGCTGATTCAAATTCTTTAAATATTTCCTCATCTGTTCCAACGCCAATGATCGCGTTTCCTGAAATGGCTATTGCGCCGGGTTCATATTGATGAAACTCAATATCCATTGTGAGCAATGTTGCGTTATGTAAGATAATGTCAGCTTTTTTCATCGATTTGTCCATTTTCCCATTTATTGTAAGACTTTTAGTTCCATCCAAATATAAAAGAAAACGAGATTCCTCGCCCAATCATTGAAAGATTGGGGTGTACCAAGATGGGTTCTAACTATTTTACTTTGTCTTTGAGAATTTATTGTGATCCGGTTGGTAATTTCACTTGTTGAAATGGGGCAGGTAAAAACGATTTCATCATCAACCAGTGATTGCGTGAATCCGGTTTCCTTTGATATAAAGTGGATATAAGGAATTTCAATCATGAAAATTTGGGGAAAATTCACTAAATAAACTGAAACCTTTTTATTTGATTCCTTCGCTAATTGCGAAATAATTATTTCGATATTTTCTTCATCTTCTCCATAAATAAAACCCGAAACAAGATCTCTGATTCTTGATTCTAATTCGTTGACCATCTGATTTGCTTTTGTTTTGGTCAGAGCGGATGCAACGATCCTGATATCCACTTGACCGGAGTGGGCAAGCAAGCCAACCGTGGGATTTTCGAGTTTTTCAAAATCACCGACCAAAGTATCCAATGTGGATTCACCGATTCCAATTGTATGAAGGGTTTTGGTGACCATGCAATTAACTGGGGGAATAGTCTTTTTCAAGAATGGCAGTACATCCTCAATAAATAAATGTTCCATTTCTTGAGGAACCCCCTGCAAGCACACAATATATTTGGAGTTTACCGTGAGGATAAATCCTGGCGCGGTCCCATACTTGTTTTCGATTGCGGTCGCCCCTTCAGGGATGAGCGCTTGTTTCCGATTATTATCCGTTGGTTTAAGACCACGGGTTTGAAACCTTGTATTGATTTGTTGCCACAATTCTTCATGAAAAACCAATTTGCGATCAAAGGCTTTGGCAACAGCTTCACGGGTTGGGTCATCAACTGTAGGACCTAAACCTCCTGTTGTGATTATTACGTCAGACCGGAGTATTGCTTCATTTAGAAGCGATGCAATTCGATTTTCGTTATCTCCGATGGTGGAAATCCGAAACAGGTCGTAACCAGTTTCTTTTAAGTTTTTAGCAATGAACCAGGTATTAGTATCTTGCACATCCCCTAAGAGCAGTTCAGTTCCAATAGTAATGATTTCGACGGTTGGCACAAATATCCTCTCGATTAGGATTTATTTTATCAGGGTATTTCGTGCATACAGAACTTCGCCCGGAAAACGAGGTTAACTTTATAATACATAGATGAGTAATGAGAAAAAGAATTTATACCGAATAAGACTAGGGAAATGGGGAGAGGATTGTGCCTGCAGATTCCTTGAAGAACAAGGATATTTAGTTGTTGAAAGGAATGTACGAAGTCCTTATGGAGAGATCGATATAATTGTAAGCAAGAATGAGGCAATTGTTTTTGTGGAAGTTAAAACCAGGTCAAGCATTGATAATGGCTATCCTGAAGAAGCGATCACAGAGGGGAAGATTCAGCATATAGAAGAGACCTTGCAATGGTATCTGGAAAAGCATCCAGAAACTGGAGATAATTGGAGAGTTGATGTTGTATCAGTAGTTGGTCGCCCCGAATCCAAAGACTCTCCAAAAATTGATTGGTGGCAGAATGAATTCTGACATAATGCAAAAGGTATTGATTATTGTTGGACCAACAGGTGTTGGAAAAACGAAATTATCGCTTGCAATCGCTAATCTCGTAAATGGAGAGATTGTTTCAGCAGATTCACGCTTGCTTTACCGAGGGATGAATATTGGGACGGCAAAACCGACTACTCAAGAAATGTCTACCATTAACCATTATTTGATCGATGTTTCGGATCCGGACAAAACTTGGTCACTTGCAAGATTTAACAATGCGGTCCAGGATTCGATAAATCAAATCTTAAAAAAGGGAAAAATGCCAATCCTTGTTGGCGGAACGGGACAGTATATTCGTTCACTAGTCGAAGGGTGGGAGATTCCTGAAACCAAGGCTAATCAAGCCCTTCGGAATGAATTGGACAATTGGGCAAAACAAATCGGCTATGTCGAATTGCACCGAAAGATGTCGCTACTGGATTCAGAAAGCGGTAAATCCATACAGCCACAGAATGTAAGGCGAACAATCCGAGCGATGGAAGTGATATTCTCAACTGGGAAGCGTTTTTCGGATCTAAGGCGGAAAACCAAACCAATTCATGATTACAAAATTATCGGATTAACAAGACCCAGAGACGAACTGTATGCAGTGATTGATTCCAGGATAGATAAAATGTTTGAAAATGGATTTATTGACGAGGTAGAATCCTTGGTCAAAGATGGTTTTACAAGGGAGCTGCCTTCTATGTCTGCCATTGGCTACCAGGAAGTGATAGAGTATCTGGCTGGCGAAATAACTTTGGAAGAGGTAAGGGTGATGATGAAACGAAGAACGCGGCAATTCATCCGCCGGCAAGCCAATTGGTTTAAACAGGATAATCCAGAAATTGAATGGTTTTCTTTGCCACCGGATCCTGAACGGGAAGTAATTTCGACAATCAAACAATGGCGGAATGGGTAACAATATGAGCGATTATAAACCTTGGATTGCCCACTATGATCAGGGCGTGCCCCCACGAATAGAATATCCAAATATAGGGATTCCTTCTTTATTACAAAACTCGGCGGTGAAACACCCTGAAAGAATTGCATTAATCCAAGGGCAGAAAAGGATCACCTATTCCAATCTTTATAAAAAAGCATGCAACCTGGCAAAAGTATTTGTCGTTAACGGGTTAAGAACAGGGGATCGGGTTGCCATTTGTCTTTCAAACCAGATCGAATTTGTTATCGCCTTTTATGCTACTTTGCTGGCAGGCGGCGTAGTCGCTGCCCTTAATCCGACATATCCTGTGCGCGAAATGAAATTCCAGGTGGAAATAGCAAAAACAAAGTTTCTGATAGGCTCTAATAAAGGTATCGGAAAGATACAGGAACTGGACAACGAATCATATTTTGATTTAGTTTTCCTGTCAACAGGGGATAATGAATTCTCTTTCGAATGTTATAAACATGACAAGAAAACAAAAATACAATCAAATACTGAGTTGGAAAATGCGAATCTGCCTGCAATTGAACCTGATGACCAGGCGATTCTGCAATTTAGCGGGGGAACCACAGGGGTTCCAAAAGCAGCAACCGGTTTACATCGCAATGTGGTGGCAAACGTGCGCCAATTCTCTACCTGGTTGACTGGGTTGCAAGAAGGCAAGGAGGTATTTTTAACTGCAATTCCCCTCTTCCATGTTTACGGAATGGTAATCGGGCTTAATGTTGGGATTGCACTTGGCGCATCCATTGTCTTGATTGAAGATGCGAAAGATACAGGTTTTCTCATTGAAACAATATCAAAAGAACAAGTCAGTGTATTCCCGGGGGTCCCAACTTTATTTAATTCCATTTGTCAATATTGCGAGACTGAAATACCAGGAAGCAATTTCTCATCACTGAAAGTGTGCATATCAGGTTCGGCACCATTGTCGAAGACAGTTAAAGACAAATTTGAAAAACTTACCGGAGCGAGATTAGCTGAAGGATACGGACTTTCAGAAGCTCCAACGGCTACCCACTGTAACCCTGTAATGGGTAAAAATAAAGAGGTTTCAATTGGTTTGCCATTGCCGGATGTTGATTGCCGGATCGTAGATTTGGAGGAACGTAGTAACTCTGTCAGAGTTGGTCAAAGTGGCGAATTGTTGATAAAAGGGCCACAGGTGATGCAAGGATATTTTGAGAAAGAAGGTGAGACTAGGTTGACCATTGAATCAGGATGGCTGCATACAGGTGATATAGCTTATATGGACGAGGATGGTTATTTTTTCATCATAGGTAGATTAAAAGAATTGATTAAAGTTGGAGGATTACAAGTTTGGCCTACTGAAATTGAAGAAGTAATCAGGCAATTACCCGGTATCAACGAATGTGCAGTTAAAGGGATTCCTGATGAATTATTGGGTGAGGTCGCGAAGGTTTGGGTCGTGATCAATACAGAATATTTGGTTGATTTGCGAAGCGTTAGAGAATTCTGCGAAGGAAAACTTGCCAATTACAAGATTCCTAGAGAAATGGAGATCATCACTGAATTGCCCAGATCTGCAATTGGGAAAGTTCTCCGCTACAAACTGTGAATATAAGGAAATCGGGAGGTTGCCCTCCCGATTTTTTATGCCTGATATAAAGGTGTCCCACTCTTATGCGTGACCGGTGACGGGAATAAGATTTCAAATTCATCTTTGGAGAGGGTTTCAACCTCCAATAACTTCTGAGCTACCGTATCCAATTCGGTACGATATTTTTTCAGAATTTCACGAGCTTGATCGTATGCCTTGCTGACAAGTAAACGAACTTCCTTATCAATTTTTTCGGCAACCGATTCAGAGTAATCACGTTGTTCTGAAATTTCACGCCCCAAAAATATCAATTCCTCTTTCTGTCCGTAAACCATTGGTCCAAGTTCTTCACTCATACCGAGGCGGGTGACCATGGTTCTGGCTAACTGGGTGACTCGTTCAATATCATTGGAAGCCCCTGAGGTAATATCATCAAAAACGATTTCTTCAGCAGCACGACCGCCTAACAAACCGACCATTTGTGCCAACATTTTCTTGCGTGCCATTAATGTTCGATCGTCAATGGGTAGGGCGATGGTATATCCAGCAGCCATTCCGCGCGCGATAATTGAAACTTTATGAACCGGATCCGATTCTGCAATGGAGTTCATAACAACCGCATGACCTGCTTCGTGGTAGGCTACAATGCGTTTTTCCTCTTCTCAGATTAATCGACTCTTTCGTTCAGGACCAGCAATCACTCGTTCGATAGCTTCTTCGAATTCGCTCTGCGAAATACTCTTCTTATCTCTGCGGGCTGCTAAAATCGCAGCTTCGTTGACCAGGTTTTCAATATCAGCCCCGACAAATCCAGGAGTGGATTTGGCTATGATAGAAAGTTGAACAGACGGTTCTACAGGTTTTCCTTTGATGTGAACCTTGAGAATATCTTCTCGACCTCTTACATCAGGTCGGTCAAGCACAACTCGACGGTCAAAACGACCAGGGCGAAGTAAAGCTGGGTCCAGAATATCGGGACGGTTGGTGGCGGCCATGATAATGACATTGGTATCCGTATCGAAACCATCCATTTCAACCAGCATCTGGTTCAGTGTTTGTTCGCGTTCATCATGACTTCCGCCAAGACCGGCACCACGATGGCGACCAACTGCATCGATCTCGTCAACAAAAACGATACATGGTGAATTGCGTTTTGCTTGTTCAAATAAATCACGGACTCGGCTGGCACCAACACCAACAAACATTTCAACAAATTCAGAACCTGAAATTGAGAAGAAAGGAACTCCTGCTTCGCCTGAAACTGCTTTTGCCAGGAGAGTCTTTCCGGTTCCTGGAGGACCTACAAGCAAAACACCTTTTGGAATTCGTGCGCCAAGCGCAATAAATTTTTGCGGTTCTTTTAAGAATTCAACAACTTCCTGAAGTTCTTCACTGGATTCATCAACTCCGGCTACATCTGCAAAAGTCACGGTGGGCTGATCACCAGAAAACATCCGAGCACGTGATTTGCCAAAGGACATTGCTGCATTATTGCTACCTTGTGCCTGACGAAATATGAAGAAAAAAGCACCTGCGAGAAGCAAGAATGGAACAATATAGAAAAGTGCATTTAATATACCTGAAAGGGCGCTAGGGGGTTTAATTTCGATCTTTATGCCATTTTCAGGGGATAGTTTGGATGGGTCAACTCCCAGGTCAATCAATTGACTGATCAGAGTTGTTTCTGTTTCTTTGGTTGCCGTTTTTTCTGAACCATCTGCTTTATAGACAATAGTTAATTTGTTCTCTTCTTCGATGATCCTTGCCACATTTCCTTTGGTTACTTCGTCAGCAACCTGGTTAATGGAAAGGACACTGTCAGCAGTATTCGCTTTATTGAAGCTAAAAACAACCAACACAATAATCGCCATGAAGAGTAAAAAGTAAACGATGTAAGATTGATTTCGTGGTTTCACTAAATCCTCCAAAATATCAAACCGAAGTCAGGTTTGTAGGAAGATTATACCAACCAATAAGAAAGCCTTGAAGATTTTCAATCCTCAAAAAGAAAAGATTAATACATTTCTTATAGAGTTGCCAGTTTAGAGGGATTAGTTTATTCTTTTTTGATCTCAGGCGAAAGAAAATCGTCCAAAGGATGACAAAGCCCGCAACCAATTTGGGGGGTTTTGACTTCTGAATTTGATTTTGAACAAAATGCATTAATCTCTACGCGGCGTTTACCAATGCCAAAAATCCTGGTGATTTTTGGCGATAATGTCATGTTTTTGCAGGCATTGGCGCGCAAAATCGCTGGTACTGGGCATGTTTTGCATAAGTCTTTAGACCAATTATTTGGTGGAGGTTTATGACCGATCAGACGGCATTCTTCATCTGATTTTCCACGAAAATAATCTCCGTAAAAAAAAGGACATTCAGTCCCGAAGGGAGTACGCATAACCACCTTCCGCGATGATAGGTACCATAAACGAAAAGTTCTTCACGATATTAAACTCTGGTTACGTAGTCACCAGTTCGAGTGTCCACGCGAATCTTATCACCTGTTTGCACAAAGTAGGGAGTAGACACTTCCAAACCAGTTTCAGTTGTCACTTTTTTTGTAACACCGGTTGCAGTATCGCCTCTGACAGCCGGTTCTGCATAAGTGACTTCGAGATCGACAGTTGTAGGCAATTCGATATCAATTGCTTCGTTGTTATAAAAAGTTAATTTAACTTCCATTTCAGCTTTTAAATACCCTGAATATTCCCCAACTATCGTTTTTGAGATAGCAGGTTGTTCAAAAGTTTCTAAATCCATAAAATAGAATAATTCGCCATCGCTGTAAAGATACTGAACATTATGGAAATCAAGGCGTACATCCTGGATGCGCTCGCCAGATGTAAATGTTTTTTCCAATGTAGTGCCGCGGCGGAGATCACGTGCTTTGATTCGAATTGTAGCATTCCCGCGGCCAGGTTTGCTGAATGAATACTCCAGCACGCGGTACAAATAACCATCGATCTCAAATATTACGCCTTTACGTAAATCGTTGACGTCAATCATAAATAAAACCTCTCTCTTTTCAAATTAGCGCGTGAATTATACCTTAGCAGCCTAAGCCTGACTAGGAAAATGAGAGAGAATCATGATTTGTTCTTGCGAGATCTGAGCAACAAAGGTCCAACCAGGTCTATTGCCCATCCGAATATTACTTCCAGCAGGGGCGAAATAATCATCCAAAAAGGGACGTAAACAACTTTTTGGGGGAATTTTAGCGTACGCCAAATAATTCTGGAGACTGATGCAACGGAAGTTGCCAGTTTTTCAGCTGGAATACTTCCACCATTTTCCATTTTCCGCGCAGCATCAAAGAATTCGGTTTTAATCGGTCCGGCTCTTATTATTGAAACATGAACATTACTGCCAATTAATTCTCTGAAAAGAACGGAGGTGAAAGAATCTAGAAAAGCTTTGGATGAAGAATAGAGAGCAATCCCTTGTTCAGGTAACTTGCCTGCGACAGAACCAATGTTAATTATGTGCCCATAATTCTTAGACAGCATAGAGGGTAAGAAAAGTGAGGTAAGGTGAACTGTTGCTTCTATATTCACCGATAATAATTCCTGCGCCGCCTTCCATGGCATTTCATGAAAGTAACCGTACCACCCTATACCGGCATTGTTAATCAAAATATCTGGCAGTTTGTTTTCAATTTGCAAATAATTCTTGAGATGATTCCGATCCTCTTCCTGTGTTAAATCAGCAATGAAGTATTCAGCGTTTCCACCACTCGAGTTAATCTGTCCTACTATCTGCGTTAAACGGTCTTCCCGCCTAGCGACAAGAATAACCTTAATGCCCTGCCTTGCGAGATAGACTGCAATATGTTCACCAATGCCGCTAGATGCCCCTGTGATCAGGGCAACCTTGTGGTAAAAAAACTGCGATGAATACATAATAAAAATGTTGTTTTGTCTAAATGAAAATTATCATTTGGGGCGTTGGTGCCACCAATGAATAGTGTCGCGAAGGGATTCTTTTAGTGAACGAGGTGAATACCCCAATACAGTCCGCGCTTTTGCATTGCTGATATTGGCATTGGATTTTAGTGTGGCAATGCTATAGGTTGTGAAGCGGGGCTTAGTGCGGGAGATTTGGTAATAGAGTTGAGCAATTTTTGCTGAAAAATTAGCTATTTTCAATGGGATATTAATTGACCAGGATTTGAAAGACAGCAATTCCTTCACGATTCGCCAAATATCACCAACTTTGATTAACTCGCCTGAAAGGATATAAATTTGTCCCGGGATTCCTTTGTCTCTTGCCAGAATCATGCCGTTTACTACATCCCGGACATCCACAAAATCATATTCTCCCTCAATCAGGATATTAACCTTGTTTTTCATCCAATCTTGAATCAAACTGCCCATTTCGGAACCTTTGTAATCATACGGACCAATAACCCCTGTTGGGCAGACAATTACAGCAGGGAATCCATTTTTTGCCTCTTCAAGAACAACCAGTGTTGCTTCTGCCTTTGACTGATCGTAGGCAGCTATTGCCCCATCGGGGTCAATAGGTGTGTTTTCATCGACAACAATACCATGTGCTACCCTTTTAAATGCATGGATTGAGCTGGTATGAACCATTTTTTTTACATTGGCTTCAATTGCACAAGACAACACATTTTTTGTACCGTTAACATTAACATCATGTACGAGTTTATCCTTACCGGGGGAAATCGATATTATTCCAGCAAGGTGAAAAACATATTCAATTCCTGCGAATGCAGGTCTAATTGATCCAATGTCCAATACGTTGCCGCGAAAGACTTCAACATTTAAACCATCAAAAGGAGTGAGGTCTTCATCAGGTAAAACCAGAACCCTTACTTTTTCATCCCGTTTGATTAATTCTCGTACAAGAACATTTCCGATATGCCCAGTTCCCCCGGTAATTAAATTCATAGTTTGCTCCTAAGGTTAAAAAACGACGATACTCACTATGAATTTTATTAACATATGACCCAACTTTGATATGTATAAAGTAACAATTAGAGTCATGTTAAATCAAAAGACCAGGCGAACCTGGTCTTTTGATTTCGACTATTAATTATCCGATGGCTGGTTCGATCAACCCGAAATTGCCATCATGCCTTTTATAAAGGACGTTTATTGAATTGGTATTTATGTTGTAGAAAATAAAGAAATCTTCATGTTCCACAAGAGCCATTTGCTCAATAGCTTCATTCTCATCCATTGGAATCAAGGTGAATGATTTGCGGCGAACAATTTTTATCGGTTCGGTCGATTCATCGGTTTCAATCGGTAATTCTAATCCGGAGGCTGGAGTTCCATCGCCTCGACCACGAGCTCGTTTTCCTTTGAACCGCTCTATTTGACGTTGCATTTTATCTACTGCGTTATCAATTGCCGTTAGCATATCGGCATCACTCTCTTCAGTTCGAAGGATAAAGCCGCGCCCTGTAATGGTTATTTCGGCAACTTCACGGTCTGACCGATTACGCATGGATTTTGAATAAGACAAATCAAACTTGATGTTTTCGATATCTGGAAGTAATCGTTCTAATCTTGGTGTTTTCTTTTCGACATACTCTTTTACCCGATCGTTTAAGACCATGTTCTTTACATTAATTTCTGTTCTTTCAACCATAGTTTCCTCCTCGAAGAATTAGTCGTGCGAATTGGAAGCCACAAAAACTTAGTTTTGGATCACGACTCTTGCCACAGATATACAGTATACCTTTGTTGCTCCTGATGCCAAAAGGGCTTTTGTGCAATTATCCATTGTTGCCCCGGTGGTTATTACATCATCTACAATTAACACTCCTCTACCCTTAATCTTAGCAGGATTTCCTAAAAATGCATCCGCGACATTCAGTTGACGCTCTGACGCACTTAATCGAAATTGGGGAGAGGTTTCTTTAATTCTCATTAAAGCGAAACTGTCAAAGGGTACACATAACATGTGTGATAGTGGTCTTGCAATTAGTGAAGATTGGTTGAAGCCACGCTCTTTTAGGTGAGATTTGGAAAGGGGTACTGGAATTACAACATCAAAATCCCATCCTGCACTTATGATTAAGGGAGAGAGTTTCTGTGAAAAATAATATCCGAGTGGAATATTATTATTGTACTTTAGACTATGAATTGCTTCTCGAATGGAATCTTTGTACTCAGCCCAAGAGCGAACCCCGCTGTAGGAAGGCGGGTTGGTTTTGCAATCAGAACAGATATTGGATCTGCCTGAAATAGGTTTTCCGCATATAGAACAAATAGGTTTATTAAAAAAAGTTGCCTGTTCATAGCAGGTTGAACAAAGGATGTTATTTGGCTTTTGGCAACAAGCACACTCCGGTGGAAATAACCAGTCTACCGAGGTCCAGAATAATTGGTCAAAAAAGGAAGTTTTTATAATAAATAAATAATTTGCGCGGATGATCAGCCAAACATACCTGATGCAAGGATTTGAAAAGCTGCCGGAGCAAGCAAAATAATCAAAATTGATGGGAAGATAATAAAAACCATTGGGATAAGCATTTTAATAGGAGCTTTGTGGGCTTCTTCTTCTGCAGTTTGACGCCTTTTTACACGCATTTGGTCTGCCTGGATGCGAAGAACTCTGGCCATGCTAACGCCAAGTTGCTCACTCTGAATAATGGCTGCTACAAAACTGGTCATCTCCGAAATACCAATGTTATCGGACATGGACCTTAAAGCTTCGCGCCGAAGTTTACCAAGTTGGATCTCTTGAAGTACCCTGTTTAATGCGAGAGATAGCTGGTTAGTCCATTTCTCAACAACTTTTGCCATAGCGGCGTCAAACCCAAGCCCGGCTTCAACGCAGATCGTTAATAAATCGAGGGCGTCTGGCATAGCCCTACGGATATTTTTTTGTCTCTTGGTTACATTACGTGATAAATAAAATTGGGGGATAAAAAAACCTGTAAGAGTCCCGACAACAGTAAGCAGAAAAATCTGGCTGGGGGGTGTACCTTCACTTAATACTGTCATTGCTATCAAAGCAAGCGCACCTACTCCTATCGCCGCGACTAGCTGCATAACCAGAAATACTGATGGATCGATTTTCCCTGGATTGCCTCCCAATTCCAGTTTCCTGGATATGGAATTTAACCAGTTTTGAGGAGTGAATTTGACCGTGATCTCTCCCAATTTACGGGCAATCGGGTAAACGACACGCTCCATAAATGGTTGAGACATTTCAAGTTTTTCAAGATCCAACTGCTCCCCTGATTGGCTGAATTCATCAAGGCGTTCAAGTAAAATCTGGTCATTATTTAATTTTGGATTTTTAAGACCTATAACTACCAAAACGGCAGCAATAATCAGGAGTACAAGAATAAAAACGATAATGGCAGTCATTAAAACCCTCCTGGTTTAAACATCTATTTTGGCAATCTTTTGCATAATTAAATACCCGGCAGCAATCAGAAATGCTGCCGTACCAAGGGCAGCGTATCCACATGGGAAGGGTGAATTATTCTCAGGTGCGAATAATGTCATAATATATTCACGGTTGATCGTGTATAAGACAAGCGTAAGACCTATGGGTAATACAGAAATAAAGATACCCGAGATGCGCATTTGGGCGGTTAGTACTCTGATTTCACCTTTGAGTTTAACGCGCTCTCTGATGGTGTGAGAAATCGTATCCAGAATTTCTGCCAGGTTACCACCAACTTCGCGTTGCACGTTCATCGCAGTAATCACTAAATCAAGATCATCGCTGGGTATGCGCCGTAAGAGGTTATCGAGTGCTTTTTCTGTGGTTACTCCAAGCTGAATTTCTTGTACAACGCGCCTGAATTCTTCAGAGATAGGGGCGGGGAGTTCTTTGCTAATTGATTCCATTGCTTGCAAAGTGGAATAACCAGCCCGTAGTCCATTAACCATGAGTCCGAGCATATCGCCTAATTGTTCATTGAATTTTATGAGGCGACGGCTTTTTTGATTATTGACATAGATACCGGGAATAAAAATTCCACCGACTGCACCAATTAAACCGAAACCGAATGAACCAGAGCCCAGGAAGTATGCAAAAATCCCGACACCTAGAGACGATACGACAATTGCTCCAAGGTATTCGCCAGGTTTAAATTTTAAATTTGCTTGTGCTAGTTCTTTGGCGATCTTATCGCCATAGGTAGATTTCTCAACCCTTTTGGTTAACCAATCGGTAACGATGGTTGCGCGTTCTTTTTTAATAGTTTGTTCGGTTTGTTCGCTTGGTTCAGAAATTACATAATCCCCGATACGTTCCTCTTCAATAGATTTTTGGTTTCTGATGTTGGCAAAAATACCAACAGCTACCAAAATAAGAATAACTGCGCCGCCAATCCATAGGATAATTGAAGGATTCATCTATGCTGTCCGATCGTTTACCGTTTTACACCAATTCCAAAGACACTTGGGGAGAGGTGAATACCCGAAGCTTCAATTTTGTCCATAAACTTAGGTCTAAGTCCGGTAGGTCTCATCCGACCAACCACCTTGTTATTCTCGTATCCTATTTGTTCATAAACAAATATATCGGTCATCGTAATTATATCGCCTTCCATTCCTGTAACTTCAGTGATGGCTGTAACCTTACGAGTACCATCCCGCATTCTTTCCTGGTGAACTACCAGATCAATCGCAGAACTGACCTGTTCGCGGATGGCTCGAATGGGAAGATCCATGCCAGCCATCATGGTCATTGTTTCGAGACGAGAGAGCGTATCTCTTGGACTATTGGAGTGAAGGGTGGTCATGGATCCATCATGACCTGTATTCATTGCCTGAAGCATATCCAACGCGGCTTCGTCACGAATTTCACCCACAATGATGCGGTCTGGTCTCATACGCAAGGCATTGACCACAAGATTTCGGATAGTAATTTCACCTTTTCCTTCAATATTCTCGGGTCGGGATTCAAGTGTGACCACATGATCCTGGCGGAGTTGCAATTCTGCAGCATTTTCAATTGTAATGATCCGTTCATCGGAAGGAATGAATCCTGACAGCACATTAAGCAAGGTGGTTTTTCCGGAACCAGTACCACCGGATATAACAATATTGATCCTGGATTTTACAGCGGCATCAAGAAATTGCACGGCTTCCGCTGTGAGCGAACCAAATTGAATTAGTTGATCAATCGTAAATGGTTGCCTTGAAAATTTACGGATCGTCAGAACAGGACCCACAAGAGAAACTGGTGGAATAATCGCATTAACACGAGATCCATCTTGCAAACGAGCGTCCACGTAAGGACTGGATTCATCGATACGACGTCCAAGCGGCGCAACAATTCTTTCGATAATTCTCATTACGTGTTCGTTGTTTTCAAATGCAAGCGGTGCGCGCTGAATCTTTCCACGCCGCTCAACATAGATATTCTTTGCGCCATTTACCATAATTTCGGTGATAGTATCATCTTCAAGCAAAGGTTGAAGGGGACCTAACCCAAGAATTTCTGCTGTAATTTGTTCAAAAAGGCGTGTTTTTTCAGTTCGAGACAGGATAAAATTCTCTTCTATCAAAATTTGATCGAAGAGGTCTTGAATCGTCCTTTTTACCTCGCTGACCTTGGTTACGTCTACGCTTGGATCAAGTTCTGACAGCAGTTTTTTTTGAACTCTTGTTTTTAGATCCTGATAGGTATCCTGAGAAGTGGAACCGGATAACGCGGTATTTCGCCTAACCTGTAGAGGAGAGGTGGAACCTGCATTTGCTTCTGGTTCTTCATTATTCGAGGGAACTGGTTGTTCCTGATCCCCATTTTGAATTCTTCGTAAAATCGACATATTAATAGGCTCCTACGAGCTAGAGGTTTTCTTCATCTTTCAGGATTCGTTGTTTAAGTTCTTCCTGTAATCCCATAATTGATTTTGCTGCAGGGGCGGTTTTGTTATCAATCAAAAATGGGACACCGCGATTGATGGCATTACTAATGATTCTGTCTTCAAAGGGGATTGCTGCCACAACAGGTTGTTTTAGACTATCACCAATGCGTTCTGGTGAAATAGCGATTCGTTTATCATAACGATTCATTACAAATATAATTTTTTCGCGGCCAATTTGCGAGGCGTCTGCGATGGATAGAAATTGATGAGTATTTTTAATTGAAGGAATATCTTGTGTCGATAATAAAATGATGTAATCAGAAATATCAAGGCTGGTTTGCACCATTTCGGTTAGATGCGATGTAGTATCAATAATAATGTAATTATACATTTGACTCATGAAAGTCAATATTTTGTTAATTGATTCTCCCTTGCGGGCATCTGAAAGTTCAGGGTCTTTTGGAGCAGCCAATATCTGCAACTCGGTGAGTTTATTGGTGACCATGACATCTTTAATGACATCTGGATCAAGTTCGTTTGCACGTCCAAATAAATCAATTATTGAGTTTTTTCCGTGTTCATTGAAAAATACTGCAACATCTCCGTATATCAGGTTCGCATCAACGATCGCAACCGTATTCTCGGGTGTTTTAAGTGCTACTGCGAGATTTGTGGCGACAGTCGTGCAGCCTGCTCCGCCTTTTGGGCTATAAACACAAATAATTTTCCCAAGTTCCAATTGGCATTCTGATAGATTGCCCAAGGGCACCAGTTATACCGGTATGTGTATAGGCTATAGCGGCAGCTTTTTCTTTTTCTTCATGCGCCAGATTCGCCTGCCCGCCGAATGGCGACGGTCAGTTCATCAATCATTGGGGGTTTTGTTAGGAAATCCCTGGCGCCAGCCAACATAGCTTTACGCATATAGTTGGCGTCATTTTGGACAGACAGTATAACAATCTGGATGAAGGGGAGTATTTTTACGGATCTTTTCAGTGGCGGTTATGCCATCCATATCTGGCATATTAATATCCATGACAATTACATCAGGTTTTAACTTTTGCGCGACACTCAATAGCCTCAAGACCTGTTCTAGCTTTTCCAACCACTTCAATTGACGCATCAAATTGAAGCATTCGCAGAATCATCTCTCGAGATTCGTCGGTGTCATCTACAACAATCACTGAAATTTTATCCGGCGATGGCATTAATTCTCCAAATTTGAAAGACAGTAACATAGTCCGTTATGGTTGAATAAGGATATAGTCATTAAAGCTGGATAGGTTATGGAGTCAACTCCTGGGATATTGCATAAGGCAGCTTAACAGGAGAAGGCAATATTTTTCTGGTCCATAATGTATTGCAAGGTAACAGGATCGTATTGTACTTGGAAGTATCGCCAGCCCCTTTAAGTGCCATTGATAGTTTTGCTCCCGACAAGCAAGCAGGTAATTGAGCACAATAGTATCTTGCGGGGAGACAACGAGTGTTATTGAACCCGGATAGATTCTGCCCTACGAGGCATTAGCATTTTGGTTGCAGCGACGGCTGGAGTTGCAGTTGTATTATTGCCAGTTGTGGGTGCTGTAAGCGAGAACATGCCAACATTCAATACTTCTGCGTCCTGGATAATGGTTTGACAGACTAACCGAGGTCGTTGTGACTCAGATGGCATCACGTAAATTAATTGATCGAGGGTTGTATCTTCCTCATATCTGCCCCTACTGGATGATGTTCCATCGGTCATGGGTTGAATTATTGTTGAATTGGTAACTCCCATACCATCCACAACCATTCCGGGAGCGTAGGTGGCGGTGGTATTGTCAGGTAAGACGATTGGAAATTGGTATCGACATCGTGAGTAGAAGCATGCAGCCAACGACCATAACGTGATCACCTTTTTGAGGAGCATACGCGACTGCTGTTTCGGGGCTGGCGGGAATTGAATAGGCCGTCATGCCTGATGGGATATCGAATGAAGCTAACGATCCCGAACCTTCGTGGATGAGCATACTGGTTGTCAAAGGCACACCAGGGTCGATATTGTATTTCGCTTTTGTTCCCACTGCCTCTTCGATACTCTGGAAGAAAATACCTTGCGGGAGGGAAGTCTTGGGATAACGGATGGTGGTAAGTACATTGCTCGTTATCACAGAACCCCGCGATATGGATTGGGAAGCTACTACGATCTGCACCAATTCAAAACTCGGAGTAGGGGTTGCGGCTACTCCAGTTTGATTCCCCATGGGGCTATTACGGACCTGTTAAAGTAAAGATACGCCCCCGCGGTTAGAATAGCGACAATCAATATCACATAAAGAATAACCTTATTCATCGTTTTTTTGCCTGTAGCCATCGATTCCTCCTGCAGATTATTTCGAAACTTGCGATCAAAATATTATACGGCAATTTTATTGAACATTCGCTTTACATATTAGTAATGCAGGTTCTGTGCCTTACAAATAAGAAAGGCTCATAAAGAGCCTTTCTTTTTTGTTAACAGAGAATCTTCAATCTTATGGCATTTCCAATTCGGTATCGATATATCCGAAGATTCCAGTGACTCTGGTACCCAGTGCACGGAGGACAACGATCACGACAACAGCAATCAAAACAAGAATCAATGCGTATTCAACTAAACCTTGGCCTTTTTCTTTCGGTGCGAATAACATGTTGTTTTCTCCTTCATAAAATTGAATGATAAATTTATTATATAGAGAAGCTAGAAAATTTCAAGTGGTTTACTTTACAGCGACCTTACAAGTTGATTACACGTCTATGAAAGAATCCTCAACACTTTGGAAAAGATCACGCACAGTGGTGCCAAATAAACGAACAGCTAGAATGACAGCCAACGCGATCAACACGAGAACCAAAGCATATTCGACCAATCCTTGCCCTTTTTCAGATTTTATTAACATAATTCATACTCCAAATAAAAATAGATAAAAATATATATTATTATGGTATCAAATAAACCGTAAATATTCCATAAAAAACTAAAGATCTTTATTACAAAAACGCAAAATCGCCAGATTAATTTAATTCTCAACTTGAATTCAAAAATAAAATAAATTCGTATATTGAATTGAAATTGAATTCTTATTAAAAATCGCTATAATGAATTCATAATGAAAACAAAATGGAGGAGATAAATGAGCTGATTTGTTTGATAAGGTTACATCTCAACAGGATCCATTGAAAAAATTGATTGCAAAAATCCCTGGATTCAAAGGGTATATTGCACGCGCTGACCGAAGGTCTAGCAGACAAACTGCTGCGAGAATCAATCTCGGATAAATTCCAAGCCCTATGGCAGCGATTGTCTGCAATTCAACGTGACTTTGTTGCCAGCGGAAAAATTGAGGTGATTGATGATGTTGAAGTAGCTGCAGTTCGATTACGCCAATTCATTGACAGGGTAAAAACTGCAGCATATGGATATTCCGGTTTCTTTGACGCAACGAAGGTCAACGAAGATGAATTGGAAAAGGTGTATCAGTATGATCTGGCGCTGGTTACATTTGGCAGCTGAGGTTTCCAGTGCAATTGATAATCTTGAAGCATCGATTGATACTGATGGTTTGCCTGCTGCAATCCGAAATCTGAACCAAAAGGCTCAGGATTGTTTGGATGCTTTTAACAAACGCTCCGAAGTGATGAAACTCGGATAGTTAGTGATCTTTATTCAGAATTATGGAGAATATAATGGCTAGAATTTTTGATGTAGTTGAATATGCAAGTGAGATGAGCGATGAACTGGTTCATCGTTTTCCGGAAACCGGTGTTGCTGATCTGCGAATTGGTTCACAGGTGATCGTGAGAGAATCACAAAGAGTTGTGTTCATGCGCGATGGAAAAGCACTGGATTCCTTTGGACCAGGTCGTCATACGATCGTCACTGCCAACATCCCGATCCTGATTGACTTCATCGGTAAAGCTTTTAATGACCGTACACCTTTTACCGCTGAAGTGTATTATGTTTCGATGAAAGAATTTCCTGATCAGAAAATGGGGAACCGCCCAACCAATCATTGTGAAGAATGCTGGGATTGGATTGGGAATTGCATTACTTCAGGGATATGGAACTTACAGTTTCCAAATATCAGATGCACAGCAGTTTGTCACCCAAATTGTTGGTGCCCAGTCGGGGTCTATCGAATTAGTGATATTGAAAATCGTTTGCGAACCATGCTTCTTTCAAAACTCCAGGATCTCTTAGGTGAAACCGGTGGAAAAAAGAATGTCTTGGAATTGATCGGTTTGACCGAAGAATTGGGAGCGGGAATTCGCGCAAAAGCGCAAGAGGATTTCGCGGCTTTAGGTCTATTTGCTCAAGAGTTTCTATATTGGCAGCTTAAAGCCGTCTGAAAAATCAGCAGAAGAATTGCGTGCCATGGGTATGTTGGATATGGCGACCTACGCCCAATTGCAGGCTGCGGATGCAATGCGTGATGCTGCAAATAATCCAAGCGGCGGAGCAGGCTTGACTGCTGGAATTGGTGCTGGACTTGGAATTGGCAATGTATTGTCTCAATCTCTGGCAGGTATTGGAACGAATCAAACTGCAGCTGGCGCTGGACAGGCGGTTACATCAGCTGCAGCCATCCCGGCTATTATGACTACCGCTGAAGCGGCAAATGTGATGCGCGTAGCTGAAGCAGATATTGTCAAAGCTATTACTGACGGTGAATTAAAAGCGAAGAAAATTGGAGAATCCTACCGTATCAGCAAGGAAGCCCTTGAGGCGTTTCTAAAAGGGTAGTAATAATTAATTATGAAAACAACAGCCTGAACTTGCTTCTGGCTGTTGTTTTTTTGTGCAGGGAGTATAATCTGCAAGGAACAAACTCTAAATCTTACAGGCGGTTTGATGAGACTTCATGAGTACCAATCAAAGAGTCTATTCGCAAAATATGGGATTCCGATCCCAAAAGGAAGAATTGCAAGTTCAGCTACAGAGGCAAAACAAATTAGTGAAGAGTTGGGAGGAAAAGTAATCATAAAATCCCAGGTTTTAGTGGGTGGGCGGGGAAAAGCAGGTGGTATCAGACTGGCTAAAACAAATAAAGAAGCTGAAGATTATGCCACTGAGATCCTGGCGATGAAAGTGAAAGGTATTCCAGTTAGAAAAGTGCTGGTGGATGAAGCAGTATCAATCAGCGAGGAGATTTACCTCAGTATTGCGAATGATCGAAACAGCCAAAAACCTCTACTGATGGCTTCAAGCGCGGGTGGAGTGGACATCGAAGAGACAGCCTCAAAAACACCCGAAAAGATCGTTAAACGAACAATTGATCCATTAATTGGTTTGCGAGATTACCAACTACGCGATATAGCCAGCAGCATAGACCTCGATCGCAAATACTGGAAGACATTTGGAGAGATCATTACTGCATTATGGCGCATGTATGTCGAATGTGATGCATCAATTGTGGAAATAAACCCATTAGTAATCACTGCAGAAGAAAAGCTGGTCGCATTAGACGCAAAAGTTGTGCTTGATGATAATGCAATTTTCCGTCATCCCGATCTTGCTGAAATGCGTGATCTTGACGAAGAAGCCCCCGCCGAGGTAGAAGGGCGCAAGTTTGGAGTAGTATTCATCAAGCTTGATGGGAATATTGGATGTCTCGTTAATGGAGCCGGACTTGCAATGGCGACCATGGATATTATCGAGATCCTGGGGGGGAAACCGGCAAATTTCCTGGATATTGGAGGAGGGGCATCTTCAGAGAAAGTTGCTGCTGCTTTAAGGATAATTCTTTCTGATTCCAATGTTAAAGCGATCCTGATTAATGTTTTTGGCGGCATCACCCGCTGCGATGAAGTAGCGAAAGGGATATTAGGGGCAATGCATCAAATCAAGCCCAATATTCCAATTATTGTCCGTTTGGTCGGTACCAATCAGGAAGAAGGTAAAAAAATACTTGAAGGTACACCTCTGATTTCGGCTGATTCTTTGTATGAGGCGGCAAAAATTGCAATCGAACAAACCCAAGAGGCTAAAAAATGAGCATTCTGGCCAATCATGAAACACGATTAATCGTACAGGGGATTACAGGTAATGAAGGGTTATTTCATGCCGAACAAATGCTATTGTATAAGACCAGCATTGTCGCAGGTGTTTCGCCTGGCAAAGGTGGTGGATGGGCGTTAAATGGCAAGGTTCCTATTTTTGATACTGTACAAGCAGCAGTAGATGCCACTGGAGCCAATGCCAGCGTGATTTTTGTGCCGGCAAAATATACCGCGGATGCAATTTATGAAGCTGTTGATGCAGATCTGCCATTAACGGTTTGTATTACTGAAGGAACCCCGATTCAGGATATGATGCGTGTCAAACAATATTTGCGCTCACGCAAGACTAGGTTCGTTGGTCCCAATTGCCCAGGTATTATCTCTCCAGGGGAGGCAAAAATTGGTATTATTCCCGGGAATATTGCATTCCAGGGGAATATTGGCATTGTCTCACGATCTGGCACACTAACCTATGAGGTACTTTATGCATTGCGGCAACATGAATTGGGCGTATCCACATGCGTGGGGATTGGTGGAGATCCCGTAAAGGGGATGGGATTTGTAGATATCCTCGAGTTGTTTGAATCTGACGCCCAAACGGATAAAATCGTTTTAATTGGTGAAATCGGGGGAAACGAGGAAGAATTGGCGGCGGATTACATTTCAAGGAAAATGACTAAACCTGTAGTTGCCTTCATAGCTGGTATTTCTGCCCCGCCTGGAAAAAAGATGGGTCACGCAGGTGCGATTATAGAAGGATCATCTGGTACCGCGGAAAATAAAATTATAAAACTGGAATCTGTAGGGGTGAAAATTGCTCGTTACCCTGAACAGATCCCAGATTTAATAAAGAACTAAACAAACTTGGAAAATTTAGAACAAATTATTTTTTATGAGAATCGATGTATTTAACGGCATCGCCTACGGTTTTTATGGTACGTGCATCTTCGTCGTTAATATTGATATCAAATTTTTCGCAAAACCCATCAATCAGGAAAAACTGATCCATTGAATCTGCTTTTAAATCCTCAACAAAACGCACTTCTTCTTTAACTTCTTTTTCGTCGATTTTCAGAACCTCAACGATAACTTCTGTAACTTTTTTTAATGTGTCGCTCATCAAAATCCTCCGGGATCAAAATAATTTTCGATGTGTTTCAATAAATTGTAACTACCATCATAATTCTGTCAAGTACTTGATTGTACTAAATAACCAGCTAACTTTTTAACACCAAATAATCAAAAAGGTACTGAATTATTGATAAGGAATTTTGGTATACTCGTTTTATGTTCGATCGTTCAGAAAGCTCTCAACAAAAAATTGCATCTCGTAAGGATGCCCATTTAAGAATTAATTGCGAAGAGGATGTATATTCTAAAGTCGACGCTGGGTTTAAGAATTTGATTCTACGGCATTGTGCTCTTCCAGAGGTTGATTTTAAACAAATTGACACCTCGGTAGCGTTTTTGTCAAGAAACATAAATGCCCCCATTTTTATATCGTCAATGACCGGTGGAACTGAAGAAGGAAACCGTATCAATCAGCGGCTTGCGAAATCCGCTGAAAGTTTCGGTATTCCTATGGGGGTGGGATCGCAGAGAATTGATATTCAAAACGAAAACATAGTATTTAAAAAGGATTTACGGAAAATTGCTCCGACTATTCCGCTCTATGCAAATTTAGGAGCTGTGCAATTAAATTATGGGATGGGGGTTTCTCATTGCCAACAGGCAGTTGACCTCATTGAAGCAGACGGATTGATTTTACATCTGAACCCGCTTCAGGAAGTTTTACAGCCTGAAGGACAAACCAATTTTGCCGAATTAATTGAAAAGATAGCCGAAATATGCAGAAGAATAAGTGTGCCCGTAATAGTGAAGGAAGTAGGGTGGGGAATTTCGGTTGAAGTTGCTGAAAAATTGATAGAGGCTGGTGTTTCATGCATTGATGTTGCTGGGGCTGGTGGTACATCCTGGGCGTTAGTTGAAAAATTCAGGAATACAGAACCCACACGAATTGATATGTGTGATCACTTCAGTGATTGGGGAATTCCCACTGTTCAGTGCCTGAAAGAGATCCGGCGTGATTTTCCGGCTATTCCAATGATCGGCTCGGGGGGGATTAAAACTGGTATCGATGTTGCCAAGTGTATAGCAATGGGGGCATCATTAGCGGGAACCGCCGGTCCACTTTTTAGAGTGGCGGCTGAATCCCAAGAAGCGCTTGATTTTAAATTAAAGCAATTTGTTGATGAATTAAAAATCGCCATGTTTGTTACAGGGTCTAAAAACCTGGATGAACTTCGGCAGGGGAAAATAATTAATTCAAATGGGTGATAATTCCGCTCCCGAAATTACTGAAATGCAGGAAAATATAAGTAAAAACCTGCGATTGATCGTTGATTCCAGTTTACGGGATTACCCAATTGCCTACAGGTCAATGGTCGAATATCAATTAGGTTTGGACAATCCAAATCTTGAGGAGATGAACAAGGGTAAAAGGCTTCGCCCGTTATTTGTTTTATTGACGTGTGATCTGTTTGGATCGGCTTGGAAAAATGCTTTACCAGCTGCAGCAGCAGTTGAGCTATTGCATAATTTTTCTCTTGTCCATGATGACATCCAGGATGGAAGCGAAACACGCCGGGGACGAGAATCAGTTTGGCGAATTTGGGGAGTTCCGCAAGCGATTAATGCAGGGGATGCCATTTTGAATCTAGCTTACCTGTCAGTTGAACAATTGAAAGGCAAAATTGAAGTCCAAAAGATACTTGATATTTTATTTAGCCTCCAAAATACTTGCCTGGAATTAACCCAGGGCAGCATCTGGATATGGCATTTGAAAAAGAATCCTCAATTCCATTATCACAATATTGGCAAATGATCGAAGGGAAGACAGCTACTCTCCTTTCTACTTGTTTTAAAATTGGCGCAATTGTGGCTGGGGTTAATGAACTTACTCAAAAAGCGATGTCAGAAGTTGGAAAGGTTTTAGGTTTAGCATTCCAGATTCAAGATGATTTCCTTGGAATCTGGGGAGAAGAAAAATACACCGGAAAATCAATCTATTCTGATCTGATTAGCAGAAAAAAAACATATCCAGTTGTACTTGGTTTAATGGAAAATCAAGAGTTTGCCTCTTTATGGTTAAAATCTGAAAAATTTAATATTGATTTGGCTATGGAAATGGCAAATTGGCTGGAGGTGGAAGGAATACGGGAAAGAGTTGTTAAAGAATACAAGAATAAATATTCCAAAGTTCATGAAATATTAGATGGCCTACCAGTTGATAATAAGAAACTCATGGTTCTAGAACAAGTTATTTATGAAATAGAAAACAGGGTGCGGTAATTAATTCGATATCGGCGTGATACATCCAATATTTATAGCAGGTCCATCTTTATGAAGGTTCTCGGCGACGGTCAACAAAGGTTGACCAGTTTTAAGGTCTATTAGATCAGGTATTAATTCAGATAAGGGGAGCGCAAGATGCTCCCGGCAAAAATCTCAGGGTCTAGAATTCTGCCATTAAAGACAACGATATCTATATCAATAGTCCTGGGCAGCATTTTTATCTGTTTGACGAATTCTTCCCATGATTTCTTCAATGTGACAAAGACATCGTTCTTTAAGCATTTGTTCATCCAACCCCGTTTCAATTTCTACTGCGGTGTTCAAAAAATCATCCGAACGGGTCCCTACTGCACGAGTACGCCAGGTATTTGAGATATTCTTGATTTCAAAGGATCTGTTAAAGAAACCCCAGGGCACGAGGAATATTTACTTCCGGTTTGATGTTTGAGCCTAACAATAAATAAGCGCTGTTCATAACGACCTATTTGAATCTTTCTATCTCCACCCCTACCGATTTTGCGAAACGGACAGCGCCAGGTTTTTCAACTTTGATGACGACACTTTCCGAGCGCGGTATCTTCCAGGCAGAGTTTGGCAATATCTTCAGCTAGCGCTTCAACTGTATACCTCTTAATATTTTCTACATGGGCGAGTATTTTTTTGGCTACTGTCCGATAATTTACGCTATCCTCTACATTATCAGATATGCCCGCGGACACAATATCAGTGGAAATAATTACATTTACCAAAATATCTTGTGGTTGTTCTCGTTCTTTAGCTGTGATGCCAATGACGCCACGAATTAATAAATCAGTGATGAAAATTTTATCCATTTATTTTCCTTCTCTAGTGAACTATTTGTCTACCACCATCCAGATGAATAATCTGACCCGTAAGGGCAGGCGAGACTGTCAATAAATATAATAACATCTCTTCTAAGTCCACCATGTTTGCCCATTTATTTAAAGGAACTTTTTTCAAGATTGAAGGATCCAAATCGTCATTTTCCGGTGGAAGAATAGCTCCAATGCTATCGCATTCACCGAAATTTGGGGAGCCAACGCCAATGCCAGGGATTGTGTCATGGAGGCAAGTCCGGCTTTGGAGATAGAATAGGCAAAATGGTCTTTGCCAGGGCGTAACGCCCGCCAGTCAAGCATATTTATGATCCTGCCAAATGACCCTGCATTGATTTGTCTGGCAAAAATTTGAGAGAGGATAAACGGAACCGTCAGATTTACTTGCAGGTGGTCTTGCCATATTTTGGATGTCGTTTCAGCAAAAGAGAAATTTTGAAATATTGAAGCATTGTTAATCAAATCAGTTACAGGGGTGAGTGAGAATGCTTTATCCCCAAGGCGTTGAATTCCATTTAAATCCGATAAATCGGCACTTACCAACCAGGTTATTGCACCTTGTTCCTGAAGCAAACTCTGCAAATCTTTAGCTTCTGCTTTTGAGTTGTTGTAATGAATTACAACGTTCCCGCCAGCGTTGGCAACAGCTAGCGCCATAAACCTCCCCAAGCGTCGGGCAGCACCGGTAATTAATACCGTATGACCTTGTAATGGCTTTTTATTTTCGTAATCCACACTACCATGTTATGGGGAATAAAGAATCCTGTCAATATTGAATTCCTATTGACAAGAAAAATGATATTGCATATTATTAGGATATCCCCCCCGCCGGGGGGAGGGAGAGAACATGAAAAGTAATAAAGCTTTAGTGAGATTGCGCACGATCGAGGGACATTTGAAAGGAATTGCCAGAATGGTCGAAAATGGCGATTATTGCATCGATATTATTCGGCAAATCCAGGCTGTGCAAAGTGCATTGAACAAAGTCAGTTCGGTCATTTTGGAGGATCACTTGAATTCGTGTGTGATAACTGCAGTACGCGGGGAGGATATTTCCGAACGTGAACGTGTACTTCAGGAAATCGGTGAAATATTTGAGCAATCTACAAGAGCATAAAGGAGAAAAAAATGAAAACGATAACTTATGAAATCCCTTCGATCCATTGCATGCATTGTGTCCATTCGATAAAAATGGAATTATCGGAAATGGAAGGCATCCACTCTGTGGAAGGGGATGCGTCATCTAAAAAAATCATTGTTGAATACGATGCGCCAGCTACCGAAATTGCCATTGAAAAACTTCTAGAAGAGATTAATTATCCAGTAGCAAAATAAAAATGACAAAAAATCGTCAGGTTGTAATTCCAGTGACGGGAATGACTTGCGCCAATTGCGTTGCCACAATTGAACGTAATGTAAAAAAAATCCCGGGTGTAGATAAAACGATAGTAAACCTAACGACTGAGCGGGCTACTATTGAATTTGATCCAGAAATGGTTAGCGTTGATGCTCTGGTGAACAAGATTGAAAAGGTAGGCTATGGAGTGGCTACGGGTGAATTAAGTATCCATTTGAAGCAACTTTCAGATGTAGTGGATGCCAACCGGTTACAAAATGAACTGCAAAAAGTTGAAGGAATACTCAAAGCCCAGCCTAACATTGCAAACGAATCAGTAATAGTTCAGTATATTCCCACAATTATAGGGAAGATCGAAATATTCCACGAAATCAAGAAGGCTGGTCTTGATCCGTTATTCGCAGATGATGAAGATAGTGACGTGGAATTAACAGTAAGAGACTTGGAATCAGCACACCAGAAGAAACTACTTCTTTTTGGAGTTTTCTTCAGCCTTCCTTTATTAATATTTGCAATGTCAGGTGATCTTGGGCTTATCCCTGAAGTATTCTTCCACTCAATATGGTCGAAATTGCTCATGTTCGTTTTGGCTACCCCTGTTCAATTTTATGTTGGTTGGCAGTATTATGTTGGTGCCTATAAAGCGCTCCGAAATAAATCTGCCAATATGGATGTTCTTGTTGCTTTAGGCTCATCAGTCGCTTATCTGTATTCAATTGTGGTAACAATTGGTTTATTGCATGGGCATGTTTATTTTGAAACATCTGCAGTAATTATCACACTCATCAAGCTCGGAAAGTTTCTTGAGGCGCGGGCTAAAGGTAAAACCAGCGATTCAATTAAAAAATTAATGAGTCTTCGTCCGAAAACAGCCACTGTAATTCGGGATGGAGAGGAAGTTACCCTACCAATGGTTGAGGTTAAGGTGGGTGATTTGGTGATCGTTAAACCTGGTGAAGCTGTTCCGGTGGACGGGACAATCATGGAAGGATTAACATTCATCGATGAATCCATGGTTACTGGTGAATCAATGCCGGTTGAAAAAACCATTGATGCCGAAGTGATTGGTGGAACGATCAATCAAAATGGTTGGATGAAATTTCTCGTCACAAGAGTTGGTAAAGATACATTTTTATCAAAGATCATAAAAATGGTGGAAGATGCCCAGGGAAGCAAAGCACCAATCCAGAAATTGGCGGATAGAGTTGCGGCAGTTTTTGTTCCGGCGGTGTTGGTGATTGCATTACTAACTTTTGTTGCATGGATGTTATTTGGTGTTGCATCACCAATGGATCCTGAAATGACACCCTTCACCCGGGCGCTAGTGAATATGGTGGCTGTTTTGGTGATCGCGTGCCCTTGCGCAATGGGGTTGGCTACCCCAACCGCAATTATGGTTGGGACTGGTAAAGGTGCCGAAATTGGTGTGCTTATTAAATCATCTGAGGCGTTGGAAAAAACGGCTTCAATTGACATTGTAGTGTTGGACAAAACTGGAACAATAACTGCGGGTCACCCTTCGGTGTCAGATGTCCTTTCTTACAACGGTTTTACTGACAAACAAATACTTCAGTACTCAGCCGCGCTGGAAAAATCAAGTGAACATCCACTGGGTCAGGCAATTGTGGCTGAAGCGGGAAACCAGGAAATTCCCCTGCCTAAACTCGATCTTTTTTCTTCAAAAACAGGTATGGGGGTGATTGGAGAATCTAACGGGAAACGAATACTTGTTGGAAATGAAGCTTTGATGAGCGCTGAGGGGATCGAAACCTACAATTACAGAGACCAAATTACACAATTCCAGGAACAAGGGAAAACTCCAGTTCTCGTGGCGATAGATGGAATAATGGCGGGGATAATTTCTGTGGCAGATCAAATTAAAGAAAGCTCAAAGCAATCTGTTAAAAAACTGGAATCTCTGGGAATCAAAGTAATAATGATCACCGGTGACAATCCCCGAACCGCTACAGCAGTGGCTTCTACAGTCGGAATCGAAGAGGTAATTGCTAATGTTCTCCCGGGTGATAAGGCTGCAAAAATCAAAGATCTGCAACAAGGTGGAAGGCAAGTGATGATGGTGGGCGATGGCATTAATGATGCGCCAGCTTTAGCGCAAGCTGACGTTGGCGTGGCTATTGGTACAGGAACGGATATTGCCATGGCAACAGCTCCGGTTGTTTTAGTTAGCGGAGATTTGGATGGAGTTGTTCATTCAATAAACCTCGCAAGAAATACGGTTAGAACAATCAAGCAAAACTTGTTTTGGGCATTCTTTTACAATATCATTCTTATCCCGGTCGCAGCGCTAGGGTTGTTAATCCCCATTTTTGCAGCAGGAGCTATGGCAATGAGCAGTGTAATTGTTGTTAGCAATAGTTTACGGCTATCCAGAAAATCGGTTAACTAGAAGAGAGAATAGAAAAATATCCCGTTTTTTTCCAAGTGGTAAAATTAACAAGTCACCGGGAGGAACAGGATGAATGATAAATTTACTGAAAAAGCAATAAATACTTTGCGATTTTTAGCAGTGGATGGTGTACAAAAAGCTAATTCTGGTCATCCAGGTCTACCGTTAGGTACAGCAGCTATTGCATTTACCATTTGGACAAAACATTTAATAATTAATCCAGAAGACCCTACATGGTCGAACCGGGATCGATTTGTGCTCTCAGGTGGGCATGGTTCGATGATGCTGTATAGTCTGTTGCACTTGACTGGGTTTAAAGTTTCAATTGAAGATTTAAAGCAATTCCGCCAATGGGGTTCAATCACCCCAGGGCACCCTGAATTTGGCGTGACGCCCGGGGTTGATACAACTACTGGCCCACTCGGACAAGGTTTTGCTAATGGCGTTGGCATGGCTATTGCCGAATCACACCTGTCAGCCGAGTTCAATACTGATGATTTTAAACTCGTTGACCACTTTGTCTATGGTATCGTCACTGATGGCGATTTGATGGAGGGAATTTCATCCGAAGCTGCATCTCTTGCAGGTCATTTGAGGCTTGGGAAAATAATTTATTGCTATGATGACAATCGGATAACGATTGATGGATCGACTGACCTCTCGTTTACTGAAGATTGCGGCAAACGTTTTGAGGCTTATGGGTGGCAGGTGTTGCATGTTGAAGATGGCAATGATGTTGCCGAAATTAACCAGGCAATTATTGCTGCAAAAACTGATGAACGACCATCATTAATAATTTGTCGCACAAACATTGGTTATGGGTTACCTACACGTCAGGATACAGCAAAAGCTCATGGCGAACCTCCCGGTGACGATGAATTGAACGGTGCAAAACAAAAACTGGGATGGCCAATTGAACCAAGGTTTTTTGTTCCGGCGGATACATTAAAGGTTTATAGAGAAGCAGGTAAACAAGGGATAGCTCGGGCAGAAAAATGGACGCAGTTATTTGAGAAATATCGAAAAATATTCCCAGAAAAAGGAAAAGATTATCAACGGAGGTTTAAAAAAGAGCTTCCGGAAAAATGGAAAAATGTTTTACCTAAATTTGACAGTGATGCTAAGGGAATGGCAACTCGAGTTGCCTCTGGGCAAGCGTTAAATTCAATTGCAGATATTGTTCCTGAAGTTGTTGGTGGTTCTGCTGATTTAACGCCATCAAATAACACAAAGCTGAAGAATTCCAGCGATTATTCATCTGACAATCCAATTGGGCGATATATTCATTTTGGGGTTCGCGAACACGCAATGGGGGCTGTGGTGAATGGCATAGCCTATCATGGCGGGTTAATTCCATTTGGTGCCACTTTCCTAGTATTCACCGATTATATGCGAGGGGCTATCCGATTATCGGCATTGTCCCATCTCCATTCAATATGGGTATTGACGCATGATAGTGTAGGTTTAGGTGAAGATGGACCAACCCATCAACCTGTGGAGCATCTTGCTTCCTTGAGAGCTATTCCCGGTTTAACCACGATTCGCCCCTGTGATGCGAATGAAACGGTTCAGGCATGGAAATTTGCGATTGAAAATAAAAACGGTCCTACTTTACTTGCACTATCACGACAAGCAGTTCCAACGCTTGATCGCAGCGTCTTAAATTCTGCAGAGAGCCTCGCGAGTGGTGCGTATGTCCTGGTTGATCTGGGGAACAAGAATATTGATTTAATCCTCATGGCCTCCGGCACCGAAGTTAACCATATTTTGGAAGCAGGAAAGAAAATTGCTGACGAAGGTTTTGGTGTTCGTATTGTTTCTTTTCCGTCCTGGGAATTATTCAAACAAACCAGTAAGGAATACCAAGAATCAGTATTGCCGAAAAAGATTACTAAACGGATTGCTGTTGAATTAGGCGTAAGCATGGGATGGGAAAAATGGGTTGGGTCGGATGGTGAAATCATTGCAGTTGACCATTTTGGGGCTTCTGCACCTTACCAGGTTATTCTGGAGAAATTTGGTTTTAATATTGAGAATATTGTAGAAAGATCAATGGATTTACTGCGAATGGAGAGATAATAATGCGCATCGCTGTTGCTTGTGATCATGCTGGTTTTACCATCAAAGATGAAATAATTAATTTGCTTCAGACTATGGGGCAAGAGATTGAAGATCTGGGGACATATGACCAGGAACCCGTTGACTATCCTGATTATGCAGAAAAGGCAGGAACAGCGATTCTGAATGGACAGGCGGAACGGGCTATTATCTTGTGTGGCTCCGGAGTAGGTGTTTGTGTGGCGGCCAATAAGATTAAAGGTATTTACGCTGGAACTTGCCATGATACATATTCTGCCCACCAGGGAGTGGAGCACGATAATATGAATGTTTTATGCCTTGGCGCTCGGGTTGTTGGCGTGGAGTTGGCAAAAGAGATCGTAATATCTTTTGTAAATGCCAAATTCTCGATGGAAGACCGACATTTAAGACGGGTAAATAAGATCCATGAATTGGAAAACAAGGGAACGGTTAAAAAACATTAAGGATAAGGGAAACAGGCGATGAAGAAACTTGAAGCTTTGGAGAAGATCGGGCAATCACTCTGGTACGATAATATTCAGCGATCCATGCTGCAAAATGGCGAAATTGAACGGATGATTTCACGCGGAGAAATCAAGGGGATGACGTCCAATCCAAGTATTTTTCAGAATGCAATTGTAAAATCATCAGATTACATGGTGCAATTGCAGACACTTGCCTGGTCTGGATCAACGGCTGAAGAAATCTTCTGGAAAATCGCTATTGATGATGTTCAAAGAGCAGCGGGTTTGTTTAAGCGCATTTACGACAAGACCAATAGACAAGATGGATATGTAAGCATTGAAGTAAATCCCAATTTGGCACATGACACAGAAGGTACGATCAATGAGGCAGTTGGCCTATGGCAAAAGATAAATCGACCAAATTTAATGGTCAAGGTGCCTGCCACAAAGGAAGGGATTCCTGCGATTCGGAAATTAATCAGCCTTGGGATTAATATCAATGTCACATTGATTTTTTCAGTTGAAAGATATAAGGAAATCGCAGAGGCGTATATATCCGGGCTTGAAGACCGAATTTCTGAAGGGAATATGATTGATCATATTGCCTCAGTTGCTTCCTTTTTTGTTTCGCGAGTTGATTCCAAAATTGACCCAATGTTGGGGCAGCATGAAGATTCTCCAATCGTTAGGGCAATTGAAATCAATGATTTGAGGGGAAAAGCTGCAATTTATAATTCACGGCTGGCCTATCAGGAATTCAAAGAAATATTTTCCACTCCTCGATTTAAAGCTTTAATTGGTAAAGGAGCAAAGCGTCAAAGACCCCTATGGGCTTCAACAAGCACAAAGAACCCCTCTTATAGGGACGTTCTTTATGTTGAAGAATTGATTGGAAAAGATACAGTTAATACTGTTCCTCCTGCTACCTTATCTGCTTTTTTAGACCATGGCGAAACAATTGAAACAATTTCGAAAGACATCAATCAAATTGAACCGTTTTTCGCCCGTCTGAAGGATGTAAATATTTCCATCGATGCCGTTGCCGAGACGCTTGAAAAAGAAGGGGTAAAGGCATTTCAGGATGCGTTTACAGGTTTACTATCAGTAATTGAGGAAAGATGTAAATTAGATACTAATCGATTGGGCAGCCTTCTTCCATTAGTTAAGGAGAGATTGGTTCAACTCGAAGCGATTGATTTTGGCAGTCGTCTATGGCAGCATGATGCCAGCCTTTGGACGACATCACCTGCAGGGCAGAAAGAGATCAGCCAACGCATGGGCTGGTTGGATGCTCCATGGGATTTGAAGAGTGTTACTGACCAGGTTGGAGGATTAATCAATGAATTGAGTGCCGAGGGATTTACTAATGCCCTGATCTTGGGTATGGGAGGTTCTTCGTTAGCCCCTGAAGTTTTTTCAAAAATTCAATCTCATGAGAATACTGGTGGTAAGAGGATCACAGTATCAATATTGGATTCAACTCACCCAGATGCGGTTCTTGCAGCTGCAGATCAGAATCCTGTTGAAAAGACGATTTTTATCGTTTCATCTAAATCAGGAACAACTGGGGAGATTAATGCTTTCTTTAATTATTTTTATGAGATTGCTAAAAAGAAGCTGGGAGTTAAAGCTGGTTCTCATTTTATCGCTATAACCGATCCCGGTACAAAATTGGAACTACTAGCAAAAGAGAAAAACTTCCGAAGGATTATTTCCGCTAATCCACTTGTAGGGGGAAGAAACTCTGCATTAACTGCTTTCGGTATTGTTCCAGCAATTCTTTGCGGAATTAATGTGGAAAAGTTGATGAATGTGGTTGAATTTAATGGAAAATGGTTTCAACCAGATCAAAAAATTGAAGGAAACCCAGGAGTTGTTTTGGGTGCAATAATTGGAGCTGCAGCAACCTCTGGCAAAGATAAACTGACCATCCTGGCAGACGATGAATGGAATGCATTTGCAGCATGGATGGAACAACTGATTGCAGAGAGCAGTGGTAAAGATGGCAAAGGGATAATCCCGATTGCAGAAGAACCACTAAATTCGATAAAGAATTACGGGAATGACAGGCTATTTGTCTATATCCGAAAAAATGGAAGTCTTGATGATTGTGTAAGAAGTTTGGTTGAATCTGGGCATCCAGTAATTCAGCTTAATGTTGCGTCAGTGCTCGACCTGGGGTATCAATATTACTTGTGGGAAGTCGCAACAGCCACTGCCTGTTCGATATTGAAGATCAATTCTTTTGATCAACCAGATGTGCAAGATGCAAAAACACGGACACTGGCTGGAATAGAAGCCTACCGAAAAACGGGACAATTTATAATTTCTGAGCCTAAATTCAGGTCGGAGGAGTTCATTGTTTACTCAAAACAGGCGATTATTATTCCTGATACCTGCACTCCAAGGGGGATAATCAATCAATTTGTACAAGATTTTCTCCCAATGGAAGGGTATGTTGCCATTAATGCGTTTGTTCCGAGGAACGAAGAGAATATTACGTGCCTGAATGATTTTCGCAAGGAAATTCTACAACACTTTGGTATTGCAACAACTTTAGGATTTGGTCCACGTTACTTACACTCAACGGGGCAATTACATAAAGGAGGTCCTGAAAACGGTATCTTTATTATCATTACCAATACGCCCAAAATGGACATTCCGATTCCGGGCGAAGGGCTTACTTTTGGCAAATTCTGTTTTGCACAAGCTTTGGGTGATGAAGCTGCGCTTTCGGCGCATGGGCGCAAGATTATCAGAATTAACCTCTTGAATGCTGACTTTAAACTCGATTGATCGGAGTTCCTTTGGATAGAATTGATGAATTTAATGCATACCGTGAAAAAATGAATTCCCAGATTCTTGCCACCGAGCATCTGGGAATTAAACGGTTCTTCAATCTTGATTCAACAGCCTACGAGAATGGAGCGCTCGATAAAAAGACGAAAGAAATGATGGGGTTGGTAGCCTCTATGGTACTGCGCTGCAACGACTGCATCGATTATCATATTCTTCAGTGTATTGAGTGCAGAGTAAACGACCGGGAGTTCGATGAAGCCTTCAATATCGCGCTGGTAGTAGGGGGAAGCATAGTGATTCCTCACCTCAGGCATGCCGTTGAAACACTCGGCTTAGCTAGAAAGAAACAGGGAGAATTCTGAATAGCACAAACAGATTGGTCCCTGCTTACTTAACCTCAATTTCGACAAGGTATATCGAGGCTGGCTCCATAGTTATATTCACTCTTGACCCCTTAAGTTTTGGCTTCTTCACTTCATCAAGTTTAATGTTGTAAGGTTTCTCAAAAGAATTGGCATCCAATGGGTTCCTGGCTCTCATTCTGGTGACTGCATTAATATGATGGGATGAAGAATCAATGCCTTTAATATCCACTGACATTTTATGGAGTGGGTCGCGGTTAATTAATAAGGCTCCCATTTTACCTTTTGATGGATCACGAGTGACCAAACAATCGATGTAATCTACCCCCTCATGCGCTGTGATATTTGGACCCATAGCGAGATTGTTGAATTTGGGAGAAGTAACCAGGCATTTAATGGGGGTTCCCATCATCTGAGAAAACAGGATGAACGGATAAAAAGTGGCAGTTGCTATGGCGTTTTTATCATTCGTTTGAATCAATGGTAAGACGTTCACCAATTGGGCAAGATTTGCGATTTTTACCGAATCTGAATGGCGAAAAAGTGTTGCTAATGTGGATGCCACATACAATGCGTCTCGCATTGTGTAGGTCACATGATGCATACTGGATTCTCCCTTTTTGGGAGGAAGCCATACGTTCCACTCATCAAGGGCTTGAGTTATTTTTCCAGAATATCCGGCGAGTTCAATTTGGTTATTAATACGCGTGATATACATTTCAATATCCAACGGAGCTGCGCAAATGCTTTTAAATAACTCAAAATCATCTGGAGATTCCTGCCAGCCTTCCTTCTCAGGCTGATAAATATGCCAGGAAAGGAAATCGAAATCTTTCCCTGCTTTTTCAAGTATTTCTTTATTCCATAATGCGGCAGGATCGTTAGGTTGATCTGTTAAGGGGTGGTTCCCAACGGCAATAATTTGTATAGTTGGGTCAACTTCTTTCATAGCGGAAATAAAACGCTGCATTCTTTTAACGTATTCTCCAGCGGTAGTTGTGCCTATTTGCCAAGCTCCCCACACTTCATTTCCGACCCCCCAGTATTTGACATTGTACGGATTAGTGTGCCCGTTGGATGCGCGTAATTTACCGTATTCCGATTCTTTTGGCAAATTACAATAGGCAACCCACCGGGCAGCCTCTTCTGGCGTTCCTGAGCCATCGTTGACGACAATACATGGCTCCGTACCAATATCTTCGCAAAAGGTAAGGAATTCATCAGTGCCAACCTGGTTCGATTCCTCAGCTTGCCAGGCGGCGTCGTGTCGACGAGGGCGCTGTTCTTTTGTACCAATCCCATCTTCCCAATGATACCCACTGGCAAAATTACCGCCGGGGTAACGTATCATTGGAGGATTAAGCTGCTTGATGAGATCGACTGTATCAGAACGAAGTTCGTAGCCATCTTTCGTCCAGATACCGTCATAAACACAGCGCTCTAAATGCTCCACAAATTGCCCGAGCAGGAAAGGAGAAATTTCTGAAGATAGAGAATCTCTTGTGAGTTCCACAGTTGATTTATGCAAAGGTCTGAAATTGGAAATCCATGTATCTGGTAGAGAACGTTTTCTCTTCTTTTTCTCTTCTTGTTCAATCCTAAACTCGATCGGTCCAACTTCTTTTGTAACTGCTCTTACAGTAAGAATTTCAAGAGGTTTCATGGAATTAACTGAAATCAATATGTTCACATTTACGGAAGTAAGCATAGGGACTTCAGCGCTGCAAGACTCTGCAGTAATCGAGAGTTTCCCCTCCTCACAAATTGTGATCTGCGAAAGCGGAATTTCTTCGTCGCCATTCAGAAGTTGAAATTTTGTGATTGTGGCAGGGGCAAAAGTATTATGAAGAACAAATGAAAAACCAGAAGGAGTTCTTTTTAAACTTCCAGGAAGAACCAGTTTCCGTAGAATAAATTCAGGAATGCTCATTTTGTTCCTTTAGCTTCCATAGCTATTGAATTTGAATCCGATTTTTTCATCAAGAAAATGGGAATTGCAGCAAGCAGAGTTGCTAGTCCACCAACCTGGAAAATGAGCGGCGGAGGTATGAACGCATTTTGGTCATTAATTACCGCTTGGATTCCATAGGTTGTTGTCAGCCAGCTTCCGACCATTGGACCAATCGTCATTGTGAAAGCGACTGAAAAAAGAATCAAATATCCGGCAAATTGACCCCGTTTGTCTTCAGGGAAAAGATCTTTACTCCATGCTCCGGTCGCGATCGTCCAAGCACTTATTGGCGCAAGCCAGAGAATTCCGGTAAGTACCAAAGCTAACATTGATTTAGAAAAGGAGAAAGCGATTAATCCAATCATTTCTCCAAGTATTGCAAGTAAAGCGATTTTTTTACGACCCCAATTGTCGACCAGGATCCCCAGAGGATAGGCAAGCGCAATTCCCCCAATCAAAATTGCCAGAAATATCACAATGGACGATTCTGTGGTGGTTTTATTCAAATAATGATTGATATAGATAATTAAGTAAGGGAAAAAAACTTGTTGAGCGATTCCCCAGAGGGTGATCGAAATGAATAACATAAGTAATTTTTCATTGGCACGTAGAACTGACCAACGGAAAGTGCCAGCAATTTGAGAAAAGTAGGATTCTTTGGGAGGTTCTAATGGTTTTTCCGACTCTTTTAGATTCAATCCAGCGATTAATCCCAACACTAAAACTAAACCACCGATTATATAAAAGAATGCGTAATATCCGAGGAAATCAATCGCAAATCCGGCACCGCCATAGACAACAAGCATGGCTACCCACGTTAAAATTTCCAATATTCCCATTACTTTGCCACGGTTCTCTACAGTTGTAATATCAGCAACGTAGGCATGAAAGACAGAATCATTCGCTGAGGAACCAAAAAAGGTCATGATACAGTCGAATGCAATTGCCAGAACGATTGCAACTCCAACAGTTGAGGTTAATGCAGAAATTGGAAAAGCTGCGGTCGTGATACCCCATAAAATATAACCAAAAAGTAAGAAAGGTTTTCGTCCCCACTTATAACGCATGCGGTCGCTCAGTGTGCCAATAAAGATTGATGCTAACGTTGCTGTAATTGCACTTGCTGCCACCATCCACGCAATGGGTCTTGGATCAGGCGTAATTTCATTGTAAATAAAGGTGTTGAAGTACTGGTTTTCAACCCCCCAGGCAAGCGAACCCAGGAAACCCATTATATAAACAGACCACCATGAGTATTTAGGTTTCATCTTTCCTCCTGATTTTAGGGAATTGATTGCGCCAAGGCGATTGCGCCGAAAATCCCTGCGTTGATTCCTAGCTTTGGGGAAACAATATAAGATTCAATATTTTCGTTATAGAGAGAGGATTGCATATACTTGTTAAGTTGGAGAATGAAACTTTCACGAACCAGTTGAGTCAGTCCGGGATGTTGACTAACACCCCCACCTAAAATGATCCTTTGAGGAGAAAACATCAAAGTCAGGTTGATTGCCAATTGTGCCAGGTAATTTGCTTCGATTTTCCAACCAGGGTGATCGTCCGGCAAAGCTTGAGCAGCAATTCCCCATCTGGCGGCAACGGAAGGACCGTTGGCAAGACCTTCGAGGCAATCTTTGTGGTATGGACATACCCCTTCAAACGGGTCTAATTGAAGGTTGTGATTTATGAACATATGGCCCAGTTCGGGGTGAATCAATCCATGGATGAGTTCGCCATTGGAAATAATTCCTCCACCAATCCCAGTACCTATTGTGATATATACGAAATTGGAGAGACCAATACCTGCGCCCCATTTTGCTTCCGCGAGGGTTGCGGCATTGACATCTGTATCAAAGGCAATGGGGAAATCAAAGACATCCGAGAATCGCTTGAGGAGAGGATAATTTCGCCAGAGGAGTTTGGGGGTATTAGTGATTGCTCCATAAGTAGCACTATCTTTATCCAAATCGACGGGTCCGAAACTGGCAATCCCCATTGAACTAATGTGAACTTGATATTTGTTAATTCCCTTTCGGATAAAATTGATCACCTCTTCCGTAGTTTGATCAGGATTTATAGTGGGGATGTGTAATTCGGAGATTACATTATCAGTACCACTGGCGATAAAGCACTTGATGTTGGTGCCGCCAGTTTCCAGTCCAATATAGTAATTTCGAATATCTTTTTTCATTTTCAAGCGTTAATATTAGCACAGGTTTGATTCCAAAAAACGACTCAGTAATTCTAAAGTATAATTCTCGGTCTTATTATGTTTATAAAGTGAGGAAAAATGGATCTTTTTGAAAAGTGTAGAGCGTTTACTACGGCCAAAGAAGCGATGGAAAGTGGTATTTATCCTTATTTTATTCCATTGAATGAAAATGAAGGCACTGAAGTTGTTTACCAGGGCAAGCGCTTGATCATGTGCGGTTCGAATAATTATTTGGGACTGACCACTCATCCCAAAGTTCGCGAGGCGGCGATTGACGCGATTAAAAGATTCGGGACAAGCTGCACCGGTTCTCGTTTTTTGAATGGAACTCTGGCTTTGCACGAACAATTGGAGCATGAATTAGCAGAGTGGGTTGGGAAACAAGAAACTCTTGTTTTTTCTACTGGTATGCAAACGAATCTTGGGACTATAAGTGCACTGATTGGGCGGGATGATGTTGTTATCCTTGATAAAGATGACCATGCCAGCATTGTTGATGGAGCTCGTTTAGGGTATGGGAAAATCGAACGATACCGTCATAACGATATGGACCATCTGGTGCGCGTATTGAAATCCATTCCTGATAGTGTTGGCAAGTTGATTATAGTGGATGGCATGTTCAGTATGGAAGGGGATCTTGCACCTCTTAAAGAAATAACTACTTTGGCAAAAGAATATGGCACTAGAGTGATGGTAGATGATGCCCATGGCATGGGGGTATTAGGTGGCGGGCATGGTACAGCAGCCTACCTGGGTGTTACTGATCAGGTGGACCTGATCATGTCCACCTTTAGTAAATCATTTGCATCTCTTGGTGGTTTCATTGCGGGTGATTCGGATACTATTCACTATATCAAACACTTTGCGCGCTCTTTGATTTTTAGTGCGAGCATACCTCCTGCAAATGCTGCAGCTGCGCTGGCCGCTCTACAGGTTATGAAGGAAGAACCCCAACACGCAGCCCGTGTGATCGAAGTTGCAGAAAAGATGCGCGATGGTTATCGCTCATTAGGATTTAATATCGGTAACTCTGTAACACCGGTTGTACCGATCATTATTGGAGATGATGCAAAAACCTTCATGACATGGAAAAAGCTTTTTGATAATGGCGTGTTTGTTAACCCAGTAATATCGCCGGCAGTCAATGCTGGGCATCAATTATTACGCACGAGTTATATGGCGACACATACAGATGCTCAAATGGAAAAAGTATTGGAAGTGTTCAAAAAAGTGGGGAAAGAAATGGGCTTGATCTAAAAATATTAAAAACCGGGAAACCGGTTTTTAATTTACACTTTTTAATGGAATTAGAACCAATTTCGCTTTCTAAAATAAAGGACCATAGCAACCCCAAGCAGGATCAATCCTGCAAAAGTGAAATAAAATCCTAGCGGGTGTGTGGTTCCAGGTATTTGAATGAAATTCATGCCGAATACACCCGCAAGGAAAGAAAGGGGCAGAAATATGGTTGAAACAATGGTCAATGCTTTCATAATTTCATTAAGGCGTAGGCTGGTTGAATTCAAATAAATGTCCAAGCCACCGGTGATGATATCGCGCAGGGTATCAGCTAGATCCTGGATGCGAACCAGATGGTCATAAATATCGCGGAAGTAGTAACGGCTTTGAGAATCGATCTGATGGAATTCATCCCTGGACAACCTGTTCATGACTTCTCGCAAGGGTGAGATGATTCTTCGTAACGACATAATGTTATGTTTAAGGGTTAGAAGTTTCTCCAATGTCGAAGGGGTAGGTTTTTCTAACACACTGTCTTCCAGCCATTCAACCTCTGATTCCATGTGATCAATCAATGGCATATATTCATCGACGAGGCAATCCAAAATGGAATGGCAAAGAAAGTCAGGTCCAAAATCAGCGATACGGAAATCCCGATTAGCCCGAATCCAAGCTCTTTCGACTGCCGACATCGAAGGATCAGAAAAAACTGAAACAATGTAGTTTTTGCCTAGAAAAAGATTTAACTCGCTTGTATTAATTTCAAGTGAATTTTCTTCTTTTACAAGGGCGTGTGCGATGATGAATAGATAATCAACAAAGTCATCAACTTTTGCTGCCTGGTACCCACTGCTTTGACAATCTTCGATGGCTAGGGGGTGAAAATGGAAAATATCGGACAGTACCTCTTGCAATTCTTCGTTGTTGGCAGATTCAAGGGATACCCAAAGATAGCCATTGGGTAAGGCAACTTTAGTTTGAATTTCATCAATTGTAATTAAATACTCAGGCGATTTATGGGGTTCAAAGAAGATGCTGCGAATCATGGGGTGAATTGTAACTTAAAAAGCCATAACGGGTCTAAAAAAGACCCCATTCTCCACCAAGTCCTTCTTCCATCATCGAAAAATCCCATGCATCAAGACCAAAATCGATACCCACAGGTCGTTCAAGGATTTGTTCCGCTTTTTGCCGAGTTGATTCCAGCATTGATGGTCCATACGGACAAAATGGGGTGGTAAGGATCATCTTTACGATTGCCCCATCGTCATCAATTTTAACGTTACGGATCAATCCTAATTGGATAATATTCAGATTGATTTCGGGATCGGTTATTTCACTCAGACCCTTGCGTAATTGGTCACATAATTCAGGGTGAGAGGTTTCGGCTTCCCAAACAGGACGGTTGGTACCGGTTTTATTTTGATCTGTCACAATATCTCCAATAATTATTCACGAACCAGATAAGAACAATGTTGATCCCCATTAAGCACACAATTAAATTTTTCTGTTTTCCTTGATAGAACGGACGATATAAATGTTTGGTCTAATATACATACTTCAGGATGTTCTTGACCGATGTGATAATAAGGGCAAGATACTTCGGTGATTACATAACCATCATCAGATTTTTCCCACTCTATCATAAATCCTTCAGCCGTGAGTGATTTTTTAATAAAATCCAATTTTTGCTCAAAGGTTAACTTTTTTGTTTTTTCCAATTGATCCGCAACCATCGATTTGGCAATTTTGTTAAAAATATCTTGAACTTGTTCGATTGATAGTGTTTTCTTCAATTGATCCAGAAGTTTATTCGTTAAATCCATATATCGGGTAGGAAAATTCTCCTGACCAGATTCCGAAAGGGAGTAGACCAGTCTGGGTCTGCCAACCCCATGCCTGACTTCACTGGCAACGATCAACCCATCTGCAAGTAAATTTGTGAGGTGATGCCTTACTGAGATTGCGTTAATATTGACCGCTTCTGCAAGGTCATTGATCGATGCATTGGGCTGGTTTAAGAGCTTTTTTAAGATTCTATCCCGAGTACTTTTCATAAGGTTTATCCTGTTATTTTTTACTATATCACGAGTACACAATATTTGTCAATAATTTGATAAATATGGTAAATATTGACTGGATACGGTGGGGGTGATATAATAACCGTGGTTGGAGAAAAATAAAGAAAAATATCATAAAAAACATAAATATTATTAAGCCGGAGTAATACATGTCAGAAATAATTATTGATAATTTAAAAGTGACCATTGAAGGAAAGGAAATCCTCAAGGGATTGAATTTGACCGTGAAGCAAGGTGAAGTTCATGCCATTATGGGTCCAAACGGAACCGGCAAGTCAACGCTTGCATACACCTTGATGGGACATCCTTCTTACTCAGTTACCGAGGGAAGTGTCTTATTCAAAGGAAAGCAATTGCTTGACCTCCATACGGATGAACGATCTCGATTGGGATTGTTTCTTGCCTTCCAGTATCCAGTTTCAATTCCGGGGGTTACCGTTGCTAATTTTCTTCGAACGGCGGTTAATGCCCGACGCAAAGCGTTGAATATAGAAGATAAAGGAATAACCATTCCAGAATTTCGCAAGATGCTCATCGAGAAAATGCAAATGTTGAAGATGGATCATTCTTTCGCAGGTCGATATTTGAATGAGGGATTTTCAGGAGGGGAGAAAAAACGTGCCGAAATACTGCAAATGGCGATGCTCCAACCTGAGATTGCTATTTTGGATGAAACCGATTCAGGGCTTGATATCGATGCCCTTAAGATTGTTTCTGAAGGGGTTAACGTTCTGAGAGCCCAAAATGTTGGCGTGCTTTTAATCACTCATTATCAACGTATGTTGAACTATATTAAACCTGATTTTGTGCATGTAATGCTTGACGGGAAGATAGTAGAATCGGGTGGTCCCGAACTAGCGTTGAATCTCGAGGAACATGGATACGATTGGGTTCGAGAAAAATACGAAAACAATTCGAATTAAGGATTAAATCGGAAGGTTTTTATGGGTAACGAACAGAAGCCTGAAATATTCAACAATATAGAAGATTATAAATATGGATTCAGTAATCCAGATACTTCCGTGTACAAATCGGAAAGAGGGTTATCTGAACAAGTCGTTCGAAATATTTCGAATTTAAAAAATGAACCGGAATGGATGACTACCTTCCGACTTAAAGCGCTTGACCATTATTTGAAGCGTCCAATGCCGGCTTGGGGAGCGGACATTACTGGGTTAGATTTTGACAATATTTTTTACTACGTAAAACCCACTGATCAATCAGGAAAATCCTGGGATGATGTTCCCGATACGATTAAAAATACTTTTGATCGTTTGGGAATACCTGAGGCAGAAAGGAAATTCCTTGCAGGGGTTGGAGCCCAATATGAATCCGAAATGGTCTATCATAGTATTCAGGAACATCTCGAAAAACAGGGTGTAATATTCCTCAGTATTGAAGAAGGTTTACGGCAGCATCCAGATCTCTTTCGGCAATATTTTTCCACTGTCGTGCCGATTGAAGATAATAAGTTTGCTGCACTAAATTCGGCTGTCTGGTCTGGCGGATCTTTTGTCTACGTTCCAAAGGGTATTAAAGTGGAGTTGCCTCTACAGGCGTATTTTCGACTAAATCTGGCAAACATTGGGCAGTTTGAACGTTCACTGATAATTGCAGATGAAGGATCCCAGGTTCATTATGTGGAAGGTTGTACCGCCCCACAATATACAACTGATTCCTTCCATAGTGGCGTGATTGAAATAATTGTTAAAAAAGGTGCTCGAGTACGGTACACAACCATCCAGAACTGGTCTACCAACGTCTATAACCTGGTAACTCAACGATCAATGGTGGAAGAAAACGGAACAATGGAGTGGGTTGATTGCAACTTGGGGTCTAAAGTGACCATGAAATACCCTTCGACTTATCTAATGGGTTCTGGAGCTCACGGAGAAATACTCTCAGTCGCGTTTGCTGGAAAAGGACAACAACAGGATACCGGTGGAAAGGTGATCCATTTTGCTCCAAATACCAGCTCAAAAGTGACTTCAAAGTCCATTAGTAAAGATGGCGGCAGGTCATCTTACCGCGGGCTGCTTAAAGTTATCAAAGGCGCAAAAAATTCACGATCCAATGTGTCATGTGATGCCTTGTTGTTAGATCCACAATCACGGTCGGATACATACCCAACAATTGAGATTGATGAAGAAGACGTAACGATTGGTCATGAGGCTTCAGTTTCAAAAGTAGGCGAGGAGCAGTTATTTTATCTGATGAGCCGAGGTTTATCGCAGGAAGAAGCGACAACAATGGTTGTTTCAGGATTTATCGAACCATTGGTTAAAGAATTGCCCATGGAATATGCGGTAGAAATGAACCGATTGATCCAACTCCAAATGGAAGGATCTGTAGGTTAAGGTGGATGGTTTCAAATATGACCGACTCAACGATTAAATTTACGAGAACACAACAAGCTAAGCACCAGGTTGCAAGCCAAATTGGTTTCATGCCTGAATTTTCTCTCGATGATGAAATGGTTGCACATCGAAAAGCAGACTGGCAAGTTTGGAATTCTATACCATTTCCAGAAGTAAAAGACGAACATTGGAAAAGAACCCCTCTTAAAGAATTGGAATTAGACAGTTATATTGAGGCTTCCAAAGGCATGGATTCGGGTAAGGCTCTTCCAGCGCATTTGGATCAATACCTTGTGGAAAAGAATCAGGGCGGTCGGGTCTTTATTAGTGGGGCAATGTCCGAGATCTATTTGGAAGAATCCATAAGTGAGATGGGTGTCGTTTTTTCTGATTTTAAAACAGTCAAAAAAAATCATCCTGGTTTACTCAAAAAATTAATCCAAAGAACTGAAAAGATTGAGAAATCAAAATTTGGAGCTTTAACTTCGGCTTTGAGTGAAAACGGTGTTTTGTTATTTGTTCCAAGAGGGATTAAGGTTGAAAAACCTTTGCAGAGTATCACTTGGTTAGCAAGTGAAGGCGTCTTGCAAACAACCCGCATACTTGTTTTACTGGAAGAAGGGGCAGAGGTTACCTTTGTACACGAAACTTCTTCACCTGAAGGGTTAGAAAAACAATCGCTTCACACCGGACTGTTTGAAATATTTGTGGGAAAATCAGCGAAATTTAATTTTGTTGAACTTCAATCATTAGGAACCAATGTTTGGAATTTATCTCATGAGAATGTTGATTTGGATCAGAACAGTAATTTGGATTGGATATTTGCATCTCTGGGCAGCAAAGTAACGAAAGCATTTTCTCATCTAAACCTGGTTGGGCAAGGCGCTACCGGGAAGATGTCTGGATTTTATTTTTCAAATGGTACACAGCATTTTGATCACGATACCCGGCAAAATCATCTGGCACAAAACACAACCAGTGATTTACTATTTAAAGGAGCTTTGTTAGGCAACAGCAGGTCTGTGTGGCAAGGTATGATCTATGTTGACCCAAATGCCTCAAAAACTGATGGCTATCAGGCAAATCGCAATCTGGTATTAAGTGAAAAAGCACGAGCTGATTCTATCCCCGGATTGGAGATTCTGACGGATGATGTGCGGTGCACTCATGGCGCTACAGTCGGAAAAATTGACCAGGATCTTGTTTTCTACCTAGAAAGTCGTGGATTACCTAAGAAAGAAGCCGAAAAACTAATCGTTGAAGGTTTCTTTGATCCAATCATGCAACGGATTCCTTTTGAAAATGTTAGGGAGCGATTTCAAAAAGCAATTGAAGAGAAAATGAGTTCTTACTAGTTTATTTTTGAAATCTACTATATTATTTATTAACTTAAACTTTAACCGGAGAAACCTATATGTCGCCAAATCCATACATACGACCCCCTGACCACGAATATGAACACGAAGTAGGTGATACCGTTGAAGTCTATTGCGACCATGATAAAAATGGTGAGCGCATTCGGGGATGGTTAAAAGGAATTGTTGTTCAGGTTGATCCTAAAATGGTGGCAGTTCAATTTAGAACTGATGTTTTTCTTACTGATGGGTGGATGGTGCCGGACCATATTCTCTGGTTTCCAAATAAATCACCCCATCTTCGTGTACCCTTAAAAAAAACAATTAAACAGGATATCGGTAAGTTACTCTAATATGATGATGAACAGTACTTTTGACATTGAAAAAATCCGCAATGATTTCCCTATTCTTAAGAGGGATGTACACGCGGGAATTCCATTAGTTTATCTGGATTCAACAGCTACTTCGCAGAAGCCGCTGCAGGTAATTCAGGCAATGGATGATTATTACAGATACAATAACGCCAATATTCACCGGGGCGTGCATACATTGGCGGAAGAGGCGACCCAAAAGTATGAAGAAGCGCGAGCGAAAATTGCAAAGTTTATTAACGCAAAAAAATCACGACAAATTATCTATACTCGGAGTACAACTGAATCAATCAACCTGGTAGCGCAAACATGGGGTAAAAAATTCCTCAATTCAGGTGACGTAATCATTCTCACTGAAATGGAACACCATTCAAACCTTGTTCCCTGGCAGATGCTCGCCGAAGAAAAAAATCTAAGACTTGAATTTATCCCGGTAGATGATAACGGGCAGTTGGTGCTTGATGTCTATGAGAAGCTATTGGAAATGGAACCAAAGCTTGTTGCAATCACTCACATGTCCAATGTAATCGGTACGATCAACCCAATTAAAGAGGTTTTTGCTAAAGCAAAAAACGCGGGAGCCATAACGCTTATCGATGGCGCTCAGTCAGTACCGCATTTTTCCGTTGATGTTGAGGACTTGGGAGCTGATTTTTTGGCTTTTTCTGCACATAAAATGATCGGACCTACCGGAATAGGAATTCTTTATGGTAAAGAATCTTTGCTAGAACAGATGCCTCCTTACCAAGGTGGAGGGGACATGATTAAAAAAGTTTTCCTCCGTTCTTTTGTGGCAAATGAAATCCCTTATAAATTTGAAGCAGGAACTCCAGCTATTGCAGAAGTGATTGGATTTGGAGAAGCAATTGATTATCTCGCTTCAATCGGGATGGATGAAATCGCAAAACACGAACACAGTCTGGTAAATTATGCGATGGAGAGACTGGCACTCATTCCAGGATTACAAGTGATCGGCGAATCAAAAGGCAACCGGGGAGGCGTTACCTCCTTTACTCTCGAAGGTATTCACCCGCATGATATTGCCCAAATACTGGACCAGGATGGGATTGCTGTAAGAGCAGGGCATCATTGCGCAATGCCATTGCATGATCGTTATCAATTGCCTGCAACGACACGGGCAAGTTATTATTTGTATAATACTTTTGAAGAGATTGATAAACTTATTCAAGGATTGCAAAAAGTTATTAAAATGTTTAATGGATAATGACAATGGATGATCTATACCGCGAAGTAATTATTGAACATTATAAAAACCCTGGCTATCGAGGGTCTTTGGATCCGAATGACATTAGTTTTGAAGATGAAAATCCATTATGTGGCGACCACATAAAAATTGATTTGCGTGTAGATGAAAAGGGTTTAATTACTGAAGCTGCATTTGATGGGCACGGTTGCGCAATTTCGCAAGCATCTGCTGATCTCTTACTTGAATCCATAATTGGGAAATCGGTGGACGATGTGAAGAAGATGAACAAGGGCAATGTCCTTGATCTCTTGGGAATCGAACTGGGACCGGTTCGATTAAAATGTGCCCTTCTTCCTTTAAAAATATTAAAGGCAGGGGTGTACGGATTAGGGGAAGCAACTGATGACCTGGTAGAAGAGGTGTGAGATGATGGATAACGCATTGAAATATAAATATTTTCGACTTATAAATTCAGAAGAACTCCCTGAAGGTGAACGCTTAATTTTTGAAATCGAGAACACCCCAATTGTACTTTTTAAGGTTAATGGAGAATTATTTGCGACTGGAGACCTCTGTTCACATGACTCGGGACCGATAGGGGATGGAGAGTTAGAGGGTGACGTAATTGTTTGCCCAAGGCACGGCGCAAGGTTTGATATACACTCTGGAAAAGCGTTAACCTTACCGGCTGTTACAGGTATACCTGTTTATCCGACCAGAATTGTAGATGATTTTATAGAAATTGGAATTCCGGAATAAAAACAATTAGAATAGGACTGCACCCATAAGTTTGGCAAATAGCCAAACTTATGGGTGCAGTTTATTTAACCAAAAGTGCCGATAATCCTTAAAATATCGAATCCTTCAGCATATTTTCGCTCTGCAAGAGCGCCATGTCTGATCAATGTGGCACGGGTGACCTCAGGATCAAAATAATATTTAGAATCGTAAGTGTGGTATTCACCAAGTGCAGCAATCTTTTTATTCACATCGGTTTCTGTTACTTCGACCAGGAAATTGGGGAAGAATCCATAGCTGCTGCGGATGACGTCAAAACCGAGAACTGTGGTACCTCGGAAGGCGCGCAATCCTTCACTGGTTACTGTTGCATGATCCTGATGAATGTCGGCCTTCGTGTGAACAAAAACAATATCCGGGTGGAAATCGTGATTTAAGGAAATCATATATTCGAGTATTTCTTGCCTGGCCTGAGGGAAACGGCGGGTTTCAAATTGACTTACAATTACGTTTTCACGCTTAACACCAAGGATTTCCATACTTTGGTAATGCTCTGATAAAACATTCTTAAGCAAAGGATTCTTTTGATTATCGGATAGCGTAACACATTTAATTTCTGTTTTTGTGGAGATATGGGCAATTAACGCCCCGCAACCAATTTCAATATCATCCGGATGCGCGCCTATGAAAATAATTCGTTTTCCTGAGAAGATCATATCGTGATTCATATTATGCCTATTTTGTCGCCAGGATTCCGCCAACCACTTTGGTCATCACCAAAGCGCCTTCGTTCTTAAGTCGTTTTTTTGCTACGGCTGTAATTTGTGTCATGATTTTTTCAAAATCATTTTTACTTTTAAAGAACGCCCCCCATAGTTTTCGGTCTTCTGACATGGAAGCTCTTGTGTAGGCAATAAATGGCTCTACAGACTCAAAATGGAGAGGATTTTCGAAGATGTGTATATCAACACTTGCGTATAACGATTTAACTGTCGAAAGGAGTTCCGTTGAATATCTGGAACTACCTGGCATGGGCGGTATTTCTTTCTGCGTGGCTTCGCGAATGATATCGTAGAATAATTGTTTATTTTGAGGCATGGGGCCAGTGGTGAAGATGCGCCCGCCAGGTTTGGTTACACGGAACATCTCGCCAATGGTGAAGGGAAAAACTTCGGCATAATAGAGGGCAAAGCAACAGGAAACAAAATCAAATTGATTGGGTGAGTAATTGAATGACTTATTAAAGTCCAGATACTGAAAATCAATATCGCTTTTTCGCTGTTTGTTTGATTCAATCGCCTGGTCAAGGAGTTCGCGCGAAACATCGCCGCCAGTGATTTTTGCATTCCCCTTCAAATAGTCAAAATACGAGAAGCATTGCTTCCCTGAGCCACAGCCGACATCGAGAATCGTATCGCCGGGCTGAAGCTTGATTAAGTCGAGCATCCAGGCGTCGATATCACGAGCACCAAATTTGGAATGGATATCGATTCGAACTGCAAGATCTTTGGTTGTTTCCTGAAAATCAATTTTCATAAAGTCCTCTTGTATTCAAAAAGTGAAAAACACGCTTTATTAATTCTAACAGATACGCGGAAGCATTTCACCTGCCATTACATCCAAAACGCGGGTTGAACCAATTCGAGTTTTTAAAAGGACCAGTGATTTAGGTTCAGCGGTTACTCTCCCAATCATCACAGCATTTTCTCCATATATTTGAAGATGGAGAATGTCGAGAGCTGTTTGAGCGTATTTTTCCGGCAATATCACAATTACTTTACCTTCATTTGCTACGTATAAGGGATCGAACCCTAACAATTCACAAACTGATGCCACAGGCAACGTGACCGGAATTTTGTTTTCATCGATTGTAATATTTACAGCCGATTGAGTTGCGATTTCATTCAAGGTGGTGGCCAAACCACCACGTGTTGGGTCGCGTAAAACATGAATCTCTTTGATTTTATTAATCAAAGCCTGGATCATGTTGTTTAATGGGGCAACATCTGAATGAATTTGGGTCTCAAGACCAAGGTCACCTCTGGCTGAAAGTACTGCCATTCCATGATCTCCCAGCGAACCTGAAATGATTACAACATCACCTGGTTGTGCACAGGCTCCACCAATTTCAATCCCCTCAGGAACGAATCCTATCCCCGTAGTAGATATAAAAATGCCATCAGCTTTCCCTTTTTCCACCACCTTTGTATCGCCAGCGACAATATTTACACCAGCCTCCAATGCAGCTTCAGACATCGAAGAAGCTATGTGGGATAGGTCTGAAAAGGGAAATCCTTCCTCGATAATAAAACTCGCTGTAATTGCCACAGGGTTTGCGCCTGACATCGCCACATCATTAACTGTTCCACAAATAGCCAAGCGACCAATATCGCCGCCGGGGAAGAAGATGGGCGAAACAATGTGGGCATCGGTGCTTATTGCGACACGATGATATTTTTGGGTTTCAATGAGAGCAAAATCATTGTTGGCATCCAGGGAAGGATTTGAAAAGTGAGGTTGGAACACCTTGCGGATAAGTTCCTCCGTCATACGACCACCAGAGCCGTGACCCATTACCACCTGATCTTCATGTTTAAGTGGAACGGGGCAGACAGGTCCCTGCAAAATAGTTTTTCCTGATGTCATTTAGTCACTTCCCTAAACCTTGAATAACGATAGTAGGCTGAACAGGCACCTTCAGAAGAAACCATGGTTGCGCCTAATGGATTCTCAGGAGTGCAAAGGTTTCCAAATGCGGGACATTGGTTCGGTTTTAGATACCCTTGCAGCACTTGCCCGGAAATACAAATTTCGGACTCATGCGTCTTGATATGTGAGATTGAGAATTTTGTTTCAGCGTTGAACTCTGAGAATTCAGCGCGCAGCCCCAAACCGCTCATCGGAATCATACCAATTCCACGCCAATTACGGTCAATATCGGTGTAAACAGAATCAATAATGGATTGGGCGGCTAAATTGCCCTTTTCACTGACGACCCTGTTATAAGCATTTTCTACCACAAACTGATTTCTTTCCAGCAATTCGACAGTCTTTAATATCCCGTTAATCAAGTCTAAAGGTTCAAAACCTGTAACAACGATTGGTATTTTGAACTCTTGCGCAATTGAATGATATTGATGGAACCCCATCACCGCGCAGACGTGCCCTGCTGCTAGGAATCCTTGCACCCTGTTATTGGGCGAGCTCAGAATTGCTCTCATTGCTGGCGGTACAGTGACTTGAGAAACAAGGATCGAAAAGTTTTTTAACCCCAAAGCTTTTGCCTGTAAAACACTCATTGCATTGGCGGGGGCCGTTGTTTCAAATCCGATAGCGAAAAAAACTACTTCTTTATCAGAGTTTTGTTGTGCAATTTTTACGGCGTCAAGTGGAGAATAGACGATTTTTACCTGGCTACCTGAAGCACGCAAAGAAAATAGGTCACCGGATGAGCCTGGGACACGTAGCATGTCACCAAACGAACAAAAAATAACATTGGGTTGAGCACCAATTGCAAGCGCTTTATCCACCAGTTCAAGAGAGGTAACACAAACAGGGCAACCCGGACCGTGAACCAATTCTATTGACGAAGGCAGCATTTGATCAAGACCATTTTGCATGATCGAATGGGTTTGCCCTCCGCAAATCTCCATGATCACCCATTTGTGCAAAGTGATTTTATGAAGTTGGGCTAAGGCGTTTTTTACCAGATCTGCATTGCGAAACTCATCAAGATATTTCATGAGTCCTGATTTTCCGTTCCATGTTCAATAGCCAATTCAACATCCAGGGCATCCAATTCGCGAAATGCGTCGAGGGTTGCTTGCGCTTCTTCTTCACTTAGGGTGTTCAAGGCAAATCCGGCATGCACGATTAAATATTGACCAATATTTGCTTCTGGAACCGCCGCTAGACATACTTCACGAAAAACCCCGCCAAAATCAACTTTACCCATTTTAGCTGCTGGCGTTTCATATATTTCAATTAGTTTTCCTGGTACCGCTAAACACATAATTTACCTCTATTGTTTTATCGAATGTGATGCTATTAATAATTGTCCAAGAGAAAGTCCGCCATCATTGGTTGGTACTTGCCTGTGAATCAACACTTTAAATCCTTTATCTTCCAATTGTGGAATCGTCTTACTCAAGAGAGTAATATTTTGCCATACTCCACCTGAAAGGGCAACAGTAGATAATGCACTGTTTTTTCGAATTTGCACGCAACTTTCAATACACATTTGTGCAATTGTGTTATGGAATTTTGCTGAAATGATACCCTGGTTTGTTTTTATTCTCCAGTCATCAACAATTGAACGGATCATTGGTAAAAAGTTAATTTCATCATCATTTATCTCAAACCCGTATGAGGCTTTCTCGCTTGGGTCACAACAATTCTCAAGTTCAATTGCTGCCTGTGCTTCGTAACTCACTTTTTGGCGAAGACCAATAATTGCTGCGACAGCATCAAATAGTCTTCCCATACTGGTTGTCATAGGCGTATTTATTCTATTTTCAACTTGAAGACGTAAAGTTCTTAAGGTTGAGCTGTCAAAAATAGCAATTGGTGGAAGTTGATTCTCAAGTTCAATTCCAGCTTCTATAAGGCAAGATACGCCAATCTTTGCAGGTTGCTTTATTGATGAATCACCCCCGGGCAAGGGTATAGCTTGTAAGTGTAGCTGCCTTGTGAAATCGATATAAGAACCTGTTAGAAACTCACCCCCCCAAATGGTGCCGTCTGTTCCATAACCGGTTCCATCAAGAATACAACCAATGACAGGCTCTTGAGAATCCCAATTGTTGTCTGCCAGGCAAGCAGCCAGGTGCGCATGATGATGTTGAATTTGAAGCAGAGGTATACCGGTTTGTAGTGATAAATTCGCAGCATATTTTGTTGACAAATAGTCTGGATGAAGATCCGCTGCGATCAGTTGAGGCTTCACTCGAAACAGCTTTTTATAATACTCAATTCCAGTTTCATAACTCTTTAAAGTCTCATAGTTTTCCAAGTCGCCTATGTGGTGACTAAGAAATGCGTAGTGAGATTTGGATAAGCAAAAAGTATTCTTTAGCTCAGCACCACAAGCCAGAATTTCAGGTAATTCAAGCGAAGTGCGAATGGGGTTGGGCGAGTACCCACGGGATCGGCGAATGAAATAAGGTGAGTGGTCATAAATCCGCATGACAGAATCATCTACACGGATATTGATATCACGGTTGTGTGTTAGATAGCCATCTACAATTTGAGAGAGCTGATCAAAAGCTTCTTTGTCTTCATACGCAATAGGCTCTTCAGAAAAATTTCCACTGGTCATCACAAGGATTTCGGGAAACGATGCTTCAGGTTCGAGTAGTAATAAATGCAAGGGTGTATACGGCAACATGAAACCGTATGAATCCTGATTAATGGCGACCTTATCTGGGAGTGAATTATGCGGTTTTTTGTGTAAAAGGACGATGGGATGTTGACGAGAAATAAGTAAATCAGATTCCTCAATAGATAACTCACAATACTTTTTTATGATCGCGACATCAAATGCCATAAGTGCAAGCGGTTTTTCAGATCTTTGTTTTCTTTCAATTAAAGCTGAAACTGAAGACTCATTCGATGCATCGCAAGCGATGTGGTAGCCACCAAGACCTTTGATTGCGACTATTTTTCCTTGTTTCAGGAATGTCCTTGCCATTTGAAGGGCTTCTTCCCCTTTAATGTTCAGGCAACCAGGAGCAACAAAAGTCAATTCAGGACCGCATTTCTCACATGCCACAGGTTGGGCGTGAAAACGGCGATCAAGAGGGTTATCGTATTCGGAATGACACTCAGCGCAGAGTGAAAATTCAGCCATCGTTGTTTGCGGACGATCATAGGGGATATCTTTGATGATTGTGAGCCTCGGACCGCAATTAGTACAGTTGATAAAAGGATATCGAAATCGTCGGTTATGAGGGTCAAATAACTCTCTACGACAATTATCACAAATACAAATATCAGGTGAGATGGGAATAAAAGAGTTTGAATCAGATTGGCTATCGATTATTTCAAATCTTGAAAATTCCTTGAAAATGAGGAGATGAATTTCAATAGAATCAATTTGAGCAAGAGGTGGTGGACTATGTTGTAATTCAGATAGAAAAGTATCGATTGATTCCTCTTTACCTGAAATAACTATTTCTACCCCGCTGGAAGTATTCCAAACCTTACCGGTTAATCCAAGGTTGTCAGCCAATGAATAAACGAAGGGGCGAAATCCAACCCCTTGGACAATTCCTTTAATTGTGATTTGAGAGGTTTTCAAATGCGATTACTTTCAAGAAGCTATTTAGTAATTCTACTTTTCAACCATTCTATCCAGGCGGTAAATCCCTCACCTGTTCGGCAGGAAACAGGGAATGTGATTAACCCCGGGTTTAAAAGTTCAACCCCTTTTTGGAAATAGTCTCTATCAAATTGGACGTAAGGTTGCAAGTCAACTTTATTAATTATTAGTATATGCAATCCTCGATAAATATTGGGATATTTATATGGTTTATCATCGCCTTCGGGGACACTGGCAATAAGTATATTGATGTGCGTACCCAGATCCCATGCTGCAGGGCAGATAAGGTTACCAACATTTTCGACGATGAGTAGATCCAATTGTTCAAGCGGAAGCTGGTTCAATCCATCTGAAACCATGGAGGCATCGAGGTGACAGTCACCACCAGTATTGATTTGTACAGCCGGCATGCCTGCAGCAGTGATTTTATCCGCATCGATGGTAACCGGGGCTGTATCGCCTTCAATTACGCCTATTTTATAGGCAGAAATCATTCGTTTGATCGTTTCAAGAATAAAACTAGTTTTACCTGCACCTGGAGAAGCCATAAGATTGATTCCGAGCACGCCAAGCGCTGAAAGTTTGTCACGATTAAGTTGTGCAAGCCGATCGTTTGTACTTAATATTTTTTCAACGACACGAACTGTGGATGTATTCATTTATTATTCTCCGTATCTTTTTCAATTTCAATGCTATCCACGTAGAATTCCTCACCACCCTTGATGGTTGTTTGGTAGCCTCCGCAAAGGGGGCAGGGAGTTAACTCATGGTCAATTTCGTAGTCTTTTTTGCAGGTTAAACAGTGCAAAATTGCGGGAAGCCGCGTAAAGGAAAGTATGGAACCTGCGCAAATCGTTTCTTCTGAGAGCATGTCCCAATAAAACTGAACTGAATCGTCAACAATCGAAGACAATCTACCGATGACGAGATTGATTTGGGTTACTTTTACAGCATTAGCATTCAGGGCGTGGGATGAGGCAATTTCAAGAATGCTCTCTGTTACAGACAATTCATGCATTTAAAAAATTATAATCCAAATCGGATATAAAAAGTTAGATTATTTGATGGATTTACGGTCAATTTTCTCTACTAGAAGGTTCATAAATTGCAGGCGTGTAGCCAAAAAACTTCTGGCAGCTACATTGGCGATTCGACGATAGATGTAGAAACCAACGTTGTGGTCTTCTTCACATAATGCGTATAGCTGTTTGCCCATCATCCTGATTAACCTGCAATGGGTGACTGCGGTGGTTGTGCCAGTTCTTTGACGTACAACAGGGGTCATTGCTGACCAACCGAAAATATCGAGAGGTCCCAGGCGTGATGTTTCCATATTTCCATAAGAGGGAACATAAACTTCAATCTGGACTTCTCCATCGATTACGATGTACAAATAATCAAGCGATTGACCTTCTTCTACAGGTACGTCTCCGGGGTCCAATTCAATTACTTCTGTAATTTCACTCAACCTACTCAGTTGATCGAAATTGAAGTCCAGGAAAAGGGGGATGATTTTTAATGTTTCAATGATGTTCAAACCATTATTCATCGCGTAGCCTTAATTGTTCACTTTTATTAAAAATAACATGCTTTATACCCCTCAAACAGTGTTTTACGTCATTGATGATGTAGCAGCCTGTCATATGATTATGAAGGATGCTCACTGTTGGTTTTATAGGCATAAAAGTATATCAACCCAATTAATATTGCACCACCAACAATATTTCCTAATGTTACAGGGATCAAGTTTTTAAGGAAGAAAGCAGACCACGTTAAGCCGTATGTGTCTATTGCAGTTTGTGCGACAAAAGCGGGATCAAGATTATTTAGGATCAACCCTACGGGAATAATGTACATGTTTGCTACGCTATGCTCAAACCCGGCGGCGATAAAGGCAGTAATCGGGAAAATAATTGAAAAGATCTTATCGATTGTCGATCTGCCGCTGTAGGTTAACCAAACGGCCAAACAAACAAGGATGTTGCAAAGAATTCCCAAAATAAAAGCCTTAAAAAACGGATAACTTACTTTCAAAATGGCCAAATTCATAATACTTTTACCCAACGCACCATCGGACACAGTATATTCATTGCTCAAAACTATTAAAAACGCAATTCCAATCGAGCCTAAAAAATTGCCAATGTAAACAATTCCCCAGTTTCTCAGAAGCGAGAAAAGACCAATTTTCCTGTCAATCCAAGACATAACCATCAGATTGTTCCCCGTGAATAATTCGGCACCCCCAATGATTACAAGAATCAATCCAAGTGAAAAAGCCAGACCTTGCAACGTTTTCATGATGCCATAAGGCCAAACGCCTGGCATACCGATAGCGATAACGGAAGAGAATACAGCCCCCAGGGCGATATAAGCTCCTGCCAGAATTGCCAGCAAGATCATTGACAGGAATGGTAATTTACTTTTGGCAACCCCCGAAAGGATTGCTTTTTCACGCATTTCTCGTGGTTGATAAATATCTCTTGAATTTTGTTCAGACATTTAATCCTCCTTGGCGAACATCAGGATAGACTGTTAATCCAATCCTGTATTTTTTCAACTGCAATTGGAACTAGTTCCTGGGTCTGGCGTGATAAGTTTTGTGTGAATTTAAATTCGTATCCTCTAATAGATACAAGAATTGATTTAGGGTATTTATGATTTAGATTCTGAGCGATGTAGAGTAATGAGTTGACCGTCAGGTGATGGGTTAATGGTGAGGATTGGAAACCTGGATCCACATCAATTAAATCGACTTCATTTGGAATCACCCCATTGTGAGCATCAATAAAAATCGCATGATCATAATTTGAAAGCTCCGAAGCAATTTCAGGTAAAAGTTGCAACTGATAAAGGAAATGAATTCCCTTTTCTTTGTCATATTCATCGATATCAATTGATTCAGGGGTAGGAAATCCATATTCTCTTAGCAAGCTTGCCAAAATGTGCCAGGCTACACCATCATCCTGACGGTCAAGATTGCCATATCCAAGAACCAAAATTGACATATTCTTCCTTTGAAAACACGCGACGCCGTAGATTTGCGGCATCGCGTGTTTAATCGCAAATCAATCCTAATTGCGGGTTATCGTTTTTATCAAGGTATCTGAAGAATCTTTGACCTCGACGATCATCGGCATTTGACCGACTGCGTGCGTAGAACAGGATAAACATGGATCATGTGCACGAATTGCAGCTTCAACTCGGTTTAGGATGCCTTCGGGGACGTCCGGACCAGTGATATAAGTTTTTGCCACGCTATCAACCGCTTCACTCATAGCCCAGTTGTTATGTCCGGTGGAAACAATCAGGTTAACTTTTGTTACCTGTTGATTTTCATTCATCCAATAATGGTGAATTAGTGTTCCACGGGGCGCTTCGATAACCCCTACTCCGTATGGTTTGGGATCGCGGCACGTATTTAGAATATCTTTGCTCAAAATATCAGGATCATTAAGCAAATCTTTTACATGTTCAGCTGCGTAAAGGGTTTCAACCAGACGCGCTGTATGGTAGTGAAGCGTGTTCCCTACCGGTTTACCACCATTTAGTGCTTTGAAGCGTTTTAATTCTTCATTAGCCAATGGGGTGGTAATACTCTTCGAGTTATTGCAGCGGCCTAAAGGGCCAACCCGATAAACGCCTTGAGGGTATCCCATTTTCTTATAATAAGGGAATTTGAGATAAGACCAGTTTTCTACATGTTCTGCGATGTAATCGAGGTAATTACGAGGATCAAATTTCTCAAGTTGTTCGCCATTAGAATCCGTGAGGCGGATCTTCCCATCGTATAACTCAAGAGCATCATCTTCATTTACAAGACCAAAATAACCAGATTTGAGTACAGCAAATTTGTTAATATCCTCTGCGTTTTTCTCGGCCCAATCGTACATGATTTTGAGTCCGATTTTAATTGTTTCGATAACTTCATCATAGCCGGATAGAATAAAAGCCCGCTCATCTTTTGTCAGCGCTTTATTCACACCACCCGGGATGGCAAAATTCGGGTGAATTCGACGACCGCCAAGGGTTTGAATGATCTGTTGACCCCATTTGCGCAAGCCCACTGCTCTGACGGTTAATCCGGGATCTGCTGCGAGTAAACCGACTACATTTCTGATTTCAGGGTCAGCATCGAAACCAAGAATTAAATCTGGTCCGGCGAGTTCAAAGAAATGCATACCATGTGATTGGACGACTTGCCCCATGTGCATTAGTTCGCGCAAAAGAGAAGCAGGACGAGGTGGAGGTGACCCCAAAATTTCATCACCTGTTTTAGCAGACGCCAAATGATGGCTTACTGGGCAAATACCACAAATTCTTGGTGTAATGAGCGGCATTTCAAAAACCATACGCCCTTCACAAAATTTCTCAAATCCGCGGAATTCATTTACATGTAAATATGCGTGGTCTACTTTACCGGCTTCGTTCATCCGGATGGTGACTTTCGCGTGACCTTCAATACGAGTAACTGGTTCTATTGTAATTTTTTGAGCTACCATTCAATACCTCCTGGATTATTGCCAGTGTAAAGTGCTGCCTTTTAATTCTGGGATTCGTCCTTGCCCAAGTTCGCTGAGAACATAAAAGATAGTATCAGCTTCAGGTGGGCAACCCGGAAGGAAGAAATCAACCGGAACAACATCTTGCAATGCCCGAACTTTTGTGGGAACTGCTAATTCTGGATCATTCGGAATTTTTCCAGATTCATCAGTACTCTCAGTTTCAATGTAAGCACGGCGAAGGGATTCTTCAATTGTAAAGAAATTGCGCATGGCGGGAACTCCACCAAAAACTGCGCAATCTCCAAATGCAACAAGAATTTTACATCTTGAACGCATCATTTTGGCTACTTCTTCATTGGCAGAATTGTTAATTCCGCCTTCAAGAATGCCAACATCTACACCTGACTCGTCAGGGTGTTTCATGTCTGTAATAGGGGTAGAGCGCAAATCAACCAATTCAATCACTTTTACGATACGTTCGTCAATATCCAGTAAAGACATGTGGCAACCAGCACACCCGGCTAACCAGTCTGATGCAACTTTTGGTTTTGTCATCTTTTTCTCCTTGTTAATACCAATCAAGTTATTGCGCTATTTCAACTGGAGAGACAGTTGCATGAACTTTCGCAATCCAATCGTCAGTCAATTTAACACCCATCAATTCGGCCAGCTTCCCTAAAACTTCAAACGGTGAAAGAATCTCATCTGCAGGCACTAAAGCGCGTTTTGCAAGATTGACCACACCTTCTGAGCTAATGTAATGACCTTCTTGTTCGAGCCACTCAGTTGATGGGAGGACAACATCAGCAATACTTGTCAAAGAGGTTGCATAGGCAGATTGGACAGCTTTGAATGGAACTTTCTCAAATTCTTTAATCGTTTTTTGTGAAATGTCATCATCGCCATTTGCAACAAATAATACTTTTTTGCCTTCAAGATTGATGGATTTTTCAAGCCCCATTAGAGAAGCGGCTAAACTGTTCGCATTGCCTTTCAGACAAATCATTTTGGCGTTGATAAGATCAGCAAACGCTTTAATTGCTTCAATATCAGAACCATCCTTGTAAACGATCACTGGTTTTTCCGAAGAAGCAATCACAAAAGCAGCGTCCAGGAAATCATCAGTTGAAAGACCAGTTTTATCTGCAAATGTCTTTAAATCAGATGCAGCAATTTTGATTTTTCCTTTTGCGAGACCAAGTTTTGCAACAGCTGCTGACAGTGCCTGCAATGAATCAGAAATTTTGGATGGTTTGAGTACCTTATTGGCAAACTTACTCATATAATTATCGTTTTCATCAACAACAAGTAGCTTAACATCAGCGGGAAGAACTCTCTTGATAAAAAATCCTGCAACCTGATGGTCTGCAAGCAGATTTTCATTGAATACCATCACTGACTCGGCTGATTTTAGATCATCGAGTTTGCCTTCAAAGGCATGTTTGATTTCCTCTGCATATTTTGCAGAAAATCGGGTGAATTGACCTTCCTCGAATGAGGTAACTGATTCTGATCCAAGTTTTTCGGCAAATAATTGATTGAATCTTGAAATGGTTTCAACTGGTTGACGAGTAGAGACCATTGCCGCAATTCCAGAGGGAGAGCTTTTCATCTGAGAAGCTATGGCTGTAAGCGCTTCATCCCAGGTTGCCGCTTTCAATTGACCATTTTTACGGATTAATGGGGTGGCAATACGCTCACATTTCTCAGTCATCGGGATAAAACGACCTTTTTCGCAGATAACACCTTCGTTCATTGCTGCATCCCAGTCGCCTTCAATGCGGACAAGACTGTTGTCACGTGTGAGGACAGCAATCCCGCACCCGAGTGAACATCCAACACAGATGGTCTTGGTGGAATCGACCTGGGTTTCCTTACCGCGATATGCGCTCCATCGATCAATAAGAGCGCCGGTTGGGCATACCTGTACACAAGCTCCGCAGGAAATACAAGTGCTTTCACCCAGTGGTACGCCGGTATCAGCGACAAGGATCGATTTTGCACCACGTTCCTCAAAACCAAGCGTGAAATTGCCAACCAACTCACCACAAGCTCTAACACAACGACGGCAAAGAATGCAGCGGTTGTTTTCAAGGATGATATAAGGATGAGAAGCATCCATTGGATATGGCTGCCAGTTTGGCGATAATGGCCAGTGGGTCATCCCTTCATGATAAGCTGCATTTTGAAGTTCGCAATCGCCACCAGTTACCTGGCAATAAGGACAAAAGTGGTTGCGTTCGCTGAAAATCAGGGTTAGAACGAATTTGCGCGCATCCAGCACCTTTTTGGTTTCAGTCTTGACAACCATATTATTGCTTACGGGTAAGGTGCAGGAAGGTTGCAATGTGCGCGCACCTTCAACTTCAACCAGGCAGAGCCGGCAACCACCATATGGAGTTAAATGCAGGATGATCGCAGAGGGTTGGAATTTCAATTCCGGCAGCCTGAGCTGCACGCAGAACAGTTGTCCCTTCTTCTACTTCAATTGTTTTACCATCAATTGTTAATGTTGACCATTATTTATTCTCTCCTGTCATGGGAAAATAACTATATTTTCTTGCCACTCATCGGGCAAATACCCGTTGGGCAGACTTTTAATCGAATGTGGGCTTCAACTTCAGCCCGGAAATGATTCAAGGATATCTCGGATCGGTGCACCAGCGGTTTGACCAAGACCGCAATTAGACATTTGGTAGAGATTATCGCTCAAATTCATCAGATCAGTTCAGATCTTGCAGATGTTCCAGTTCCCTCAGAGATATTGGTCAAAATCTCATAAGCGCGTTGATTACCAATTCGGCATGGATTGCATTTTCCGCAAGACTCTTTGTCGGAAGAAATTGAGCAGCACTTTGGCAAGATCAACAACACAAGTGTCTTCATCACAGATCAGAAGAGCACCTGAACCAAGCGCTACACCGGCTTTGTTGAATGAATCAAAATCCATTGGGGTATCCTGCAAACTTGCAGGAATAATTGAACCGATAGAGCCACCAGTTTGAGCCAGTTTGAAGGTTTTGCCATTTTTCATTCCCTTGCCATAAATGGCGATCACTTCGCGTAGTGTGATTCCCATAGGAACTTCAATCAAACCAGTGACATTTACATTGCCAAGAATTGTGTAAACTTTTGTGCCCGGGCTGGTTGGAGGTCCAAAACTACGATACCAATCTGCACCATTACGGAGAATTGGTGGCTACATTGGCAAGTGTTTCAACATTGTTTACCAGCGTTGGTTTACCCCACAAACCATTGGTGGTTGGATAGGGAGGTCGGGCACGTGGTTCACCACGTTTACCTTCAATCGATTCAATCAAAGCAGTTTCTTCACCGCAAATATAAGCGCCAGCACCTGCATGAACATGCAAGTTCAAGATTAAAATCAGTACCAAAAATGTTTTTCACCAAGGAAACCCATTTCTTTGGCTTGTTCAATTGCTGTTATTAATACGTGCTTGAGCGAGTAGTATATTCGCCACGAATGTAGATATATCCTTCATCCGCACCGACACAGAACGCAGCAATCGCCATTGCTTCAATAATTGAATGAGGATCACCTTCAAGGATTAGGCGATCTTTAAAGGTTCCAGGTTCGCTTTCATCAGCATTACAAACCACATATTTCTTTTCATCTTTTGTTTTATGCAACAAAACTCCATTTCGTTCCGGTGGGGAAGCCAGCACCACCACGACCGCGCAAGCCAGATTTTTCAAGGATCTCAAATACATCTTCTGGAGTCATTTCGGTCAGATGCTTTTGCCAAGGCCTGGTATCCATCGTGAATAATGTAATCATCGATGGAATCCGGGATCAATCAAACCAGCCCGTTCCAGCACAATACGTTGTTCAGCCGGCAAGTGTTCCCTTGCGGGCACTAAGCCAGGCAATCGACCGGACAGCTCACGGACAGGGGCCTGCAAACTTACGGCAATCCTACCTTTGTATAGGTGTTCTTCAACAAGGTAATGAACATCTTCCTTTTTTACCGGTCCATAAATAACTGCTTCAGGATAAACAATTACAAGTGGAGCGGCATCATGACGTCCAACATCACCGACCATTGTAAAGCGAAATTTCATCCTGAAGACCAAATGCCTTAATTTCTTTTTGCAATTCCTGATAAACCTCTTTTGCACCAGTTGCAAGGCTGATTGGGATCACTTGAAACAAAAACCATTGATCGGATTGCTTTCATTTTAGGCTCCTTTTAAGTGATACTTTGCCAGAATGGAAGGAATCTGCTTTGGAGTCAACATTGCCATAAGATATCATCATCTATCATCATGACAGGACCAACTCCACATACACCCAAGGCAACTTGTTGTAATCAGTGTCCATTTGCCATCAGGGGTGGTTTCATCTTCGTTTAATCTTGCAAAGTGTCTTTGACAGCTTCCCAAACTTCTCGCCCTCCAGCAACATGACATGGAGCACTTTCGCAAAATTTAATTACATGTTTGCCTCGGGGTTTAGTTGATAGCATTCGATAAAAACTTGCAACGGAAAACAAATGGCTTTTTGGAACCTGCAAGAAACGGCTAATCTCATCCAGCGCTTCACTGGGAAGATAACCGATTTCTCGATTTACTTCATTCAAGATCGGTATCAATTCATCCTGACGAAGCTCCATACTTCGCTCACGGCATCTTGAACAGCTTTCAGGACAGATCAGGGTATCTTTTACCTCAATTGCCATGCTTTATTCTCCTTATATGATGTGATGACTACTAAATCCATTGATCAACTATTAGATCAGTTAATTTCAATTGCATTGAAGTTACATACTTGCATACAAATACCACAACGTATACAGATATCTGGATCAATCACATGAGTCTGGCGTTCGTTCGCCAGATAATCGCGTTTACCGGGCAGTTACGTGCGCAGACGGTACATCCTGTGCATGCCCCATCGATTATTTCATAACGGATCAGGGATTTGCAAACTTTTGCAGGGCATTTCTTTTCGTAAATATGGGCTTCATATTCAGATCGGAAATGCTTTGAGGATACTAACTACCGGATTCGGAGCTCCTTGTCCCAGTCCGCAGAGACTCGTTTCCTTGATCTCACTACAAAGCATTTCGAGGGTTTCAATATCTCCATCCTTACCTTTGCCATCACAAATTCGCTCAAGTATTTCAAGTATTCGGTGTGTTCCAACACGGCAGGGAGTGCACTTACCGCAGGATTCATCCTGAGTAAATTCCATGAAAAAGCGGGCAATATCGACCATGCAGGTCTCGTCATCCATTACTACCAAGACCACCAGACCCCATCATTGAGCCGGCTTTGGCAAGTTCCTCATAATCTACAGGAAGATCAAGATATTCCGCTGGGAAGCAACCACCCATTGGTCCGCCAGTTTGGATGGCTTTAAAACCTTTGTCATCCTTAATCCCACCACCGACATCAAAAACGATTTCGCGTAGGGTAATTCCAAATGGAACTTCAATCAGACCTGTATGCTTTACATCGCCAGCAAGAGCAAAGGTTTTGGTACCCTTTGATTTTTCAGTCCCCATGCTTGCATACCATTCAGCTCCTTTGAGGATAATTTGTGGAACATTGGCATAAGTTTCAACATTGTTTATGTTGGTTGGTTTGCCAAATAAACCTTTTACAGCGGGGAATGGCGGTCTCGGGCGTGGTTCACCGCGTTTACCTTCAATCGAGGCCATCAATGCAGTTTCTTCGCCGCAAACAAATGCGCCTGCGCCCATACGCACTTCGAGGTCAAAATCAAAATCAGTACCCATTATGTTTTTTCCAAGCAATCCGATATTGCGCGCTTGGATGATTGCAATATTGAGCGTTCTGACTGCAATTGGATATTCGGCACGGCAGTAGATGTAACCCTGGTTGGAACCGATTGCATAAGCGGCAATAATCATACCTTCGATAACAGCATGAGGATCACCTTCAAGTACACGGCGGTTCATAAAAGCGCCAGGGTCGCCTTCATCTGCATTGCAAATAACATATTTGGGGGTGTCTTTAGATGGCGCGACAGAATTGCCATTTTTTTCCTGTTGGGAAACCTGCACCACCTCTACCGCGTAAGCCTGACTTTAGAATTGTGTCTATAACCTCTTCAGAAGTCTTTGATGTTAAAACTTTACCGAGGGCTTCGTAACCATCTTCGGCGATGTAGTCTTCAATGTTTTCAGGGTCAATCTTGCCGCAATTCTTAAGAACAATTCGGATTTCTTTTGATGTTGGCGCGCTTAGCTCTTCATCAATGAGCGATTTATCTTCTTCAACAAATTTGGTAGCGACACGACCTTTTAAGAAAGTGTTCTTCAACTATATAGGGCATATCATCGGGAGTAAGCCCCACATAATGAACACCTTCAGGATAGACCATTAATCTCCGGCCCATTCGAACAGCTACCAATGCGGGAGGTTTCGAGTACTTGTATTTCATCAATCAGACCCTGAGTTACAAGTTCGTCTTGCAATGAATCCAAAACGGCATGCGCGCCATGTTTGAGGCATTCAGGGTCAACACATACTAATACATGAGATCGAAAATACGTCATATAATCACCTTAATTAGAATTAACAATAGACAATCTAAAGCTGAATCACGTTCTTTTCTACAATTTTTCCGTTTGCGACATGTTCTTTGACAATTAAACGAGCAACTTCAGGTGTAACTTTTCCGTAAGTCACCTTAGGTTGTTCACCATGAATTACCTGGACAATAGGTTCTTTCTCACAAACACCAATGCAACCCGTCTGAGTTACGAGCACACCATTAATGGAATCATTTTCAATGGTGTCAAGAATAGCTTTCATTGTGTCGCGAGCGCCAGCGGCAATACCACACGTACCCATTCCAACAATCACCTGTACAGTTCCAGATGTGGCTTTTAACTCCCGTTTTTTCAAAGCTTCTTCACGTGCGCGTTTGAGATCTTCAAGACTTTTGATTGTTGCCATTTTATCTCCTTAATTTATGCAGAGTGGTTATTATTGAATTTCGGCGATACCGGATTCAAAAATTTCACGCATTATTGCTAAAACTTCTGGTTCAGTTAATGAAACTTCTCCTAAGGTAGTCTTAATGTCCTTATCATCCAATTCAAAAGCCGCATTATCGGTTCTATAGATGAAAATCCAGTGGATATCTGGACTGGAAACCAAGAGATTTAAAAAGGTAGTCGCTACGTCACCTAAAGGCATTCGATCAATATGGCTTCTTTGAAATGAAACCTCTAGTAGCGTACCTTTTCCAATTTCTGAGGAAAGATTGAGGAAACCGTTGCATGCTTCTGCAGCTTCATTTAGGAGGGGAATACCCAAACCTACTTTTCGGGTAGTTCGTGAGGTAACAAAAGGATCAATCACCTTTTTTACCATTTCCTCACTCATTCCCCGTCCATCATCCTGGATTTTTAATTTTAAAAGATCTGTTTTGTTACTTTCGTCAATTTCAATTGTTATATTTCTTGCTCCAGCGGCGATACTGTTTTCTGCAATATCCAATAAATGGAGTGATAATTCCCTCACGAATTTATTTCCTGAATGGGTTTTAATAATTGAGGTAATTTATTGGGTTTCACGCGACCAATAACATCCTCGTCTATAACAATTACTGGTGCTTGCGAACAAGCGCCAACGCATCGACATACTTCAACGGTAATATTTCCATCTGATGTGGTTTGACCAGGCTCAATTCCGATGACCTGCTTCGCTTTTTCAATTAGCGCAGACGTTCCACCAACATAGCATGCTGTGCCCATACAAAATTTAACTGTGTGCTTACCGCGAGGCGTTGTTGTGAAAAATGAATAAAAGGAAACAACTCCATGCACGCGTGAAATTGGAACTTGAAGACGAGTTGCAACGTATTGCTGAAGCTCTTCAGAGACAAAACCTAGCGCAGACTGAAGTTCATTTAATACCACCATAGTTGCGCCTGGTCTGGAGATATTCTCGTCGATGATATTATCAATCAATGCTTTTTTCTCTGGGATGAGAAGGGGATTATTTTTTACTGCGAAATCGGTTTGTAAAGTTGACATAAATCCTGCTCCAGTAATGTAGTAAATCATTCCTTTTTATTCAAGGTAAGTGTACCAACCAGGTCTTTGACTGTCTAATTACAATCATCACCTATTGTTATGATAGTTGTCCACTATTTGAACCTTGAAAAATACGCCTAATTATATCGTAATGTTTGGCGTTTTTATGCTGAAAGAACGCCCTTCTTGTCCAATTAAAGCTTTTTTAATTTCATCTATTGTCGGTTCCTTCATATAGAAGAGCAAAGAACCCAAAAACTCATCAAGCCGATGTACATCACCATTCTGGATGATTGGATAACCTTGTAATTGTGGGAATCGTTCAAGAGCTGCTTGTGGAGTGATGTGTTTGGATATTTCAACAGCTTTAACATCGATATCTGTTGGGATGAAACCTAAATTTTCTAGTAGACCAAATGCCTGGCGATTAACGTGAGCTGGGATAAATATGCCTCCCAATTGTTCTACAATTTGGAAAGCATCTTTCAACGATAGGGAAGTAGAAATGAGTAGCATTCTCTCTTCCCGGCAAATAAATTCACCCGTTTCGTCGACAATAAACTGCTCACCTAAATGTTCTGGCCGGTTGTTTAAAGGAGGTAGATGTTGATCGATTATTTGTTGAAATTCCTGAATTTGACTCAATGTATCGAACAAACACAGTGAATGTACTTCTTCGCGTGTTTGTAATTCCATCCCTGGCAATACCACCAAAGGTGTATTTTCGGCTGCATTTTTTACCGCAGAGAAATTCAGGGATGAATTATGATCAGTTATCGCAATTAGATCGATGTGTTTTTCAAGTGCTGTTTCGACAATCAGCGGCGGAATCATCTCAACTTCTGCACATGGTGAAAGAACCGTGTGCACGTGAAGATCAGCTCTAAATTGCTTGAATAAAGTGGTCAATGTTTATTTTTATTCTACGGATTTGCAGCGAAGCCCCATCTCCCAAAGTTTGCCGGCGATGTAAAAAGATGATTTGTCTGTGGAAAGAAGAACTAGTTCTTCTTCGTTGGCTTTATTAATAGTATCCTGATCAGGTTTCGCATTTTCGGTAATTATTATTGCAGATAGCTCGAGCAGGGTTCCTACTGCGACAATATTTGAATGAGCTTGTAGTGTAACCCATAAGGATTGATGAGGTGCCCCAGCCATAACGCAGCTTAACAAGTCAGATGTATAACCACATGAGGGGATTACGGAGTTAAAATCAGCAGGTTTGGATAAAATTTCTAAGTCAAGTTCAGTAATAATATCCTGTAAATTCATCTTACCTCTCTTTTTGCTGGGTTTGACCTTCACCTACAAATTCTTCTTCATGAAGGTTTATTTTTAGACGTAAATTTGTGCCTTTCCCAAAAACTGATTCAAGCCGCATTGAATCTACACATCTTTGAATATTAGCCAGCCCCATCCCTGCGCCAAACCCCAATTCGCGAACAGTTTCGGTTGCAGTTGAAAAGCCTGGTCTCATTGCCAGTTCAACATCTTCAATTCCCGGTCCTTCATCAGAGATATTAATTGAAATATGCTGAGGTTCAATTTCAACACGGATAATTCCGCCATGAGTTGTATGGATTACCAGATTCATTTCCGCTTCGTAAATTGCGATACTTGTACGTCTGGCGATTTGGGGAGAAGCACCCAACCTGAGGAGAGCTTTCTTAATCGCTGAAGAAGCAGCTCCACCATGGATAAAATTACCTTGCTCTATTGTGTATCGCAAAATTAGGCTGGAACGGTCAGAAACAATGTCTTCAAAGAGGTGACTAGCCCGATATCGTCTAATCTCTTCTTCTTGATAATCATGTTGAAGAGCTTTTAGAATACCGCTGGTTATATCACCTTTGGTGATGATTCCAGCTAACTTGCCATTTTGATCGAGTACAGGCAAGCGGCCAAAGTGAGAGTTAACAAATAGCTTTAACGCTTCGATTACAGGATCTGATTTCCTGGTGGTAAGAATGTTGGAACTCATATATTTTGAAACAGGAGAAGCTAAATCGTTCGATTTTAGGCAGTTGATTAAATCTTCGATGCTGATAATTCCAACTAATTGGTTATTAACAACTACAGGGGCTCCTGAAATCCGAGTTTTTCTAAAAATTTCAAGAATATCGTCCATTGTTGTCTCAGGAGTAACAACATGTGGATCTTTTGTCATTACCTCTTCAACTTTTAGTTCATAAGCTAATTCTTCAACACGAGTTATATTTTTGGCATCTTGATCAGTGAAAATTCGAGCTGGATCAACCATTTTCCTCCAGGTTACTCATCGCAATTACAAGCGCCATCACCTACGGAGCGTTCAAGGCTTGGAAGCCCTGCTGTATATAAGCGCCCGGCCAATTCAAACATACCGAATGGAGAGGAGATAAGTGCTATATCTTCTTGATTTGCGAGGTCAATTGTTTCCTTGGGGATATTTTTGCCGCGAACAATAATAATTGCAGCGACATCAGCCATTACAGAAGTCCGAATAACCTGTGGATTGCAGAGACCAGTTAATAAAACAGCTTCAGGTTGAATTGAAGCGAGGACATCACTCATAAGGTCAGCACCACAACCCCCCTTAATTTCTCTATTCAAGTTTGCCGAAGGGTTCAGCAAACGCCCGTCTATCAGCTGAATTAGATCTTTTACATTCATACTTACCTTCATTGTTACCAAGATTTAGATGTTATCATACAGTATATTTCTCATACTGCAAGTGAAATAGCTCACTGGTTTTTATTACGAATCAATGTAAAGAGGTTAAATTAAAGAAGCAACGAGGTTGAGATGAAAAACATTATCCAGGGCGTAAAAGGGGCAAGAGAATTTTATCCGGAGCAAAAGAGAAAGCAAAATTATTTGCTCGAGAGCATTCGGCGTATCTCAACCCTTTTTGGATACGAAGAATACGATGGTCCGTTTCTTGAAAGAATAGACTTATATGCTGCAAAATCTGGCGAGGAACTTGTCAAAGAACAAGCTTTTGTTTTCCCGGACCGTAATGGTGAGCTAATCACGCTTCGGCCGGAACTTACTCCATCATTGGCAAGAATGGTCGCAGATAAACAAAATGAATTGATTTATCCGTTACGTTGGTGGTCGTTTGGTCCTTTTTGGCGATACGAGAAACCGCAAAAAGGAAGGACACGGGAGTTTTTCCAATGGAATATTGATCTAATTGGCTTGGAAACACCTTATGCTGATGCTGAATTAATTTGCATTTGTGCCTCTTTCTTAAAAGAGGTCGGTTTAATGCCAACTCAGGTGAAAATATACATTAATGACAGACAATTAATGGATGAAGAAATATTAAAATTGGAGATTAGTGGCGACCAAAAGAAGAAACTCTTCAAATTGATCGATCGCATTGATAAATTACCTCCTATTGTTTGGGATCAGCTTGTAATAGAAGAGGGGATGACGCCGGTCCAATTAGAAGGAATAAAGAGAATTATCAACAACAAAGAATTGTGGAAAATATCAAAAGACCTGACTCAAATTGTTGAAATCATTAAAACAATGGGGCTAGATGATTATATTGAGTATAGTCCACGAATCATACGAGGACTCGACTATTATACTGGGTTGGTTTTTGAAGCCTGGGATGTTGGTGGTGACGGCAGGGCAGTATTGGGCGGCGGACACTATAATAATCTGGTAGCTGATGTTGGCGGAGACCCGTTGCCTGGGGTTGGGTTTGCAATGGGAGACGTTATGATCAGTTTGCTTCTTGAGAAATACGAGCTGATGCCACCCAATTCAGAGTCAAAGATTAACGTATTAATAACTACGTTCGATGAATCTACGGTGAATAATTCATATCAATTGTTAAAAACACTTCACGCACATAATATTAAAGCCGTAGTTTACCCGCAAGTGGCAAAACTTCAAAAACAATTTAAATATGCGGATCGGTTGGGAATAAATAACGTAATCATATGTGGACCTTCTGAAATAGAGGAAAAGAACGTTACGATCAAAACGTTAGACAAAGGCGAGCAAATTACTGTATCACTTGATAAGATGGTGGAAACTCTTATTGCACAGTGTTGAAGGATGTGATAGAATCGGCAAGTTCATGGTGGCTGTAGCTCAATGGCAGAGTGCTTGACTGTGGATCAAGATGTTGTGGGTTCGAGACCCATCAGCCACCCAAAAAAAAGAAACCGAAAGGTTTCCTTTTTTTAATGGCGGAATGGAAAATCAGTGGGAGAGATACTTGGTGGAGTTAACCAATTTAAAAAACCTTTTCCAAATCTTTTTATCACTGGTGGTTTATCATACGCCACAAGAACCATGTTCAGCCCAATTAACAGAGCGCCAATCCATTGACTTATCGTCAGATTTTCGTGTAGCAAAAAGTATGAAGCTACCAAGGTAACCAACAATTCGCCAAGACCAAGGAGTGACGTTTGCATACCTCCGAGTTGTTTGACGCCAAAAAACAAGGAGAATCGTGCCAGAAATGTTATACCGCCTAATTCAATCAACGGAAGCCAGGATGTTCCGGGTGATGGGAGGGTAGGACTGAAAAGAAAAAAGACTGTTGTGACGGTAATTGACATTCCTAATAATGTGTAGAAGGTTACGGTTGGTGCAGGAACCTCATATAGAACACGCTGATTTATTAATAGATGAAGTGCATAAAGCACCGCTGCACCAAACATCATCGCAGCGCCTACCATATCTATCTTTTTTTCAGCATTATTAAGCAGTAAAAAGACACCAGGGAGTGAGAGAAGTAATCGAAGTAAAGTTACTTTACTGATGGATTGTCTATCGATAAATAACCAGAACGCGACAAATAGCGGATAGAAGGAGTAAAGCAACTGTCCGATACCGGCATCAATCCTTGAAAGTCCAGTGTAGAAAAGGATAGACCCTAAGCCATTGATGAAACCTGCAAGTAAACACCCTATTAGTCCTAAAGAATAGATGTAAAAAAAGGAACGACGGAAAAAAAGTAAAAAAAGGAAAAATAGGAATGCTGCAATCGTGGTACGTATTGCCACGACCGCAAAAGGGGTAAACCCTAAGAGGATCGATTGTTTTCCGAAAATGGGCGTAAAACCCAAGAAAACAGCCGAACTTAACGCTGCTATGATCCCTTTGGTACGATCTCTCATCATTAGCCTTATTTAACTAATGTACGTACTTCATCCAATAAATCGTCACTTAAAAAATCCCCCTTTTGCATCAATGATTGGATGTGCCCTTTGAGCCGATTTTTTTCTGCTAATGTAAGTTCTTTGGCGGTGACGACGATAATCGGGATATCCTTGGTTTCTTTTCGACTTTGAAGTGCATCCATAACCGAAAAGCCATCAATATCTGGCATCATCAGGTCAAGAATTATTAAGTTTGGACGTTCTTTTTGAATTAATTCAATTGCCGTTTTTCCATTTTCTGCTTCAAATAGAACATAATTTCCTTGGGATTGAAGAATTCTACGGATCAATCTGCGCACATCCGGGGCGTCGTCGACAATGGCGATTCTAGGAAATTTTTCAACGGAAACATTATTTAAAGCCGCTAAAAGTCCTTCTTCTTTATTTTCATCAGAAGTTTGATCATTTGTGTCAATGGTATGTTCCCATCCATTACCAATGACATTGCTATCTACTGACATTGTGTGACCGGTACAGTTAATAACAACAACTTCATCGTGTTTTACAACACCTGATCTTACAAGTTTGATTAATCCTGCAAATGCCACAGCAGCAGCTGGCTCAACAGACATACCTTCCATTTTGGCAAGTAAATGCATGGCACGGAAGGTTTCTTCATCTGTAACACTATCGAAAACTCCTCCAGAACCATTTTTAATTTTGCTGCGAAGAAGGGTATAGGTCCTTCCAGGATCTCCTGTGGCAAGAGTTGCAATTAAAGTTTTTGGGGATTTAATTGGAACTGCCTGATCGCGGTTTTGATGCCAGGCATGAGCCATTGGAGAGCATCCCTCAGTCTGGATCATTCCCATTTTAGGCATTTTATTACAAAAACCCATCAAATTAATCTCTTGAAACCCCTTCATAATCCCTAACGGTCCAAGTCCTCCGCTAACGGATTGGAAATACCAATCTGGTACCCGCCAGGGGAAAACCGAAGTTTTTTTCTTATTATCTGATTCGGGTCCCATAAGTTCTACAAGTTGTTCAGCAATTTCAAAAGCTATGGTTTTCATTGCTTCAACACAAGGAATACTTCTTGAACCAAGATCGAGAGTTAACCCGCGTTGTTTTGCAAACTGATCTGCCAAGCTTTTTGCCTGATCATAGGAACCGGTTACTTTTACGACTTGGGTACCATAAATCGCAACTTCTCGCATTTTTGCTTCTGGAACCATGCTGGTTAAGAATGCCCACAATTTTATGCCAGCACGGGCTGCATAGGCGGAGTATGAAATTGCGACATTTCCAGTGGAAGCACAAACAAATTCATTAATCCCTGCTTCTTTGATTGCATTGATGTTTATAGCAGCTTGCCGATCTTTGAACGAGGCTGTAGGTCCTTGTCGTTCGTCTTTAATATAAAGGTTGGGTAGCCCAAGCATTAATCCCAAATTATTAGCATGAATTAATGGTGTTCCACCTTCTCCCATATAAAGATCTGAGTTGGGGGAGCGAACAGGGAGAAGCTCGTGATAACGCCAGATATCAAATGGACGATCTCGGAGGGTTGTTAAAAGTGTTCTAGAGAGGTTCTCATAATCGTACCTGGCTTCACGCCATAAACTGCCGCAATTTGGGCATGCCGGAGATCCGGGGAAAAATGCTGATTTGTTACCGCAATCGAGACACTCAGCTATAAAATGAGAAGGCATACTTATTTACCCTTCCGCCTGAGATGTTTTAATTTTGTTCAAAGCTTCTTCAATCGTTTTTAATAAATCAACTTCTTTTAAATTGCTTTTTGAAATCATTTGTTTGCTCAGCTCATTTAACTGTTTTTGCTGGTCAATATTTAACCTCAGCGCCGGTAAGAATAATCACTGGAATCCGATTAAGCCTTGCATCTGCATGAAATTTCTCCAGTAAATCAAATCCATTTACTTTGGGCATAAAGAGATCCATGATGATCACGTCTGGTGTCAGAGTTTCCAAAGCAGATAAAGCCTCGACGCCCCCTTGAATGGACGTTAGATGGATAGAATCATCAGTTTCCAGCATTTTCTGTATCAACCTCAGATCGTCTGGATTATCATCGATAGCCAATATCTCATGCACTGATCCATCCTTGTTGAGTCGATGGATCGCATTGATTAAGTCGTCTTGTAGGAATGGCTTAACAAGATATTCGGATGCACCAAGGTTATACCCTTTTTCTTCTTCCTGCAAAATCGAACAGATCAGAATTGGAATATCTCTCGTTTCTGGATCCTGTTTAAGCTCCTTGAGTACCTGCCAACCATCTTTTTGCGGCATCATCACGTCTAAAGTAATCGCAAAAGGCTTAATCTCCTTTGCTCTTTGGACTGCATAGAGGGGGTCAGAGAGCGGAATAACTTCAAAACCATGAGTTTTGAGGAACCTATCATAAAGGGAAATTACCTGTGGGTCATCATCAATTGAAAGAATGACATTCGCACCTTGAGTTGGTTGGGAAAGATCGTAAGCAGGAATAAAATCAGGCATGGGCAAAGTGAAGTAGAAAACACTCCCTTGACCAACCTGGCTGCTTTGAAGTCCAATACGCCCACCATGCAATTCGATCAAGGAGCGGCAAATTGAAAGACCCAGACCTGTTCCACCGGTTTTACGGGTGGGTGAGTCGTCTACTTGGGAGAACCGTTGGAAGAGCTTTTAATTGATCCTCCGAGGAAATTCCAATACCAGTATCAGACACAGTGATGAGCATTTCAGGATCGTTTTCAGGGGATTTTGATAACGATGCTTCTACCGTTATGCTTCCCTTTTCAGTGAATTTCACGGCGTTTGAAATTAAGTTAATCAGTACCTGGCTGATACGTATTTCATCGGCTTTGACCAAAGGAAGGTTGGCAGGAATTCTTTGAATGAGTTCTATCGATTTATCTTTTACTAACCCGGAAGTGTTGGTTATGGCAGAATTAATCACATCGGACAGATTGATTTCTTCAATCTGCAATTCCATTTTCCCTGCGTCAATTTTAGACAGATCAAGGATTTCATTGATCATGTTCAACAAGTGCATGCCTGAGTTATAAATTGCAGTAATATCCTGTTGTTGAACGTCATTGATAGGACCATCAATTCCTTTGAGGATAACTCGGGAGAATCCGATGACAGAATTTAGAGGGGTTCGGAGTTCATGGCTCATGTTAGCGAGGAATTGACTTTTAACACGGTCCAATTCGCGCATTTCCTCGACCGCTTGTTGTGAAACTGCATATGCTTTCGCATTATCAATAGCGACAGAAATTTGGTCAGAAAGGATTTGCAAAATAGCGATTTGATCTTCAGAAAACGCATTTGGTCTATCAGCTTGTAGGTCCAAAACGCCGATTACTTTGCTGCTAATTTTTAGAGGAAGGGCAAGTTCTGATTGGGTATCGGGCAATAACGGGTTTGAATAGTATATTTCGCTGTGAGCTGTATCGTTTGCTACTACTGTATTACCCGTTGATGTGCAATCCCCAATTATTGATTTAGAGCCTACTCCAAGTCTGAAATTACGACGTTTTAATTCCTGACCAATGGCACCTGTAGATTCTTGAATGATGGCAAATTCATTTGTATCATCCATTAAGAAGATCGAAACATGGTAAAGGCTGAATCGCTCTTGCACCAAATTCACAATTCGGTTTAACAGGATTTCAAGGGACAAAGTACTAGTGGTATCACGAGCAATTTCTGCAGCAGTTTGAAGCTCTAGCGCTCGTCTTTGGGCTTCAAACAACAGACGGCGACGTTCAATTGCAACTGCGATACTGTTTGTCACAATTTGAAGTGTGTGAACATCTTCTGACGCTAATTCAATAGCGCGTTTGGAACTGGTAATAAGTAATCCAACAGGGCTTCCTTCTGTCTGAAGGGGGAACACAGCGCCGGAATTGATGGCTAGATTCTTGAATACACCCTGGGTGTTGGCTGGAAGATCTGAAATTGATAGGTCGGAAAACACCTTTGGCTCAGAATTTTTAAAATCAACAAATGAAATGATACTTGAATCAAGTTTTATCCCTGATGCTTTATATAAACCATTTGAAGAATAAGAACCAATAACTTCAGTTTCAATTTCTTTAGATTGGGGATTAGGCGTGCAAGTGCATAACCATAATGTGTCAGATGCTTCTGGCATAACATTTTGCCCGACAAGCATGATAAGTTCTTCCATGCTCTGAGATTTGGCAATACCGCTAGAGATTTTATATAGGAGTTCAGTTTCTGAAAGCGCTGATTGAGTTTCCTCAAACAACAAAAGGTTCTGCACAGAGGTTGACATTTGACCAATAAGTGGCGGGTAAGTTCGGACCTCTTGTGGTGTAAATGTGTGTTTTTGTGAGGTTTGAAGCAATACAACTCCAAGCTGCTTGTTACCAGACCATAAGGGCAAGACGGCCATTGAGCGTATATTTTGTCTGGTTAATATTTCTTGAAGTGATTTTTCTAATTGAACTTCCAAAAGATCATCATAAAAAACAGGGTTTTCAGTGATGAAAATTGGTTTATATAATGAAACAAGATATTCGGTACCCCGGGCTGGAGGCGGTGTGCCTTTGCCAGAATAGTAGTTGCCTTCTACGGATATTCGGGAGACCTGGTTTTGTTCATCATAGTCAAATAGAACAAGAACAGATCGATTTACCAAGGGATTATTGACCCCTTCAACAATTGCGGAAAGCATTGCTTGCATTTCTTCAGCCAAAGCTAAATTGTGTGAAGCGGTATATAAGTTTTCAGTTTCAGAAAGGGAGTCCTGAACTCTCTTAAGTAGATTTTCTCGGATTAATGTATTGTTGAATGAGTCTGTAGCAATACTTAAAATTTCTATTTGTTCTAATTTCCAGTCTCTCTCAAGTGAAATATTTTCCAACCCGATGATATTGATCGATTGATTTTCAAGCCTGATTGGGAAAAGGAGAATTGATTTAATATTATTGTCGATCAAAAAGGATTTTTCTGGCTCAGGGCATGTGGACTGGGAATAATGAGCTGAATTCTTTTCTTTTAATGCATTTACCCAATTAGGGAAATCTTCAAAAGGCATGGGGGGTAACTCTTTAATCTCTGCGATTTGAGAAATAAACGATTTGGGTGTCCAGGTAATATCAGTTTTGGTATTTTCAATTGAGGGAGCATAAAAAACAACGTCTGAACTGGACGCGGTTACAAGCGAACCTAGTAGAAAATCGAGAGATGAGGATCCTTTTTCATTTAATTCCGCAGCAGCGTTTGTAACATTTAATTGATAGCGCTCTCTCTCTTCAATAATAGCAAGGGAATCTCGAATTTCAGTAAACAAGCTGGTATTCTCGAGAGCTGTTGCTGCTTGCGAAGCAATGGTGGACAATAACTCCGTCTGAACCTGGGTAAAAGCGTTTTCATTCTCAAAATCATATATAGAGATAACGCCCAAGGCTTTATCGGCAACTAATAAGGGAACTGCCAGCATGGAAAGTGGTTTATTTTTTGGGTGATCAAATGTTGGGTCAGAGATGACTTCATGTAATCCGGAATTGACAAGGAGGGACTTTTTCTCTTCCAATAATTTTTCTTGATAACCTTTGGCAAATCGACGGGGGTAGATTTCTTGTTTTTCTCCGTCAACCAGGCATATTGGGAAAGTGAAAGTCTTATTCTTTTCGTCTGCGATGGAGAGAAGAATATTGCTTTGATTAAATAACTCAGAAGCAGTTGACGAAATAATCTCAAAAATCTCTTCCTGCCCAACCAGCTTTGTTAATCTTTGTCCGGTTTGATTCAACACAGCCAATTCTTTGTTACGTCTTAGAGTCTCTTCTTCAGCCCTTACTCTTTCATGCAATTCCTTCTGAATAGTGGAATAGAGTTGGGCATTTTCCAAAGCGAGACCAAGCTGAGTCGAAACTTCCTGAACCAATAATCGATCATCCTGGGTCCATTTTCTATTAACAGAAGAATCCAGTAATTCGATGACCGCCGATTGTTGATCTCTTACTCGTAGTGGTGTTGTTATTGCTGCAGGGTTCTCTTCATCACCTGCTTGCGAAATCGTTTCATTATTAATGAGACTAAGTTCAGATTGTTTAGTCCATGCTGAGGCTGATGGTTTAAATTGATTGTCAGAAAACTCAATCCCAGCAAAATCCTTAGCGAGCGATGGTATTTGGGTCATTGGCGCGTTCGGAATAGAGGAGAAAATCGGTGGCAGGGGGGCGGTTTGAATAGATTTAAGTTGTGACGTTACAATTTTTGTTTTGGTAGATGCTTTTGGTTTGATTTCACGTTTCTTAGATTTTCTAAAAACGGGAGTCGTAACTTCATTAAGAATTAGATTGGTTTCTTCAATATCAGGTAATTTGCCCGTTTGAATTCCAGACAACGTTAGACCATCGTCCAAATCTGACGGAGCATCACCTGTGGATTTTGTATCTTCATTTTGAGGTGTGACGACCATTTCGGATTTAATCTGGCTTGCAGGATGGGGTTGATCTAAAAATAGTACAACCCCATTGTATCCAGTGAGGTTACCCGAGTCATCATTTTGTTTAAAGAGATTCCATCGAGTTGTTACCTCAAGTTTTTTTCTGGTGGTAAGAGTAATTTCTACGTCACACGGAAACACTTCTGATTGAAGAGAATCTCGTAATTTGGATTGATCAGTTAAACCAAGTCCAAGTGATACAGGGGATTTCCAATAATTTCTGAAGGAGAATATCCCAACAAATCGGATATTTCATTACTGCATTGTGTATATAATCCGTTGGCATCGCATTCCCAAGTAAAACTTGCAATATTAAGAGACGGCTCAATAGGATTAACTGAATCCTCATCTTCTCGAATATCTGAGAAGAGTTTATTGAATTTATTGTTGAAATCAGGCTTTGACATAATTTACAATCTCCTGTGCAAGAAACCGATATTGCAGGGCTCCTCGACTCTTTGTAGCATGGTAGACAATTGGCACTCCCGCAAGTGGACTTTCGCGCAGTCGTGTATCAATTTCGATCACCGTATCCAAAACACCGGTTGTAAACGATGCACGGAGATGTTCCGCAAGGCTGCGATGAATTCCGTTGCGTTTATCAAACATGGTTAAGAGAAGTCTGTATCTGAGTCCGGGATTATCTTGCGCCCGTACCTGACGTACCATTGACATCATATTCTTAAGCAAAAACTGAAAAATATTCCGCTTGTGTTGGGATAATTAACAAATCAGAGGCAACTAATGCGTTTACCGTAATTGCTCCTAGAAATGGAGGGCAATCCAAGAGGATAAAATCGTAGTTGGATTTTACGGAGTCAAGAGTTTTTCTTAATGATGAGCTGATAATCTGATTGCATTGGTAAAATTCGTTCAGCCATTCTTATGTCAGAATTGGATGGAGAAAAGAGATAAACCAGAAACCTGAGTTTCTAATATAGCATCACTGGCAAGTTTTTTCTCCAGAAACAAGTTAACAAGGGAAATCACTTTTTTTCTGGTTCGATTCCAAGCGCTAGCGTCAGGTTTGATTGGGGATCAAGATCCATTACCAAAACCCGTTTCCCCATTTCTACCAAAGCACCTCCAAGAGAAAGAGTTGTTGTCGTTTTTGCTACTCCACCTTTTTCATTAGCAATTGAAATAATAAAGGTCATTTATGCCTCAGACTCTTGAGAATCTAATTCGGGATTGTCGGTTTCATCATCTATCTCGTCATTATCGTCTTGTATTTCAATATTTGCACTGCTCACATTAAACACTATTTGAGCTTTTTCAACACCAAGATTCCTTTTAAGCTCTTCCAGTGTAATTTGAAGCATTTGCTGTGGATCGTTAGTCGAGCGAATCTTGCTCGTTATCTCCATTACTTTTCTCTCACGGTCGGCGCGACGAATAGTTTCTTCAAACAAGCGGGCATTTTCCAAAGATTGAGAGACCTGGGAACCAACTTCCTGGACGGTTATTAGGTCGTTTTGGCTCCATGCAAAAGTTTTATCAGAAGATTCTTGTAAATGAATCACCCCGATTGGTTCACCATAGAGAATTAAAGGAACTGTTAGAGTTGAAATAAAACGATCATCTATAGATGGATCTTTTTCGAGATTTAAAAACGGGTCGGGATGACTCCAAAACCATCTTTATTTCAGGAAGATCTTCTGAAAACATCTCAAAGGCGTTGTCGGCAAAACGAATATTAGTAAGGTTCGACTCTGTTGATTGTTTTGTCCATTCCTGATTCAAGTACTGTTTGTGAACTCTTTCTGCTTCCAACAATGCATTGGAGGTTTCTTCAAATAACTGATTGTTATTAATCGCAATCGCTACCTGGTCAGCTAACGTGGAAAAAAGTTCGGTATCCTCATGCGTGAAGGCATTTGATTCAATAGACTGGACATCTAAAGCACCGATTGTTCGGTCGCCAACTTTCAGAGGCAGCGCCATTTCAGATTTGGTTTCAGGAAGATCGGGGTTATTAAAATAGACTGCGTCTTGACCTACATCTGTCGCTATACGTGGATTTCCACTTCCTGTTGCATAACCCACAATGCCTACTTGACCAACTAGAAGTTTATGTTGCCGTGCCAACATTCGCCTTCCGCCGGAGGAGTTAGCAGCTCTTAGAATTGCATATTCATCATTAGAATCATTCAGGAAAATACCCACATGATAGAAATTAAACCGCTCGCTGATCAAATTCGTAACTTCATTTAGTAAGGATTCCAATTCACGGTTAGAAACCACTTCTCGGGCAACATCAGATACTGTTTGCAGTTGTCTGGACCGGAATTGTAGAGTTTCAAACTGTTGTGCTAATTGTTGGGTACGTTCCTGCACGCGGTTTTCAAGTGTATCGATAAATTCTTTCAGCTGTTTGGTCATTGAATTAAAGGACGAGCCAAGAATTCCTATTTCATCTTTTGAGTTGACCGATGCTTCAACATTTAGATCACCTTTTGAAATTTTCTCTGCCGCAGCCGTCAGGTTGAGGATAGGCTTTGAGAATGAGTTAGCAACGATCGTAATAAAAATTGCAACTAATACAGCGATGAGGGCTGAAATGATCGCTGAGAGACGGTTTTGGTTGTTGATAGATTGGATTAAAGATGATTGATCCTGAAGGAAAATAACCTGCCAGGGTTCAGTTTGCAGCCTCTTTATTACCCCTAATTGATCAACTTCTTTGTTGGTGATGGAGGTGGAAGTGGTAAAGAAATCCGACGTTCTGTTGGATAATGCTATCGCCGCAATGTCTTCCTGACTGGAATTTACCATGGAGTATGGCAAATATGCCGGCAAAAGGTTGGAAGCTATCAAATCATTGTATTGAGTTATTGGAAGTATGGCAACGGTTCTATATAAAAGGTTGGGGGAAGATCCGTCAGCTAATCGTAATCCATTGTTATCCAGAAGTATTGGATATGACCTGATTCCAATAAGTCCCACGTATTTCTCGATAATGGTTTGGAGAATGTGTGCATCATACCGTACGCGTAAATACCCAATAATTTGTTTGGATTGGTCTACTACCGGGGATATGAAATTTATGTATGCACCTCGGGTGCCGGGTTCAAACTCAACAGAAGAAACATAGGTGGAACCAGTATTTGCTGTTTGTCTGAAGTAGGAGGTTGATTTTTCTGATAGACCGATGTTTTGGGTATTTGTATCAATTAAATTTGTTCCGACAAAATTGAGAATAGCATAAGAAGGCAGGTAAATCTTCTGTTTTGATTGTAATGAACGGAAGGTAATGAGAACCTGTGACTCTTTTTCTGACCCAGTTCTATCAGCGGGATTCAGTGAAAGATAATCAATAACAGTTGGGAGATTGGCTTCAGTTGTAATTGAATCAACGTTTTGTTGAATAAAATTATCGATTTCGCCCAATGTTTGATTAGCGGCAACCTGTAAAGAGTTATTCGCTTGTTCCTGAATTGAAGTTCTCAAATATTGATTATTAATCAACGCTAGAGCTGTAATAGGGATTAGAGAAAGTGCTAATGCCCCAAGAATTTAATTTTACACGAAGATTTAAGAATAAAACTACGCGTTATAAATAAATAAACTATGAGAACAAGTAATATTCCAATAAACGAAAAAACTATATATTGCACATTATTTTCAATTATTTGTTCAAATGGAGCTAGGATGCTTAAGGAATTGACCCTACAACCCCGAGGAGACCTGACAAGATTATCCATTCAGAATTGGCGGAGGTTTTCAGGTTCGCCGTAATTGAAAAAGCAATCGCAATCGCTAATACGGCATAGGGAAACCCGGAGTAAATTGGGAGAATTGCAGACGAAAACGCTATCGAAATTTCAAGAACAATTGAAAACATTAGAAGTTTTACTGAATCAGAAGCAGACCAAGCTTTTGTCACCGCAAGAATTCCAATTATTGAAGTAAGAGTGAAAGCAGACGCCAGAATTAATAAATTATTTCGGTTGGTGTATATAGCAGAAGTTAAAAATACAATCGATATTAAACCAACAATACCTAGTAACAAGTAGAGGAAAAATTGGCTTCTCCTAAAAATATTTTCAGGTCGTTTACTAATCTCTGTATTTAAATTCTCTTGTTGGTTGACCATTAATCCTCCACTGACAGTTCTTGTTCAGTGTTAGTCGCGGTTTTAAGTTGAATACTCACTTCTCCCACTCCAAGTGTTTTACCAAGCTCCCTAACAGCAGTTTGGAGAATGGATTCGACTGATTGTGCAGAGCGGACTTTTGATGAAATTTCGGCTACTGTATGCTCTCGGTTGGCTCTTTCTTGAATTGTCTCAAGCAGACGCGCATTCTCCAAAGCTACTGCTAAACGATCTGTAGCAGTATTTACAAGGTTCACCAGCCTTGGTGGAATTTTCTTCCCACTATAATTCAGGTTGATAACCCCAAGAAGTTGATCTCTCAAGCGTATGGGAACTGTAAGCAAAGATTGTTCCCCATTGTTAACAATAGTTGAACTTGTTATTGAGTCATTCGAGGCTTCCAACGCTAATAATCCGTTATCAGTTACCAATGTATCATCCACGTACTTAAAAGCTAAATTCTTTCGAGATCCCTGAAGGTGAGTACGCCAAACTCCTTTTACACTTTCGCCAAGACCAAATTTTAATTCGCCAACTTCATATTGAAGGGAATTAATTACCATGGTTTTAGAGATCATGACGGCTAATTGATCAGCTATTCCTTGAAGCAAATCAACTTCGTCTTGCGAAAAGGCTGACTCTTTGTTGGATTGAATATCAAGTGCGCCAATTATCTTATCCGTAGTTTTCAAAGGAATACCAATTTCTGACCTGGTTTCGGGGAGAAGAGGGTTTTTTGAATGTACCGAATCGGCATCAACATCCAACGCAATACGTGTATCACCACGTGCAACCACGTATCCAACAATCCCTTCAGTGCGAATTCTCAATTTATGACCTTGCTCAAGTAATTGTTTACCGACTTGACCACTTGCAGACCGAAGGACAGCGAATTCATTACGGTCATCTGTTGCATAAATACCGGCGAAACTAAACCCAAATTGTGTGCAAATCAATTCAACCACTTCGTCAAGCATGTTCTGAAGATTAGTCTGTGATGTGATTTCTCGGATTACTCGTCTGGCAGCAATTTGTTTTGATCTTTGAACATCTGACTCTGTTTCAAGTAAACCGACTCGTTCCATTAAAGATTGGTTAGAACTTGTCAAATCTTCGGATTTCTTTGCATTTTCTAGTCTGAGTTGATGTAGTTTTTTCAAATATTGAACAAGAGGGGACACAATTACTATTGCAATAAATAAAGTGATTGTGATGGTGATGAACCAGTTTAAAATTGTGTTGTTAATAACAAAAAATGAGCTGAGCTGGATGACACCATATTGGATAAAAAGCCCAAAGATTGATATTAATAAACCTTCAAAAATGAAACCAGCTATCCACCAGGAACCTGGCATTAGAATGCCTAACAAGAGAATTGCAACAAAGAAATAAATGACAGCATTCGCATTAATGCCCGAAGATAAAATGCTCATTACGCCGACTGCAATGAAAAGACTTGATAATGAAATGCTTTTAATGGAAAAGTGGATATTTTTAGTGAAGGTAATAATAAACAAGGTTAAGAAAAGGGCAAAGGATAATAACCCCATATCCAAATCTTGTTTTTGGATAGCGATAAATAGATTGATGAAGAAAATTACGGTACCTAAAATAATTGATCCGTTTAAGAAACTTTGCAGAAGTAAGTTTTTATCCTCATCATTTAGAACCTCATTGATGTTATTATCTGATGTTTCTAATGAAGTAATTGGCGTCGTATTAATCATTTCCCCTCCTTTCCGGAGATTGATCTAATATCATTCACTATTTCCTCCTCCGGAGGGATAAGAGCGATTGACGCTTCTTGAATGGAAGGTAGTTTCCCTAATTCGATAACTGCGGTCTTAAGGATTTCTTCAATTGAGGATGCTCTTGAGAATTGTTCAGTTAATGCGTTTAGCTGTTGTTCTTGCATCGCAGCCATGTGGGACTCCTCAATAAGCCTGGCGTTTTCAAGAGCAACAATGGTTTGGGCGGAAATAGAGTTGAGGAATTCTTTTGTTTCTGAAGGTAATTCAGGACCATTTATTTCAAGATTGATATGTCCAATCTTTTCATCTCGAAGGAGAAGAGGTATTTCAACTGTATTCGGATTCTCAGGTATCTCTAATGCTTGTGGATTCTCAAAATCCATTTTCAGATTTTGATCTACGTCGAGGGGATCCCACCAAGCTTGCTTGATATAAGCTTTATTAAGAATACGAATGTCTTCAAGCGCTTTCTGATTCTTTTGGAATGAAGATACGTTTTCAAGGGAGATAGACAGACTATCTGCAACACTTTGAAGAATTAGAACATCATTTTCTTCAAAGGCATTAACTAACTTGGATTGAATCGTCATAGCGCCAAAAACGTTTGTGGGGCTAATGATTGGCAATGCAAGTTCTGACCTGGTTTCAGGTAACATAGGATTGTCAAAGTGAACCGCTTCTTCACCAATATCTAGTGCAATTCTGGACTGTCGAGTTTGTGTAGCCCAGCCAATCATTGAATAGCCGCCAACTGCCAACTTATGTTTTGCAGCCATCATTCGCCGACCTGGATCACCTGTACCATATTTCAAAACCGCATATTCATTTGCTTCATCCACGAGAAAAACACCAACATAATAGAGATCAAATCTCTCCAAAATTAAATCGGCAACTTTTTGAAGAAGTATTTGTTGATCCAGAATTGAAGATGTCGTTTGAGTAATTTCAGATGCTGTCCGGAGCTGATAAACACGTTTTTCTAATGAAGTTCTTTGGGTCTCCAGTTCCATAGAAAGGTCGTTATTCAATGATTCAGAATTTAAGAATCTATTATGTTCAAATATAAAATTCTTTTTTAATGCGCTGATTGCAAAATTACCTACAACACCTATAAATAAAACCAGTAGAACGTCGAGAACGAGGTTTAATAAGATTGAAGACTCTTCAATCCCTGGTACTAACCTGGAACTTCGAAGAACCGCCCAAAAAAGTAAAGTTCCTATGCTAAGCCCAATGCCAATACGGGAAGGTCTTTGGTAAAGGAAAATAGTAGCCAGAAATGAGAATGCCAGCAGGAGAAGCAATGCAACGCCTCCCCATCCATTTTGAATAAAAATAACTGTGGCAAAAATGTAGAAAACTATAAGGAAAGCGATTGATCTAATTCGATACGAGAATTTTCGGAGGAGTAAAAGAGTCAAGGATGAGGAAGTTGTAAAAACAAAACCTAGGAGGAAGGATATACCTTTGCTCGCGCTAGAAATGTTTAATAAAATCAGAGTAAAAATCAGCGATAAAGCAAAGAATCCAATTAATAAAAATTGCAACGATTGTTCTTGCCAAACCCGAAGATCATCTTTTTTATTTATGGTTAATGGCGTTTTCGAGGGGATCAAAGAACGGAAGTATTCCATTTTATATTCCCTTCTGTATTGCAGTTTCGACATCAGTTTCCTGATTTTGAAGAAGTTCAATGGAAGCTTTTCGGATATTCAAGGCATTGCAAATTTCAGACAAGGATGTACGCATAATGGTTTCAATATCAGTAGATTGTCTGATTTTGCTGGAAATTTCATAGAGTTGACGCTGACGGTCAACTTGAAGCCTTATTTGATCCACAAGCTCAATGTTTGCAATCAATGAGGCAAGGTTACTAGCCAAGGTAGTAACAATCTCCTGGTCGTTTTCATCGTATTTACCTGGTTCCAGGTTTTCAATATCAATTACTCCTAAAAGGCGATTAGCATAAACAATCGGTACAGCCATGAATGACCTTGACTGGGCGAACATTAAACCGCTAACTTTTTCTGCAGGAACATCAATGACGAGCTGAGCGGTTTTCTCACTTCCAACCAATCCAAGGTAACCCACACCAATTTTTTTGATGTCCTCAGTAATATCTTTAGCCGAAAAACCAGCGTATGAACTGAGCTTTAAGTTATCGGGATAAGATGGGACGAGAAGACCAATCCTGTCGTTCGGGAAAATCTTTTGAAGCGTAGTGACAGAAGTACGGATGGCATCTTCAAAAGTAAGGTTTTGTCCTTCTGCAGTTGTAACTTGTTGCAAAATACGATGTCTCTCCAATGTCTCTTGTGTCTTTGTATAGAGATTAGCGTTTTGAATTGTTACAGCCAATTGATCTGCCAAAATTCGGAGAATACTAATATCTTCCTGAGAAAAAGCGTTTATTTGGTCAGATTGGACATCTAACGCACCATAAACCTCATCTCCAAGTTTGAGGGGTATTCCAGCTTCCGATCTGGTATCAGGTAAGAGTGGGTTAGGAAAATAATTAGCCTCTTTGGTTACATCGCCAATAACAACAGGTTCTCCTTTCGCTGTTGTCTGACCAATAATAGATGCAGAACCAACCGCTAATTTATGTCCTCGTGCTTTCAATTGGGCACCTGCTTCACCCGTGGATTCTCGCAATATGGCAAATTGATTGAGCGCATCCAATAGAAATATCGAGGAATGGTAAAAGCCAAACCTTGTTTTCACAAGATCAACCATACGCTTTAGTGTCTCATCAATATCAAGGTTGCCTGTCGTTGCCTCGCGTGCAATTTCACTTGTTGTTAATAATTGATCCGCTCGACGTTTGGCAATATTTTGAGTGGTTACAAGGTCTGTCACATCACGCGATATCTTCAATAAGGCACTAACTTCACCGGATTCTGATACCAGAGGAATTTTACTGATTAATGCCCATCTTTTACTGCCATCTGCGTCTAAAACCTCATCAATCTTTCCGAGTAATGGGGACGCAGCTGAAATGACACTTGCATCAGATTCCTGATCTTCAAAATGAGTTTCAAGACCACTCTCATTTATTTCGGAAGTATTCATTTCATCAATTCCAAGGCGTTTGACTGCAGAATCAGACATACGAATGAATTCACCTTGTGGGTTTTTGAATACGATTTCATCGGGGATGTTTTTCAATAGAGAATTCAAGAGAAATTGTTCCTGCTCGAAGGCTTTCAATGCTTGCTGTTGCGAGTTTAAAAGTTCAGTATTTTGGATTGAGGAAGAAATTTGCGGAATAACCGTGTTTAGTAGCGAGATATCAGATTCCTTAAATCGATTTGAAACATTTGAATCAAATAAAACAAGACCCCCCAAAATTTTATTGCCAATAATTAATGGTAACCCCAACCAAGATTTTGCTGTTAGGTTAAAGTCACCTGATTCAACGGTTCGTAGACCAATTACACTGGCGTCCCTATGCAGGATTTGCTTTCCTTCAGAGACAAGTGAACTAAAAAGGTCATCGGTGTATGTGTATGATGGGATAGATAACCGCTCGGTTTCCATGAAATAGGGTATTGCCAAGGATTTTTGTTCCTGGTTATTTAGGACAATCGCAAATCCGACATTTTCACCAAATGTAGCCTTGATTTCCTGGTGAAGTCTGATAAAAAGATCTTCACTATCCGAGGCAATAGTTGCCGATTGACTAATGGCAGACAAGGTATTCAGCTCTCTTAGACGTTGATTCAATATTGAGAGCAGGGTTATACGTTCGATGGTAGCTCCCACCACTTGCGCAAAACTCAAATAGGGTTGCATTTGGGATGTAGTAATCGGTTTTGGATCACGCGATCCAATTACTAACAGGTAACCCATTTCTTTCGAGATTACTATTGGCAACATAGCGATAGACGAGCAGCCTCGTCTTTCAAAGTAAACACTCAAATTGCTGAAATCCGCATCTTCTTTGAAATTACTTAAAATTTGCATACCTGTGGCGGACAATCTGGTTAAGCCGCGCGCAAGTGGAATGTTGAACCCTTTCAATGACTGATCAAGACGTGTTCCTCTGGGGTCTGATATATCTATCAAATGGATTTGGTCGCCTAAAATATCAAAAAAGAAAGAGACATATTCGGTCTGTTGAAACAAGATAGATAATTGTTTGTCGACATCATCGATCGATTGTGCAATCGTAACCTGACGGCTGGCTGAGTAGAGCGCATTTGTTTCTTTTAAACCTAACTGAGCCGATTCAACCATCTCAACATTTCGCAAACCAGTGGCTAACTGATCGGCAAAAGTGGAAAACACCGTTGAAGATTCAATATCGAATTCATTATGTTGTTGGCTTTGCAAGTCCAAAAGGGCAACGACTTCTTCATTAACAAAAATCGGTATAACCATTTGGCTGGCAGCAGATTCAACTAAACCGGATAAATTTGGCATATCGCTTTCTGCTCTAATGTCTCCAGAAATACGAGTTTGTTTATTTAGAGCGCTCCAGCCAATTAGTGAATCATTCGCCAACGGGATTGTAGTATTCGATTCGGGGATTGACCCAATAATTTTAGAACCCTGGCTAACAAGGATAGCTGTACTTGATTCGGGGTCAATTGTGTAGAATGCATGATAAGGAAAGTTAACTTTTTCAGAAAGTAATTCTGAAGCGCGTCTAAGAATATCCCGTTGATTTAAACCAGCGGATGCATTTTGCGCAATTTCTGACAAAAGAGTAAGACGTTGGGTTCGTATTTCAACCTTATCTTCCAAAGAACGGTAATAACCTGTTAACTGGTCAACCATATTATTAAAGGAAAAAGCTAGTTGACCGATTTCATCATCACGATCAATTTTGGCACGGTAAGTCCAATCACCGGCTGCAAAAGTTTGAGCTTGTTTTGCTAAATCAGTAAGTGGTGTAATCATTCTTCGGGAAGCAATATAAACAATCAAACCTGAAATAACCATTAATGCAGATAAAAGGATTAATGTAAATGGTAATAAACTCTGTACCTCTCCAATGATGATGCTTTGCGGAACTTCAATGATGAGATTGGATTGTACAAAGGACAAAGGTTTGTAATAGCCATAAACACGATTATTACTTGAATTTGTATAAATTTGATTCTGACCATCACCGCTGGTTAATAAGCGATTTTCTATCAAACTTAAGTTATCACTGGTCAATTCATTGACTACTGGAGAACCGGTATTCGGATCAGCAGAAATCAGCTCGTTATCAGCCGTAAGAAGATAACCTTGGCTTTCATTAAAAAAGGATTGAGAAGTATTTAGTGAAGTCAATGGTAAAGATGAAGACGAAAACCCAATTAAGGTAAGACCAGGTGCCCCTAATGGATTTCTGTAAATCTTAGACGTAATCAAAACCAATTGTCCCGGGAATAAACCCCCGGCTTCATAAGAAAATAAAGATGAATTTGTTTGGTACAGCGCTCTAATAAAATAACTATCGGTCAGGTTTTTGCCAGTGAGTGTTCTATTGGTAGAAATAAGAACTTTACCTGCTGAATCGACGATAACTACCTGATCAAAGATCTTTTCGGTAGGGGTTTGAATGTAAGTGTTAATATAATTTGATAATGAAGTTGATGCCTGGGTGTAACCAGGAGCTGATATTCCCTGGAAAAGAATAACGACATTGTTATCAAAGCCAGCAGACTGGTTGATCTGATCCAAAGCTTGTCGCCTTGTTATCGCAAATTGATCAAGTTGTTGTGAGTATGATTCAGCCAAAGAAGACAACTGGTTAATAGCCTGCGTTTGAAGGACATCACTTGTTCGAATGAAGTTCACAACGCTGATGACGATAATTGGAACAAGAGCAATTAATAACAAACCGATTAGAACCCGTTGAACTAAAACATTACGAAAAACCCGCGGTTTAATTTGAGTGGTTGAATTAATGGATTGATCTGTCATTAATACTCCTTAGTTGTATTCCCAAACCGGAGCACTGGTTAGAATCCGGCAAATTTGTTCAGGAAACCGATCAGCGCTGAGTGGCTTGCCTATAAAGCCATCAAAACCTGCCATTTGAGCATTATGCATCTGATTTACGCCTGTATCTGCCGTGACCGCAGCGATGGGGATTCCATTTAACGAACCCGCTTTCCTTATTTTCCTCATCGCAGCATAGCCATCCTCATAGGGAAGGTGGATGTCCATCAGAACGAGGTCAAGATGGGCTAGAGTTTTCGCGAATTCAACAACCTCATAGCCTGATGTTTTCCATTCGCAGTGGGTGCCATAACTGGATAACAATCTAGCAATAAGCATAAAATTACCAATATTGTCTTCCACGATAAGGATAGTTTTATCTTTTAATATTGAAGAAATTTCATCAGATGTTAATGGACTTTTGAGATCTTGGGGCATTAGAATCCTTGATTAGTATAGATACCTAAAAATAAATTTACTTGGGTAAGAAAATTATCAATATCAATAGGTTTTTCAATATAACCATCACATCCTGCATGTAGCGTCTTTTCACGATCACCACGCATCGCATTTGCGGTAATTGCAATAATCGGAATATTCCTTACACCTGGGACGGTTTTTAATTTGGAAGTTAGCGTATAACCATCTACATCCGGTATGTTGATATCCATGAGAATCAGATCAGGACGGTATAAACGAAGACATGAAATCGCTTCAAAAGCATTGACTGCGTCAATGACTTTAAAAGATTTGGATTCCAATAGCCTTCTAACCAGAACGCGGTTATCAATATTGTCTTCGATATGAAGTATTATATTGTTCATAAAAAATATACCTCGAGATATAAAATTCTAGCATTAAATACTGTAATTACGGCATTATAGAATTGCAAAGTCGTAAGCATAATATATTTACTATTAATTGCAAGAATTATGCGAATTTGTTGAGAATTTGGGAAGAGCGGGTGATGGGATTCGAACCCACGGAATGGTACCTTGGGAAGGTACTGCCTTACCACTTGGCGACACCCGCATAGAACTGTAACCTTGTAAAGATAGGTCACCTTGCGTAGTTTCATTTGTAAAACACCTGAGATACAAACTACCATTTGGAGCTATTTATTCGGACAAATAAGCGTACCTTGAACCAAAGTAACAACGCAGATTATACAACAATTTCAAAATTTATTAAATTCAACTTTTTGCGGTTGACAAAAACCCGTATGGTATAATTTTTTTTGCTTTAGACCACAAAACATAGGAGTTTCATTTGGCAGCCAATCTTCTAAGTTGGTTGATGGGTTTTTTTTCACTTGATATTGGTATTGATCTGGGAACAGCCAATACGCTGGTTAATGTTAAAGGAAAAGGTATTGTAATTAATGAACCTTCCTGGGTAGTCATTAACAAAAAGACCAAAGAAACAATAGCAGTTGGATCCTCCGCTAAAGAAATGGTGGGTCGAACCCCAGCCAATTTTATTGCGATCCGCCCTTTAAGAGATGGTGTGATTTCGGAATTTGAAATCACTAAATCAATGCTGGAATATTTTATTGGAAAAGTTCATCAACAAACAGTTGTTCCAATGCCTCGTCCCAGGGTATGCATAGGTATACCTTCAGGCGCAACTGAAGTTGAAAAACGAGCGGTTTATGATGCCGCTATGGCGGCAGGGGCACGTGAGGCATACTTGATAGAAGAACCCCGAGCAGCAGCGCTTGGGGCTGGGCTGCCAGTAAATGAAATTAAAGGAACTATGATCGTTGACATTGGCGGCGGTACTACCGAAGTAGCAGTAATTTCAATGGGTGGAGTGGTAGTTTCAAGGTCTTTACGGGTTGCCGGAGATGAGTTGGATGAAGATATCCTGCAATATATCCGCAAGAAATATAACCTTCTTATAGGTGAGAGACTAGCCGAAGAGGTAAAAATAAATATCGGATCCGCTTATCCACTCCAAACTGAATTAACCTACACCGTTAGAGGCAGGAACTTAATTACCGGACTTCCCGCATCATTGGAAGTTTCATCGGTAGAGATTCGAGAAGCAATTTCAAACTCAATCCAAGTTATTGTTGAAACTATCAAAGATGCTTTGGATGAAGTACCTCCCGCTTTGATTTCAGATTTGCTGGATAATGGTATTTGCCTAGCTGGTGGTGGCTCTCAAATTCTGGGATTAGTTCCAAGGTTAAACGACGAGTTAAACCTTCGGATTTGGACAGCGGATGATCCGATGACTTGTGTAGCCAGGGGAGCTGGGCTTGTACTTGAAGACTTGCCCGCCCACGAAAAATTCCTGGTCGGTTTGGAAAGAAACAGAAACTCTCGATGAAATCAGGATAAATGAAAAAAGGCAGCTTTAAAAATTGGCAGCCTATTGTCATAGGGTTAGCAATAACAGGGATATTGATACTTGCAATCAGCGGCTTAATGGGGAAGATAATAGGAAAAGCAATTTCTCCATTAGTTGATGCTCAATCCTGGTTTTCAATAAGAGTACAGGCTGTCGAGGATTTTCTCACAGTCCCCCGTGACGTAACTGTACTACAACGAGAAAACTCCGACCTCAAAAATGAGATTTCCCAACTGCAAGCTGAAATACTAATTTTGAAACAACAAGTTTCAGAAACAGATATCCTTTATGCTTTATTGGATTTTGCCCGGACGCGCCCCGAAAATAAATATATTGCGGCGTCTGTTATTGGGCGCGATCCCAGCCCGTTTTTGAATTACGTGATTATTGATCATGGCTCTGATGATGGTATTTTCAAAGGGATGCCTGTTGTTACCCAGCAAGGGTTGGTCGGACGGGTAGATGCAGTTACTGCAACTGCTGCACGAGTTCAATTGGTTACAGATCCAACCTCTGTAGTAAATGTAAGACTTGAAAATGCCAAAATTGACGCACAGGTATCCGGGTCGATTTCTGGCGATTTAACATTGGAAATGGTAAATCTTGATGCCGATCTTAAGGAAGGCGATCTTGTCCTTACGTCTGGTTTAGGAGGATCTTACCCTGCAGATATATTAATTGGGCAGGTTCTCACACCATCTAAATTGGAAAACTCATTATTCTTGCAAGCCTCGATTCAATCTGTTGTTGATTTTTCCAATTTGCGAGCAGTATTGGTGATAACAAATTTTAAACCCGTTGACTATTCTCCATTAACCGAAAACAAAAACTAGCATGTCACAATTGTTAGCAATTCCAGTTATGATGATATTAATTGGCTTACAAATTACGTTGAGCAGCAAATTTATGATACTCAATGGATTTGCAGATATTGTTTTGGTTTGGTTAATTTCGTGGGTTGTTCAAGTAAAAATCAAACGCAGTTGGCTGTGGTTTATTGTGGGTATTTTATCGGTCTGTTATATTTCGGCAATTCCTTGGTATGCTCATTTAATAGGTTATTTGATAATATTTCTATTGGGAATATTTGTTAAAAAACGTCTCTGGCAATCCCCTTTGTTGTCATTTTTATTAACTCTTATTACCGGAAGTTTCTTCTATTATTTTATTGTATTCATGAGTTTAAAGATCAATGGTTCACCTGTAACATTTGGCGACGCGTTTCCGAGTATTATTATGCCTTCAGTCATCCTTAATTTAATTCTTGCATTCCCAATCTATTTAATTGCTAAAGATATGATCAGTTGGTTATACACAAAAGAAGAAAATATATGATAAACAAAAATCAATCTAAACCAGATTTCAGTAATAACAGATTCAAAATTCTCTATGGAATTATCACTGTTATTTTCATTGTTTATGCAATACGCCTTTTTTCACTTCAAATAGTTCAGGGAGCTGAGTACAGCTCACAGGCTGAGGAAAATCGGATAAAGAATATCAGCGTTCAAACAATCCGGGGGAATATACTTGATCGGAACGGGTTTACTTTAGCTGAAAACGTCCCTTCTTTTGATGTCTCTATAACCCCTGCAAATCTACCGGTGGACACAGGAACAACCGAGGAAATTTTTAGAGAATTGTCAAAATTGATTGATGTGCCTGTTACCAATGGCGTTATTAACGACCAATCTGTAACCACGTTTTCTGAATGCGACACCGATTTTGGAATCAAAGAGATCGTGCTGATTGGCGATACAAATGCACCGTATCAGTCGGTTAAAGTGAAATGCAACGTAGATCAAAATACCGCCATGGTAATCGAAGAAAATACGGCAGATTGGCCAGGAATTAATATTGATGTAAGTTTTATTAGACATTATCCGACTGGCTCATTGACTTCTGAAATCATTGGTTTTCTTGGTCCTATAACTGCTGAGCAGCAAGATTACTATGAAAACCTGGGCTTTGTAGCAGGGCGAGACAAAATTGGCTTTGCGGGTATCGAACTTTCAATGAACGATATGTTGATTGGACAAAACGGAGAGCGAGTAGTTGAAGTTGATAACGCTGGTAAAGAAGTTAAGGATATCGAAGCTCCAATTGAATCAATTCCTGGGAACACGGTTGAATTAACAATTGACACGAGGCTTCAGTCAGCGGCAAAGACTATTTTGCAGGACGAATTAGATTTTTGGAATACATGGTCTGGAACGATTAAATCGCAGAACGGTGTCGTTATAGCAATGAATCCAAAAACCGGTGAGATACTGGCAATGGTTTCGGAACCAACTTATGAGAATAACAGGTTAGAGCGATTCATCCCTGCTTATTATTATTACCAATTGTCAGAAGATCCTCTTTACCCATTATTAAATCATGCAGTTTCTGCAATGCATCCGCCAGGTTCGGTATATAAAATGGTTGCAGCTGTGGGCGCTCTCAATGAGGGTGTGGTCACACCTGAGCAAGAAATTCAAACCCCCGCTTCAATAACCGTCATCCAAAAATACAGTGAAAATGAAGCGGGAATTCCTCGGGAGTATATAAATTATCAAAGGGTAGATCATGGGCAGTGTAATTTTGTCCGGGCAGTTGCACTTTCAAATGATATTTACTTTTATAAAATTGGTGGTGGTTTTGAGAATGAAGTTCCTAATGGCGGGCTAGGAGTATGGCGTGCAAAGGAATATGCCGAAGCATTAGGCTATAACCGATATACTGAGATTGAATTGCCCGGCGAAGTCAAAGGTCTGGTACCTGACCCAACCTGGAAAAGGATCAACAAAGCTGAGAACTGGTCAACGGGCGATACATATATTACAACGATTGGGCAAGGGTATGTTTTAGCGACTCCGCTTCAAGTTCTCCAATCATTTGCAATTCTAGCGAACGATGGAAAATTTATGCAACCGACTTTAATTAAAGAAATACTTGATTCGAAAGGAAATGTTGTCCAAGAATTTACGCCAAAATTAGTGTGGGATATCACAAAAGATCCTTTGATTGATGTCTTTGACGAAAACAATAAGCCTACCGGTGAGAAAAAAATTGTACAACCCTGGGTTATTGATTATGCCAAACAGGGTATGCGAGCGGTTGTTGAATATGGTACAGCATCAAAATCCGGATCTTTGGGCTTTTATGATGTTCCCTCTGCTGGGAAAACTGGAAGCGCAGAATATTGCGATAATGTAGCGCAAGAAAAAAACTTATGCCAACCAGAAGCTTGGCCTTCTCACGCCTGGTATGTCGGATATGCTCCTTATGATGACCCTGAAATCGTGATCCTCGCTTTTGTTTACAATGGCACCGAAGGGGCAGCGGTTGCTGCGCCTATTGTTGGAAAAGTGATGGAAGCTTATTTTGAGCTTAAAGCTATTGACGCTGCCAGTGAAGAATTACCAGAGGTTAATCCTTGACAGGTGGAACTGATGTTTAAACGCGAATTATGGCGCTATTTTGATTTCTGGTTGTTTGGAGCCGTTGTTTTTCTGAGCTTGTTTGGAATTCTCATGATCCGGTCTGCTATTGCGGGGAACACTGAACTTGCAGGATTGGTACAACGCCAGGCAATTTATGCGGGAATTGGATTGGTTGTGCTGGTAATTTCAGCAGTAATTGATTATCGTTACTGGAAAAACTTTTCAAAGTTATTCTATATTATTACCGTCTTGTTTCTGGCTGTTATTTTAATTGCCGGCACGGTAAGTTTTGGCGCACAAAGATGGTTGGAAGTTGGTTTGGTCAATATTCAACCGGCTGAATTAGCAAAAATCGTTTTGATTCTTGTGTTGGCTGATTACTTCTCAAAAAACGCCAATCGAGAGAAAAATGTACGCTGGGTGGTGATCAGTTTTGTGATTGTTGCTGGCATTGTTGTGCAAATATTACTGCAACCGAACTTGAGCTCATCCATTCTTTTATTTGTGATTTGGTTTGCCATGCTTTGGATTAGCGGTTTGCCAACAAAATACTTGGTTATTTTGGGTATTTCTGCTGTAGTTTTATTTGTGGTTGCCTTTCCATTTCTACAAGAATATCAACAACAAAGAATTCTTAGCTTTATAAACCCTGATCCTACCGCGAGATATGGGAATACCTACAACGTGGAACAAGCTTTAATCACCATTGGTAATGGCGGTTGGTTGGGAAAGGGGTATGGACATGGCACGCAAGTTCAATTAAGATTCTTAAAAGTAAGACATACAGATTTTATTTTTTCAGCAATGGCAGAAGAATTTGGGTTTGTGGGCACGGTTTTTATTATCGCTATTCTTCTATTCATCATTTTTCGTTGTTTTAGAGCAGCAAAGCTAGCCAGTGATAATTATGGATCCATGATCGCATTTGGGTTTTCGACATTGATATTTTTCCAAACAGCTGTCAATGTAGGTGTTAATTTGCGATTAATCCCTGTAACAGGTCAAACTTTGCCCTTTATCAGTTACGGAGGAAGTTCCCTGTTATCATTAATGCTTGGCGTTGGCTTAATCCAAAGCGTGCTAATGCATCAACAAAAATAGCCAGGAGTAATATGGAAAATAAACATCAAGACATTCGAGTTCGTTTTGCGCCATCACCTACAGGCCATATGCACCTTGGCAGCGCTAGAACCGCCTTGTATGACTATTTGGCAGCAAAACGGTTGGGGGGAAAATTTATCCTCCGAATTGAAGATTCAGATATGAGACGGTACATGCCTGAAGCTGAGCATGAATTGATCGATGGGTTACATTGGCTGGGAATAAATTATGACGAAGGACCTGATATTGGTGGTCCCTATGGTCCTTACCGGCAATCCGAAAAGAAACAGGTGTACCTGGATTATGCAAACCAATTAATTGATCAGGAAAAGCTTTTTTCTGCTTTTGTTCAGCAGACCATCTCGCGTCAGTTCGCGAATCACAGTTAAAGAACAAACAATCCTTACATTATGACGGCACTTGTCGAAATATTTCAATTGAAGATGCCCGGAAAAGGATTGAAAATGGGGAAAAATACGTAATCAGGTTCAAATCTCCAACTGAGGGATCTACGACAGTAAGGGACTTACTGAGAGGGGATATAACCGTTTCAAATGAACAATTGGATGATTACATCCTGGTAAGGTCGGATGGCTGGGCTTTATACCATTTAGCCGCCATGGTTGACGACTATTTAATGAAGATTACTCATGTCATTCGTGGTTCAGAGTGGATGCCCTCGATTCCTTTACATGCATTGATCTGTCGATCTTTTGGCTGGCAGGAACCGGTTTGGGTTCATCTCTCTGTGTTTCTAAAACCGAGCGGCAAAGGAAAGATGAGCAAAAGAGAAGAAGATGATCTGATCAAGGACGGTCACTCAATATTTATGTAAAGATCTCAAAGATTTGGGATATATTCCCGAGGGAGTGATTAACTGGATCTCATTGATGGGGTGGAGTCAGGACGATAAGACAGAATTTTTCTCAATGAAGGAACTGGAAGAAAATTTTAACCTTGAGAGATTAAATCCTTCACCGGCAGCAATCAATTTCAGAAAACTGGATTACTTTAATGGTTTGCATATCCGAAATCTGTCGATCGCGATCTGGCAGCTCGATTATTGCCATTTTTCCAAAAAGCAGGGATGATGCGGCAGTATCGAGAAATTGGAAAGTATTGCCCCAATATTGAAAGATAGCCTACCGACACTTGATGAGGCTATCCCAATGGCAGGATTCTTCTTTAAGGATACTGTGAGCTACGCAAAGGAAGATATTATTCAAAAAGGGATGAACGGCATGAAAATAGCCGAAAGTATTGGAAAAAGCGTAAGGAAATTATCCTAAGCCAAAATGCGTCTATGGATAAGGAAGCATTTGAACCGAAACTTCAGATATTATGGTGAAGAAAATGGATTTTCCGCTGGCCAAGTATTTGGAACGTTGCGTGTAGCAGTAACAGGACAAAGGGTAAGTCCGCCTTTGTTTGAATCCATGGAAATTATTGGAATGAAAAAGTGCTGGAGCGCATAAAAAAGGCAATTGAATTACTAAAATAAAAAAAAGACGGTGAGAAATCACCGTCTTCTTTGTCAGTCGGGGCGAGAGGATTTGAACCTCCGACCTCTTGCACCCCATGCAAGCGCGCTAGCCGGGCTGCGCCACGCCCCGAACAACGATGGAAATTATAGTCGGTTATAAGAAAAATCGCAATACTATTTTCCTATATTTTTATTATAGGTTTACTCCCATACGCATAAAAGGTCGGAACCCATGAAACACGGGCTCCATTTTTACGGGAAGTTTTATCCAATTCTTGAAATTTATCGAAATTTACGTTAGATTGAATATACTTCAAGTCCTCTACAATAATTTGCCATTCAGAAACCCAATCATCAGAAAGAGAATTTGCAGGTTTTTGAAACCCGGCAATACCGTATTGGGTCTCTAAAAACCCTGCTTTCGAAAAAAATTCAGGCAATCTCCGTCCGACATCTACATATGCGCCTTGACGCGCTAAGGATTCTGTTTGGAGTTTTCCCAATTCCTCAAAAGACGCAGGGTATTCAATCCGATTAGGATAATCCGGTTCTGCAAATGCAAGGGCAATTCCCCCTGGTCGTAAAACTCTAAGGATTGCCTGAAGTGCCTTGATTGGTTCTGTAATCCACAATAAAAAATAATGGAAAACTACAAAATCAAATGAATCTCCTGCGATGGGAAGATCATAAACATCTGCGCAAGCAGTTAGCTGGTCTGTTTTGATGTTTTTTGCTATTCGTAATCTTGAAAAATCAAAATCAATACCTACTGTCTCGCACTCATTCAAAGCTGATGTTTCACGTAAAATTGTCCCGGTTCCACAGCCAACTTCCAGGACTTTGGAGGATATATTTACTCCTGACTGTACACAGAGATAATCCCTAAGGGAGTTTGTCCATGCAGACTGAGTGGAAAAACGGGAATTCCAATCTATCGGGGAACTATTTTGGTTCATTTAACCAAAGTTTTGCCGCAGACCAAATTGAGTCAAATTGATCTGACAGGAAATTCCCAATCACAGTGTCGATTCCCTGACCGGGTAATACGTCACCATCAGGCTCCACATAAAGCCAAGCTCGGGCTGCTCCTTTGATCATATTCTCTGAATTTTGGAGTTCAAGCACAATTGGATTCATTTCAGAATAAGGAACGGGCATATCCCAGACCAGGGATAATCCGGCTTCGTGGATTTTACGAGTGATTCCTTCAAGGTTGGAATATGTTTCAGGTGAATTTGCACTAAGGGAAACTTTAGTAGTGCCAAGTTCCTTAATTTTCAAAATGAAAGAATCAGAAGAGGACAGGAAAGCGTTGTTGATTGTTAAATGGACTGCAAATGAAATATCGGCATCTGAAATAGTTTTTAGGGCTTTGAATGAGTCCGAATTAACGGGATCCAGAACAAAAAGGAGGTGATCAAGACCTGATTGCAGAAGACTATCAAGATACCCTTTTTCAGAAAAGCGTAGTCCATCTGTAATCAAACCAGTCACTTGTCCCAATTTTTCAGAAAATGAGATCAACTCGGAGAGATCTGTTCGAAGAGTTGGTTCTCCTCCAGTAAAAATAACGTGAGGAATTCCTTTGTCCCAAGATTTCTGCAAAATTGTTTTCCATTCATCTGTAGAAAGCAATCGTTTTACACGGTCAGCGGGAGTGTAAACAGTTGTTGACCCTTCAGGAATTTGGTAAGTCAAGGCGCAATCAAGGCGCAATGGCGCGGATAAATTATCTTGGTGAAGTTCAATTCGATCAAAATCAAGGAAGCTCTCGGGATCAAGATCTGGTATTAGTATCAAGGAATCTAATCTGCCTACGAAGGTGGCTAAATCGCTGGCAACTTGCTCGGAGGAAGTGCGGTATCTTTTAGTTAATTCATCAACAACAACGTTTTCAGGTGTCCCTTTGATCAAGTGATATGCAAATTCAGTTGCGCTGCTATTTAAATGCAAGATCGTGCTTGCATTCAAGATGAGCAGTCCTTCCCCTTTGGGGCTAATTCGTAAATGAAGGCGGCAAGTTTGCTTATCAGGTAACAAGTAATTTCCCTGATAAGACGCTTCTTGCAATGGTTTGGGAGTAAATAGGATATTATCAAAAAAGGTTCGAATTCTAGCTTTCATAATCCCTCCAGAAACTCAAATTCAAGATGGCGTAGACAAGGGGCATCCCCCGCCGCATTCTGATACCAATGAACAAGCTGTACACTTCTCCGAAATCCATTTGCGTTCACGCAGGGATTTCGACAAATCGTGATTCCAAATTAAATCCCATTTATCTGTAAGGAAATTTCCTAAAGACTGATAATAGGATTGACATGGAAGAACATCGCCATTTGGCTCAATGCACATGTTATACAAGGCGGCAGTACAGCCTTTAACTCCCAGGTTATTTTCAACCGGGTCAAAATTGCAATATTGGGTTGGGGTGTACCAAATTAATTTCTGTCCATAGGATTGGGTAATTGTTTTAGCTGATTCAAGTAGTGGGTACAACTCAGTTTCAGATAGCCCAGTTCCAACAGTTTTTCCATGTCCTGAATAAATTAGGGCATTTAACCCCACAGTTTTAACTCCTAAATCACCTAGAAATTTTAAAGTATCCGGGATAGTACTCACATTTGATTTGAGCATTGTGGTATTTGTCATCACATACTTATGCTGAGCCAAAGCTTGTTTTAATCCAGCAAGGGTTTCCTGCCAGGCACCCGTGTGGCATACCATTTTGTCATGCACACTTGCGTTAATTGACTCAAAAGTGATTTGCATGTGGTCAAGTCCGGCATTGATCAGTTGCTCAGTAAATTTCTCATCGCCCAATCTTCTGGCATTGGTATTCAACCCGGTAATTTGACCTTTTCCCTCGGCATAACGGATCAATTCTGGCAAGTCATCGCGTAAGGTTGGTTCTCCACCTGTAAAAACGATGTGAGGAATGCCAATTTCCCATAACTTGTCAATGATCGTGAGCCATTTTTCAGTTGGAAGTTCAGGAAAGTTTCTGGATCGTGCGTTGTAACAATGCGAACACGCATTATTGCATCGGTAAGTCAGTGCAAGATCCATCCTATATGGCGCAGAAGGTGTGGAGGTGAAAGGAGCATTGATCTCAAGGTTGAGATCGCAAATGGGGCAAGCCTCATTGTTTACTAATTGGTCAATCATTTGTTGCGTTAATTCAAAATCATGAGCCAAATCGGTATCTAAAATATCAAATTTCTTTTTGATTATTGGTAAGACATCTGAAGCCGATAATTTGTTGAGGTGGAAATAAGTAAATAAAGTTGCAGACGGGTTCAAATGATAGATTTGATTGGCATTAATTAATCATATTCCTGTCCCATCTGCATCGATTCTTAGGTGGAGGCGGCTCGAGTTACCATTTTCGCCCCTGAGAAAATGATAAACGCCGGTGTCAGGTATTTTTAACACCGGGTTATTGTGGAAAAGGTTTTTTAGCTTATTTGATAGCATTTTCTGATTATTTTTATCGACCACCGCCGGCACAAGCACATGCGCAACCGGCGCAAGCACAGGCGCAGGCGCAGGAATGCCCGCCACTACTACTCGATCCACCGCTGCTTCGGTAGGTGGATGGCGGCGGAGGGGGATTTGTAATGTTGGAAACACCACCGGTAAAACCGGTTAACCCGCCAAGCACACTGGATGAGAACGACGAAACACTATTAACAACGGAGGCAGCAAATGCTGAACCAGGCATGGATGGCATAGAAATACTCCTGCCTGAACCACCTAAAGATGGAGGAGTAGTTGCTGATGCGGTAGGGATGCTGGAAACAGGTCTGACAACGGTTGGGTCGTAGCGCCACCACCAGGACGGTGTGGGAACAAGAATTGGTCCAGTAAATGTGTCACGGGTGCGATCTTCATACTTCTTATCCAGCATTGTCCAATCCATCACCTCTTCGTAAACCTGCGCTTTAACTTCAGGGGTTCCAGCCTGTTCAACCTGTTCCCATGCTTTCTGCATGATGGAGTCGTAATAACTCAAAGTTTCCTTCTTGCTGAAGCCTTTCATCTTTTCGCCAATAGCGCGGATTAGGTTCACCATTGTCGCTTGCAGCAGTTTCTTGCGGGCAGCAGTGTTTTTCTCTGTAAACGCCGTAAGGAAATCTGTTTCATATCCAAATAATCCATCAGGCAAGGTTGAAGCGGGTTTCACATCAAGAGGATCTTTAGTTACTACTTCAGCAGCACCTTTTTTCAGCACAGAAAAGAGGATCATCGTGAAAACCTTATCCATGGGTTGCTCTTTTAATACGGCAACTTCAACCGGAGTGAGACCTCTCTTTATTCCATGCCCTTCAATGGAAATTTTTGGAGGCAGGTACTTCATTTTCCTCTTTAACTCCTACTGTGGCGGAATAGATGATAAGAACAAAGAACCCAACAAATCCAAGACAAAATATGAATGGGCAAATACTGTCTAAATCAAATGAGGGTGTTGATTTTGTCGGAGCCTCATAGGGGGTCTGTACGACTACACCATCGGCAAGATATCTTGAAGGAAAGCTTGTACCAAAAGTGTATTGGGTATAGCTATTTGCCTGATCTGATACCCAGGTATAAAAGATCTGACCTGAATCGAGAATGCGGCTTTCAGGCTCCTGACCGCCCGGCCAATTTTCCGGAATGAAATAACGACCTTCACCATCCAGTACACCAACGGGAAGAACTAGCGTAGCCTGATAGGCTGTCTTTCCATAGCAATATTGGCTATCAAACCAGGAAGGGGAGAAAACCAGGCTGGCATAATCTTCAGATTCGCTCTGAGTAGCTGGGTAGATCACATTTTTTACATTTTGGACATATACATGAAGAATTCCTGATCCACCGGCCGGAATCTCATTGTTTTGCAACTCAACAGCAATCCCCGGTGAAACATAAGGGGAGTCTGTAATTTTGCTCAACGGGATACCATTGATATCTGCAGAAATACTCTTCAACTTGTAATCATAATTTGGTAAACCAATATCAACTGCGTCGATTGCATGTGCGCCAGAATCATTTAGAAATTTGATGGTGTAATCAATGTTGATAGATCCATCCGGGTTAATTGTTGCAACCACTGATTGCTCTGGAACCTGAAATCGATAGTCTTGAGCATAGACCGGTGTGGCGCTTCCAGCAAGAAGAATAAAAATTAGGAAAAGGCAGATATAGCGGTAAACTCTCATAGAATTCCTCCAGTGATGTTCATTATTTACCACTTAGGTTCTTCAGTAAGTTGATATACCGTATGGCAAAATGGACAAGTAACCATTGGTGCGCCTTGAACCATTGTGATGTCCTTGGCACTCAAAGTTCCTCCACATGATTTGCATTTAATTGAATCCATGTTCACATTACCTGGAAGATCAACGTTATATGTGACATTTGTGGTATTTACAGCAGATGATTTTTTTGCTGCGATGAATATTACTGCCAGCCCAACACCAATTAAGACCAGTCCAACCGGCAACCAAATAATATTCCCGGCACTATCGACTGACCCAAGAACCATTAGAACACCAAATAAAATGAGAACAGCTGCGCCTATGTAAGAGATTGTTTTCATGGTTTCCTCCAGGGAAATCTCGATTTCAGATATTTACTTTTTAGATTATATAATTATATGATGGTTTATATCAATTATTGTCATTGAATAAGGTGAAATATGGTGGACAAGATTATTGTCGATGATATTCGTAAGCTGCAACAAGAATTACGCGAACATAACTATCGTTATCACGTGCTCGATGAACCTGTCATCAGTGATTATGAATACGATATGTTATACCAAAAGTTGCTAAAGTTGGAAGCGGATTATCCTGAAGCAATCGCAGTAGATTCTCCCACGCAGAGGGCCGGAACAAAACCGCTTGATAAATTTGTAAAAGTGGTTCATCCATCACCAATTTTATCTCTCGCGAATGCCTTTAGTAAAAACGAACTTCTAGAATGGTACGAGAGATTATTAAAAATAAATCCACAGGTTAAGTTATCTGGTTATGTCCTAGAACCTAAAATTGATGGTCTCACTGTGGTAATCCGATATGAGAATGGATTGTTGATTCAAGCTGCTACGCGCGGAGATGGAAACCAGGGGGAAGATGTGACCCTGAACGTAAAAACGATTAAGTCGGTGCCTTTAAAGATCCCTGTCATTAATGATGGAATAATTGCGCCACAAACTCTGGTAGTTAGAGGTGAAATTTACATCAACAAGGATGATTTTTCAAAACTAAATAATAAATTACTTGAGGCAGGAGAAAAAACCTATCAAAATCCTCGCAATACAGCCGCGGGTTCTTTGCGGCAATTGAACCCAAAAATCACCGCGGAACGTCCTTTATCGCTGTTGACCTACTCCATCGTTGAAAGTTCAGAAATTCTACCGAGCTCACAATGGCAACTGCTCTCCTATCTATCAAAATTAGGATTCCCAGTTTCAGATCTTATCGATAAAAGGGATTCAATCCAAAAGGTGATTGAGACCGTTGACAATTGGAGTTTGAAAAGAGATTTAATTCCGTTTGAAATCGACGGAGTGGTCATCAAATTAGACGACTTGATTTTGGCAGAGGAACTTGGATTTGTTGGAAAAGATCCGCGCGGGGCAATTGCGTTAAAGTTCCCGGCAAGAGAAGTTTCAACTATTTTAAAAGAAATTAATGTCAATGTTGGCCGCACTGGAGTTTTAACGCCTTATGCTGTATTTGAGCCAGTAGAGGTAGGCGGCGTGATTGTGAAACAAGCAACATTGCATAATTTTGACTTCATCGCCGAAAAAGATATTCGTATGGGGGATCGGGTTTTGATTAAGCGGGCAGGAGATGTTATCCCTTACGTAATAGGACCGCTACTAGACGAAAGAAACCGAGAAAGCAAACCTTATGTACCGCCAGAATATTGCCCATCTTGCGGAGAGAAAGTTGAACATTTGCCAGATGAAGTTGCCTGGTATTGTGTAAATAGCACTTGCCCGGCGCAGTTGATCCGAAATATTGAACATTATGTATCCAGAGGTGCCATGGATATTGTAGGAATGGGTGAAAAGATCGTTGAATTGCTGGTGAGTCAACAAAAGATCAAGGATGTCGGGGATTTATATTCATTGACAAGAGAGGATTTGAATGGACTCGAAGGATTTGCGGATAAGAAAGCAGATAATATCATTCAAGCAATTAATGATTCACGATCACAGCCATTGGCGAGGCTAATTACCGGTTTAGGGATTCATGGAATTGGCGAAGTTTCATCATCTGCAATCGCTCAAGAATTAAGGACACTTGATGCACTACGAAATGTTTCACGTGACGAATTAACTAGAATTGACGGGGTCGGACCAAACATAGCCCAGGCGATCCGGGATTGGTTTTCACAAGAACCAAATATTAAGTTGATCGAGAAACTCAAAAATCAGGGTGTCTGGCCGGAATATCAAGGTACTCAAAAAAACCGAATCTTACTCCTTAGTGATCAAAATTTCGTGATAACTGGTACGTTGCCGAACTTATCAAGAGACCAGGCGAAGTTATTGATAGAAGAAAATGGTGGTAAGGTTACGGAAAGTGTAAGTAAAAATACAAATTACCTAGTGGCGGGGGAAAATGCTGGTTCAAAACTGGCAAAAGCACTTAGCTTGGGGATTGCTATTTTGGATGAAAATAGACTTCGTCAAATGATTGGGGCTGAAATTGACTGAATTAATTCTCAAACCAGGTCGTGAAAAGTCTGTCCTATTGCATCATCCATGGATATTTGCTTCCGCTATAGATGGAATTAGAGGGGAGATTAATTCAGGCGATACAGTCAATGTGATTTCGAGTAATGGAGAATCCATTGCGCTGGCTGCAATTTCAGAATCCTCACAAATACGAGCTCGAATTTGGACGTGGGATGACAAAGAGATAATAGATTACGATTTCTTTTACAAAAAAATTCAAATTGCAATTAAAAAACGGCGAAAATTTATCATGACGCCAGATTGTAGTGCATACCGTTTGATATTTGGTGAATCAGATGGCTTACCAGGATTAATTGTTGATCAGTACGGTGAAATACTCGTTGTTCAAGTACTTTCAGCCGGCATAGAAAAAAATAAAGATCAAATTTGTGACGCCTTACACGAAATATTTCATGGTTATTTGATCTATGAAAGATCAGATGCAGATGTGAGAGCTTTGGAAGGGCTGCCAAATCGTACAGGTCTCCTTTATGGAAAATCTTTGCCAGAAGAGATTTTTATAAAAGAACATGGGGTTTTTTACACGGTTGATATATTAGGTGGTCAAAAGACCGGTTTTTACATCGATCAGCGAGATAACCGGCAAAAACTTCAAAAGTATTGCGAAACCAAAGATGTGTTGAATTGTTTTTGCTATACCGGAGGATTTACCCTAAATGCACTAAAAGGCGATGCAAAAAGCGTCTTGTCAATTGATTCCTCCCAAAACGCATTGCAACAATTAGGTCGAAATATCGAGAAGAACGAATTGGATTCGGGAAAATCACAGGTTATTTGTGGTGATGTCTTTGTCGAACTGAGATCTTTGAGGGATCGGGCTTCAAGTTATGATGTGATTGTATTAGACCCTCCTAAATTTGCACCAACAATCAGTCAAGCAGAAAAAGCAGCCAGGGGATATAAAGATATTAATTTGCTTGCCTTTAAATTATTACGCCCAGGGGGAGTGCTATTTACTTTTTCATGTTCGGGCGGGATTTCGAGAGAATTGTTTCAAAAAATTGTTTCCGGGGCTGCTGCAGACGCAAATAGTGACATTCAGATCATTGATCAACTTTCTCAGGCAGGAGATCACCCAGTTTCTCTTCGCTTTCCCGAAAGCATGTATTTGAAAGGGTTGATTTGTATAAAATAAAAACGCACTGGGTGCGTTTTTAAGGTGGAGATGGCGGGAATTGAACCCGCGTCCGAACGAATAGATCCGCGGACACCTACAAGCTTAGTTTGTTTTCTATCTGACCTCATAAAGTAAAACAAACAAAAGCGAAATGAGGCTAGCCGTTCGGACCCGAAAGCCCTCTTTCATGCGCCCAACGGCATGGCACATGGCACTTCAACTTTGTGACGTCCGCTCTGCTACCGGTTGAAGAGCGGAGCAGGCAGGCGTGACGCTTCTTAGGGCGTCAGGTGAGCTTTCTCATCGCTTATGCGGCGACGGGAAGAGCTGCATAGGAAGTGCGATTGGCACTTGATTTTTTGTACGGATTTTACGAGTTCGGTACCTCTCGGCTTGCAGTCCGGAACCAGCCTCGCCCGTCGAAGCCTGTCATCCCCGGCAAATCTATTATACTTTAGAATTATTGGAAGGTTGGAAGATATAAAGTTTGTGGGCGGAACAGGACTCGAACCTGCGACCTCTTCTGTGTAAGAGAAGCGCTCTAACCAACTGAGCTATCTGCCCGTAGCCGAAATTATACCTTAATTAGGGAGTGATTGATGAAAATAGTGCGGTTTTTGGATAGAGATAATGTGGCTAAGTTTGGCTGGCTGGAAGAAAACCGGATCGGACTTATTGAAGGGGATATCTTTGGAGAATTCCAGCGGCGTGAACCTTCTATTAGTTTAAGCAATGTAAAAATTCTTGCTCCGGTTTTACCAACAAAAATCATTTGTATTGGGCGAAACTATATCGAGCACGCGGTTGAACAAAAAGTAGATATTCCAGAAAGTCCACAACTATTTCTTAAACCAACCTCAGCGATAATTGCAGATTCTGAATCCATTGAAATCCCCCCTCAAAGCCAACAGGTAGAACATGAAGCTGAGCTGGTTGCTGTTGTTGGCAAAAAGGGTCGCTGGATTCCGGTTGAAAAGTGTAATGAGTATATTTTTGGATTTACCATTGGAAATGATGTGACCGCGAGGGATATCCAGTATAAAGACTTGCAATGGACAAGAGGTAAAGGTTTTGATACCTTTTGTCCAATTGGTCCATGGATCGAAACCGAATTGGACCCGGCAGATTGTCTGATCACTTGCAGGGTCAATGGAGAGTTAAGACAAATGGCTTCAACACGTGAAATGGTTTTTTCTGTGAATCAAATTGTGGCTTATGCGTCAACAGTAATGACATTGGAGCAAGGTGACTTGATTTTCACAGGAACGCCGGCAGGAATTGGTCGATTAATCCCAGGGGATATTGTAGAAGTAACAATAGAGGGTATTGGATCCTTATTGAACCACGTACATTAATTCTGCGTAAAAATACTTGACTTCGATAAAAAATACTCTATAATTAGACAAATAAGGTAAACAATGTACAAAAGGAGAAGAATGAAAAAATTTAAAAAGGTGACATTGAATACATTTTCCAGATTCCTCTACATTTTTGGAGTCGCAATTTTGTTTAGTGGAATTTTATTATCGACAATAAATGTCCCGGCTAGTGCTACCCATGGAGAAAATACGCCAACGCCGAATTCTAAAATTAATGTATGTCATTGGACGGAAGCTCAAAAATTTGTTTCTATCGAAGTCTCAATTAACTCTGTGGATTCGATTGGAGATTGGGGGTTAAATGGACACGGAAACCATGAGAAAGATATATATCCCAGTTTTACAGCAAAAAATGGTGATGTGATACCTGCTGCTGGAGATCAAAGTCTCCTTTCTACAGGTTGTAAAGTTCCTACTCCAACTAAAACTTCAACTTCTACTAAAACTGCCACAGTAACAACAACGAATACGCCAAGTAGTTCGTTTACACCTACTGCAACCGAAGATAATTCAAAGAAAGTCCAAGTTTGTCATTGGACTGAAGCAGAAAAATATGTATCTATCGAAGTTTCAATTAATTCTGTGGCATCAAATGCTGATTGGGGATTAAATGGGCACGGAAATCATGAAGTGGATATTTGGCCCCAGTTTGTAGCGAAAAATGGAGATGTAATCCCATCTTATGGTGATCAAAATATCTTAAGTAATGGCTGTGAAGAACCGGAAGCAACTGCAACCCCTTCGCCAACTGTTACAAATACCTCAAATCCAACAAACACCGCGACAGTTTCTCCCACTGAGTCAGACACCCCGACTAACACAGCTACAGCAACTTTAATTCCAACATCAACAGGAACGGTAACCGAAACACAAACTTTAACCGCAACTCCAACGGATGTCTTGGAAAGGTTACCTTTATTACCTGCATTTGCATGTTATATCCAGTATATGGAATGGAGTATTACAAATCCAAATTCCTATTCGGTTACAGTTGCGTGGGAATTTGATCCTTCTGTGGTTAATGCTATAGGTGGAATTAATGGAAAGTTGTTAGCACCTCGCGCTTTAGGTTTTGTGGCAGCTCTTTCATCAGGGACAATAACAATTAATCCAAGAGAAACAGTCGTTGTAACAAGTTCAACACCAGCTGCTCACGTATTGAAGATCAGTTACATTTTACAAGAAGGGGATGGTTTAACAATCGACCAAACGACTAATGGCTCTAATTTCTGTGTTATTAACTGAAACTCCAGAAATTATGAGTACTCCTACACTAGTTCCAACTTTATCGAAACCATTAGTTCAATCTGGGCAGGTATTAATTCCAGTAACAGGCGCTGATTTATACGCTGAAAAAAATAGTCAATCCAGTTCTGCTGGGCGATTACTATCTTTAATTGGATTTATGACAATCGGCCTCGGAATGGTAATTCAAGGATTTTCAAAAAAATAGAAATATATAAATAAAAAACTGGGGGCGTTCGTTGTAACGCCTCCAGTTTTGTTTTATACTAAAAATATGGTTCGTCTTCCTAAGCACTCTTCTATTGCTCTGACAATTGTTGGATTTATTTTTATTTTGTTTGGACTAATCGGAGCTTTGATCATTTACCAATCTCCAAGTTTTGAATTTACGAAAGGAAATTTCCGATTTTTTGAAAAAAACCTTGAATCCAAATCTCTTGAAATTGTAACTTCTTTTACGCAACCAATAACGTTATTACCGAATATAAATGGTTCATCTTTAGAACCAATTCAAATGGTTTTACAACCCTTTAAAACCTTTATCCATTCAACAAATATTGAATTAGAAAACCCCGCAATTCCAGATAAGATTGAGATACCATCAATAAAACTTTTTGCACCCGTTGTTGTTTCAGATTTCAATTTTACGAAAGTAGAAGATGAGACATTTGGGCAATGGATTGCGCCATCCAAGTTTGCTGCCGGCTGGCAACCAAACTCAGCTCTTCTTGGTGATAAAGGAAATACTGTAATAAACGGGCACCATAATGAATTTGGAGAAGTATTTGGCAAGTTGGTAGATGTAGAATTAGGAGACATCATTATTGTTTCATCAGGAGAAAAATCGGTAAAATATATTGTTTCAAACAAGATGATATTGGCTGAAAGATTCCAGACTGCCGAAGTGCGACTAGACAACGCTCGTTGGTTAGAGAAAACTGATGACATACGCTTGACACTTGTCACTTGTTACCCAAAAGAAAGCAACACACATCGTTTGATCATTGTTGCCCGCTTATTAGCAGATTAATAATATTATTAGAAAACACCTTAATGGTATAATTTTCCTGTTAAATCTCTACAAAGGAGCGCATATGTCTGGTCATTCCAAGTGGGCTACTATTAAAAGGAAAAAAGGCACAGCTGACGCTAAACGGGGGCAAGTATTTACAAGATTAACCCGCGAAATTGTTATGTCAGCCAGAGAAGGGGGCGTTGACCCCGACTCAAATTTTCGTTTGCGGCTTGCGGTTGATAAAGCTAGAGCCCAAAGCATGCCCAAAGACAATATCGATCGTGCAATTAAGAGGGCATCAGGTGAGGGGAAAGAGGGTGAGGTCTACGAAGAGGTGTCATACGAAGGTTATGCACCAAATGGCGTAGCGTTGATCATCGAATGTGTGACTGAAAATCGAAATCGGACTGTAGCTGAAGTACGTCATCTTTTGTCACGATGTGGTGGGAATATGGCTGAATTAGGTTCTGTTTCTTGGCAGTTTAAACGCGCCGCTGTGTTTTCATTCCCCGCAAATAAAATTAATTTTGATAAAGTCTTTGAGGTAGCTGTTGAAGGCGGAGCCGATGATGTCAGCCAGGAAGATGACGAAATAACAGTTGTAGCTCCGATTGAAACCTTTAAAACATTGAGTGATCGTTTTCGCGCTGCCAATATGATGCCCGAAGAAGCTGGTTTGAGTATGATTCCGAATCAAGAGATGGAATTAAGCGTTTCGGACACTTTACAGGTTATGCGGGCAATTGAAAATATTGAAGAGCTGGATGATGTGCAGTACGTTTATTCCAATATGAAGATATCCGATGAAGCCATGGCGGCAATGGATTCTGAGTAGGCATTAATGCTTGCAATTGGCATTGATCCTGGAACTGAAACGACCGGTTATGGGATTGTTTCTGAAGATGATGCCGGTGTGCTTTCAGCAATATGTTATGGAGTGATCAAAACAACTAAAGAGAACGCTCCTGAAGAACGATTAAAAATAATTTACGACGATTTAAATCATATACTTTTTCTCAACAGACCAGAAAGTGCGGCTGTTGAGAAATTGTTTTTTCAAAAGAATGTCACCAATGCAATTGCCGTTGGTCAAGCTCGGGGCGTAATTTTATTATCTTTGTGTAACTCGAAAATCGCGGTAGCGGAGTACACACCTAATGAAGTCAAGCAATGTGTTACCGGCTATGGGAGTGCAGATAAAAAACAAGTACAAGAAATGGTAAAAATACTATTGAATTTGAGTGAAATCCCAAAACCGGACGACGCTGCGGATGCATTAGCTATCGCTATATGTCATATCCGAAATAGTAGAATAAATTCATTAATTAAGGGTTGATTTGTGATTTCAAGTTTTTCGAATGCGCATATAAAAGAAATTAAACGGTTAAGAGACCAGAAATATCGCCATGAGACTGGACTGGGATATATTGAAGGTATTCGCATAGTTTACGAAGCAATTTTACAGAATGCAAAAATTGAGGAAATTATAGTATCCCGAGAAATTATTAATTCCGAAATCACCGATGAAATATTAGATAAAGCCGTTTTGCAAGAAATTAGAATTACAGAAATTTCTAAACCAGTATTTGAATCAATTTCAGCCAAGGATGGACCTCAAGGAATAGCGGCAGTTGTCAAACAGAAATGGGCGGATCTTAGAGAAATTGATACTGATATGGGTCTTTGGGTTGGGTTAGTTGAAATCGCAGACCCAGGAAATTTAGGAACAATATTAAGAACATGTGATGGAGCAGGTGCAGTTGGAGTTATTTTAATAGGTAATTGTACAGATCCTTATGACCCGGCGTCTATTCGAGCAAGCATGGGAGCGATATTTACTAAAAAAATAGTTAAGGTTACCAAAGAAGAATTCATCGATTGGGTTCACAAGAATGAAACCGATGTTATCGGCACATCAGATAAAGCGCAAAAAGATTACCGTGATCTAAGCTATTCTCGAAATGCAATAATATTGATGGGAAGCGAAAGGCAGGGAATACCTCAGGAATTAGAAGATCTGTGTAGTAAACTGGTATCAATACCCATGGCAGGAACATGTGATTCATTGAATCTTGCTGTTGCTACCTCGATTATGCTGTACGAGGCATATCAGTATATTCATAGAGAGGACATAATATGATTTCCTCACTTGAAGGAAATGTCACTTATATCGGTGAAGACCACTTGGTAGTTGCAATTTCCGGGGTAGGATTTAAAGTTTTTACGCCATTGGAATTAAGAAAAAATGCAGAATTATTTAAATCTATTGCTTTACATACCTTTCTAGTGGTACGAGAAGATGCCCTTACGTTGTTTGGGTTTAATGATGTTGAAGAAAGAGATATGTTTGTACAATTAATCGGGATTAGCGGAGTAGGACCAAAGACTGCTTTAAATATCGTATCGACACTATCATTGGAAATGATATCCCGGGCAGTGGGTCAAGAGCAACCAGCTATATTCAACAATGTAGTTGGCGTTGGGAAAAAAACAGCCCAAAACATTGTGTTTGCTTTACAAGGAAAAATCGGGAAAAATAGTTATGGAGTGATTAGTCCCATTAAGGATATTGATGCTGATGTTATTTCGGCATTGACGGGTCTTGGATATAGCATCATTGAGGCACAATCCGCAATTCAACTGATTCCGAAAGAAGCACCTGCTGATCTAGAAAGTAGAATCAGGATAGCATTACAACAATTGGGTTGAAAAACAAAAATAATAGTTATGCAGTAAAATTGATGTTCATAATATTTATAAAATCTATTTTGAGGATTCGATGACAGATTTATTTACAAATTACACAGATGAACTGACAACCAAGATTTCTGGTTTTGAGAAAACACTAGAAATCAGGAATATAGGCATAGTAATTGAATCAGGAGATGGCATCGCTCAAGTTCGCGGATTGACAGGAGTTAGGGCTCAAGAATTGGTTCAATTTGCGAATGGCATAAAAGGAATCGCGTTTAATTTACAAACGGAAAAAGTTGGTGTAATCATCCTGGGAGATTATTCCAGCATTAGAGAGGGAATGCAGGTTGAGACAACAGGACGTATTGCTTCAGTTCCAGTAGGCGATCAATTACTGGGTAGAGTTGTAAATTCACTTGGTGAACCTATTGACGGAAAAGGGGAAATAAGAACTACTCGCTTTCAACCGACCGAAAAAGTAGCCCCCGGTGTAATTGACCGCCGTGACGTTGATACCCCAGTTCAGACGGGCATCAAGTCAATTGATGCCATGATCCCGGTTGGAAGGGGTCAGCGAGAATTAATCATTGGAGATAGACAAACCGGAAAAACTGCCATCGCGATAGATACGATCATTAATCAAAAAGGCAAGAATTTGATATGTATTTATGTGGCGATTGGGCAGAAAAAAGCTGCAGTTGCCCGCACTGTTGCACTTCTAGAACAATATGGTGCTATGGAGCACACTATCATTGTTTCGGCATCAGCGGATGAGTCAGCTGCGATGTTGTATATCGCGCCGTATGCCGGTTGTGCTATTGGAGAAGATTTTATGATGAATGGTCAGGATGCTTTGGTGGTATACGATGACCTCTCAAAGCACGCCTGGGCTTACCGTCAAATTTCATTACTATTAAGGCGACCACCAGGTCGCGAGGCTTATCCCGGTGACGTATTTTATCTACATTCAAGATTGCTTGAAAGAGCATCTTGTATGGCTTATACATATGCCATTGTTTCAAAATCTTTCAAAGGACAAGAAATTGACTTGGAAGAAGTATTACCAAGTAACTTGTTTACTGGTCCGATGTCATTTACGAATGCTTCAAAATCTTTGGAACAAGATAAAAATAAAGAGGATAAGAAGATCATTCAGGTTAAGAAAAGTGGTGGAACGCTAACCGCTCTGCCAATTATTGAAACTTTGTTGGGAGATGTGTCAGCTTACGTTCCTACAAATGTGATCTCAATCACTGATGGACAAATATATCTTGAAGGAAGTCTTTTTAATGCAGGCATTCGACCTGGGGTTAATGTTGGAATATCAGTTTCTCGTGTAGGCGGTTCAGCTCAAACCAAGGCGATGAAACAAGTTGCCGGACGATTACGGCTTGATATGGCGAATTTTAGGGAACTGGCAGCATTTGCTCAATTTGGATCAGATCTGGATAAAGCTACACTGGGTCAATTAAATCGAGGTTTACGATTACAAGAAATTTTGAAACAACCCCAATATGAACCAGTGCCTATGGAAGATCAAGTGATCGTTTTATATGCAGGTACTAATGGTTATGCTGATTCAGTTCCTTTGGACAAGATGAAGGAATGGCAGGTAGATCTTCTAAGATGGATAGCCTCTTCTTATCCAGAGATTTCAAAATCGATTTTATTGGAAAAGAAAATTCTTCCTGAAGTAGAAAATGAACTTAAAAATGCGCTGGTTCTCTTTGGTACTTCTTGGAGCTAATGGTTTATTATGGCTTCCATCAGGGAAATGCGATTAAGAATTAAAAGCGTAAAATCTTTATCTCAAGTGACTAAAGCTCTTGAGACGGTCAGTGCAAGCAAGGTTAGAAAAGCAGTACAAGCAAATGAAGCCTCCAAACCGTACTCTGAAAAATCATGGAAGGTTTTACTCCATCTGGCGCGGCAGCCAGGTAGGAACTCCCTTCATCCATTGTTGAATGAACGGGATGAAATTAAAAAAGTCTTAGTGATCATGGTTACAGGTGATCGAGGATTGGCGGGATCTTATACAGTTAACGTTCTGCGCAATACATTAATGAATTTTGATAAAATTGGACTTCCGGTAACCTATATTTGTATAGGAAAAAAAGGCAGAGATCTTTTACTGCGACGAAAAGAAAAAGTTATCGCGGATTTTTCAGGGATAAAGAACCCGGCAACATTTAACGAGATTTCCCCAATAGGAAGAATGGCTGTTAAGAGTTTTTTGAACAGAGAATTTGACAAAGTATTCATTTCATTTACTGAATTTAATTCAATGACAAACCAGGAACCGGTGATTAGGCAATTATTGCCACTTGAAATTGATACGAGCGGAAAAGGATATAACGCAACACATCAAACTAAAAACTCAGTTTTTGAATATGAACCTGAGCGAGAAAAGATTTTGGATGAGATTATCCCTAGATTTACAGCTATTCAGATTTTTCAGGCGGTATTGTCTGCTCAAGCATCGGAGCATGCTGCCAGGATGATTGCAATGTCTAATGCTACTGAAAATGCCAACGAATTGGTTGGTTTGATTACATTGCAATATAACAAAGCCAGGCAACAAGCCATTACAAGTGACATGCTTGATATTGTCGGTGGTGCAGCTGCGCAGATGAAAGCTTAGAAATATTAATGACTTTGGAGGAAAAAGATGGTTGAATTATTTGGACGGATCAAACAGATTCAAGGAAGTGTTGTGGACGTACTGTTTGAGCCGGAAAACATTCCTTCTATTTATGAAGCCTTAGAGTTGAATCTAAACGGAAAAAAGGTAGTACTTGAAGTACAAAAACTATTGGAAGGTGGTACCGTCCAATGTGTTGCCATGGATTCGACTGATGGATTGCAGCGTGGAGTTGAAGTTGTACGAACAAAAAATCCCATTAGAGTTCCTGTAGGGATTTCAACGCTTGGAAGGATTCTGAATGTCCTGGGGGAACCAGTTGATAATATGGGACCAATTGAAAGCAATACATTTTATCCGATACATCGTGAAGCACCCTCATTTGACGAGCAATCGACAAAAGTGGAGGTTTTTGAAACTGGATTGAAAGTAATCGATTTAATTGCGCCATTTACAAAAGGTGGAAAAACAGGAATCTTTGGTGGTGCAGGAGTCGGAAAGACAATCATTATTCAGGAATTAATTCGATCGATAGCAACGGTGCATAAAGGGAAATCAGTATTTGCTGGCGTGGGGGAACGTACTAGAGAAGGAACGCAACTTTACCGGGAGATGCTGGAGTCTGGAGTTATGAAAGACACCGTTATGGTGTTTGGACAAATGAACGAGACTTCAGGTGTTCGGTTGCGTGTAGCATTAACGGCATTGTCAATGGCTGAATACTTTCGAGATCAGGGGATGGATGTTCTCCTATTTATTGATAATATTTTTCGTTTTACAATGTCTGGATCGGAAGTTTCAGCATTGCTCGGTCGTATGCCTTCTGCGGTAGGGTATCAGCCAACACTTGCATCTGAAATGGGTGAATTACAGGAAAGAATTACTTCCACTCGAAATGGATCGATTACATCCATGCAAGCAGTTTATGTTCCGGCTGATGATTATTCCGACCCTGCGCCAGTGGCAACATTTACTCATTTAGACGCAACGATTGCATTGGAACGATCTATTTCCGAAAAAGGTATTTACCCGGCGGTTGATCCGCTTGTCTCTACCTCGCGCATTCTGGATCCGAAGATCGTTGGGGATGACCATTACAATACAGCTCGAGAAGTGCAAAGACTTTTACAACGGTACAAAGACCTTCAAGATATTATTGCAATTCTCGGCATTGATGAACTGAGCGAAGATGATAAAGTCATCGTTTCGAGAGCAAGGAAGATTGAACGATTCTTCTCTCAACCTATGTATGTAGCCGAACAATTTACCAGTATTCCTGGTACCTACGTTCCTTTACGGGAAACGGTACGAAGTTTTAAAGAAATATTATCAGGTAATTGCGACAACTTACCAGAGCAAGCGTTCAACATGGTTGGGTCTATCGAAGATGCCATTGAGAAAGCTAAAACACTCATATAAAGGTGAAGCGTGACCATTAGATGTGAAATTGTTTCGCAAGATCGCGTAGTCTATCAGAATGATGTAGATATTGTTGTGCTACCAGGTGCTGCCGGGCAAATGGGTATATTACCGAATCACGCGCCATTATTAACCACTTTAAATTTTGGCATAGTTTCTATAAAAGTAAAAGGGATAGAGGAACATTTTGCAGTTGCGGGGGGCGTAGCTGAAGTTCAACCTGACCAAGTGACTGTTTTAGCTGATGCAGCAGAAAATGTCAAAGAGATTGATGAAGAAAGAGCATTAAAAGCGCAACAAAGTGCGGAAATGCGATTAAAAGAAACCATAACTGAAGATACAGACCGTTATTTAAAAACGATGACGTCACTTAAGAAATCGAATTTGCGCTTACAGGCAGTTCGAAAATACCGCCACGAGTTTAAAACGAAAATATAGAGAAGGAAAGATTAATGGCAAGTTTTACCCGCGATCTTGGAATTGATTTAGGTTCCGCTAATACTACTATCGCAGAGGGAAATCAAATCCTTCTTCAAGAACCAACAGTTGTTTCAATCATTATTGATGAAAACAAGATGGTTGAGTGGGGTCAAGCTGCAAAGGATATGGAAGGGAAAGTGCCCGATACGGTTGAGGTCGTTCATCCAATGAGGCACGGAGTTATAGCTGAGTTTGAAGTAACTGAAACACTGTTAAATTATTTAACAAAAAAGGTTTGCGGACCTATGCGGGTATTTCGCCCTCGTATGATGATTACTGTGCCTTATGGGGTTACGAGCGTTGAAGGGCGGGCTGTGCATGAAGCGGGTATTGGGGCAGGCAGCCGTGAGGTTTTTTTGGTTCCGCAACCGCTTGCTGCCGCGTTAGGAGTTGACCTACCGATTGCTACACCTTCTGGTAACATGATCATCTCACTAGGCGGAGGTGTTAATCAAATTGCAGTGGTTAGCTTGAATGGTATTGTCGCTGGAGAAGGAGACAGATCTGGTGGTTTGGAATTGGATGAAGCAATTGTCAGCTACATTAGAAAGCGTTTTGGTGTGATCATAGGGCTACCGACTGCAGAACTATTGAAGATTAAAATAGGCGCTGCAATGCCACAGGAGCAGCAATTATCGATGGAAGTTCAAGGGCAAGACCAGGTAACTAGTTTACCAAGACCAGTTGTTCTAACCACTGACGATATTGTCGAAGCAATTCAAGATCCCCTAACTGATATAGTTAAACTATCAAAAAAAGTAATGGAAAAAACACCACCGGAATTGGTTTCCGATATTATAGACCGTGGTGCTGCAGTTTGTGGTGGAGGATCACTTTTACGCTCAATTGATAAATTCTTGACCCATTCAATCGGTATACCGGTTTATATGGTAGATAATCCTCTAACTTGTACTGCGGAAGGTGCCGTAAAAGCACTAAAAATGAAAGATGCTCTAAAAAGGAGTTTAGCCTACAGTTAAATACAACTCCCTGGTTTTTACAGGGGAGACCGTATTTTTAGTTCCGTCTAGACCGACCGGTTAACAACATGACATAATAAAGAGATTGTTGATAGAGATTGAAGCGCACCTGCCACGTACGTGAGCGCAGCAGCGTCCAGATACTTTGTTGACCCCAATAATCTCTGATGAATAAATGACTCCTGAATTTGCCAGCCATTCTTTGGCTCGTGAACTTGCATTAAATCTCGACTGGTAAAGTAATTAGAGAAAATAAGGCGGTTGCGGAAAAGAGAATGATACCGAGCCATGCGATATTAAGAGATGAAAAAGCAAGCCCAACCATGAAAACAATTGGACCAACCCACGACCCAATTTTTACAGTCGGAACCATCATGACTTCTAAGTTTTAGCGGACTATAGTTTGTTGCATCCTGTATTGCATGCCCAGTCTCGTGCGCTGCAACACCAGCCGCAGCAACACTCGAGGTACCATAGACTGCCTGGCTCAATCTCAAAGTTTTTGATGACGGATCATAGTGATCTGACAGTGTTCCTGATATCTGTTCGATTTTGATATTGCGCAAGCCACTTTGATCCAGCATTTGACGTGCCACTTCAGCGCCCGTCATTCCAGTAGCAGTGCGAACCTGGGAGTATTTTGAAAATGACGACCGAATTTTCGATTGAGCCCAGAGACCTAATAAAAGTGCGGGTAAACTGATCAACAAGTAAAGTATGTAATTTCCACAATAAAACCATTGTCCTCCGTAAATAATTCAGAACTTATGAAATGTTATCACAACTGAGATGAAATCTGTTGTTGTAGAATTGAATGTAGGGTTCTTTGAAATTGTCTGTGTCCCTGGAGAGATTCGAACTCTCACCGACGGCTTCGGAGGCCGGCACGCTATCCATTGCGCTACAGGGACAATGCGGAGATTATTTTACCATGTTTGCAATATCATCCACTGAAAACCACTTTTCAGGAAAGATGAAACCATCATCAGAACTTACAAAGCGGGCAAACCGCGAAATGCCAATATGAGATAATTTTCCATAGAGATGAGGAAACAACTCGCTGCCGCCTTCAAGGTTTTCAAAAATTATTTTTGCAGCCAGCTTGTCCTCCTTAATTTCCAGAAGTATTAAGTCTTTTCGTTTTGGATAGAACCGATTAGCGACATTTATGACTTGATCACTTGTTGAACAGTGGATAAAGCCATCCTGATCAAAATTCTCAGGCACATATTCTCTTGTTGGTAACGAATCCATTAAGGATTCAATTGTTGCAATATGATAAATCAATTTAATCTCTCACAAAATGGGGTAGGTTTTCGGGCAATTCAACTGAATATTCAACCAGACCCATGACCTGATTACTTTCAAACCAGGGTAATTGAAGGATCATTTTCTTTTTACCGTTTTTTTGGATGATATATATGTTATTTGATTTTGTTTCAATCAACTCAAGTATCTTTTTTTGTGAAATAGGGGAATGGCAGTCAAATAAGTTTTGACCTATGAGTTTTTCACCACCGTTATCAATGAAAGTTGCTTTTGACTTTTCATTCATATAAAGGATTTTTCCCTGTTTATCACACACCGTTATTGCCATGAGCACTTCATTTTGCCAATCAAGCGTCATTGTTTTCCTCCAATTTCAATAGTTTGTATATATAGGCTTCAAGTTTAGACTGATCCACGATCGAGAAAATCTGGGAACGAATTTCAGCGGTCAATAAATAATCTGAGAGATATATTGCCAAATGTTTACGGAAAACCAGCAGTCCAATTTTTTCACCGTAATGATCCACCATTAAATTAATATGTAGAACAACCATTTTAAATAAATCGTTCTTGTCTGGTGAATAGTCTTCAATTTTTAAAAATCCAAGGATTGCCTATCGCAGCCCTACCGATCATTGCGGCGTCGCAACCAGTTGCAGAGAGTAATCGAGAAATATCTGCATGTGATTTAACGTCTCCATTTCCAATGACAGGAATGCTGAGAAGTTGTTTAACCTCGCTGATCGCATTCCAATCTGCAGTACCAGTGTATTCCTGTTTGCGAGTACGGCCATGTACAGTGAGAGCGCTGGCGCCATTGTCTTGTATTATTTTTGCCACTTCAAGATAATTTTTAGTGTCCTCATCCCACCCTAGCCGAATTTTCGCTGTAATCGGGATATCGAGGTTTTTTACCAGACTGTCTATGATGCGCGCAATTTTTTGCGGATCCTTCAATAATCCTGCACCAGCGCCTCGGTTTGAAACGTTTCGCGCCGAGCAACCCATATTGATATCTATAAAATTAGGGTTTCTCTTGCGCAATTCCATTGCAGCCAACAAGAGTCGGTCTGGGTCATCGTCGAAAAGCTGGTATGCAAATGGGCGTTCTGAGTCAAGAAATTCCAATTTAGTTTGAAGATGGGGATGTCCATTTTTAACATCAATACCGTTGATAAACTCGGAGATGGAAGCAGCCGATCCTTGCTGACAGCAAAGTAGGCGAAATGGCAGGTCTGTATAACCATCCATAGGCGCCAAGATAACCTGACCGTAAACGGGAACTTTGCCAATATTAAAAGTTGGTTTGATATCGGGAGTCATAATCAAGGACTTATTATAATGCGCAGCGAGGACAGTCGCTCAGCAAACCCGCAAATGAGTTTATGCCGACGAATCTTGACAAAGAACAAATGTTCTATATAATTGAATCAGGATGTTAAAAATATGATGTCAAAAGAATTGGCGCTGCCTTTATCAAATGAGTTGATTGTAGTGTTCGGGGTGCATGCTGGTGCAGAGAAACTGCTTGATCTGACCGCACGACTGGCTTTGAGTGGAAAGGTTTTTCTGTTGGATTGTGGCAACCGTAGCAACATGTATCGTGTTGCACGGTCCCTGCGCCCATTAACGCGTGATCCGGTTACTGCACTGAAGAATATCCGGTTGTCGCGTGCGTTTACCTGCTACCAGGTGTTTGCCTTGCTGGGGAAGGTGCAATTAACTGCTGGAGTTCCTGTGTTGATAATGGATTTCTTGTCCACCTTTCTTGATGAAAGTGTCCAGATAGATGAAAGTGTTTTTTTGTTTAAAAAAACATTGGAGCGTGTCAGATATTTGTCCCGATTCGCTCCGGTTGTTGTAAGTGCCAAGCCACTGCTTTCCATCTCCGCAGAGCGGGCGGGTTTGCTTGCTTTGCTAAGGGATCAAGCGGCGCAGTATTGGGAAGAACTGCCTGCGATTTCAGATGTAAGGGGAATACCCCAGCCAACGTTATTTGAAGGCTTTTAGAGGAAAAATGGGACGAACGATTCTTTCTGCCACTCAGACCTGGGTTGAAGAGGATAAGGCGCTTATGCGTTTTGTGCGCGCTTTACGCAAAAAGGACCAGGTATTGATCGAAGAATTGATTACTCTCTCGCGCCAGCACGTTGCGGAGGCTTCTTACGCCAGCAATCTCTACCCAATGGATACTTACCTGATCGCAATGCTGCTGGAATTGTATAAAAAGGTACATCAATTGGAGATAAAAGTTGAACAAATTGATGTGAGTGCGGGCGGGGATGGTCAGATTGTACAGGAAGTCCGCGGTATTTCTTCGCTGTTGGAGTTGGTTAGCCACGAGGTGCTTCCTGATGAAGCAAAAAAGGAGATCGGGACAGATAGCAAGGCGATCTATGTTGAGTTTCAGGATGGGGCTTGATTGATGTATTCCATCCGGGCATGGCTGCTTGACCTTTACGAGGATGCTGAGGATGGGATTCGGTTGTGGTTCATTCTGGAAACTGGCGAACGGATGTGTTTACGGCAGTCTATGCCGGTAACGTTCTATGCTGCAGGCGAAAACGACCAATTACGCGCTTTATGGCGTTTTTTACGCCGATACCCTGAAGTTGTGTCACTTGCGCGTGAAACCCGCAAAGATGCATTCATTATTGAGCCATTGGTTGTTTTGCAGTCAATAGTGAACAGCCCTGATCGTCAAGCCCGCCTGTTTCGCGAGATTCAACGGAGATTCCCTGATCTCACGTATTATGACGCTGACATTCCAGTTAGCACCAGGCATGCCGCTTGCTATGGAACATTTCCGATGGCTTTTTGTGAGCTTGTTTATGACGACAACCGCTGGATACAAGAGATTAAGACGCTCAACTCGCGGTGGGACGTGGCGCCTATTCAACCGGTCTTGCGTGTACTTGAGATGGGGCCTGATTGTGATCCCGGACGTACTCCTCCCAAGTCAATTCGTATTCGCTACCAAAAACGTCAGAAAACCCTTCTGTTGAACAATCCAGTCGAGCTTATTTCCTGTTTGAATGAACATCTTGCAAAGTGTGACCCTGATTTGATTCTGACACAGTGGGGTGACAACTGGCTTTTCCCGGAATTACTTCGGTTATCTGCACAGGTGAGAACAAAATTGAAACTGAACCGGGATGACTTACGTGAGGTACGTTGGCAGAAAGCACTGACTTATTTCTCTTATGGGCAGATCATTTACCGTGCTGAAGAGGCACATTTGTTTGGACGCTGCCACATTGATCAGCGTAACGCATCGATGTGGCGAGATTATGGGTTGGATGGGACGCTTGAGTCTGCGCGTGTCACGGCGCAATCGATCGAGAGGGCTGCGCGGGTATCACCAGGGTCAGGGATTTCTGCCATGCAGATGCTCACGGCGATTGAAAAGGGTATCCTTGTTCCCTGGCATAAACAGCAAGTGGAGGAGTTTAAAACCGGGATTGATCTGATCCAGCGAGATCGTGGCGGCTTGATCTATCAGCCAATTGTTGGGGTGCATGCGTATGTGGCGCAAATTGACTTCATCTCTATGTATCCGGCGGTTATTATCAAAGGGAACATATCGCCTGAGGTACCGCTGCCAAACGGTATTGTTCCTGCCAGCGACGAACTTGGGGTTGTTCCCCTCACACTAAAGCCGCTTTATGAGAAACGGGTAGCGTTAAGAACGCATCAGGCGCAGTGTGCAAAAAATGACCCGTTGGTGAACCGTGATAAGGCGCGGTCTTCTGCTTTGAAATGGTTATTGGTGGTTTGTTTTGGTTTTTTGGGATATAAAAACGCTCGTTTTGGCAGGATTGAGGCGCATGAGGCGGTGACCAATGGCGGGCGGGAAGTTCTGCTGCGAGCCAAGGATGTTGCGGAGGCAATGGGTTTTGAGGTTTTGCACATGTTTGTGGATGCTCTTTGGCTCAAAAAGTAGGGCGCAGTTGATAAAGAGGATTTCCAAAGTGTTGTGGATGAGATTTCGCGGCAAACGACGTTAGGGGTTTCGATGGATGGGGTTTACCGTTGGGTCGCTTTTTTGCCTTCGCGCCAGGATTCCCGTGTTCCTGTGCCGAATCGGTATTGGCGTTTTCCAGGATGGCTCATTAAAGGTGCGGGGTATAGAAGTGCGCCGGCGGGATACACCACCGTGGGTGGCGGCACAGCAAAAAGCCATGCTGGAATGTCTTTCGAAGGCGTCCACTTATGGGCAGCTTCAGGATATATTCGGCGGGCTTTTGTCATATTCACCGGGGCGTTGGCTGATTTACGGGCTAATCGGGTTCGCTGGAGGGTTTGGTGGTAACGGCAATCGAATCAGTCATGATCTTGAAGCCTACAAGTCGCCTACGCCGGCTCTGTACGGGCTGCGAAAATCCGGCCTGGCAAATACCGGTCAGCGGATGCATCCGGGACAAAAAATGAGGTTTCTTTATGTCCACGGCGATGGTGGGGTATGCCCTTGGGAGGACTCCAGTTCGATAACAATAGATCTGATTGACAAGCAAAAGTACTTGGAATTGATGGTGCGTGCGGGGCGACAGCGTATTAGCTCCATTTGGGGTTGATGGTGGAGAGTTGAAGCGTTGGGCTCATACGGCTACAATTGAATTAAAATTTGATTTTAGTGTGGAGGCTCCAAATGTGCGGACGGTTTACGATCATGTTGGATCCGGAGGACTTTCAACGGGAGTTGGAATTAGGCGACCTTCCCCCGGAATTCAGATCAGACCATAACGTATCTCCCGGGAGGCTGATTCCCACCGTCATTGATAAAGACAAAAGGAAGGTTGATATGTTCAAATGGGGCTTTGTTCCAGTTTGGGCAAAGGATCCCATGATTGGAAATAAAATGATCAATGCGCGAGCAGAGACTATTGCCGAAAAGCCATCATTCAAAAACGCTTTTCAAAACCGCCGCTGTTTAATCCTGGCAGATGGTTTTTATGAGTGGAAAACTGAAAGCAACAAGAAACAACCTTATTGCTTTAGGTTAATTGGCGGAAAGCCGTTTACTTTTGCTGGTATCTGGGAGCATTGGCAAGATAAGAATGGAAATGAACTGACAACTTGCGCAATCATTACAACCACACCAAATCGATTGCTGCAAGATTATCATGATCGCATGCCCGTTATATTAGATCAAAATAAACGTTGGGACTGGCTTGGGACTTCAACACCCACTCCCGATTTACTTAAAATTCTACAACCATTTCCTGTTGAGCAGATGGATTTTCCAGAAAAAATGTCTGCAAAGTCATTGTATTTAAACCGAGAAATTTTACCCGAAGTATAATGAGTTAGGTTAATAAAAAAAAGAAAAGTGGAGTTGAGATAATGCAGCGTAATGAAATAATTCAGTCTTTGATTGAGAATCCAGAAGTAGATGTCTTGGTTGTCGGAGCTGGAATTAATGGAGCGGGAACCTTCCGTGATTTGGCGTTAAATGGTGTAAACGTCTTGCTGATAGATAGGGGAGATTTCTGCTCAGGAGCATCTGCGACATCGTCTCATATGGCTCATGGGGGTATCAGGTATCTAGAAAATGGCGAGTTCAGATTGGTGCGCGAAGCGGTGGCAGAGCGAAACCGTATGATTGAGAATGCACCTCATATGGTTCAACCACTTCCAACTGTAATTCCAATATTTAAAATCTTCTCAGGTCTTTTAAATGCGCCTCTAAAATTTGTCAATTTGTTAGATCGTCCATCAGAAAGAGGCGCTCTAGTCATCAAGATTGGGCTGATTTTTTATGATTCATTCACAAGAAAGCAAAAGACAGTCCCGCGACATAAATTCTATGGGCGGGAAAAAGCGTTATCCGAATATCCATACTTAAACGAAAAGATTAAATATGCCGCCCTTTATTTTGATGGGCAACTATTGTCGCCTGAAAGGATGACCGTTGAAATAGTTTTAGATGGAGAAGATGAAGGGCAACATGCAAAGGCGCTGAATTATATGTCCTTATCTTCGCTCGAAAACGGTAATGCGATTTTGAAGGATGCTACTACAGGGGAACAATTAAACTGTAAGACCGAAATTAATAATTAATGCAGCAGGACCGTGGGTTGATAGTGTTAACGAAAAAATCGGTTTTAATGAGAAGCTCATTGGCGGCACAAAGGGGTCGCACCTTGTTTTACAGAATGCAGACCTCAGGAAAGCTGTTGGAAAAAGCGAATTTTTCTTTGAAAACAAAGATGGTCGCATTGTTTTATTGTTGCCTTTTTATGATCGCGTAATAGTTGGAACTTCAGACCTACCCATAGAAAATCCTGACGATTCAAGATGCACTGTTGAGGAAGAACATTATTTTCTTGATCTGGTTAAACGAGTTTTCCCAACTATTCCAGTAACAAGAGATCAAATTGTCTTTCGATTTTCTGGTGTAAGACCATTGGAATACATGAAAGCCAAAACAACAGGGCAAATTACAAGAGACCATAGCCTAAAGTTCCATACAGTAGAAGGAATGCAAGTAATCAGCCTTGTTGGTGGTAAATGGACTAGTTTTCGAGCTTTTTCAGAACAGGCAACTGATGAAGCGTTGAAAATTCTCAATAAGCATAGGAATGGCTCTACAGCCGCATTGCCATTGCGAGGCGGAAAGAATTACCCTGCTGACAAGCTGGGATACGTAAAAGAGCTTTCCGAAAAATCAAAATTATCTGAAACTTATTGTAGCAGTTTACTGGAAAGATACGGAACAAGGGCTAAAGTGATTGCCAATTATGTTATCAATAATAAAGGACAGGAACTGGATTCAATCAAAAATTGGACAGATGCAGAAATAAAATATCTTATCGAAACGGAAAAACCCATACATCTTGATGATCTATTTTTACGGCGATCAATGCTAGGATGGTTAGGGAAGCTAAATACGGAAGTTGTGGAAGAATTTGCTAAGATCATGGGCAAGACTTTAGAGTGGGATAATGAATTAATGAAGAAAGAGATCGAGCATGTCAAATGGGTATTCTTTGAGTACCACGGTGTAACAATCTAACGAAAAACCCCTCTCGCAAGAGAGGGGTTTTTTAGCGGGAGCGACGGGGTT
>CAWHPL010000003.1:0-365932 GCA_963831305.1 uncultured Chloroflexia bacterium
TGGCGATGAGACAATTGATACCGGTTTTCACGTGACCACACCTGAAGCGACAGAAATTCAGGAATATCTGGCACGCATGGTGGCTGCCGGATTAACCCATGTAGTGTTGGAGACGACTTCGCATGGGCTTGCCCAACACCGGGTAGATGGCTGTGAATATGATATTGCTGTTGTGACCAACATTACCCACGAGCATTTGGATTTTCATGGGTCTTATGCGGGATATTTCAACGCCAAAGCGCGTTTGTTTCAAATACTGGAAAGCACGGTGGAGAAACCTCAAGGCAACCCGCGGTTGGCGGTGCTCAATGGAGATGACCCCTCATTTTTAACATTATGCGAGCTTGTTAAAACTAATAAGGTGGCTTACAGCATCAGCGGAGAAGGGGATCTGCAGGCAGATGAGATTGTGCATACAAACAAAGGGCTGCGTTTTATTGCAAAAATGAAAGATTTCAGGCAGGTTATCGAATGCCAAATACCAGGGCTGTTCAATGTTTCTAACTGTCTGGCGGCGTTTGCTGCAACGGTTACAGGGTTGGGAATCGATCCACAAATTGCTGCAAGTGGGATCGCTGAATTGAAGGGCATACCGGGGCGTATGGAGGTAATTGACATGGGGCAGAATTTCATTGCCATTGTTGATTTTGCGCATACCCCAAATGCACTTCAGCGGGCAATTGAGACCGCCCGTGAAATGACCAGTGGACAGGTGATCACCGTATTTGGCTCCGCCGGTTTGCGCGACCGAGAAAAACGCAGGATGATGGCTGAAGTTTCTCAGCGCTTGGCGGACTTTTCGGTGCTTACGGCAGAAGACCCGCGGACGGAATCCCTAGATGAGATATTGGCGGAAATGGCAAGCGCTGCTTCAGCAGAAGGTGGCATGGAAGGCGTGGACTTCTTCAGGGTTCCTGACCGTGGAGATGCCATTCGCAAGGGGCTGGCGCTTGCAAAGCCCGGCGACCTGGTAGTTTCCTGTGGCAAAGGGCATGAACAATCTATGTGCTTTGGCGTAGTGGAGTATCCCTGGGATGATCGCGTTGCGATGCGAGCCGCTTTGGCGGAACTGTTGAGTAAAACAGGTCCGCAAATGCCTGAATTACCTACATCAGATAAATAAAGACCCCGGTTTTTCTCCGGGGTCTTTGTTCAAGATTTGTAATTGATTAGTGGCTTGAGCCTGAGTTGCGATCTGCGCCGCCACCATAATTATTTCTTGGTCGGCTATTACCACTCGACCGACTATCGCGGCTGCCGCCACGGCGGTCACCACTGCCAGTACGGGGTCGGCTACCTCCACTGCGTCCGCCCTTATCATGTTCCAGGGCTTCTTCGGGGGTCCAACCTTCCAGGACTGCCTGGCGGGAAAGGCGGATTTTACCATTATCATCGATAGCAGTTACCATCACTGAGAGCTCGTCACCCATCTTGGCAACATCTTCCACCTTTTCTACACGTTCAGTGTCGAGTTGGGAGATATGAACCATGCCATCGATACCAGGGAGGATCTGTACGAAAGCGCCAAAATCTGCGACGCGAACCACTTTGCCGGTGTAGATCTGACCGATGCGGGCAGATTCAGTGAGGGCTGCGATACGTTCACGCACAAGGGCTTCATTCTTGCCATCAGTGGCAGCGATGAAGACTGTGCCGTCATCATCGATATCGATCTTGGTATTGGTTTCTTCCTGTAAAGCGCGGATCATCTTTCCACCAGGTCCGATGATTGCGCCGATCTTATCCACAGGGATCTTGATGGTTGAGATGCGCGGCACGAAGTTACGTAATTCGGGGCGCGGTACCGGGATAACATCCAGCATCTGCTTGAGGATGAACAAGCGGGCTTCGTGCGCCTGTTGGAGTGCCTGGCGCATAATCTCGGGAGTTATTCCTCTGATCTTGATGTCCATTTGCAAAGCTGTGATGCCCTTGGTTGTGCCAGCAACTTTGAAATCCATATCGCCGAGGTGATCTTCAGCTCCCTGGATGTCAGTGAGGACAACGAACTTATCGCCTTCTTTGATGAGACCCATTGCCACACCGGCTACAGGAGCCTTAACTGGGGACACCAGTATCCATGAGCGCAAGCGTGGAACCGCAAACAGAAGCCATGGACGATGAGCCATTGGAAGCAAGTACTTCACTTACCAGGCGCAACGTGTAGGGGAAATCGGCTTCAGAAGGGATAACTGGAACAAGAGCACGTTCTGCCAGCATACCATGCCCAATCTCACGGCGAGATTGACCACCCATACGTTTTACTTCACCGGTTGAATACGGCGGGAAATTGTAATGGTGAATGTAACGCTTTGAATCATTGGGAGAAAGGGTGTCGATCTCCTGAGCTTCCTTGGGGGTGCCAAGGGTAACCAGCGTGAGTACCTGGGTTTCACCACGGGTGAATAAACCGGAACCATGTGCGCGTGGGCTAACGCCAACTTCGCACCAGATCGGACGGATCTGGGTCAGATCGCGACCGTCGGGGCGTTTGTGCTGGTCAAGAATGCGTGAACGTACAACGCGTTTGACAACTTCTTCAAAGGCTTCTTTGTAAGTGGAAATTTCTTCCGCGTCTTCAGGATCGGTGTATTCAACAACAACGGATTCACGCAGTGCATCGAGGGCAGCCTGCAGCTCATGTTTGCTGTGAGGTGCCTCAAGAGCATCATTGATCTCAGCGGATGCGCGGTTGAAAACCTTCTCAACCAGCGATTCATCGAGGGAGAAGAGGGGAACTTCGCGTTTGGCTTTGCCAATTTCACTCGCCATTTGCAATTGAGTTTCAACAATCGTTTGGATCGCCTGGTGCCCAACGAGCAGAGCAGAGACCATTGCCTCTTCATCCACTTCACTGGAACCGGATTCAACCATCAGGATGGCGTCAGAAGTACCGGCAATGCGTAAGTCAATGTCGGATTCATCGATTTGTGAGTAGGTTGGGTTGAGGATGAATTCACCGTTAATACGGCCAACACGAACTGCTCCAACCGGACCAGCCCAGGGGATGTCTGAAATCATCAGGGCAGCAGAAGCTGCATTGATGGCAAGGACATCCAACGGGTTCTCAAGATCAGCAGATAGTGAGAACATGATGACTTGCACTTCATTGCGGATTGCCTGGTTGAAAAGCGGGCGTAATGGACGGTCAGTGAGGCGAGAGACCAAGATGGCATCTGTTCCGGGTCGTCCTTCACGGCGGAAGAAGGAACCGGGGATGCGACCGCCGGCATACATTCTCTCTTCATATTCCACGGTTAGGGGGAAGAAATCCTGCCCCATGCGGGGCTGATTGCCCATCGTGGCTGCGGCGAACACAACGGTCTCGCCGAATTGAACTGTAACTGCGCCGCCGGCTTGGGCTGCGAGTTTGCCGGTTTCGAACGTCAAAGGACGCCCACCGACGGTGGTGATATATTTCTTGCTTTCTGGTTTCATAATTACTCCCTTGTAACTTTCCCGCCTAGTTAGGAACTGAAAAAAGCCGGGGACGCGTACGTCCTCACCATTTTTCAATACCCAACCGGCGGCTAATTCCGCCCCGATGGCGTTTCAAAAAACGAGTAGATGGTTTAGCTCACTCCATCTACTCGTTTTAGTTTGCCTTACCGGGTGCGGATATTAAATTTTTCAGTGATGGCTGTAAAGCGGGGGAAATCAGTCCGCCGCAAGTACGCCAACAACCGTCGCCGCTTACCTACCATTTGTAACAAACCACGGCGTGAAGATTGATCCTTCTTGTTGTTTCGCAAATGTTCGGTCAGTTGCTTGATTCTGGTGGACAGTAGTGCAATTTGCACATCGGCTGAACCGGTATCAGAATCGTGGATGTGGTTCTCAGCTATCAATTTCTGTTTCTCTTCAATTTTCAATGGCATGACAATAACTCCTGATCAAAATTAACCGTCTCCTAACCCGCAGGGACCCCGCAGGCAGGTCTAGTCATGATTGGAATTATACCAGAGGATGGGTGGTGTGAGAAGATTTGGAAAACCCTTGTTCTATCACCCACGCAAGAAAACTCTGAGGGATTCCTGACCTTCAAATGAGAAAAGTGGTAGATCGCGCCGGATCATACGTGAGAGAGCCTGATTTTTGGAGGTACGGAGGACATGTTTGAGAAAGAAAATAGTTTCTTTTTCTGATTTTTCAATCAGCTTTTCGAGGATGGATTCCAGATTTGGCAAAATCTTGGGGTTTGATTCAACCAGTAAAGGTTGCAGATGTTTAAAAATCAGGGGCAAGCTGGTGAGGCTGGCATCGTTGATCATTGAGGTGAGACCCAAAACGGCAATCTGGCGGTACTTTGGATCGCCAGATTCCAACCAGGATTGCAATAACCCCAGCCAGATTTCAGGGGACTCCTGGCGTATACTGTTGCTGCCACGTTTGAAAATCCAAACAATGTCTTCGGATATTTCGCTGGACAATGCCCAGTCTGAAAGTCTCTGGCTTACTTGCTCAAAAAAATCAGATGGGAGAGCCCCCAGCATGCTGCTTGCCAACTGGCGCGGCTCTAGCTGTGGTTTACTCGCGAGCAGGTCAATTATCTCCAAAGATTTATGCGGATCCTGGTTGGTCAATTTGATAAATGCCGTTTCAACCTCACGATTTAATAAAACAGGTGTACGGTAGGCAGGCAGGTCTCCGGCTTTGACCGAAAAAAGACCTGATTGAAAAGTGAGGTCAGAATAAGACTCGTAGAAGTTCGATAACTCTTGCACAAGCTGCGCTGGCGTACCCATCAATTTTGCTAGTAAATTGATCTTGGAACGCAGTATGGATATCTCAATCGCTGGCATACGAATCAATAGGCTTTGGAGAAATAAACCTTTTCGTGGGCATCTTCGCCACACACGATGCATTTACCTTTACCGCTGGGTTGATCCAACGGGATGCAACGCGTGGTTGCCTTCGTGTCTTCTTTGACCTTTGTTTCACACGCAGAGTTACCGCACCACCAGGAAAACGCCCAACCGTCTTCGACGATGGTTTTCAGATCTTCGTAGTCTTTTGGTTCGTGAATGTGAGCATCGCGGAAATCAACAGCCTTATTGTAGAGCGCAGACTGGATGTCAGCAAGCAGATCGCTGACCTGTTTGTTGATTTGGTCCATTGAGAGGAAGGATTTGCCATCACGCCCCGGCACGTCGCGCCGGGCAGCCATAACGGAGTTTTTCTCCACATCTTTGGGTCCAACTTCCAAACGAAGGGGAACACCGCGCATTTCCCAATCGTTGAATTTAAAACCTGGCGTGACCTCGTTGCGATCATCCACTTTCACCCGCAGATCAGAAAGCGCGGCAGAAAGGGTTTCAACCATTGGCATCACTTTGCCGCGTTCCTCATCATTACGATAAATAGGAACGACGACAACCTGGATGGGTGCTAATTTTGGCGGCAACACCAACCCCTGATCGTCGCCATGCGTCATGATGATTGCGCCAATAAAGCGGGTGGAAACTCCCCAGGAGGTTGTCCAACAGAATTGCAGATTGTTGCTCTCGTCAGAAAACTGAATGTTGAAAGCTTTGGCAAAATTCTGCCCAAGCATGTGGGATGTTCCAGATTGAAGAGCTTTGGTATCTCCCATCATGGCTTCGATGGAAAAGGAATTTACTGCGCCGGCGAATTTTTCGGTCGGGCTTTTACGCCCCGGGATCACGGGTACAGCGGCATCATCAATCGCAAAACGAGTATAGGTCTCAAGCATGCGCATCGTTTCTTCAACGGCTTCATTTTCTGTGGCATGAGCGGTATGCCCTTCCTGCCAGTAGAATTCCAGGGTGCGCAGGAAAAGACGTGTGCGCATTTCCCATCGTACAACGTTTCCCCACTGATTGATCAGCACGGGCAAGTCGCGATAACTCTTGATCCATTTGGAATACATGTAGCCAATGATCGTTTCGGAGGTGGGTCTAACCACCAGAGGTTCTTCAAGTTTTTCGCCGCCACCAATGGTAACCACTGCCAATTCTGGTGAGAATCCCTCGACATGTTCCTTTTCCTTCTCTAAAAAGGACATTGGAATAAAGAGAGGAAAGGCAGCGTTAACATGCCCAGTGGCTTTGAAGCGTTTATCAAGGGATTGCTGAATGTTTTCCCATAATGCCCAACCGTGCGGTCGAACGACCATGCAGCCACGAACCGGTGCATAATCAGCCAGTTCTGCTCGTTGAATAACCTGGTTATACCATTCAGAGTAGTTTTCTTTGCGGGTGGTAAGTTTTTCAATGTTCATAGGGGATTTCCTGCCAATCCATATAAATTCGCTTCTTAAGCGTTAATGTGACCAATCACGATGGTAGTTCAATTCTAACTTTTTGAGGATCGCCTGTTCAAGATCAATGTTGGAGACGCTGGCGAGTTGCAGCAAGTATAATGCGACATCCGCCAATTCTGAAGCCAATTCTTTAGGTTGTCGGCTTTCTTCATCCCATTGGAAATGTTCAAGCACCTCGTTTGCCTCAAGAGATAACGAGATGGCCAGGCTGCGCGGGGTTTGCGGTTTTAGGCTGGTTGAAGCATACCATCCCATGGCGCTAACAAACTCGTTCATTTTGGCAGTTAATTCTTTAATTTCCATAATCCCTCATTCATTTATTACCTTAAGCGCTGACAGGGCGGAGAGTACTTGTTCCGGGTGCCATCCTGGGTCACAGCTCATTTTTAGCAAATGATCACGCACCACGTCCTGACTAGCCTTATCCAGCGATGAAAAAGTTAAGCGGATGAGGAACTGGTCGCGGGAGAGAAGTTTATCCCAGGTGTCTTCAAGAAATTGAGCGTTCATTTTGATTAACATTACCAAATGACATGGGGTGAGTCAAGCAGCCGTGAGCGAGAAAATAAAAAGCCGGACGGGGAGAACCTCGTCCAGCTTTTTGAACTTGAAGGTTATTACTCTTCCTTTTTCGCTTCCAGTTCTTTAGTACGCGCATCAATGATAGTTTGGGCAATATGCGCGGGGACAACTTCAGTGTGATCAAACTCCATGGTGAATAATCCACGCCCACCAGTGATGGAGCGTAAAGTGGTGGTGTAGCGAAGAATTTCAGCGAGAGGAATGTTGGCGGTGATCACAGAATGACCGTGTTCGGTTTCCATGCCCTGGATACGAGCGCGGCGGGTATTTAAGTCGCCCATAACATCGCCCATATTGGCTTCAGGAACGGTGATGCGCACCATCATGATCGGCTCACGCAATACCGGGTTGGCTTCACGTATTGCAACTTTAAAAGCTTCTCGTCCGGCAACTTCGAAGGCGACTGGTTTGGAATCTACAGGATGTTCCTTGCCATCGAATACAGAAACTGTCACTCCCGAAACCGGATAACCGGCGATGACACCCTCTTTCATTACAGAGATAATACCTTTTTGAATGGAGGAGGAGTAGGATTGCGAGACAGCTCCACCGACGACATCCCAGGTGAAATCAAAATCTTTGTCGGTAATGGGGGCTACCTTAAGATGAACCTCGCCAAACTGACCGGAACCGCCGGATTGTTTTTTATGGCGGTGCATTCCAGAAGCTGACTTGGTAATCGTCTCTTGATAGGGCACCTTGGGTTCCACTACGTTGATGCCCACCTGGAATTTGGATTCAGCACGACGGATGGCGACATCAATATGCTGGTCGCCCATCCCCTGTAGAATGGTTTGAAAAGTGGTGTTGTCATTGTGATATGAAAGGGTCATATCCTCTTCGCACAGTTTGTGCAAAGTGGTAGAAATCTTGGTGGAGTCAAGCTGGGTTTTTGGGAAAAGAGCAACCCGATAGAGCGCATGCGGATATTCTGGCACAGGCAGAGTCAGGGGGTGATTTTTATCGCACATGGTGTTGGTGGTTGAAGTTTCAGTCAATTTTGGCACAATGCAAATATCGCCGGCATGCACAACTTTTACAAGATAAGAATCTTTTCCGCGAGGGATGTTAATCGAACCGAGGCGTTCCTCATGATCTTTTGAGATATTCCACAAACGGGAATCGGGGGTGACCATACCAGAATAAACCCGGAAGAAAGTTTGTTTACCGACAAATGGATCAGCGGTGGTTTTCCATACGTAAACTGCAAGAGGGCCGTCGTCCTTGGCGGTTAAAGTCTCCTCGCCAGCTTTGCCTTTAGCAACTACTGCAGGGGCGTCAATCGGGGAGGGCATCAAATCAATGATTGCATCCAATAATTTAAGCGTTCCTATGCCAATTGAACCAGCGGCAACAACCACCGGAGCATAAGAGCAAGAGCGGATTACATTCTTTAACCCTTTGAGTACTTCTTCATCTGAAAGGGAACCAGAATCGAGATATTTTTCGAGAAGCGTATCGTCACCCTCAGCAGCTGCTTCCACAAGTTTCATGCGGGCTTCTTCTGCAGCGTCTTTAAATTCAGCGGGAATTTCTGATGCTTCTTTGCCATCGCCTTTATAGGCTTTCATCGAAAGCAGGTCAATCACACCCTGGAAAGCTTGTTTTTCACCCCAGGGTAACTGAATGGGGATCAAGCGAGTTTCGGAGCCGGTAAATTCTTCTACGGAAGCCAGTGAATTGGCGAAATTTGCATTGTCGCGGTCCATCTTGTTGATGACCAGAAACCGGGGTAATTGGAACATGCCAGCATATTGCCAGGCTAATTCTGTACCGACCTCAAGTCCATTGACGGCATCAATCATGAGCAAAGCACCGTCAGCGACACGCATGGCGGAAATGACCTCGCCCAGGAAATCAGTATATCCGGGGGCATCAAGGAAATTTATCTTGTGATCGCGATACTCTACTGGAATCACAGAGGTGTAAAGGGAAATTGAGCGCCGAACTTCTTCCTCATCGAAGTCGGAGGCTGTTGTTCCATCCTCAATTTTGCCCATACGGGTGGTGGCACCAGTAAAATGTAGAAAAGCCTCGCACAGGATCGTTTTGCCTGCACCTGAGTGAGATGCCAGAACAATGTTTCGAATTTTCTCGGTCGAATATTCTTTCATGAACGGAAGCCCTTCTCTAGACTTGGGATGTTTACAACCTTTCTATTTTAAGGGAAGAAGTCTTAATTGTCAAAGAAAACTGATTAGAAATCGGGTGACACCGTAAAAGAAGACACATTGGGAACTTTCAAAAAGATTAATTCGTTGTATGATTAATCACGAGGTTGGGATGCGATCAAAAAAAAACATTCTGCCAATTTTTATAGCAGTTCTCGCGCTTATTCTTATCTCACCAGTGAAGGAACGTGCCTGGTGGTGGGATGGAAATAATTGGATGCCTACCCAGATATCAAATCAACAATTCGCTAAAGCGACCCCAAAAAATACGCAATATACAACTGGACAGGATTGTCTGGAACTCAAGGAACAACAGGTAACAATTTTCAAATGTGATGGGATGGTTACAGCGGAAAAATGGGTTAGTCCGCAGAACTGGCAAGTAAAAGAAGTCGTCAGGGGAGACCTCAACCACGATGGAATAAATGAATTTGGGCTTTTGGTTTGGCGCCCCTTCAAGCCATGGCCAATTGATAAATTTCTTCCATATCCCGGAAGGATAGCGAATTTCCATAATGAAAACGGTTTGAGCTGCCATTTGATCCTGATTGGATGGGATGGAGATAAATATCGCGAGCTTTGGGCTGGATCATCGCTTGCAGACCCCATTTCTCAACTCGAAATTGTGGATATTGATCAGAATGGTGATAATGAACTGATTGCCATTGAAGGAACTTATGAAAATCCAGATGTGGGCAATTTGACGATCTGGAAATGGCAGGGGTTTGGATTTACATTGTTAAACAGATTGGAAGGTAAATTCTCAGCATTTTCTATGGAAAATATCGGAAATCGGATAATTGTTACACCCTATTAAGAGGAGGAAAAATGATTGTTAAAAGGAATTGGAAATGGATATCGCTGGTTCTGTTGGTTGCTCTGGTAGGTTCAGCGTGTAATTTCTCGCAATTGATTTCTAAATTGCCAGGCGGAAATTCAACCGATGTGACTCCATTGGAAACCACAGGGGTGAAACCTACCCTAGAAATGCTGGGAGTTGATGGAATAGAAAACGCACCTTTTGCCCAATATTCACAGGTATCTTATTCCATCCCGGATAAGTATATGAGCGGTTATACCCTGCCATTGGAAGCTGCAAATGTGGTGGGTCTTGAACAATCTGACTTAACCGACACGCAAGTTGCTGCCCTTCTTGCCAATGGATTTGTAGTTGCGCCGCCATCTGACAACCCCAACCAGATGTTTATGGAATTCTATCAGGCGTACGAATCTCAACGGTATTCCGAAACCCCGGTATTTGTGACGACAGATTCTTTATTCCATGTTTATCACCTAGTGTTTGACAAGATGCTGCGTGATCTTGAAACCCAGTCCTTCATCCCAATGTTGGGTGAACTGACGGGTGCTCTGGTGACCGCGAGTATGGATCAATACAATCAGTTGAAGGGTACCGATCTTGAAGAACTTGCGGGTCGAAACCTGGCATATTTTGCAGTAGCTTCCAGTTTGTTGGGAAAAGGCGTCTCACTGCCAGCCAATATCCAGGAATTGGTCGATGCTGAACTTGCCTTAATTAATGAGCACACTCAAACGATGCCATCTCCAATCTGGTTGATGGGGGATGAAAAAAGCGATGATGTGTTAATTGAGGATTACAGTCAATACGTTCCCCGCGGACACTATACACGCAGTGAAGCGCTAAAAATGTATTTCAAGTCAATGATGTGGTATGGTCGAATGACTTATCGACTGAAGGATGCTGCCGAAACAAAACGCGCATTGCTGATGATCCAGGCAATGCGTTCAGCCAAAACCGCTTCAGGTTTATCAGCTTTTGAATTATGGAGCAATATTTACGATCCGACCGTATTCATAGTTGGAAAAGCGGATGATCTTTCGTTCTCTGAGTATGGTGTAATTTCCGACCAGGTTTATGGGGAAACCCCCACACTGACCAGTTTTGCGGATCCGGCTTTGTTGGAGCAATTCACTTCGATTGCCAGGAAACTACCAGCCCCACAGGTTAACTCGATGTGGGTATGGATATGGCAGGATAGGGAAGAAGCGACCCAGGGATTCCGCTTCATGGGTCAACGCTTCACGTTGGACGCCTATGTTTTTGGGCAGGTGATTTGGCGCAAGGTGGGGACACAAGCCGAACCGCGTGATCTGCCAAAAGGGCTTGATCTTTTAGCGGCGATGGGCTCTGATGAAGCCCAAAATCTGCTAGTTCAGATGGGTGAAAACAACTACCTGAATTTTGACTCTCAAAGTGCCAAGGTGAGATCTGAAGTTGGCGCACTGGGAATAGATTCCTGGACGCAAAACCTTTATTGGTCGTGGTTATATGCGCTCCAGCCATTGTTTATGGTCAAGGGAGAGCAATATCCGGCGTTCATGCAAACACAAGCCTGGTTACATAAAGATATGCAAACCGCACTTGCCTCTTGGACAGAGTTGAAACACGACACCATCCTCTATGCCAAGCAGGTAATGGCGGAGATGGGCGGCGGAGCTGCGGATGAACCACCACATGGTTATGTTGAACCGAATCCTGAGGCTTACGCGCGTCTATTGGCATTATCACAGATGACAAGGTCAGGTTTGGAGGAGCGGGGTTTGCTGAATGATGTGACAAAAGGAAACCTGGATAACCTTATCGAAAATTTACAATTCCTTTTGACTATTTCGCAAAAAGAATTGAATGGCGAGAAAATCACCAATGATGAATACTGGCGCATCAGTTATTATGGCGGTTGGCTGGAATCAACGACTCTCATGGCTGCCGATCCGGCAGAGGATATTCAAGGTGGGGGCGACCTGAATGACCAGAAGTCAGCATTGGTGGCGGATGTGGCTACTGGTGTTGGCAGAGTGCTTGAGGAGGGGGTTGGTTACCCAACCTTAATCTATGTGATCTCACCGGATGCCCCATATCACCTGACCGTTGGAGCCGTGTACACTTATTATGAGTTTCCACAGCCGGTAGGTGAACGCCTGACTGATGAACAATGGCGTGAAATGATCGAAGGTGGAAACGCCCCAGATGCCCCTGAATGGACTTCCTCATTTATCGTAAAGTAAGGTTCTCCTATTCCTTCATAGCAGGAGCGTTGATGTTAGCGCTCCTGTTCCTTACCTCCTGTTCCCGGCAGGGTTCTTACATCATCACCTTTGGCGGCGATATTATGCTGGCAAGGGGCGGAATGCCTATAGTACAAGGCTGGCAATCGATCGATTTGTCATTACCTGAGGAGCTCACAAATAGTGGGACGGATGAATATTATGCCGCTGCATTGGAGTCGCCCCTGACCAGAAGCGCGCTTTCTGCTGCCGCATTGGCCAACCCGGAAATGAATTTATGCGCGGCTGAAGAGGAAACGCAGATACTTACCCAGGCAGGATTTAATATTGTTACATTTGATAACAACCACAAAGAGGATTGTTTGCCTAACGGGGACAACCTAACTCAGCAAGTGCTGGTTGAGGCAGGATTCCCATCATTTGAGGATAGAAATGGTATATGGGTGAGTACTATTTCCGGTTCCAATTTGGCGGTGATTTCAATCGAGGATGTTAGCTTACCGATAAACGAAAGCGCTGTTGCCGAAATAATCAGAGATTTCAAAACCCTGGGTAATTTTGTCGTTGTTTCAGTTCACTGGGGCAATGAATACCAGGCAGGACCGGACGCACGCCAATTGACGCTCGCGCAGACCTGGGTTGATGCGGGAGCTGACATTCTTTGGGGACATCATCCGCACGTATTGCAGCGGGCGGAGTGGTTAACTTCGAAGACGGATGGTCATACCGCCCTAGTGATGTACAGCCTGGGTAATTTGATGGCGGATCAATTCATGTTACTGGATGCCCAGCGCTCCGCACTCCTCAGGGTGGAAATCAAGGGTAATCAAATTAGGAGGGTCACTGTAATTCCAATAGTATTTGATTGGAATGGTTTGGCACTGAATTTCAACCCCGAAGCAGAAACAACTGCCAAAATTATTGAACGCTTGGGAGTGCAGCCATTCAAGTCGATAAAAATTGATGTCTTTTCAAGTGAAAATTAAATGATGGGAAGCTGTTTTTCCATCCGCCATGAGGGTTCTTCAACTGTTTGCCAGGCACCCTGATCGTCAGGGAAAGTCCAAATCCCGGGCTCTTTGGCGACAATCTTATATCCGAGGCGATGATACAGACGAATGGCAGCGAGGTTTTCGCGGGCTACATTGAGGGTAATGCGGGTATATCCCTTTTCAGCGAGAAAGGTTTCGAGAATTTGATGCACCCTGCAGCCAATTCCAAGACTACGGTATGCGGGTCGAATTCGGAATGAGTAGAGGTAAGCCCTGTTCCAGCCATCAGCCAGTTCAAGCCGATCGGAGCGCAATTGCAAGAACACCTGACCGATCATATATCCCTGTGTATTTTCAACAACCCAGGCTCTGGAAATTCCCTTTTGGATTTTTTCAAAAAGGTCATTGAAAAGATTTCGGAAATGCCTGAATTCTCCTTCCCATTCCAAAGCCGGCAAATCACCCCATATCATTGGGCGGATGTTAATGGTTTCTTCGCCATCCCCATTGGTTAATGAGAAAGTAATTGACTCTTCCATTATGGTTAATCCTGTTGGATCATGTATTGCAGAAGCTGTTTCTCTTCATCATCGGTGGCAATGATTCCATCCAGGTAAGCTGCTCTTAAGGTGTTCAAAATACGTTTATATTCTGGGCCTGGTAAAATCCCCTCATTGCGCAGGTCATCTCCATTGGTTACGGGTTGAATCAGTTTCCATTTTTGAGTGTAAGAGCGCAACTTTTGTTTTACTTCATTTGACTCTTCGATCAGGAAAGCTGCATATAAACTTGAGGCAGGAACAGTATCCAACCGAGAACAAATTGTGCTTGGCTTTTCAGCTACAAGTGCAGCCAATACCGGCAGGATTTTTGAAGTTTCCCTCAAACATGTAGCCAGCGGCGCTGGGAATTTTAATCTCTGACTGATTTCAATGCCATCACCCTCAGGTAAACCACCAAGCCACGCCAACCAGTAAAGGGCGTATTTGATTGGAAGGTTCCCAATATTGGAGGGAAGTTGCCAAAAAGTTTCTGGTTCTGATTCTTCAATCCTCGCCAAGGGATTAACGAGAGCGGTATCCCATCGTAGTGCTTGATGAATTGGTGCCAACAGATTCAATGCAGAAAGACGGGCGAGAACGTTGGATGGAAGTGGTTCACGGAAAGTAAGGTCAAATTCATGGCGCAGCCGATCACCACTCACCTGGCGGAGCATGGGGCGGGCTTCCTCCATCAATTGGAGAGTACGTTCCTCTATCTGAAAAGCAAAGCGCTGCTCAAACCTTACAGCGCGAAGCATCCGGGTTGGGTCGTCCACGAAAGATAATGAGTGCAAGACACGGATCTTTTTTTTACGTAAATCTTCCAAACCGCCATAATGGTCAATCAGTTCACCATAATGTGATCCATCCAGGCGAAGGGCAAGGGTGTTAATAGTGAAATCGCGTCTGAGGAGATCGAGTTTAATGCTGGAACTTTTCACAATTGGCATGGCGGATGGACGCTCATAGAATTCAGTGCGGGCACTAATGAGGTCGAGAAACTCGGGGATGGAATTGGCATCTTGATCAGTTATTCCCAGATCGTGGGTGAGTTTTTCACGGATATCTTTTATCTGCCACTTGGCAGTTCCGAAGCGGCGGTGACTGACAACCCTGCCACCGTATTTTCTGGCTAATTCATTGGCAATTTTAACCGCATCCCCTTCAACGACAACATCCAGATCATGGGCAGGCTTATCCAGTAGCATATCCCGCACAACCCCTCCGACGGTATAGATTGGCAGATGATGAGAATTAGCTACCTCAATTACCTTTGATAAGAGTGCCAGCATGCCGGGAGATATTGCTTTTTCAAACCGCTGTGCGAAATTGTCACTACTCGCTTTTTTGGGGGTGAGTTTGTGGAGATTTTTCAATAGATCGGTACGGGTGACAATACCGATTATGACATTTGAATTTGGATCCACAACTGGGATCTGACCCCAGCCGGCATTTGCCATTAATTCCTGCACATCATCCAGGTTTTGCTCGGGTGTAAGGGTGAAACTCCCTGCGTCCATCAAGCTCCCGGCGCTGAGGTCCAACTTATGGTTGGCAGCTTTGTCTACTGCGCGGCGGGTTAACAAGCCCACCACGGTATTACCTTCAACAACCGGGTAACCTTCATATCCATAGCGTTTCATCATTGACATGGCATCTTTGATGGAGGTTTCTTTGGTAATCAAAAGCGGTTTTTTAGACATGATCTTGGCAACAGTAAGGGAAGGTTTAATCGTCTGTTGCAAGAAGTCGGTTATTTGGGAAATCACGGACTCAACGGCTCTTGGATTTTTCAGGATGTCATCATTGGAATGAATCAAGGCAGCTGACGCCCGAGTGTGACCACCTCCGCCAAACAATAGGGCAACCTGGCTTACATCAACGTCATCAGTAGTGGAGCGGGCGACCAGCCGCAGTCCTTCTTTGTTGCGAACCAGAAGGAAAAGCGCATCAGGGTCCATCAAGTCGCGAATCTTGTGGGCGATGCTGGAAACCTCCTCTTCCAATTCCAAGTTGAGGGCTTGCGAGAGGAGGATTTTCTTCCCTTTTATATTGGTTATTTGAGCATTTTTCAACAGGTCATCGGCTAATGCCATCTGACCAGGTGACAGTGGAGGATTAAGGTAATCCGCTAACATTCCCAAATCCGCGCCTTGTTCCATGAGGAATGCCCCGGCGTAAATATCCGAAATGGTAGTAGATGCATAAGTGAGCGAGCCTGTATCTTCATGAATGCCCAGGAGCATGACAGTGGCTTCAAGTGCAGAAAAATGGATGTTCTCTTCTTTTAGCTGCTGAACGAGGATAGTTGTAGTAGCGCCTACCTTTTCGATCTTGCGCTTCCAGGTTACGGGTAAATCAGGTTTTTCAGCATGGTGATCGATGATAAGGACAGTGGCATCCTTGTGAAAATTTTTGAGGGTGACCAGGGATTGCGTATCCACTAATACCACTGATTCAATCGGTTGTCCGGGCAGATCTTCAAAATCGAAAAATCCCAATTCATTTTTATACAAGTTGATGAATTTCCGTACATTTTGATTGAAGCGACGTGGTAAAACAGGTTTGGCGGCATCAAAAAGGAGATGAGCTGCAACCAGCGCACCAAGGGCGTCAAAATCTGCTTGTTCATGGGTTAAAATCAAGTCCATATTGTGATTGTAACATTAAGGAACAGTGGGAGTTTTGAATATGAACTCAAATTTGACCCAAAATGAAAAAGAACGTTATAAAAAAAACTTGCTTTTACCAGAGATTGGCGAGCAAGGGCAGTTACGATTGAAAAATGGTTCTGCGCTGATCGTCGGTGTTGGAGGGCTGGGGTCACCCGCGGCGCTTTACCTAGCTGCAGCAGGGGTTGGGCGGATCGGATTGGTCGATGGCGACCGATTGGAATTGTCCAACCTTCAACGGCAGGTGCTCCACGCTACGCATTCGATCAATCAGTTAAAGGTGAATTCAGGTGCGGTTGCTCTCACCGCATTGAACCCTGAAATCAGCATTGAGCAGCACCCGGTAAGGTTAACAGAGGAAAATGCATACGAGCTCTTCAGTGGTTACGATGTAATTGTCGATTGCACGGATAACCTTTCCACACGGCTTTTAATGAATCAAACCTGCGTATTGTTGAGAAAACCAATGGTGCATGGAGCAATTTACCGATACGAAGGTCAGGTGAGCGTATTTCAGGCAACGGTTGGACCGTGTTACCAGTGCCTGTTTCCGCAACCTCCCGATGAGAAATACATTCCGGATCCCACAAAAAACGGATTGCTTTCGACAACGCCAGGGGTGGTGGGGACAATCATGGCAAATGAAGTCTTGAAGTTGATCTTGGGAATCGGGAACCCATTGATTGGCAGGTTATTGGTTATTGACTTGTTGGCGATTCAATTCCAGGAATTGCACCTGAAGAAGAATAATAAATGCCCGATTTGTGCTCAATAAACGGATAAGCGGCGTATAATTCCACCCATTAAACAATTAGAGGAATTGATATGAACGGTGAAAAAATATTACTGGCTGTACTTGCTCATCCCGATGATGAAACTTTTGGAACCGGAGGTACTTTAGCCCATTACGCAAAGCTGGGTGTGAAAGTTTACCTGGTTTGCGCAACGCGCGGAGAAGTTGGCGAAGTTGAGCCGGAGATGCTGAAAGGATATACAAGTATAGCTGAATTGCGGGAGCATGAATTGAGGTGCGCAGCAGAGACGCTTGGACTAACCGAGGTATTTTTCCTGGATTACAGAGATTCGGGGATGCCGGGAACAATCGATAACAACCATCCACGGGCGTTGTTTGCCGCTAATATTGACAAGGTCACTGCCGATGTGGTGCATTACATCCGCTTGCTCAAACCCCAGGTTGTAGTCACATTTGATCCAATTGGCGGGTATCGGCACCCGGACCACATTGCCATCCAGAAAGCAACTGTGAAGGCGTTTAAAGCGGCAAGTGATGAGCATTATCACACCGATGATCTACCAGCTTATGTACCAGCAAAACTCTATTTTCATACATTCCCGCGAGGATTTTTACGCTTGTCAGTTTTCTTCATGAAACTGATTGGTAAAGACCCGCGCAAATTTGGAAAAAACGGTGATATTGACCTGAAATCCATTGCTGAAGTGGATTTTCCAATCAATGCAGTGGTGGATTACCGCGAAGTATCTAAGATCCGAGACAGGGCGTCTGCATGCCATGCCAGCCAGGGTGGTGCTAGAATCACAGGTGGAGTAATTGGTTTTTTCCGCAAGATATTTGGAGTTAGTGACCAGTTTATGCGGGCGTTCCCGTTGCCAGATAAGAAAAAAGAAAATGACCTATTTCAAGGAATTTAATAACAACGAGGAGTCCACAAAGACTCCTCGTTGTTATTCAGATTGGGTTGATTGTTTACAAACGGATGACTTCACCGCAGAAATCACATGTAATGGTATCTTGCCCACGTAAGACAGGTTTGGTGATGGCACCCCCGCAATTGGGGCATTTGGTTGGGGCTGAACGCGCTTTTTCAACGGCTTCCGCATCTACCAGAAGGGCTCTTTCGCTGTTGATATCACCAGATTTAACCCGGTTTAGCAACTGCTGCCAAAAGTTGCAGTCCTGACCATCCAGATGCAATTTGACTTCACGGGCAAAAGAGCCGCTGGGAAGCTGGAATTCAAGCCAATCTTCATTCTTGAACATCCCTTGCTTGGTTGCCTTGATCGATTCAATGGAGACGACGGGAGTCTCAAATTGAAGTTTCTGTACTTTTTCCCGTTCTGTGGTGACAAAGAGAACTTTCTTTTTTGCGATTTCCTCACGCTGCTCAAAGAGCACGCGCTGGTCGGTGAGAAAGAGTATTCCATCAGGATCTTCCTTGTCTTCCTTGTTGTCCCGCGTCCAGACAGCTTTGGTTGTCATGAAAACTGATTCTCCGGGAAGAAAACCAAAACTAGCTGACTCTGCGTTTACAAGTGCCTTTTCGATCAAGTCAACTTGATGTGAGGTCTTATCAAACTCTTGCCGAAGACTGTTAAAAATTTCCTGAAGGGCGTCCTCAGCGGAATCAGCGCGGGTCTTGAAGCTATCAACTTCATTTTTTAGTGTTTTTACAACGATTGCAGGTGTTGAGCCCAGGCTGAGAGCTGCGACTCTGGATTCCAATGGTCGAAGTTGTGCTTGCAGATTGTTTGCCTGAATGGTAATCTGGTTTTGAACCTGCCCACGTTTGGCAGCCCATTGATTCTGGAATTCAACTGCTTGAGCTTCAAGAGCCTTATTAAAGGCATATTTGCGGTCGCGTAATTTTTGGATGCGCATGGGGAAATTAGCAATTTTATTTTCCAATTCTGCAGCCTCATCCCTGACAGATGAAAAACTCACTTTTTTGATAATTCCGGTCAAATCACTACGTACAGAATCAATATCCCGTTTAATTTGATCGATCGCGCTGGTGTCACTGGGTTGCATGCGTCACTCCTTTATAATGGTTTGAATATTTATTCAAGCTGCTTTTTTTCGCTTTCCAATTCTCCTAATTCACCGGTGGCAACAAAAACGGTTCTTTCACAAATATTACTCACGCGGTCAGCCATACGTTCCAGGTTATGCGCCACCCACATAAAAAGATTGACGGAATCAATTACTTTGGCTTCTTTGACCATCTCGCGGACGACTTCCTGTTGAACTATTTTATAGAGTTCATCAATCTTATCATCCTCAGCAGGGATCTTCCTTGCTGTTAGCGGATCTTCGTTAACGAATGCAGTTAATGCTCGATGGAACATATCTACCGCCAGGCGTGCCATTTCTTCGATTTCCTTAAGAGGGAGGGGGGTATCAATGCCATTGAGTTTGACGACAACCTTGGCGATACCTTTGGCATAATCACCCATGCGTTCAATTTCTGCTGAAATTTCCAACAAGGCAGCCAGCAAGCGGAGATCATGAGCAAGTGGCTGTTGAGTGGCAATGAGTATCAGGATTGAATTCTCTATGGCATATCTTTTTTCGTTGATAATAATGTCGGCATTATAGATGGCTTTTGCGCCTACGATATCTTTATATTTTAGGCACTCGACGGAATTTAATGTTGCTTGCTCAACCATGGATCCCATGAGGAGTAATTCATCCTGAACCTGGTGGATGTGTAATAGCAAGTTATCTCTTGGCATTGATTAGCTCTCCTGGATTATCCAAAGCGACCGGAAATATAATCTTCTGTTGATTTATTTTGTGGGCGGGTGAATACCTGGCTTGTTTCTCCATATTCCACCATCATCCCGGCACGGTCAGCATCCATGGTGAAATAGGCGGTGAAATCGGAGGCACGACCGGCTTGTTGCATATTATGTGTCACAATGATAATTGTATAGCTTTTTGATAATTCTCGCATTAAATCCTCAATTTTCAGCGTGGCAATTGGATCCAATGCCGAACAGGGTTCATCCATCAGGATGATATCAGGTGTTACTGCCAGGGCACGCGCGATGCACAAGCGTTGCTGTGCCCCGCCGGAGAGGGAAAGCGCTGGCTTATATAGTTGATCTTTGACCTCATCCCAAAGGGCTGCTTTTCTAAGACTATCCTCCACCAGGTCTGTCAGATTCCCGGGATAACGGTTAATCTTGGCTCCCCAGGCTACGTTATCGAAAATTGATTTTGGAAATGGATTGGGCTTTTGAAAGACCATACCAATGAGCTGGCGAACCAGAACCGGGTCAACATCAGCGCCGTAGATATTCTTCCCCTGGAAAAGAACTTTGCCTGTTGCATGCGAGGATGGGATGAAGTCGTTCATGCGATTAAATGCGCGAAGCACAGTGCTTTTCCCACATCCTGAGGGACCAATTATTGAGGTTATCTTTTTTGGTTGAATTTGTAATTCGACATTTTTTACGGCGCGAAAAGTCCCATAATAAATGTCTAATCCCTGCGTTTCAATTGCCCATTGAATTGTCATTCGTGAAATCTACCTACCCACACCCTTATTGTTTTTTATCTTAACCAATTCATATAAAATAGTTTCGAATTTCTCTGCCAATACCTGGCGATTAAAGTGGTCAGTAACGCTGCGTTTTCCATTTACACCCATACGGATTACTTGTTCAGGATTTTGTTTGACCCAGAGGGCAGCATCAGCGAGCGCGCGAGAATTTCCAGGTTTGACAAAGACACCTGCATTGGCTGTCTCCACGACCTGGCGGATCACACCATCAATTACCAGCAGCACAGGTTTGCCAGCAGCCATGTAATCAAACACCTTGTTGGGATAGGTGGTCTTGTAAAGTTCAAGGGGTTTAAGAATCGCAAGGCAGGCATCGGCACCCGCAATAACTTCTGCCATTTCCATTTTGGGCACAGAGGGTAGAAAGAGCGTATTCGTAAGATTCTTGTCTTTAGCGAGTTGAACCAGGGAAGATTTCTCTTTGCCATCGCCTACAAATACAAATTTGATTGCTGGATCCTCTTTGAGTAGATCGGCGGCTTCAATCACGATTGGCAAATCATTGGAGATTCCGTGTGCCCCAGCGTAGAGGATGACGGTACATTTTTCAAAACCATGGCTCTGACGGAATTCTTGTCCATTGTTCGCAGACTCAAACATGGAAGGATCAACGCCGTTTTCGACTAGGCGGATATCCTGACCACCATGCTGTTTAATATGCTCAATAAACCCGGGTGAGTTGACCACGATGACATCAGCATGACAGTACAAAAATCTTTCAAGCCATAAAGAGAGCCGGATCAACAATTTTTGATGAAGCACGCCTACGGCAATAGCAAACGCTGGCCACAGGTCGCGAACTTCAAAGAGAAACGGAATTCGTTTTAATCTTGCCAACAACCAGGCGGTCCATCCCTGGAAGATCGGTGGTGACGTACCCCAAACCAGATCAACATTTGGAATTGACAAACCGACAAAAAACGAAGAGAACATAAAGCTGAAGAAACTAAGTACACGGTGAAAAAAACTACGGTGAAGTGCAGGGTATGTGTAGACCCGCAGAACTTGAATCCCGGTGCCCACATGTTCCACTGTTTTCCATGAAGGCTTTGTAGTCCTCGATTTTCCGGTGAGATAGCTGACTGGGCTGGTGATAATGGTCACCTGGTGACCTTTATTGGCTAAAACCCTCGCAATTTCGATATGCCGGGTGCCGCCGGGCTCATCGAGGGCGGCAAATGCCTGGTGAATGAGGAGGATATGCACGGTCAGTTTCCCTTCTTGAAGCGCCAGGTGGAATTGACTGTGATTGATCGATTGGAGAGCCAACCAAGTGAAAGCGAAAGCGCAGGTATCTTCACCCCGTAAGTGGGTGAGGTCCACCCCATGATCTCATCCTGTCCGGTACCGATGAGCGGGATGCCAGCGCGGAATAGATGTGTTTGATGAATTGGAAAAACGCTATCATCCAAAGACTTGCAAGAAATGCTGAGTTCCACGGTGCGGTTTTCGTGTTGGAGAGTGAAAAACCCATCCTCCCATTTCCATTGCCAATCCGGCAGCAACCAATGAAGCGAAAACAAGCAGGTGCGTCTTTTGGATTGGATGTTCAATTCATCAACGACCGCAAGACCATTTTCTTTAAGGTCGCGGAGTGTACGTGTGTGAATGACGCCAAGGTTTTTGTATCCATCATGAGAAGCGGAAATAGTTTCACTTTTTTCGGAAGAAATGATAGTGGCTCGCGCTTTTTTCAACCAGAGAAATTTACCTGCCCGCCACATCTGGTCTTGATTGTCCACTGTTATTGTGTTGTGGACACGGGTGGCCATGAGTGCGTTTTGCCAGGGCGGCGGATCATTGTAAGCAAAGGTGCCGGCATCGCGGGCAATGTTGATTCCATCCCACCAGATCTCGGTATGCAATTGATCAGCGTGACCGGGACGTTCATTGAATTGGACAGCCCGAAAGCTTGCCCACAAATTTTCAGTGCCAACGCGGGGATTGGTTGAAAATGAGGTTAACACTGGTTTAATGAGAGACGAGTTCGTATCGAGTGATAACATATGAGCCAGGTCATCCCATTGCCCAGCGGGTAAGGCAGGCTTGCCCAGAAAGGCGAGACTGGCAGCCTGCAGGGTGGGACGATAATCGCCGAAATCTTCACAACCAAAGGGCAGTAACAGGGTTCCGTCATTATGTCCCAAATTGGGAAGGCAGCCACTGATCGTATCCATTTGCAATTGCAGCCAGAGGGTGGCTTTTGCCAAACCCGCGTTTACCTCAGGTGGGACCACTCGCCCCGCATGAACTTGACTGGAGTGATAGATTAATGCCAGGTGCAGCATCATACGGTGATAGTTGGCACTGTGTTGGCAGTATGTACCATCCTCAGCAATTTGAGCCAGAAGTGATTTTTCAAAAAGAGATAATCCGCGCTTTGCCCATTTTTGGGCATACGAGGATTGGGGAGCAAAAAATGACCCAAGGAGGTACAGGGCAAGGGATTCACTCAGCAAGTGATTATTGTTTTGCGCCTTCGCATAGTCGATTGTCAGTGGGATACGCAGAAAATGCTGCCAGATTGCACTAATCAGAGCGTCCCGCCGGGCTTTGGTTGCACTGGTGGAGGCGACAAGGGAGGGGATGAGCAAAAGCCAGTTTATCGCTCGCAAGGCAACTTCCTGGGCAGAAATCCAATTGGGTCCTAAATAACAGGGATTGTTGGAAATGAAATCTTCGAAATTTTTCCAGAAACATTCAATATTTTCTTCTTTACCAGTCTCAGCAAAATCCCTGGCAAGTTGAAGCGCCCAACTGAAACGCGCGGGTTCCCAAAAATGTTTGATATCTCTTCCAGCAATGGCGTCTGCATATTCAGTCCAATCTTTGAGCGGTTGAGGAAGAGCAAAATCCAATCTAGCGGGCTCGCCGCAAAATGGATGAAAAACTCTTTGAATAAGTTCATCAGAAGATCCAAAAGGTGAAACCTGAGTTTGTGAACCGTTTGTAAAGTTGAACGAGACCGGTTGAATGAACTTGCCTTTTTCGAGTTCAGAAGAAAATTGTTGATTTTTGGTTAACCTTGCAGATTGATAACTGCCCAAACGTTTGTGAAGCGCATAGTTGCCATAGGCTGCCAGTGAAGGAAGCCCGATCTCGTGGATGAGCAGAGTGGATTTTCGGAAAATATTCAAGAATTAAAAATCCGTCATTTCAATCATTTAGCAAAACAGTCTGGCCAGTATTGCCTGAGTCAACAGCAGCAAAACTTGCCCGGGTTACCGCAATCAACTGGTCATAAGGAATGGTTGGAGTTTTCCTATCAGAGATGCTGAAAAGAAAATTTTGCCAGGCAGCCAGGTGTCCTTTGTTTTGTGAAATCCGTGATTTGAGCGTGGTATTCTTGCCATCGGTAACAATTTCTAGGGTGCGAAAATCGTCCAAAATTCCGATCCGTCCGGCGGTGAAAACTTCAACCCGTTCCTTGGGATAATTTTTGTTGCCATTGGCAAGGTAGCGGATGGTGGCAAGCGATCCATCCGGATAGGTGAGGGTGATGACACATGAATCCTGGGGGAGGGTTCCAACTGCAGGCAGGCATTGCATACTTACGGACCGGGGGTTCTGACCAGTGAGAAAAGTGCAAAAATCAATAAAATGACAACTTTCTCCGATGATCCTACCACCGCCCTGGTTGGGGTCTTGCGTCCAATGGTTGGACGGCAAAAAGCCTGCGTTTACCCGATAATCAATCACCATGGGTGAGGTAGATTTACCAATCGCCTCCTTCAGTTTGATCGCAAAAGGCGCAAATCGGCGGTTGAATCCGATTGTCAAAATTCCTTTGGGGTGTGTTTCAAGTACCGCTTCGATTTTTTGTAATTCTTCTTCACAAAGGGCGAGGGGTTTTTCGCAGTAGACATTTTTTCCGTTTTCAAGCGCGGTGATCACCTGACGTGCATGCTGGTGATGGCGGGTGAGTATTACGACCGTATTAACCTCGGGATTACCTAAAATCTCATTTTCATCCGAAGCCGCAAAACCAAAACCAAATTTTTGCGCGGCGTGGGTGGCGCTTAACCCACTGGCAGAGGCAATCCCCGCAAGAATCACATTGCCAGTTTTTTTGATAGCCGGCAGGAAAACTGCCTGCGCATAATTACCTGCCCCTAATACCCCCACACATATCTTGCCCTCAGTTTTTAGAGCAGGTTGGAAGGTTATCTTTTTTGGTTGGATCAATTCGCCCGAATCGGGGTAGGTCAATAAAACGCCAAGGAAGGGTTCTCCTGATTTGCCAGTGATTAATTCGTAGGCTTTTTCAGCCTCGTCAATCGGGAATCGATGTGTGATGAGTGGCTGGACGTTTACTTTTCCGGTTGCCATCAAGTCTACAAACGCCTGAATGTTGCGTCCTTCGGTCCAACGTATATAACCATATGGATAATCTTTTCCTCCTTCTTCATAAAGCGTGTCATAACGACCGGGACCATATGAACGGGAGACCTTGAAAGTCAGTTCTTTTTCATAATAAACCTTGCGGGGGATATCCATCCCAAATGCACCGATCGCTACAACTGTGCCATGGTCACGGGCGAGGATACCTGCCAGTTCCACTGGATCATTGCTGTGGGTATCAGCGCAAATGAGAATATGGTCAAAGCCGTGTTCGCTGGTGAACGAACGAGCTGAAGATTCACAATCAGCGCGAATGACAGCACTAACGCCCAGCAAATTTGCCAATGATACACGTTGAGGATCAATATCGATTCCAAATACGGAACACCCAGCAGCTTTGGAAATTTGGACAGATAGTAAGCCCAATAGTCCTAAGCCGATGACACAAACAGATTCACCCAACTGCGGATTTGCCAGGCGGAACCCTTGCAGCGAAATTGCGCCAAGCGTGGCGAAAGCCGCTGATTCAAAATCGACATTTTCGGGCAGATGAACCAACAAGTTTTGTGGAATAACCCCATATTCAGCGTGGACCGCGTATCCACCCCCAGCGCAGGCTACCCGGTCACCCGGTTGGAATCCAACCAGTTCGCGACCAATTTCCTGGATGATGCCGGCGGATGAATATCCCAAGGGCATGGGTTGATCCAGTTTGTTGAACGCAGCTTCAATTGTGGGGATTATCCCTTCGCGTTGAGCCTTGGAAAGCACCTGTTTGACCAGGTCAGGCCGGGAAGTGGCTTTTGCTACCAGGTTTTTCTCCGCGAATTCAACCAGCATTCGTTCAGTGCCGGCAGAAACGAGGGAAGCCATCGTCTTCACCAGTGCGCCGTTACGTTTTACAGAGGGCAGAGGGATATCTTTAACTGTGGTTTTACCATCACGCATATTTTGGAGGATTTGTTTCATCGGGTCACCTTTCTCAAATTATATTCTACATCTTTGCGATTAATAATGGAGTTTAAAAAAAAATGAATCTACCCTTGGCATGAAACCTGCACCATTTAAGAGAATTGATTTTTGGAGGTTGGTATGTTGAAAAAACTATTTTGGTCTTTAGTGATGGTAACCATTGCAGCTTGTACAGTGCTTTTGGGAGAAGGATTTACTTTTCCCTTTACTTTGCCAACCGCAACGGCAATCGTTCAGGAAACCGAGATTCCTTTCCCGACTGTAATCGTTGTTGACCCAACTGCAACGGAAATTGTGATCCCGACTGAGGAAATCACCGAGATTGCACCAACTGCCACTGAAGTGGGGATAGTACCCACCGCTACGTTGATTTCAGCTACAGCGACACTGGTGCCCCCAACCCTGCTTCCTCCCACCGCTACCTCAGTACCCGCTACACCAACATTCACACCTACCGCGATCCCACCCACGGCAACCTCAGTTCCGACTGCGATCAATGAAAAATTCACATTGCAGCCGGCAACCCCTATCTTCATGTCCAATTTTGCCCATGCATCAACGGGATGCGCCTGGCAGGGTGTGGCAGGGCAGGTATTTAACGCTTCTGGTAATCCGGTAATGAATTACATTGTAAAAGTAACCGGAACTTACAATGGCAATCCTTTCAATCAGGTGGGATTCACCGGTATGGTTATTGGCAATCCGTATGGCATTGGTGGATACGAGATCGTGCTGGGGAATTCTGCTATCGCATCGGTTGATTTGCTTACGATCCAGATTTTCGATGCAACGGGAATTCCAGTGACCAAACCACTGCCGTTCAGCACTTCAGCAAATTGCACCCAGAACCTGGTGCTGATCAACTTCATTGCAAAATAACAATTACTTCGTAAAAAAAAGACCTGGAGAATTCCAGGTCTTTTTTTGTACAAGGTATAATTAACTGATAGGGAAAAATATTATGCAGAGCGATTTTGTGCCATCAGAGATGATCAAAAAAGCTGCCCGCAAATGGTGGGTTTTTGCCGGGTTAATGATCCTTGGGGGGCTTGTGGGTATGTTGATCACTCGCATTCATAAGCCAGTGTATCAATCTCAAGCGGTAATCACCACAGCCATTGATTATGCCTATGCCGGCCGCCTTGAGGATTACGAACTGGATCATCTCATTCTGACGGTTGGGGATATCATCGATTCAACGCAAGTAAAGCAGGCTGTGATTACTCGCGCCCACCTGGAGATGCCAGGCATCAGCGATGATGCGATCCTCAATAGCCTGACCGCAATTCGGAAAGGGTCTGATTGGATCCTTTCGAGTCGTGCGTCTGATGCGCCATCTGCCCAAAAACTTGGGCAATGGTGGGCGGAAGAAGCAATGAATTCTTTAAGCAAAATGAATGAGAAAGCAGTAGAAGCGTTTCATATACAAACCGTCATGCTGTCGATTGAAAAATGCTTCAGTGAATCAGTAGTGATTCCTTCACCTGTTTCAGGATGCTCATCTGATGAAGTTGATGCGATCAAGACATTGATATCCGGTGACTCAATTTCAGGGCAATCATTAAGAGAATCAATTCTCCTTTCCAACCTCAGTTTTGAGGTCACCACGGATGCTCTTCTTCCCTCTTCACCCGTCTTATTCAGGCAAAACCTAAATGTCCTCGCAGGGGCAATCATCGGGTTACTTGTTGCGTTTGGCTGGTTTTTCCTTGGGGGAAAACAGGGATAATGAATCCTGCCCGTTCGGAGCTTTTAGGAATCTGGGAGAAAATCAGTTCCTGGTTGTGGATAGGGCTGGTTATCTCGTTGCCTATTTCCAGTTTTCCATTATTTGCCAAGGTTCTGCATACCAGTTCCGTTGCACCGGCAGCAGGTATTTTTGTTTTACTGTTAACGGCAATTTGGCTTCCTTTTTATATCTTTCGTGGGGGGCACTTTCCTTTTCAAATAAAACCTGCCTTATTGTTTACGATTTATGGCATCTTAACGATTACTTTCGCTTTCTTCAGACAAACCCCGTTTTACCCAGGGAGTTCGCTAACCTCCAATTCGGTAGAAGCACTGGCAACCCTGGCGATGGGCTTCCTTTTTTATGTGATCGCGGCTGGCTTCCCAAAGGATGAATCGCGTATCAAGAATACGATCAAAGCGCTCAATTGGGGAGGCGCGGTGTTGTTGGGGTGGTCATTGCTGCAATTTGTGATTTGGCTTCCGGTTCATGATTTCCCGGAGTGGATGCGCCGGATACAGGGGATTTTTTCGACAACTGTGCTTTTTGACAAACGAACAACCGGGTTTGCTTCAGAGCCTTCGTGGTTGGCGCATATGTTGAATCTGGTCTATCTGCCTTATTGGCTTGGCGCTACTCTGAAACGGTTTTCAGCGCATAAGATCAAGATCTGGTTTTTATCACTAGAGAATATCTTTCTTGGTTTAGGCTTGATTGTGCTCTTCCTGACTTTTTCAAGGGGCGGATTGGTTTCGATCATGCTGGTGGTGGCTTTTCTTTTTATCCGTCTCAATGTCCAATTTATTCGCTGGATCATCAAAAAATGGAATGTTAATAAGAAAACGCTCCTGACCGTTTCGGCAGTGATGTTGATGGTGTTGATCTATTTTGGGGTGGGAATCTCCGGATTATATGCATTAAGCAAAATTGATCCACGGATGGAGACAGTTTTTCAATTTTCCAAAACATCAGATAATTCGTTGGTAAAGTATGTAGATAATCTTCAATTTGGCGAGCGAGTAGCTTATTGGCAAACCGGATGGAACATTTTTAATGATTACCCGTTAATCGGGGTTGGGTTGAATTTTGCAGGTGCATATTTTCCAAAATACCTTCCGGCATATGGTTGGCAATTAACCGAGACCCGTGATTTGATGTTTCGAACAAACAATTTGTTAAACATTAAAAATCTTTGGATGCGGCTGTTGGGCGAAACCGGTATTATTGGATTTTCATTATTTGTTACAATACTTGTCATTACTTTGATCACTGCTCTTTCTCTGATAAGTTCAAAAACAGGTATCAGTGCAGTGATCGGATGGATGGGCATATTTATGCTGATTGCCTTTGTGGGTGAAGGGTTTAGTGTTGATAGCCTGGCGTTGCCTTATTATTGGTTCACTCTTGGATTTATAGCAGCGACATGGAATTCATATAGCAATTACAGGAGCGTTCTAACTGATGGATAAAGCAGAAAAAACAATACTGGTAGTTTTACTAAGTGTGATTGGTGGTTGTCTTATGTTGGGGGCTTTATGCGGAGGTGTAGTCTTCCTCGTGAACAAATATATGCCAGATACCCCCACTATCGTTGCGACTGAATCTCCAACCGAGGCTCCGCCGCGGTCACCAACTCCTGTCACCTCCGCTGATGGCGAAACTATCAAGACAGCGAAAAAAATTCTTGATTTACTTGAAAATACGTTAATCCCCAGTTCTGATTTAAATCAGTTGGCTGAGAAATTTGATGGCAAAATTAACATTCCCACTCATCTGACTACCGCACCTGTCCAATATCAAATTGGGGATGAACTTGATTTTAATGTTTCTAATACAGACACGGATATTTCAAGGGTTGCCACCGCGACTCTTCAATATCAGACGGAAGATGTTTATTTCTGGATTGAGAATGGTGTAACTTTTTCGCGGCGCGATCTGAAAACTCTGATGGATCGTTTTTCCACCCAGATTTATCCTACAGTCCAGGAGTTCTTTGGAAAAGAATGGATTCCTGGAGTGGATAATGACCCGCATCTGTATATCTTTTATGGGAATGGCTTGGGTGGGCATGTTGTCGGCTACTGCTCCTCGACGGATGTTGTTCTACCAATCGCACACGAATATTCAAATGCGCATGAAATGTTTTACCTCAACGCTGAGGATCTAAACCCGACAGATGACTACAAAGATCCGTTGACAGATCCCTATACGCTTGGTGTCCTGGCGCATGAATTCCAACATTTGATTCATGGATATTACGATGCCAATGAAGAGTTATGGATCAATGAAGGTTTTTCAGAATTGGCAATATTGCTAAATGGGTATGATGTAGGAGGGTTTGATTATCTTTTTAGTTACGATCCTGACCTGCAGTTAAATTATTGGCCAAGTGACCCGGACGAATCGGATGCACATTATGGCGCAAGTTTCCTTTATGTTACTTACATGTTAGATCGACTTGGTGAGGAATTCACGCGTGCGGTGGTAGCCGACGCTGATAATGGCATGGTTAGTATTGACAAACTTATGCAGGAAAAACAAATCAAAGATCCGTTGACGGGGGAACAATCATCCGCGGACGGTATCTTTTCCGATTGGGTTGTCACAAACTATCTCAAGGATAATTCAATCCTTGATGGAAGATATGACTACAGCAATTACAGCGATGCTCCTCAAATGGGCGCAACCAGCACTTTGTATGAATGCAACAATGATACGGTAGAAGGCGATGTGAGCCAGTACGGCACGGATTACATTGAAATGAGTTGCAGCGGGGATTTCGAAATCACATTTCAGGGACAAGCGGTTGTGGAAGTGTTACCACTTCCTTCTGATGAACATGGAAAATTCTGGTGGTCGAACCGTGGGGATTCTTCCAATATCGTTCTGAAAAAAGAATTTGATTTCACAGCTACACAATCTCCAATATTAATGACCTTTGATACCTGGTATGATATCGAAACCGATTACGATTATTTATACCTGATGGCGTCAGTTGAAGGTGGCGCATGGCAGATTGTTGATACGCCTTCATGTACCTTATCCAACCCAAGTGGCAATTCTTATGGTTGTGCCTATAATGGTCAAAGTGATGGCTGGATCACTGAAACGGTTGATCTTTCAGTTTTTGCCGGGAAAAAGATTGAACTAAGCTTTGATTATGTTACCGATGGGGCAGTTACAGGGGATGGTTTTACCCTGGATAACGTCACCATCCCTGCGTTGAATTATCAAGCTGATTTTGAAGAGACTTCAGACGGATGGGTGCCGGCTGGCTTTGCCCTCATTGAGAATATTCTTCCACAGACATTTTTGATTTCATTGATCAACACAGGTGATTCCGCTATGCCGGTCACAAATTATGTGGTGGATGCCGGTGGGCGCTTGGTGATCGATTTTAGTGGAGATTCATCAGCGGGAAAATTGGCTTTGGTGATCAGCGGGTCCAACCGTTTCACGCGCCAGGCTGCTGACTATTCCTTTGTTATTAAGGAAAAATAAAAACCAGGCAACTCTGGCTGGTTTTTATCTCGAAACAACTTCGTTATTCAGGAATCACTTTTTTTTGTAACCGAGCAAGTTCCGCCTTCAGCTCTTCCGCTTTGGAAGCAGCGGCTTCTCTTACTTCATTGCTCAGTCGGGAAGAGGATTCCTGAATTTGTGCCCTTGTCTCAGCACCGGATGAAGGAGCGAAAAGCATAGCTAACCCTCCGCCAATAACAGCGCCAGACAACAATCCAATCAAAAAACCACCAAAACTTTTCATAACATCCTCCTGATAATAATTTATATTTATTATACGATTTTAATATTAAAAGGTTGTTAGATTTTTAATTTTCTGAATATTAAAGGTGCACCTGCGGTAACCCACACGCCGACCAATGCGTACCGCACGAAGCGCAAAATCTGACCAAGCAACTCAGGGTCTTCTGGAAATACCATCTTTAACCCCAGATAGAGGACAGCTAAACCCGCCATACCCAACAGGTAACGAAGAATCAATCTAAATGATTTTTTCCCAACTTGAGGGGCACCATATTTCTTCACCCAAAATGCCAGCCCTGCGAGGAAACCGAATGCTACCCCCGCCATGGTGATTACCCCCTCAATGTTGAATGGATCGGGGGCATCTGGGCTAACTGCGAGCGCATTATTTGTCCAATCAGCTGGCATTGACCAGGAACTGGCAATCGCCTTGGCTGCCACTGACAACCCGATCAGTGCCATTGATACAAGAAATGAGAAAAAGAATTGGGTTGCCAGGGATTTCTGGTTAACCCATCCGGCAATCCGCTTTTCAACCTTCAGATAGCCCCATAATAACAAGCCTCCCACAAGCCAACCACTCAGAACGTCGTGGAGGAAATGAACGCCAAGATATATTCTTGATAGTCCAATGAGCAAGATCATAAGGATTGCGAGCCAGGTCATCCAGCGTTTCTTCAAGCTGGCTGCAAATGAACCCCAAATGCTGGCAGCATTCATAGAGTGCCCAGAGGGCATCCCAAATGAGGTTTCGGAGGAGAAAGCTTTAACGCGTGTATCGATCCAATAAGGACGAGGCGTGTGGATGATAATTTTGAGAAAGGTATTTTAACCCACCGCTTAGGATCAACATCACTCCTGCCCGGATACCCATGGTTGAATTCACGCACCAAAACAACAAGGGCATAATCAAAATGTAGAAATTTTCGTTGCCGAGTGAAGTAATCAATGAAAAGGGGAGCAATAACCAATCGCCAAGTGCCTGAAAAAATAATGTGAAATTAATCTCAATCGGGAATAATATTTGCATGTTTTCCTCCGAATTATTGTCTGTGATGAAATAGGACGGTAACTAGATTGTACAATAAAGATATGAAGAAAAAGTCTCAAAATCAATTTGATTGGGTCTCCACCCTGCTAATTTTTATTCTCTTTATGCTGGCTACCTCAAGATTGGGACTAACCAAATGGGCAGAGAACCTTGATGTTACGGGGTGGTTATTATTCTTGGGGGCGGTTTTGGGATATCTCCTTGGCAGATGGCGCGTGCACTGGTTAGTGATAACTCCAGTCTCCATCTTATTGAGCGGAGTACTTTTCCCACTTTCTTTTATTCTTATGTTAAGTCAAAGGGCAGGCTTTTTTGCCAAAATTCTTGAAGTTTGGACAAGAATCAGTACCACAGCTGCCCAATTGTTAGGCAATCAACCTGTTACAGATTCGATCCTGTTCCTGTTGGTCATTGGGATTTTATTTTGGCTTGTTGGATTGGCAACCGGGCTTACAATGATGCGATCTGGAAAACCGTGGATTCCATTGGTATTGCTCGGCTTAGGACTACTGGTTATTGAACATTATCAAGCGGACCCAAGGCGAGCATTTTACACATGGGCATACGCTGTGGTGGCGCTTATTTTATTGGGAAGGCTGTTTTATCTTAAACTTCGAAACGAGATCACGGACAAAAATCAAAACATTGGAAGTGAAACCGAGTTTGATTTCAATCGCGGAGTAGTCATCACCGCTCTATTGATAGGGTTTACCGCTTTGCTTATTCCACGCCTGGTGCACTTATTTATACCGACTTCCGTTGAACAAACCCGCCTTACCCAGAAATGGGAAACTTTTACGCAAAATTTCGAAAATGTTTTTTATGCATTGGAACAAGGCAAACTTTCGCAGGAGCAGCTAATCGCTGAAGATTTTTCACTTGGAACTGGTCAAATCCAGGGGGATGAAACCGTACTTTATATTCAGACAGGTGCTAAAACCCCTCATAATTTTCCAGCCTATTGGCGCGGAAAAGCTTACAGCACTTATAACAATAAAACCTGGTCACTTGGAAATACCTACAAGCAAATTTACAACCCGCTTCAAAAGATTAATACAAAACAGGCGGGAGAAGATCAAATCGAGATGAAGGTATGGGTGCAATCATTTTTGCCGAGCTTGACCCAGATTTATACATTGGGGGAGTCGGTTAGTTTCAACCGGGTTGTCTCGGCGGCTGTTGCCACAGAAACCATCTTTGATAAAGAAATAATGGCGTATTTTATTGATGACGGGATCAAAGAAAAAGAAATATACCGGTTTGAGACGATTGTCTCGGTGCCTGCCAGCGAAGAATTAAGGAACGTGGGGACGAACTATCCTTCGTGGGTGCTGGAGCGTTATCTACAATTACCGGATGGTATCTCAGAGAAGATGATTAACCTGTCAAATGAGATCACGGCGAACAATGCAACTCCATTTGATAAAACAATTGCCGTCACGCAGTATCTACGCTCGAATTATGAATACCAATCGATAATTCCGACACCTGCCAAAAAGTTGGATCCAGTTGAGTGGTTTCTATTTGACTATAAAAAAGGATTCTGCAATTACTTTGCATCTGCTGAAGTGATATTGTTACGTATCTCCGGAGTACCTGCCAGACTTGCTGTAGGATATGCTGCAGGATTGCCAGGTTCTGCGGGGGATGGTATCACTGTGCAAAAAAAAGATAGTCATGCATGGCCGGAAGTGTATTTTCCGGGATATGGATGGATACCATTTGAGCCCACATCCTCTTTGCCAACCCTAGAGTGGAATTCAACCGCCCAACCAGGTTCAGAGAACTCCACCGGGAACCTGGAGGAACAATTAGCCCAGAGTTCTGCCGGTTTGACCGGTGAGGATCGGGCAAATATGCTCCTTGAACAATTGGATACTGAATTGGAAAGTGACCAACCGCTGAATCGTAACTTATCCCTCTTTGGGATTATTCTAGTCATTGCCGGAGGATTGTTCTCAGCAATCGGGTTAACTTATGCAGGAATCAAAATTGGCAAAAATTGGCAGTCTTTCAAGAAATCTGTACGAGATTGGGAAGTACGCTTCCGTAAATGGATTTATCGAATCCCACTCGCTGGTTTTTGGCTTAAGACAATTGGGTTGTCGCCGGTTGAAAGGAATTATTCAAATATTGAATTTAGTTTACGATTATTGAGGATAAAAATCGGTCCGGGGAGTACTGCACAGGAGTTATCAACCCTTCTTATTGAAGAGATGCCAGCATACGAGGCTGACATTTTAAGGCTCTTAACCCAATATCAACTATATGTTTATTCAAACCACTCTCCCACGGAAGATGAAGGGAAGGGTATTGCAAAGCGGATCTTTAGGCGATCTCTTTCATTGTGGTGGAAATATAAAAAAGTTGAATTTAGAAAAGTATTTAAACGCTTTAGCTAAAAAATCATTTGTAAAAATGCAAATGATTAATTTGATTTCACCCAGTCTCTAATATGTGAAATACGCGCCTCGATCAACCCTGGCATGGCTTCCAATGGGAAAAATGGTCCACAGCCTTCCCCTTTAAGTGACGAAATTACGCTTCCTCGAACAACCGCTTGAACAGGGTCATGGCTTCGCCGTAGTTCAGCAAGCAAACCGCCGCAAAACGCTTCTTTCATGCCAGTTGGGTCCACGATATTGGAGGGGTAAACGGGGATGAGATACTTCTTCTTTTGATTTAAATCCAGTAACTCAAATCCTTCTGCGTTCTTATGCAATACTAGGTATTGACAACCGCGATCATGCAAAATGCTGCCTATTTCGATGATATCTGTGCTGCGATTGTTAAACAGGGAGTCGATTTCTGCTGATGTGGTGATAAATGCGGTCAAACCATTCATCAGGTTCATCACTCCTTCCCAGTGAGAAGGATTCATGTAATCAGGGTCAGATAATAAGGTCAAGACGCTGATTGCTGTTTTATCCAACAAGGTACTCGCTTTTGTTTGATGCTCAAACTCGGCGGCACAAATGTGGGCGGCTGAGGCGTTGAGGTAAATTGCGGAAAGGGTAGCCGGGTAATATGGCGCTTGATCCCGAACTCCCTTTTTTTGAAAGTTGATAGAGAGGATTGAAGCCGGGAGTGACATTTGCATCGCGGAGAAGTAAGGGATGGGGTTTTCACCTGGCGGAGCAAAAGCGGAGAGATACCCCAGAAATTGGTCAATTACCGGCTGATTTTCTTGGGTGATTGCGGTGCTATCAACCCGGTATTTTTCAAGCAGGGTGTTGAGTTCCTCTGCTTCATTCTTGCCGATTGAGCAGATAACTCCCACATTATCCATTGATGATTTAATCCCTGCAGATGCATAAAGCGCAGGTCCCGCGAGGATTCTTTCATGAACCCGGTGAGTTAAAGGAACAATGGTTTGCCGGGAGACTCTGCCGATTGCAATGCAGTCAATGATGGTTTGGTGAAACATAGTGAATGGTGAATATAACCCCTTCAATCAGAAGGGATTTGAGATTATTTTTTAATTCCGCTGTCAGAGATTTGCCTGAGCAGGGTTACAATTCCCATCCCTATTTTGAAGCCTTCACCGGAATTTAATTTAAATCCGCTATCAGTGCTCTCCTGGCGTTTAATGATCAATGCTGCCGCAGCCAAACCGGTTGCCAGACCAGCAATCCCGCCAATAACGAGAACGAGTTTTTTCCAATTTTTATTCTGTTCCATTAAGACCTCCGTTTGATCCTGTTTTACTGCGAAGTTTGTTAAAAAGGTTTTTTATTGCCGCAGAAACTGAGCGGGTTTTTATGACCGGAATTGCCAGTTTGTTGGTGAAATCACGCGATTTTTCATTCACATCTAGTACCCTGGTTCTGAATACTTGTAAATGAGGGGGAATTGATTTATTGGCTTTTGTCATCCCAAAAACAGCCAGAATTAAAACCACGAGGATTACCACGCTAAACAGAATTGGGGGAATGAGTAAAAAGACTAACCCCATCGAAGCCCAGGTTTGGCTTACCGATGCATCGGAGACTGACCGCAGTGATATCAAGAGTCCGATACCAAAGACCACCAGAACGGTTAATCCCAATGGGAGGTAAATACGCGTCCACAATTGCTTTTTATGCATTTTTGCTGGAAGATCAACTTGTTTGTTTTCTTTATCCATGTATTGATTTTAGCATGGATTAATTCTTGCGTTGTGGGGATGTGGGTTTTAGTCAAATATTTTTAAGAAATAATGTATAATATTAATCAAGAATACTAAAATCTGTTTAATATTTAGTATTTGTTGTTGGCACGGTTTTGGCTGGACGTAATTTACTCCTTTTGGGGTTTGAGTTTTATCTGAGCAGGGTCGGCAATCTAAGTGTTTAAGTGAGAATCTACATTGTGGAATAGAGTTGTTTAGGGATATTTGTTTTTATATTCTATTACGCAACCAAATGTAACAAATCAATTCGACCCTGATTTCGTAGAGTGCAATTCAAATTTCAATTGGATTTAATTCAGCCGGGATTCGCCAACAGCCGATTATCTTGATCAGGCTGTTTTTGTTTAATGATGATTGAAAATCGTATTACTGCAATAACAACACAGAAACGCAACCCAAACCGGGTAAACGTATTTCTGGATGGGGAGTATCGTTTTAGTCTTTCCCGCATTATTGCAGCCTGGCTTGAACCAGGAAAAGTACTTGATCAGAAGCAAATTGATGAATTGCTTGATAAAGACACGGACGAAAAAGTTCTTCAATCTGCTTTGAAATTGCTGGATTACCGCCCACGTTCGGAGCGGGAGTTGCAGGCAAGATTAAGTAAAAAAGGGTTCGAACCTGACAAGATAGAAACGGTGATCGTTAAGCTGCGCGACTCAAAGATAGTCCGAGATGATCAATTTGCAGCATCCTGGGTGGAGAGTCGGAACGAGTTTCATCCTCGCAGCCAGCGATTGATAAGATATGAATTGCGCAACAAAGGTATTAATGAAGAACTGATAGATGAAGCATTGCAACATTCTGCAAACGACCAGGTACTTGCTTTGCAAGCTGCCAACAAGATCATAAAGAGGTATTCAGGACTCGATTGGCAGACGTTTCAAAAAAAAATGGTTGGTCACCTAATCCGAAGGGGATTTTCTTACGATGTGATTTCCCCTGTTGTGAAAAAGTTATGGAATGAATTGCAGAATGAACCATCTTATTTGGAAAATGAGGAATTTGGAGAATGAGACTACCACTGGAACTGTTAATTACGATCATTGTTTTAGCAAGCTTGGTACTAGCCACAGTATTAACTGTAATTTTTGTAAAGGTATTTGTTGGGCGGTTCAAGACGCAACAAAAAGCTACTGCCGATAATATTGTCAAAGCCGCAGAGGAAAAAAGTAAATTAATTGAATTGGAAGGACGCGATAAGTCACTCAAGCTTATGCAAAGCTCGGAATCCGAAATCAGCCGGAGAAGGCAGGATATTGTTCGCGAAGATGACCGCCTGCAGAAACGCCGCACTGAATTGGATGCACGTATCGAGCGGCTGGAATTACGAGAACAGAACCTGAGTAAACGCCAGAGTGCGCTTGATAAACGATCTAACGACATAGAAAAACTGTATTCTGACGAACTGGAAGTTCTGCAGAAAATTGGCGAGATGAGCATGGAAGAAGCCAAACAGGTTCTGCTAACGGAAGCAGAAAAAGAAGGTCGCAATGATATGGCGCGCATCATCCGACAAATTGAATCTGAGGCACGTTCGGAAGGGGATAAACGGGCTCGCGAAATCATCACGGACGCCATCCAACGAGTTGCCTCTGAACATGTATCCAGTGTCTCTACATCACTTGTGACACTACCGAATGAAGAAATGAAAGGTAGAATCGTTGGGCGTAATGGCCGTAACATTCGTGCCTTTGAACAAGCCGCAGGCGTTGACGTGATCGTGGATGATACCCCCGAGTCAGTTACGATCTCCTGTTTTGATACCGTAAGACGTGAGATTGCGCGAAGATCACTCGATCGATTGATCCAGGATGGACGTATCCATCCTGCGAATATTGAAAAAATATTGGCTGAAGAGGAAAAAGAAGTTGAGCGCGCCATTGTTGAAGCTGGTGAAGAGGCTGCCTTTGAAGCAGGGGTTGCGGGAGTGCACCCTGAAGTTCTCAAGATGCTTGGGCGATTGAAATTCCGCACCTCGTATGGGCAAAATCAACTGGCACATGCAGTTGAGGTGGCTAAACTCTCAGCAGTTTTGGCAGCGGAACTGGGAGCGGACGTGGAAGTATCACGTGCCGGCGGGTTGCTGCATGATCTAGGCAAAGCGATGGATCACAATACTGAAGGAACGCATGCGCAACTTGGCGCTGAGTTTGCACGCCGTTATGGTGTGAACCCCAAGGTGGTGAATGCCATGGCATCGCACCATCATGAGGTTGAACAGGAATCCATCGAAGCGGTTATTGTTGAAAGTGCTGATGCCATATCCGGCGCACGCCCAGGTGCCCGCCGCGAAGACCTTGAGCAATATATCAAACGCTTGCGCGCGCTTGAGGAGATTGCAAATTCGTTCAAGGGTGTTCAGCAGAGCTATGCCATCCAGGCAGGTCGTGAAGTACGTATTATTGTACGACCGGAAGATATCGACGACCTGGCATCCACACGCCTGGCACGCGATATTGCCAAAAAGGTGGAGGAAACGATGCAGTATCCGGGGCAGATTAAAGTTACCGTTATCCGCGAAACCCGTGCTGTGGAATTTGCAAAATAAAGAAGTAAATTAAAAAAAATGAGGGCTGCCCTAAATATCGGGCAGCCCTTTGTTTTATTGTATCGGTCCCGACCAGGGAAGCATGCTGATGAATTTTGCCATATCAAAATCAGCCTGGACTTCGCGGCGGTTCAGATAGAAAAGATCAATTTTACCATGTGTAACTGATTCGCCAAGACCAACCGCAGAAGTGTAACCTGAGCGAATTGTCTTGCCAATCACATTTTCATTTACCAATCCGAATGGATACGCAAAGGAATTGATGGGCACTCCCAGGCGTTCTTCCATATCGAGTTTTGATAATCGAATCTCCGCTTCCAGGTCAGCAGTGGTACTCGTCAGATTAGTGTGATATTTGCTGTGAGAGCCAATTTCCCATCCTTTTTCGATCAATTCTTTAACCTGGTCAGTGGAAATCATATCCTTTCCGTTGATATACCGGTCGACGATGTAAAAAGTGGCAACGAACCCGTATTTCTCGAGAATGGGAAATGCGTTTTGATAGATATCAACATTGCCATCATCAAAGGTGATCACAACGGCGCGTCTGGGAAGTTGACCCCCATTGAGGATTAGCGACGCGACATCCGATACGTTTATAGTCTCATAGTGGTTATCGTAAAGCCATTTCATTTGCTCATCAAAAATAGCAGGGTCAATGTTGTAGCGGCTGCCGTCGAGAGCAGTAGTGATATGGTGATAGAGCAAAATTGGGACGGTGATTTTCCCTTTTTCGACAACAATGAATGAAGGAGTTGGGGTGGGCGTAATGGTGGGGGTGGCGGTGGGTGTTGGCGTGGCTGTTGAGGTGGGGGTAATGGTAGCCGTGGCGGTTGCGGTTGGCGTGGATGTGAGTGTTGGTTTGCCGAGGGAGAAACCACTTGCGCCGGTTTTACCACAAGCGGTTGCACCAACCAACATTGCAACTATGATGATAAGGGATTTGGTTATTCTTTTCATATTCTGGCAATTACTCCTGACTGGCTATTATAAATCATATCGGAGTGATTTTGTCCTATTGCAAAAAGGGATTGGATTGTTTTTCCTGATTGACAGTTGTAACTTCTCCATGACCAGGTATCAAGAGTGTGTCATCGGGCAGCGAAAGAATCTGATCGTTAATCCCTTTAACGAGCAGCTCGTGATCACCGTCAACAAGGTCAGTTCGCCCAATTCCACCGTTAAAAATCGTGTCACCACAAATGACTGTTTTGAGCGAAGGGATATAGAGGACGATTGAACCGGGAGAGTGACCGGGTACACTCCTTATTTCAATCGATTCACTTCCCAATAGTAGGGTTTGACCGTGTGAAAGAAACTCATCAGGAGTCGGAGGCTGCTTTATTTGAAAATTGAATTGTTTTGACCCGCCACCATCTTGCCAGAGCGTAAGATCACTGGCGTTGATGGCGATTCCGGGTTTGGGCGAAAGGTGATCAATAAAAAAGGCTACCCCTGCGAAATGGTCAAAATGAGCATGGGTACAAATGATCTTTTCAATGGTTAGTGATTGCTGGTTTATAAAGTCAAGAATCGGTTGATTCTGAAATGAAGGATCAACAAGAAATGCTTTTTTAGAATTGGAATCGTAAATGACAATTGTGTTATTTCCCATTTGCCCAAGGGTAAAGGTCTTAATTTGAAGCGGCATATTTTTGTTTTCTCCAGGAAACTCCAAAAATGATCGTGTTCAGAGCGATGACGCCCAGAATGACAAAGAAAGAAACCTCGTACATCAACCAGGCATCGGTCTTATACAATGCGCCAGCTAGAACCGGTGCAATGATAAAAGCCAATGCTGATACAGCTTCAACCATACCATACGCTAAACCGGTCTGGGAAGGATGAATCATTGATCTGGTGATGGTGAGGATCATTGATTTGCTCAGGCGCATCCCTCCCATAAAGAAATAGCCCAAGCCAAACCAAAGCGGAGAATTCCCTTTTATGAAAAGGAATGTGAATATCAAGACCCAAACTTGCCCGATCATAAAAGCAAGTATCGGTTTAAGGCTGCCAAACGCGAGTACGGCGATGGCATTCCCTAAACTCCCGAATGCGCCTAAAAATCCGATGGTACTTTCAGACAACAACTGTTGGTTTTTGAGGAAGTTGGGGGTAAGTGGTGCGGGTAAATACAAGGCGAAAACTGTTATCAGAGTGATCACCAGAAAACCGAGAAAACGGGTATTGGTAAGCAGTCCTTTTGCCTGAGTAGACTCCTGGTCAAGATGATGGGTTTCCGGATTCTTGCTGACAAACAGGACAATGACGGTTGACAGGAAAAAAAGGATGCCGGCAATGATATAGGTCATTTTTAAGCCAAACTTCTCAGCCAGCAACCCGCCAGCAATTGGACCAATGACTGCGCCAAGATGGTACAACCCGGCGACAAAGGTGAGCGATCGGCCAACACTGAAATTCCCACGCACGTTGGTGATGTAACTGTTCATCGGAGCTAATACGAAGCCGGTCATGCCATAGAGGATCAAGCCAATAATGAACGCGGTAGCTGAATTTGCCAATGCCATAACCCAAGTTGCAAGCGTTCCCAATATCCATGATGCCCACATGATCGAACGGGACCCGAATCGGTCAGAAAGATAGCCAGCCGGGATTTGAGCAACTGCCATAGCCACGCCCATTCCCCCCAGGATTGCTCCGATGAGTAAAGGGTCTGCGACCCATTCCTGCAAATAGATCGGTTGGAAATAAATAAATAGACCTTCTCCGATTCCCCATATGGACAATGAAATTGCAACGAGGAGAAGATTCCGATTCATTAAGTAACCGTTATGCGTTTAACGAATTTTTTCACTTCTTCAAAGATCCGTTCGCGCTCTGGCTCACGGATGACTACATGACCGCTATTCTCCACCCAGAACCTGGATTTGTCTGTCGATGAGACCCCATTATATAAAGTTTCGAGGCTTTCGGCAGGAATCCCTTTATCCTGGTGCGATTGCACGAATAATGCAGGAACATTGACTTCCCCCAATTCTGAATTCATCACATCAATTAAATCTTTTAATTCAAGGATTGCCGGGGTTGGGTAATAAGGATAATCTACATGGTTTTTGGCCGCTTCAAGGTTTCGCCAATCAGGTTTGCCTTTAAAGACGTTTCTGATGAAATATTTCAGAATCGGAAGATATTTAGCCCTTGGGTCCCCAGGCAGCGCGCATGGCGCTGAAAAAGTGACCACCCCAGTTGGAGCGGACCTGGCAGCGGTGATAAGCGCCAGCACACCGCCCATCGACAACCCCATCACGAATTGCTTCTCGGTGCAGCCTTTCAGTAGATTGAGACCATCCTCTACTGAGGCAACCCAATCCTCCCAATGGGAGCGGGTAATGTCCTCAACAGAGGTGGCGTGACCCGCCAGGCGAGGTGCAAGGATGGTGAATTTTTCCTGAGAAAGGGAATCGCCAAGCATACGCATTTCTTTGGGAGTGCCGGTAAATCCATGCACCAAAAGGCAACCGATTTTACCGCCCGGAATGAAAAATGGTTCAGCTGTGGCAATTGTTCTGGCTTTGGTCATTTCGCCTCTTTCTTGAATTACAAAAGGACTTGCAGATCGCGCGAGTAATTGCTGAGGGATTCTGAACCATTCGCGGTAACTACTACATCATCTTCGATACGAACCCCGCCTTTACCCGGTAGATAGATACCGGGCTCAACGGTATAAACCATTCCGGTAGCCAATGGCAACTCATTTGCGCCAAACATATAAGGGGTTTCGTGCCCCTCCATGCCCAAGCCGTGACCAGTGCGGTGGGTGAAGTATTCGCCGTAACCGGCAGTTTCGATCACCTTACGGGCGGCACGATCAACTTCACCAGCTTTGACGCCGGGTTTGCCGATGCTGCGACCAGCAGCATTGGCTGCTTTAACAGTCTCATAAATGAGGTGAAGTTCATCGGGAATTTCCCCGATGGCAAAGGTGCGAGTGAGGTCTGAGCAATAATCCTCATATGCAGCTCCCCAATCGATCACCAATAGGTCGCCGGATGCCAGTTTGCGGTCAGTAGGGGTGGCATGCGGATTAGCGCTATTGGGTCCGGATGCAACAATCGGTTGGAAAGGCAATTCGGTGGCGGAACTCCCTTTGAGCATCTCGATGGTGAGTTGGCTGGCAATTTCAGATTCAGAGACGCCAATATGGATCATAGGCAGAGTGGCAGTGAGTGCGTTTTGGGCAATCTCCACTGCTTTTCTCATCATTTTAATTTCATCTGAATCTTTTTGGACACGCAAGGTATTAAAAACCGATTCACCGTTGACGAATTGAAGCTCGGGAGCAGCCTGTTGAAGATAATCGATTTCCATGAAGCGCAACCGGGTTGGCTCGACGATGACCTTATCCTTTTCCAATCCCAATGACTGCAAAGCCTTGAACATAACAGCCGGCCAGGTGGAAGGGTCGTCCCCAAAGGTAAAGGGTTTGACCGGTGTAATGGATGATTTTGCTTTACTTAATTCGAGCTCAGGCAGGATCAATACTGATTGATATCCTGGTTTGCAGATCAATAAAGTTGGCCGTTCCATCAGGTGAAAATGCAGCCCGGTAAGATAGGTGAGGGTTGCGCCGGGGTTGATCACAGCCGCTTCGAAGTTATAGGCTCTCATTAATTCGAGTAAGTGATTTAATCGTTGTGAGGTCATGGGGAATTTCTCCTGTTGCGATTATAGCCTGAAGAAAAAATAGACGCAAAGTATAATTCAATACTATCGGATTTGGACTACTTTTCACAGACGTAGGAAGAATCCTGTTCGTGGAACTCTTAGCTGCTTTTTTCGTCTATATATAGATATCAAAAAAAAGGAAAAACATGAAAACCAGAATTATTTTATTTGTAGTTTCAATTCTTGTTCTATCAGCTTGCAAATCCACTACAAACACTCCGATACCAACGACAGCGGTAATATTAACTGAAGCTCCAGTAATGACCGAAGCTCCTGCGATGACCACAACTTTGGAACCGACTGAATCGCTTAGTTTTACTCCAGAGACGTATGAGGATGCGTCGGATAAATTTGCATTTCAGTATCCAGCAGATTGGACTCTCCTGCCAGAACAAATAATCGGAGATCGAGGGGCTCAAACTGTATTGTTATCTCCGGGTTCGTCCGTTGAAACCCTGGCAGATGGTGGTTCGCGTGTATTGCTTTTCCGTTACCGTTGGGATCCAAAGAACGATCTTTCAGCATGGTCAGCGCAGCGAAAACAAGCGTGGGAAGCTTCTGGAATGGTCATCTTGGATGAATCCACCCGTGAATTAGCTGATGGAAGAGCAGTGATAGATTTGTTGATGCAATCTGTCGATGGTTCACAGGTTCTTTTCAGCCTGACTACTATTGGAGATCGGTATATGGAAATCAATGCCCAGGGGAACCTGGAATTGTGTAAGGAGATTTTAGGAACCTTACGGTCAACCCAATAAGGATTGGGCTTCTCCAGGATTAATCACTTGCCTTGACAATTTTAGTCAGAGTCGGGTAAAATCCACTCTGCATTTAGCAACGGGCCTGTAGCGCAGTTGGGAGCGCGCTTCAATCGCACTGAAGAGGCCGGGGGTTCGAATCCCCCCAGGTCCACAAGTAAGACAGGCTCGAGAAACAGGCAATACCCTGGGCCCATAGCGCAGTTGGGAGCGCGCCTCAATGGCATTGAGGAGGCCGGGAGTTCGAACCTCCCTGGGTCCACAGAGCAATAGCAGGAGTAGTAGGTCATCTGCCAGCGAATTGGGAAGAAGTGGGAGCCCAATAAGCGTCACAGAGCGCAAAGACCGAACTCGCCTGACCTCCCGCAAGGGATAGCTTGCCGGTGAAATCAATAGCCGGCCACGGGTACGCCCGTTACGCGTCTTGAGTGGCCTGGAAATTCAGGCAACCAGGGTGGTACCGCGGAGTTGACCTTCGTCCCTGACAGGATGAGGGTTTTTGTTTTAAGAGGTAAGAAGGAGAGAAAATGGTAAAAGCGGAAGTTCCTTTCTTTAACCCAACGAGATCGAAGCCAAATGGCAGAAAAAATGGGCTGATGACAAGCTCTATGAATCCAACATTGATGAATCAAGACCCAAGTATTATGCTCTCACCATGCTGCCTTATCCATCGGGCGATCTACATATCGGTCACTGGTATGCCATCTCGCCATCGGATGCGCGCGCCCGTTTCAAACGCATGAATGGATTCAATGTCCTCTTCCCAATGGGCTTTGATGCCTTCGGGCTGCCAGCTGAGAACGCCGCCATCAAGCACAACATCCACCCGAGCAAGTGGACTTATTCCAACATTGAAAAGATGCGTAAACAGTTCCGCACAATGGGCGCAATGTTCGACTGGCGGCGTGAAATGATATCTGCTGATGAAAAATATTACCGTTGGACTCAATGGTTTTTTACCCAATTATTTAAGAATGATCTGGCTTACCGCAAACTCTCTCCGGTGGATTGGTGCCCGAACTGCAACACCACCCTGGCGCGTGAGCAGGTGTGGGGTGACGACCGCCATTGTGAACGTTGCGGCACCCCGGTGATCAAAAAAAACCTCACCCAATGGTTCTTCCGAACTACGCGCTATGCCGAGGAATTGATCCGTTTTGACGGTATTGACTGGCCGGAACGGGTGCGCACACTGCAGACCAACTGGATCGGAAAATCCAAAGGGGCAATGGTTACATTCAAGACCGAGTTGGGTGATCCACTTCGAGGTATTTACCACTCGTCCGGATACACTTTGGGGAGTCACTTTTATGGTGCTCGCACCTGAACATCCCCTGGTGCAAAAAATTACCACTCCAGAACAACAGGCGCAGGTGGAACAATATATCCTGGATGCTTCGCGTCAGACGGATATTCAGCGAGAATCTTCCGACAAGGAGAAAACTGGCGTCTTTACAGGTGGATATGCCATCAACCCGGTCAACGGCGAAAAGATTCCGGTATGGATCGCGGATTATGTATTGATGACTTACGGAACCGGCGCAATCATGGCGGTGCCGGCACATGATGAACGTGATTTTGCCTTTGCAAAAGCATTTGACTTACCAATCAAAGTGGTCATCCAGCCCACGGAAATAACGATTGTCGAAGGAGCTGATCTGACAGACGCGCTCCCCGCTAGCGGAATGATGGTTAATTCCGGACCCCTCTCAGGTACTCCGGGAGACCGATCGTTTCAAGTAGCAGTTGATTACGTGGTGAAAATTGGCGTTGGCAAACCCTGGACAAATTATCGCCTGAGGGATTGGCTGATTTCCCGTCAACGTTATTGGGGAGCACCGATTCCAATGGTTTATTGCGAGAAATGCGGTGTGGTGCCAGTTCCGGATGATCAACTGCCAGTCAAACTGCCAGACGATGTGGAATGGAAACCTACCGGAGAAAGCCCCCTCAAATTGCATCCCACCTGGCGGTTTACCACCTGCCCGAAATGCGGTGGCAAGGCGGAGCGAGAGACAGATACGATGGACACTTTCATGTGCTCCTCCTGGTATCATCTGCGATATCTAAGCCCGGATTATGACAAAGGACCATTTGATCCGAAGGAATATGACTACTGGATGCCAGTGGATCTCTACACGGGCGGGATTGAACATGCCAACATGCACCTTATTTATACGCGCTTCTTCCATAAAGCGATGCGCGATCTAGGGATTACCAAGGGAAATGAACCCATGCTGAAATTGCGCAACCAGGGAATGGTGCTGGGTGAGGATAATGAAAAAATGTCCAAAAGCCGTGGTAATGTGGTTGCACCTGATGATCTGGTGCAGAGCTACGGTGCAGATACCTTGCGCGCATTCCTGATGTTCTTCTCTCGTTGGGACATGGGCGGACCCTGGAGCAGTGGCGGTATCGACGGTACTTCACGCTGGATGCGGCGAATTTGGACAACATTTCTCGAACCCGTGGGCACTGCTAAGGTCACTGAGTCGAGCATAAAGACGCTGCGCCGGAAAACCCATCAGACGGTGAGATCGGTCACCCAGGATTTTGAAAACCTGGAGTTTAATACGATCATCTCCGGGTTGATGGAACTTCTCAATGAAATGCAACGATTGAAAAGAGAAACTTATAATACGCCGGCTTGGAAAGAGAGCGTGGAGCTTTATCTAAAAATGCTGGCTCCAGTAGCCCCACACATCACCGAAGAACTATGGGAGCGGACAGGTCATCCTTATTCGATCCATACGCAGCCCTGGCCGAAAGTGGATGAAGTTGCCGCCGCCCAGGATGAAATCACCCTGGTGGTACAGGTGAATGGAAAACTGCGCGATCGGATTACCGTTCCGGTAGATGTATCTGAGGAAGAGGCAAAGGCTGCTGCACTTGGCAGTGACCAGATCCAAAAAGCCTTGGAGGGAAAACTCCCGCGCCAGATGATCTATGTAAAAGGACGACTGGTGAATATAGTAGCATGAAAAGAAACCGACCGGGAAAAACCGGTCGGTTTTACTTTATAATCTCATCATTGAAACAAGGAGAAAAAATGAGACTTGGCGAAATGAACTGGATGGAAGTTGAAAATTATCTCAAGAAAGATGATCGATTATTGATCGTCCTTGGAGCTACAGAGCAACACGGTTTTTTGTGCACCAGCACAGACGTAAAAATTCCCCTGACTCTTGCGGATGCCGCCAGCCAGCAAACAGGTGTTCTTGTAGCGCCGCCGTTAAATTTTGGTTGTTCCTCGTATTTTCTCGATTATCCCGGCACGATGAGTATCCGAGTGGAAACCTTGTTACGGGTAGTTGAAGATGTGATTCGTTCTGTGCACCACCAGGGATTCAAACGGATCCTGGTGCTTAACGGGCATGGCGGCAATACCCCAGCCAAGGTGGCACTGGGAGAATTGGCGAATGAATTGAAGGGTCTAAAACTGTCGTGGTACGAATGGTGGAAAGCTCCGAATGTATCTGCAATTGCAGAAAACCACCATTTAAAATCCTATCATGCCGGCTGGATAGAAGCGTTTCCATTTGTGCGCACAGGAGCTATCCCTGATGGGGAGAAGGCACCGTTTGTAACTGATTCAATCTTGAACTCAGCGGAAGTAAAGAAAGCCATTGGGGACGGGGTTTACGGCGGTGCGTACAAGGTTGAAGATTCCATCATGACGGAAGTGTTTGCAGCAGCGCTGAAGGATGTATTATCCATGCTACAGTTTGTTTAATCTTTTTACAAAGATTTTACATCCTGATAATACTGACATCATCTCCCAATCCTATACTTGGGTTGTATTCACCAAGAAAAGGAGATAGAAAATGAAAGCAATAATAAAAGTAATGAGTGTTGGTTTGTTGGTGACTTTGCTTGCAGGAGCTTTTTTGTTTGCTTTCCCAAGTAGTGTTGCCCATGCTGAAGGATTTAGTGATGAACCCCCAACCAGTGTAGAGAAACTCGGATTGATCAATCATAAGCTTGAGGCTGCATTTGAGCGGCAACAAGCAAATCTTGACCGCCAGTTGGAGAACATCCAGAAGATGAGCACTTTAACAGGGAAAGCCCAGGAACGAATTGAGGGATTGAAAGCCAATGGCAAGGATGTTACTGATCTTGAGGAAGCGCTCGCCTCATTTGAAAATAAAATTGGGGAAATCAATGCTTCGCATCTGGTGGCTGTTGAACTGATTGCAGACCATGCCGGTTTTGATGACAATGGGCAGGTAACCAATCCTGTGACTGCCAAGACCACAATCCAAAACCTTCATGATGCACTCAAAACGACGCGGCGGATGATGGGCGATTCAAGCAGAGCGTTACGAGAGGCACTTCGTACTTTTCGAGCGGTGAACGCGCCTGTACAAACAATACAACCATAGTTGATTCAATAGAATTTAAAAGCGGGTGGTCAATTGATCACCCGCTTTGTGGTTTGACGATTCAACAAAAGTCAGGCAAAATGAGTTAATGAATACCCACCGGCGTTTGATCAATCTATCTCGCAAGAGCGGGATTCTTTTTTCTCTGGTTGTCTTAACGGGCTTTATTTTGACAAGCCTTGTAGTGCTTCAAAGCTGGCAGCTAAGTTGGGTGATCAACGGGGTTTTTCTGCGTGACGCAGGTGTGAATGATGTGCTCCTGCCCCTTAAATTTATTTTTCTCATTATTCTCTTTAGAGCGGGTTTTACTTTCGTTAACGGATGGCTGTCTGGATTACTGGCGGAGAAGATCAAGTTTGAATTAAGGCAGTTGTTACTAAAGAAAATCGATCGACTTGGCCCGATGTGGTTGCGGCGTCAGAAGACTGGCGAGGTGGCTACCACGCTGTTGCAGGGGGTTGATTCTCTCGATAGTTATTTCAGCCAATTTCTCCCCCAGGTGTTGTTAGCGGCAGCAATACCGCTGGTAATTTTGTTTGTTGTTTTTCCACTTGATCTATTGACCGCCATTGTCTTTTTGGTCACCGCACCTTTAATCCCGATATTCATGATCCTGATTGGTCGGATGGCAGCATCAGTCACACAGCGACAATGGCAAAAGATGCAGCAAATGGGGGATTTTCTGCTGGATTCAATCCGGGGGTTGAAAACTCTCCTCCTACTTGGAAGAAGCCGTGACCGTTTGAATGAAATCCAGCGGGTAAGCGAAGAATACCGAATCAGTACGATAAATGTACTTAAGGTTACCTTGCTTTCAGCTTTTTCCCTGGAATTAATTGCCACCATTGCAACGGCTGTTGTAGCTGTTGAGATCGGGCTGCGCTTGCTCTATGGGCAACTAGATTTTCAACATGCGTTTTTTATTCTGCTGCTGGCACCAGAATTCTATTTACCGATGCGGAATTTAAGCATGCGGTACCACGCCGGCATGGCAGGTGTTACAGCCGCTGCTTCGATTTATAAAATCCTGGATATCCCCGAGGTTCCTTATTCAACGATTGAAATGCAGGATAAAACAGCTCCTGATTTTTCAAAAAACCCCCTCGTTTTACGCTCTGTTTCATACAATTTCGAAGATTCAGCAGTGGACGTACTCACTGAAATTAATTTTGAATTTTCTCCGGGACGACATTATGCGATTGTTGGAGAAAATGGGGCAGGAAAGAGCACGCTGCTAAACCTGCTGATGCAGTTTGTTCAGCCGCAGGATGGCGAAATCGAAGTATCCGGGCAGGATAGCCGTTTGTGGAGCGCGAAAGATTGGCGAAATTCCATCAGTTGGGTTGGGCAAAAACCGGTGGTTTTTAACGCATCACTTCTTGAAAATGTACGCCTGTTCAACTCTGCCTACTCTGAGGAGCAGGTAATCGACGCACTTAGCCAGGCAGGTTTTGGTGAATTGGTCCGATCACTCCCGCAGGGGTTGGCTACCCCCATGCTTGAAACGGGGGCACGATTAAGCAGTGGTGAACGTCAACGCCTGGCTTTGGCACGAGCATTTCTAAAAGAAGGGTCATTGATCCTAATGGACGAAGCAACATCTCACCTGGATATAACCCTTAGCCAATTCTTTTTGTCATCACTGGAAAGATTGATAAAAAACCGTACCTCGATCATTGTTGCCCACCACAAACCATTGATGAAAATGGCGGATGAAGTTTTGGTGCTAAAAAGGGGCAGGCTGGTTCAACACGGTCCATATCAGGCACTCATAGATCAGGGAGGTTATTTTGCCGACCTCGTTAAGGCAGGAGAAGCGTGAAAACCATTCTCCATTTGATGAAATTCTTGAGACCTTTTTGGAATGAAGTTTTTTTGTCAATTTTACTTGGGATCGGCACAGTAGCAGCGGGGGTAGGATTACTTGGTACTTCAGCCTACCTGATATCTGCCGCTGCACTTCATCCATCTATTGCAGAATTGCAGGTGGCGATCGTGGGAGTACGTTTCTTTGGCATTAGCCGTGCTGCATTGCGGTATGGAGAAAGACTGGTCTCCCATTCAGTTAATTTGCGATTGGTTTCCTCCCTGCGTAAGTGGTTCTTTGAACAATTAGTAGAAAGTGATACGCAGTCACTTGCGGTTTTCCGGTCAGGCGATTTGCTGGATCGTGTTCTTCACAATCTCGAAACGCTCGAAAATTTCTATGTACGCGTTCTTTCGCCTTACATTGTTTTTTCAGTGGTCACGGCAGGTGTAAGTTTATTTGTGGGTCATTACCAGGCTATTCTGGGCTGGGCGTTAGCTGGTGGATTGCTGATCACCGGAATTGTTATCCCGATCTTTTCAGTACTTTTTACAAGGAATTCCGCGATAAAGGCAACCCACCAATATTCAATGCTCTCGGCTGGGATCATTGAATCCCTTGATGGTCTCGAAGAATTTTCCGCGTTTGGAAGCAACTTGCAAATGTTGGATCAGGTAAGCCGATTAAGTCGAAATCTGTCCGCCACCCAACAAGCTATTTCCACCAAAACAGGAGTTAACAATGGGTTGGCGATCCTGTTTTCAAATTTGACTATCTTGGGCTTGATCTGGTTGACGATACCGTTTGTCCGGGATGGAGAAATGACGGGAATCCTGCTTGCGGTGGTTGTACAGATTGCGATGGCAAGTTTTGAAGCGGCAATTAACCTGCCGGTTGCTGCCCAACAATTGACACAAAGTGTAGCAGCAAGCAAAAATCTTTTTGCAATTGCAAACGAAAAACTGGTAATTCCGGGCAATAGTCAACTAGATCATTTGCAAAATTCTCAAATCCTCGAGGTAAAAGATGTTAGCTATATACGTGAAGAAGGTGGGTTCTCCCTGAACGACATTTCGCTGGAAATGACAATTGGTAAGAAAATCGCAATGGTGGGTCCATCAGGGGCGGGAAAATCAAGCCTAGTGGAGCTTGTTCTGAAGTTGAGCAGACCGGATGAGGGGAGTATTTCAATCGGTGAGGTCGAATATTCGAGGTTGACTGATGAAGCTGTAAGAAGTTTATTTGGGGTGGTAGGTCAGGGTGGTTATCTATTCAATGCCGGTCTTAAAGAAAACCTCCTATTGGCAAACCCTGCTGCCTCTGACGCTGATTTGAAGAAAGCTATTGACCAGGTTGGATTAAAGGGTTGGCTTGCGACTCTCCCCAAAGGCATGGATACCTGGTTGGGAAACCATGGCACTTCCATCAGTGGGGGTGAATATCAACGGCTAATGTTAGCCCAAATGATTCTCAAACAGAGCCCATTCCTCATATTGGATGAACCATTAACCAATCTTGATATGGTGATTAAAAATGAGATTTTCAAGATTATTAACGCTGCTTTTAAGGAATGCGCAATTTTGTGGATCACTCATGAGTTTTTATTTATGGACCAAATGGATGAAATTATCTATATTGAAGCGGGAAAGATAATCGAACGCGGAACGCATCTTGATTTGATGAAACAGCGCGGTAAATACGCCGCTGAGTTTGAGTTACGAGGGTTGGGTGAAAATTAAGAAACGATTGGTTTATTCTTCGGCGGCGTCCATGATCGCTTTTTCAGAAATCGCGCCAACACGAAGGACTATCGGGATTGCACCGGTGCAATCCACCACGGTGGAGGGAATACCGCCCGGGCAAACCCCTCCATTTAGAATCAGGGGAATTCGACCGTTGAGTTGGTCAAAGACATCGATTGCAGATTGGGGGCTTGAACCGCCGGAAAGATTGGCAGATGTCGTGGCAAGAGGTCCGAAAGTTCTGAGCAATTCAAGCGATACCGGATGGTCAGGCATACGCATGCCAACGTTTTTTGTAGTTGAGATTAGCTCCGGGAGGTTCTCTCTGCGAGGAACAATGACAGTCAAACCGCCAGGCCAAAACTTATCTGTTAATTCTTCTGGCCAGTTTGGTCATGTGGTTGGTAATCAGTTTCACTTGATCATTGGAGCCTATCAGGATGGAGATGGCTTTGTTGGAATCTCTGCCTTTGGCTTCAAAGAGTTTGATGATCCCGGGGGCATGAAAAGCGTCGCTTGCCAAACCGTAAACTGTGTCTGTTGGGAAAGCAATAATTTCACCCTCCTTCAATAAGGCAACAGCGGATTCAATGGCAGCTGGTTTATCAGCCGGCAGGATCAATGTTTGCATAACCCCTCCAAATAATCAGGTTTGAATGCTAAGAAGTCGCGGCAAATTCGCGAGGTCATTTAATAGACTAATTTTAGCAGAAGATAAAATTCTTGCAGCTTCATTTATAGCAATTTCAGCGTGAATATAATCGATTTCAAAGAGGGCAAGTCCGCCGGAGTTGAGATGAGCCGGCAACTGGGCTAATAACCGTCTGATGATTTCAAACCCATCTTCGCCACCATCAAGCGCTTGCAATGGCTCATGCCTGGCAACCTCAAGGGTTGCCAATCGCTCACTGGGAATATAGGGTAAATTGGCAGTGATGAGATCTGCTCTGGCATCAAGTCCAGCAAGCAGGTCATTGTGGATGGGGGTAATTTTTTTCTGCAATTGGTAGCTTTCAATATTGATTTTGGCGACTTTGAGAGCTTTTTCGGAGAGATCAATGGTTGTGGCAGACAGATCGGGAAAATGGTCAACGAGGCAAACGGGGATGATGCCGGCACCAGTTCCAACATCAATCAGGGTGCGGCGATCAGGATTAAGCGAAAGCCATTCGATTGCTTGCTCGATCAGTAATTCTGTCTCCGGTCTTGGGATGAGCACATCAGGTGTAACGTAAAAATCGAGACCATAAAAGGCTTGCCGATTAATGATATATGGCAATGGTACGCCACTAATTAATTGCTGGGATTTTTCCTCGAGGGCATTGACCTGATAAGTGGCGAGGACTGTTTCACCGTGAGCGATAAGCCATTCGCGTGGGCGATCAAGAACGAAAGAGGCAATTGAATAAACTTCAAGAGCTGAAAACTCGCGAGATTTCTCGAGTTTGTGTTTTGTAGTCTCGACCCAATTCTGGAGGTTAATCTTCGTCATCACCCTGGGTGGCAGCCAACCTGCCGGCTTCATCGCGTTGGGCTAATTCATCTATAAATTGATCTATATCACCGCCCAACACCCCCGGAAGATTATATGAGGACACATTGATGCGATGATCGGTAACGCGGCTTTGAGGATAATTGTATGTTCGGATCTTTTCGGACCTATCGCCTGATCCAATTTGTGAACGGCGGGCATCACCACGCTCTGACTGAACTTTTTCCATTTCAATGTCAAATAAACGTGATTTTAGAATTGTCATGGCGCGCAAGCGGTTTTGGAGCTGCGAACGTTCATCCTGGCAAGTTATCACCATCCCGGTAGGGATATGTGTGATACGGACGGCCGTAGAGTTCTTCTGAACGTTCTGCCCGCCAGCACCTGAAGAACGAAAGACATCCACCTCGATATCAGTATCAGGGATTTGGATATCCACGTTTTCCATTTCAGCCATAACCGCAACGGTCACCGTTGAGGTATGAATTCGGCCTGAGGATTCAGTGGAAGGGATGCGCTGGACTCGATGGACTCCAGATTCATATTTGAAACGGGAGTAAGCTCCTTTGCCTTTAACCATAAAGACGATTTCTTTGTATCCGCCAATTCCGGTTTCGTTGCCGGAAATGATTTCGACAGACCAGTTACGTTGCTCGGCATAATGCATGTACATGCGCATTAATTCGGCTGCAAAAAGCCCAGCTTCATCGCCGCCGGCACCTGCCCTGATTTCGACAAATACATTATGGCCATCGCGTGGATCTTTTGGTACCAACACTGATTTTAATTGCTGTTCCAAAGTTTCGATTTGCGGAATGAGGGTTTCTGCTTCAGCGGCTGCTAGTGAACTCATTTCTTCATCTTCATTTGAGATCAACTCTTTCGCTTGTTCGAGTTGATGTAGAAGCTCTTGATATTGCGTGGAAAGTTGGTAGATATGCTCCAGATCCGATCTTTCCTTGGCAAATTCTGCTACTTTCAGATAATCATCTGCGTTTTCTTCAATCAGATGAGTGAGTTCTTCATAACGGTGTTGAATTGCATTTAGTTTTTCTAACATGGATACCCGCTTTTGGTGATTTCAGTTTCGCGTCCATTATACCAGTATGGACCTTTTGATAGCTATTCAATATAAAAAAGGAACTACAAACCGTAGTCCCTTTACTAGGTGAAAATTAAATTACTTTCAAAACAAACCGAACATATTAATGCCAGGTAATGATAATAAAAGTGAATAACATCAATTATTTTTCTGATCAGCCCAAAAATCCCTACGAGGTTTACTTGGTTTAACTGGCTCCGGTTCGATTTTCGCACTGATCGGTTTCTCCAGGATTTGTTCCACTGTGGGGGCATTCTCTACCTGGGGGATCACATTTAGAAGTTGAGGAGCATATTCATTCATTAACATGCGAAGTGTTCCGAGCGTGGCATTGTTGGTGACCACCACAACCCAATAATAGGAGCAATCACCCAGAAAACGGGAGATGATGTAATTCATATTTGTAGTAACAAGGTTATCTTCTACGACGCCTGAACTGATTTTATGGCTAACCTTTACGGCTAATTTCATAATTTCAGCAAAACGAGCTGCTGCGTCACTGGCGCTGAAATTAGGGTCAGCTGAACCGCCAGCAATGGACATTCCATCCATGCCAACGACGTCTGTGGAAACAAAATCTGCGCCAAGTTCGGACTTAAATTGCTGTAAGATTTGTTCGAGTTTTGTCATAATAATCTCCTGGTGCTTTCTTCTAAAGTTCTAATGTGGCATTGCTTTGGATAATTGCTCAGTATACATTTTGCTCATCAATCTCAGGTTGCCCAGATTGCCCTCTTTGCGATTAGCTGCTATTGCCAGAAAGTACTCTTTCCCTGGCAAAAACCGCATCAGGATGTAAGATTTTTCGGTTGTGAGCAGATTGTCCTCAAGGACTCCTGCGCCAAGCTTATCTACTGAAGCATCTACCAGGCGGATGAGCGTTGTGATCTGGGCGCTCTCGTTATCCGGGTCCAAAGCGCCAACTGTGTGCGATGCTAAATTGATACCATCAATACCCACCAGCGCGCTGGATAAGTACCCGGATACTTCACCAGAAAGACTGGTAAGTATTTCATCAAACTTTTGTGACATTTTATTCTCCTCCAGATTTCCTAATAATTGGTCATTCAATTTCTTTTGTGTTTTTATTGCGTCAAGCCGCCTAGCCCCTTCCAGGAGCAAACCTGACCACATGCGATTAATTGTCTTTTTGGGTAATTCAATTTCATTTTCGACCTCAAAGGTTCCACCATCCCAGGAAAGCAGTTCAAAAATGACTTCTTCCCCAGTTTTTTTTCCAAGTTCGGCATGAATAACCTGCCCATTTGCAAAAATGACCTTCGCTTCCTGCTCCTGATAATTGATGGTCATCCTTGCACTGCGTGGATCCATGCAATGAATTTGTACCAGGTCTGCAAACGAGATGTTCTTTAAATCACCGTTTATACCCATAAGGTCACTTCCAATAGAACTCCCAAGCTTTTTGAATCTCGGTGATGGCCATCGTCATGATTTCGTGATATGGCTTGCTCTTGTCGCTGACAATGGTTGCCAATGTTAATTGGTTATCCGTGGCGTAAAAAGGTCTACTAACCAGAATATAGCCATTTCCAAACGAATATACGATTTCTTCCAATTCAGTCCATCCCAGCAGTTTACTGACCTGAACTGAGGTCTTTCTGATAAAACCGATAACTGCTGCTTGTTTTTCCGGAACTACTCCGTCATTTGATGCTGAAACGATGGGCAACCCGTCTTTATCCGTTAATATCGAAAGGGTAAATTTCCCTGTATTGTTGATATCAAAAAGGATATTGGTGAGCATATCAAAGCCGGATTTTTCAAGAATTGTCATTTGACGAAATCCTAAAACTTTCTTTGGAACGCAAATCGTAACTGGTTAATAATTGCCCAAAAATCTATCGAAGGCACCAAATCCATTTATGGAAGGGGTTAAACTCTCTGGCTATTTACAGCCCCAAAGTCTCATGGCTTGGTGTGGAAAGATGGATATTTGAGTTCCTTTTTTAGTAATAGAGCATAATTTTAGGTAAGAGTTTGATCGAAATATTATCCAACTCCACTTATAAAGTATACAGTTTTTCCGCTAGACTAACACTTTACAATGTTGCAAAGGAGAGGATATTAAACGAGTAAAATGCTTTGAAGCCATCCTTAAACCACTTTTTAGCGGTATACATTTCAGTTTTACGAACGGTCGAAAATAGCATAAAATCAATTCATCTCAATAATGGAGGTACTTAAAATGTCTTGCCCTGGGAAAAAGATCATCAGATCGGATAAAGCACCTGCAGCACTTGGACCTTATTCAATTGCCAATACAGGTGGACCCTTTGTTTTCACAGCCGGCCAGTTAGGATTGGACCCTGCCAGCGGGTCGTTTGTTGACGGAGGCATTGAAGGAGAAACACGGCAGGCTTTGGAGAACTTGAAAATAGTATTGATTGCCGCAAATTCATGTTTAGAAAATGTGGTGAAGACCACCGTATTTCTGCGCGATATCGCCGATTTTTCAAAAATGAATGGCATTTACGCAGAATTCTTTACAAATGATTGCCCGGCTCGTTCTGCCATACAAGTGGCAGCGCTGCCCAAAGGTGCCGCAGTAGAAATTGAGGCAATTGCACTAATCAATGCCAAGGAGTAGCGAACTTTTGATTACACCACAAAAGACCATTTTGCTGGTGGACGACGAAAAAAACATCCTTGATCTGGCTACGATGTACCTAGTGAGGGATGGGTTTATCATTGAAACCTCAATGAATGGTAGTGAAGCGCTTGAGCGAATCAGGGACATAAAGCCTGATTTGGTTGTACTCGATTTAATGCTACCGGGTCTTGATGGTTTTGAAATTTGCCGGAAGCTGCGTTCTGAAAATAACCAGGTGCCAATCATCCTGCTCACAGCCAGGGATGAAGACGTGGATAAAATATTGGGACTTGAATTAGGCGCGGATGATTACGTGACTAAACCTTTTAATCCCAGGGAGCTTTCGGCGCGGGTCAAAGCAATCCTTAAGCGGGCTGAACCTGTTTCAATCAAACAAACCAATATCGAGATCGTCCGAATTAATGATGTGGTGATTGATATGTTGAAGCGCGAAGTTAAAAACATTGGTGGGGAGGTAATCCCGTTAAGGCGGCACGAGTTCGAGTTATTGCGGGTTTTAGCTGAACACAAAGGGTATGTTTTCACACGGGAGCAATTGCTCAACCAAGCCTGGGGATTCGATTTTGGCGGACAGACCCGAACGGTTGATGTGCATGTTGCCCAGTTGCGGAACAAACTCTCCATTACCGACGTTGTTATTGAGACTGTAACAGGTGTGGGATATAAATTGGCGGAATGATGACAGGGACACTAAGGTCAAGGTTATGGATGGGTTACATCCTTTTGACAGTCCTCATCTTAGGGGCTTTTCTGCTTGGGTTAATTTACATACTCAATGGCAGCACAATTCTTTATCGCGATGCTGTTGCCAATCTCCAACAAAGCAAGGAGGCACTAATCGCTGGTGCGATTTTGCCCGATGATATTAATGCTGAAACGATACAAAAATATCTGACAGAATCCTCATTGGAAGATTCACCTCGGGTTGTCATCGTTTCTAATACTGGCAGCACGCTCTTTGACACGGCTCAAGCCGTTAGTGGAAACCTGCGATGGATAAGAGTTGCAGCTCTGAAGCGCGTAGCAACGCAAAACTCCTCAGGGCTGATCCGGGATGATCAGAAGCGCGTTTGGATATACGTATCATCAAGAATCCCAGCTTCTCAGAACCTCCTGGTAGTGGCAAGCCTGAAAAAAAATGTAACCTTAAAATTTATGGTCAGCGATCCAATGGTTCGCCTCGTTTTTCGTGTGGTTTTGTGGGCTATGTTTGTGTCGTTAATCCTTACGCTGTTAATGGATCGCTGGATTGCCAAACCAATCAGAAAAATGGCACAAGAAGCTACAACATTGACATTGGAGGATGGCAAGCAATTATCGGTGGAAGGTATTAAGGAAGTAAAAGACCTTGCGTTGGCTTTTAATACGATGAGCCGAAAAGTGCAGGAGAGCCGCCAATCACAAAGGGATTTTGTGAGTGATGTCTCACACGAACTGAAAACGCCGCTGACATCTATTCAGGGATTCTCAGCTGCAATAATCGATGGTACTGCCTCAACCCCGTCAGAGGTCATCCATTCAGCGGAAGTGATTGCTGCTGAGTCACAACGCATGCTTGGTATGGTCAATGAATTGCTGGTTTTGGCGCGTTTGGAAGCCAAAGTAGAAGAAATAGATTTCCAATTGACAGATACCTCGAAATTACTCGAGGGCGTAATAGACAGAATGAAATTCAACGCGGATAAAAACAAGGTGGAAATCTCTCTAAATTGCTCCTCATTACCAATGATTATGGTTGACCCCGACAAGGTCACCCAGGTTTTTCTCAATCTTGTGGAAAATGGTATTAAATTTACACCTGAAGGGGGTCGGGTAATGATATCGTGTGAAAGCAGTGGTACCGAGATTCGCATTATGGTTTCAGATACTGGTACCGGTATTGCACCAGGTGAATTGCCAAAGGTTTTCAATCGTTTTTACCAAATCGATAAATCACGAAAAGGCGGGGCAGGAAAATCATCAGGATTGGGATTGACGATAGCACGCGAAATAGTCAAGCTTCATAATGGTGATCTCACTGTAACAAGTTCCCTCGGCCGTGGAACGACATTTACAGTGTTTCTACCACTTACAAAATTGAGCTCAACAAAGTAAAGCCAATGACTCAACCCCAGATATCAATCGTTATTCCCTGTCTAAATGAAGAAAAGACAATTGCCAGTTTGCTTGAAGCGATTTATTCGCAAACAATTGAATTGGACACCATAGAGGTGGTAATCGCGGATGCATTTTCGACGGATAATACGCGGAAGATTATCGCTGATTATTCGGCGTCACATCCAGCGTTGGGAATTCACATTATTGACAATGAAAAAAAGGTAATCCCCTTCGGATTAAACAAAGCCATTCGCGCTGCGCAAGGAGAGATCATTGTTCGCTTGGACGCTCACGCCATCCCCGCGGCTGATTATATACAACGCAGTGTAATCGCGTTATCTTCCGGTCTTGGAGATAATGTTGGTGGTGTTATTGACATTAAACCCGGTAACAACAGTTTGATGGGCAGAGCGATCGCAGTGGCAACCGCTCATCCGTTAGGGGTTGGGGATGCCATGTATCGATGGGCGACCAAAGCTGGCTTGGCGGACACGGTGGCGTTTGGTTGTTACTTAAAATCAACAGTTGAAAAAGTTGGTTATTACAATGAATCCCTGGTTGCCAATGAGGATTACGAATTTAACGCACGTTTACGTAAAAAAGGGATGAAAATTTGGATCGATCCGGCAATACGGGCAGTTTATTATTCAAGACCTACCTTGAAATCACTTTCTCGCCAGTACTTCCATTATGGGTTTTGGAAGGTGAGAATGTTGCGTAAATTCCCCGAAACTTTGCGTTGGAGGCAGGCGTTGCCGCCGCTGTTTGTTTTAGGGGTTTTGATGTTATTATTGTTATCCGTCTTCTGGTTTCCAGGGTTTTGGGTACTTGCAGCAGGATTAATGGCATATCTATTAATACTTGCGATTGGGTCAGTGAAACCAGCTGTTAAACAAAAAAAAGCTGCATTGTTATTTAGTATCCCTCTCGCCATTGCAACAATGCATTTTTCCTGGGGAATTGGCTTTTGGACTAGCCTTTTCAACCCAAGGAAAAAGGAAAATTAGAACAGGTATGGACTCCTTAACGCATAAAGGCAGACTAAGAATCCGTCTTTCAGAACGCAAATTCATCCTTTTATTAGGCGATCTAGTTTTTTCAGGTCTGGCTTTAATTCTCGCTTTGTTTTTGTGGTCACTTAAAGACACCCTCAATTTTTCTTGGGAATTCCTTGGACAACGCGCTCCAGCGTGGTTTTATTTCATGCCAATATTGTGGGTTTCATTCCTGACTGGTTTGTATGACATTCGCAGGGCGAATCGGCATGGAGAAGTTCTAAAAGGGATTGCCACTGCCGCCGGGATCAGTATTTTGTTGTATCTCATCGTCTTTTTTGTGTCTGAACCCAATTCACTTCCGCGCCGTGGAGTGGCTATTTTTATCGGCGTGGTTACATTGTTAACTATCATCTGGCGTTTTATCTACATAAAAATTTTTACAGCCCCCGTTTTTAACAGGAGGGTATTAGTAATTGGCGCGGGTTTAGCCGGTACAACATTCGCCTCAATGGCATCCAGAATTCAACCCATCCCATTTGACCTCGTCGGCTTTATCGATGATGATCAGGATAAACAAGGGAGAGAAATCTTCGGGTTTAAAGTGGTTGGGGATGGTTCATCGCTGCTGGATACAATAAAAAATTATGAGATCACTGACTTGATCTTCGCAATTTCTGGGGATTTGGATCCCGATTTATTCCGCTCAATACTAAGCGCTGAAGAAGGCGGGGTGGAGGTTTCATCACTTCCAACAACCTATGAGGAACTCTTTGGTAGAGTACCAGTTCAGCTATTGCAATCAGATTGGATATTACGCACTTTTCTCGACCAGATTCATACGAATGGAGTGTATGAAGGCGTAAAGCGATTAATGGATATCATCAGCGGGATTTTGGGGCTTCTGGTGTTAGCCGTAATATTCCCGTTTGTTGCGTTATTTATCCTTATTGATAGCGGCCGACCGATATTTTACAGTCAAATGCGAGTGGGGAAAAACGGACTCCTTTATAAGATTTTCAAATTCCGCACCATGCGGTCGGTGGATGGTGATGATGGGATCGGGCGCATGACTACCGACAAGGATGAGCGGATTACCAGGATCGGGAAATTTCTGCGGCGCAGCCATGTAGATGAGCTACCGCAAATGCTCAATATCCTCAAAGGGGAGAATAGCCTGGTTGGACCGCGGGCGGAACAACCAGAACTGGTGCAGCAATTCCAGGAACAGATACCCTTTTACAGGGCAAGACTGCTTGTACGGCCAGGTCTGACAGGTTGGGCGCAAATTAATCAGCGATATGCTTCAACTGTTGAAGACACTATTGTGAAACTGGAGTTTGATCTTTATTACCTAAAGCATCGAACGCTATTACTAGATTTTAACATCATACTGCGTACAATTGGTGCCGTTCTGGGATTTCGAGGACTATAGATGAGATCAAAACCAAATATCCGTAATCGCTATTTATTGTTTGTTGATTTATTGTTAATTATTGCAGCTATTTTTGGTGCTATGGCGCTGCGATTTGAGATGGGTCCATTATTCTTTTACTATTTGCCCTTTGCTTACTGGATGATAGGGATTTCCATCGTTATTAAACCGCTTGTTTTTTATTTTTTTGGTATGTATCGCCGTATGTGGATGTACGCCAGTATCCGCGAATTGAGACAGGTTGCGCTTGCCGTAACCTCTGCATCGATCCTGGTAGCGTTGATACTGATTATCCTTTACTCACTTAAACTTTTCTCTGGATTTGTTCGTTCAGTTTTAATTATCGATTGGTTGGTCTCAATATTATTAATTGGCGGAATTCGATTTCTGTTTCGATTGATTGCTGAGAATTTTAAGTCCAGCAACCTTGCAATCCCAAATTTAGTTAATAAACGGGTATTGATCATTGGAGCAGGTGATGCTGGGGCGTTGGTAGTGCGCGAATTACACAAAAATTCGGATCTCAACCTGACCGCAGTTGGTTTTTTGGATGATAACAAAACCAAAATGGGGCAACAGATACACGGGGTGGAGGTTTTAGGAACTGTAACGGATGTGAGCAGGGTGGTTGAAAGCAAGCACGTAGATGAAGTTATCATTGCCATCCCTAGCGCACCAGGCAAGGTGATTCGTACTATTGCGGATATCTGCCGTTTGAAAGGTATCCCTTTTCGAACGATGCCAGGAATTTATGAGCTAATTGGCGGCAAGGTGTCGATTAATCGTTTGCGCGAGGTAGATATTACTGACCTTCTGCGCAGGCAACCGACTCACATGAAAGAAGAGTTGGTTGGGGAAATCCTGACAGGGAAAAAAGTGATGGTGACCGGCGCGGGTGGCTCAATTGGCCGTGAGTTGTGTCGCCAAATTGCACGCTGGAATCCTTCAGGTTTAATCCTCTTGGGGCATGGCGAAAACAGCATTTTTGAATCACTCCTTGATATTCAGGAAAGTTATCCGATCCTGAAATTAATTCCGGTTATTGCTGATGTTCGTGACAGTAACCGCCTGGAATCTGTTTTCAAGAAGCATCAGCCGGAAATTGTATTTCATGCTGCTGCGCACAAGCATGTACCCCTCATGGAAATGAATGTCGAAGAAGCGGTTAATAACAATATTTTGGGGTCCCGCAATGTGGTCAATGCCTGTGTTAAGCAGGATGTTCATACATTGGTCATGATCTCAACCGATAAAGCCATCAGACCAGTAAATATTATGGGCGCGACCAAGCGGTTTTCGGAAATGATGGTGCTCGAAGCAGCGAAGACTACTGGTCATGCTTATTCAGTGGTGCGATTCGGCAATGTCCTAGGCAGTCGCGGAAGCGTGGTTCCCCTTTTCAAACATCAGATCGCACGCGGGGGTCCTGTGACGGTAACCCACCCGGACATGAGGCGTTATTTTATGACCATTCCGGAAGCTGTTTACCTGGTGCTGCAGGCGGCTAGCATGGCAAAGGGTGGTGAAACCTTTGTCTTGAATATGGGACAACAGGTAAAAATTCTTGATCTCGCTGAAGACCTGATTCGACTTTCAGGGCTGGAACCAGGCAAGGATGTCGAAATCGCTTTCACCGGAATCCGCCCGGGCGAGAAAATGAGTGAAGATTTATGGGAAGAAGGGAAGATTTTCAATCCAACGTTGCACCCTGAAATTTTCCAACTTGAAGATAATACTAATCTCACCGGAGAAGATCTTAATAAAACAATTGATAAACTTTTGGCATTATCGACCAAAGGGGACAATATTGAGATTGTCAAATTGTCCGATAAAATGATCTCCGGTTCCAACCTTGGGGATTCTCCGCCGCCTAATTTAACTTCAATCGACTGATATGCTGGTTGACTTTTCAAGTTGGTTAACCTTTATCGCAACACACCCCGAAAGCCACATCCTGCAGGACGGGAAGTGGGGAGTTCTGAAATCCTCATTTGGGTGGCGGGCAGTGTATCTTATTTGCGCTGATGCCGGGGCACAGGTACTCTTCAGAAAATTACCATTAGGCTATTCCATAGCGTACCTTCCTAAAGGACCGGTAGGATGCAACGAGCAACTTCTTAATGAAATAAATGTGGTTTGCAAACACCACAAAGCTATTTTTTTGAAATTCGAACCATTTGATTGGGAACCGGATGCAATTTGGTCGTCTCTTGAGGCGAAAGGATTTCAACATTCTGATCCGATCCAACCCTATCGAACTGTGATCGTCTCGTTGGAAGGCACGGAGGATGACATCCTGGCTGGGATGAAACAAAAAGCCCGCTACAACATCCGGCTGGCAGAGAAAAAAGATGTGCGAGTGAAAGCCAGCGAAGATTATGCGGCGTTTCACAAAATGTCACTTGTTACCGGCGACCGGGATAAATTCGGAATCCATTCGTTAAGTTATTACAACAGGATAAAGGAATTATTTGGTTCTACCAATGAATCTGTATTATTGATGGCATATTTTGATGAGAAACCAATAGCGGGGATCATTGTCTTTGCTAAAGGTGAAAATGCCTGGTATATGTATGGCGCTTCCTCTGATGAGGAGCGCAACCGGATGCCAACCTACCTGCTTCAGTGGGAAGCAATCAAGTGGGCGAAGGCAAAAGGGTGCAAAACGTATGACTTGTGGGGGATCCCGGACCATAACGAAGAAGAATTAGAAACGCTCTTTACAGAAAAGGATCAGCACGAAGGTCTATGGGGAGTTTATCGATTCAAACGCGGATTTGGCGGAACAATCCGCAGAAGCGTTGGCGCATGGGATAAGGTTTATTTGCCTGTGTTATATAAACTCTATAAGGTTTATTCCAATCTTCGCAAGCGGGGAGTGGAATAGATGACTCATTTTTGTTATCTATGCGGTAGTAACCTGATGCCAAAGATGGAAGATGGACGAAAGAGGGAAGTGTGCCCTGATTGTGGTTGGATCCACTATGAGCACCGCAAAGTGAGCGCAGCGGTACAGATTGTAAAAGATCACCAGCTTTTGCTCGTTCAGCGGGGAATTGAGCCATGGAAAGGCGCATGGTATATGCCTGCCGGTTACCTCGAGGTTGATGAAAATCCAAAGGACTGCGCTGCTCGCGAAGCTTTGGAAGAAACCGGTTTTGTGGTTCGTGTCAGTGATCTTGTCGGTATTTATACTTATGAAGACGATCCAAGAGGAAATGGTGTGGTGTTACTCTATGCAGGTGAAATAATCGGGGGGGAGATACGTGCGAATGATGAAATGCTGCTGGTAAAATTCTTTTCTGCTGAGGAGATACCTCCGCTCCCGAAAGCCGGCGCTGGTGGTGCAAGGCAAATCGAGGATTGGGTGATGAATAATGGGGAAGTAATCACATGAAAATGGACTGGTCAGAAATCCTCTTAAAGTTGCCGAATCCGCATATTTTACAGACACTGGAATGGTCTGAACAGAAGAAAGAAATCGGGTGGGTGGCGGAACCAGTTACAATTACCGCTGAAGACAATACGGTGGTAGCGGGAGCACTTGTCCTTACTCGCACGGTAAGACTCTTTGGAATTGGACCGAAGGTTTCAATCTGCTATGTTCCGCGCGGTCCAGTGTTGGATTGGAAAGATTTTGATGCGTGTAGGCGAATTCTCAAAGAAATTGAAGAATATTGCAGGGCAAAGAAGGCAATATTTATAAAAATTGACCCGGAGGTAGACCTCGGAACCGGAATCCCTGGAAGCGATGGGGAAGAAATAAATATCATTGGCACTTCCCTTCGGGAGGGTTTAATCGGGAGGGGTTGGAAATTCTCGAAAGAGCAAATCCAATTCAGGAACACAGTCTTGATCGATTTGTTGGGATCAGAAGAATCCTGGCTTGCCAGGATGAAACAAAAAACCCGTTATAACATCCGCCTGGCGCAACGCAGTGGAGTAACTGTAAGGCAAGCTGAACAAAAGGAATTATCTGCACTCTACCGGATGTATGCCCAAACTGCAGCGCGTGACAATTTCATCATCCGCGAAGAAAGTTATTACCTGAAACTCTGGCAGCACTTTATGAAAATTGGATATGCCATTCCATTATTTGCCGAGGTGGAAGGGGAAGCGGTGGCGGCGTTGGTGATGTTTGTATTTGGAAAAAGAGCCTGGTATTTTTATGGCATGTCAACCACCAAACAACGTGAAAAAATGCCTAATTACCTGCTTCAGTGGGAAGCGATGCGGCTGGCAAAAACCCGCGGGTGTGATGTTTATGACCTGTGGGGGGCACCTGATGAATTTGACGGCAAAGACTCCATGTCTGGTGTTTTTCGTTTCAAAGAGGGACTTGGCGGCGTTCTCCATCGCACTATTGGCGCATGGGATTATCCGAATAACAATGTTTTGTATTTCATATATCAACAGGTACTTCCCCGATTGCTTGATTTTACGCGTTGGCTACGTCGGGGAAAAATTCGTCAGGAGGCGGAATGAGTATTCCAAGGATTAAATTTGCGCACCTTCCGACACAAATAGAGCCAATGCCCCGATTAACGATTGCGCTTGATGGACCTCAACTATTTATTAAACGCGACGATCAAACTGGTCTAGGGATGGGCGGCAATAAAACGCGAAAATTGGAATTTGTTCTTGCCCAGGCATTGGCCGAAGGGGCAAAAACACTGATCAGTGTTGGTGGAATTCAATCCAATCATTGCCGACAGACAGCAGCCATGGCGGCAAAATTTGGGCTCAAGTGCATCCTGGTACTTTCGGGTATCGAACCTCAGTACCCTAATGGCAACCTTATACTGGATAAACTTTTTGGTGCATCGATTGTATGGACTACACGAGAAATGCGCGATGAGGTACTTCAGCAGGTTTATCAACAATCAAAAGAAAATGGAGAAAGTCCTTTTCTAATTCCACTTGGAGCATCAACTCCGGTTGGCGCGCTGGGGTATGTTGAGGCGATGCGGGAACTGAAAGAACAGGGGAATGAGTATGATTGGATCGTGATGGCTTCCTCTAGTGCAGGTACGCAGGCTGGCATGGTAGTAGGGGCGTTTCTGACCGGTTACCAAGGGAAGATACTGGCAATCAGCATAGACCACACCGTCAGCGAATTGCAAAATGCTGTGGTGAACCTCGCAGATCAAACAGCGGATCTTCTTGACGAAAATATCAATTTCAAACTGGAGAACATTCTGGTAAATGCCGATTATCTTGGAGAAGGGTATGCCATTGCCGGGAAACCTGAATATGAAGTGATCAAACTTTTTGCTGAATACGAGGGGGTGCTGCTGGACCCGGTTTACACCAGCCGCGCTGCTGCCGGGATGATTGATCTCGTCCGAAAAGGGTATTTTAAGAAGTCAGAAAAAGTACTTTTCTGGCATACGGGGGGTTCTCCGGCTTTATTTGCGCAACCATATGTTGAACACCTTTCAGCTTGAGCAATGCTATAATGCCGATGGAGCCTCATGAATTTAAACATCGACATTGATACTACCTTCAAATTGCTGCTTGTCCTGATTGCAGTAGCGATCTTTGCAGCATTGATTGCTGCATTCCGATCAATCAACGCAGCGCGAACATTGACGTTTTACAAAAAGCGTCATGATTTTATTATGCGGGGTTGGCAGATGGTCGGGTTGACGATAATCCTTGGTGGGATAGCTTTCTTGATGGTCAAATTTGGCGAGCCAGTTGCATATCGATATTTTCCACCGTCTCCAACGATCACAACAACTCCCACCACCACCACCACACCTACGATTACTTTGACCCCGCGTGAGACTTTTACTCCTACGGTAACGTTGACATTGCAATACACTTATACCCCATCCATCCCGGGTGTGGTACAGACAGCAATTAAAACTCCTGTGGGCGTGGATACAAAAGCAATATTCAGCCCGATCGTGTTTTCGACGCAAACCAAAGATGGCGTGGTAATAAATACCACCGATATCTTCACACCACCGGTTACCCAAATGTATGCCGGGTTTACCTTTGATAATATGGCACTTGGCGTGCAATGGTCAGCGGTATGGTTATATGAAGGCAGCGTGATTTGTTATGAAACATCCGCCTGGAAGTATTCCACAGGTGGTGCCGGCTATTCAGATGCTTGCAATAATGTGCTCAAACCTGAGCAATGGCTGCCGGGGGATTATGAGGTACAGATATTTGTGGGGCAAACTTATAAATCTTCAGGCAAATTTACAATAACTGGCGGTAGACCATCATCAACTCCTGCCATAACGCCAATCCCGTAAACCTAAAAATACTTTCGGCTTGTGTTTCCAGAGAACTCGACCGCAATTTTTGCTGCGAGTGATGCATTATTTCGGAGAAGCGCCAGGTTTGCATCCAGGCTCTTTCCGTGGGTGAGTTCCTTCATTTTTCCTAGCAAATATGGGGTAATGCTACCCCGGGTAATCCCATCCGTTTTTGCCTGTTTGAGCGCATCTTCAAGAACCCGATTTACCTCATTGGCGTCCATTGCAATTTCAGCTGGTGGGGGAATGCAAACCAGGATTGCGGATTGAAGACCCAATGCCCAATGGGCTTTGGCAATGGTTGCGATCTCGGATGCGCTTTCAGCCCTGGCATCCACTGGCAAGCCGCTATTGATTGAATAAAAAGCAGGGAATTCATCAGTTTGGTAGCCTATCACCGGAATACCGCGAGTTTCAAGGATTTCGAGGGTGGCAGGTAAATCAAGGATGGATTTCGCTCCAGCGCAAACGACAATTACCGGACTTCGGGAAAGTTCATCAAGGTCAGCGGAAATATCAAAGGTAGTTCCTCTGTGGACTCCCCCGATACCTCCGGTGGCAAAAACCTGGATACCGGTATTTCTGCAAACAACAAGAGTACCAGCAACTGTGGTGCCTCCACTTCGGTGCTGCGCGATACAGACACCCAAATTACGAGAACTAACCTTGACAGGATGGTCTCTTTTGACAAGTGATTCCAATTCTTCCTTTTGCATTCCAACAATGACCTTGCCATCCAGTACGCCAATCGTCGCAGGAACTGCACCAATTTTATTAACGATTCCTTCCATCTCCATTGCAAGGTTAAGATTGTCTGGCGATGGCAATCCATGTGTAATTACAGTGGTTTCCAACGCAACAACTGGTCGATGGTTGAAAATGGCATCGGAAACTTGATTGGAAAGGGCAAATGAGGAGGGGTTATTGAGATTCATAGTGATAGCCTTTGGGTATCCTTTAAATATGATTATGTTAGAATATTTTATCATTACGGGATTGAGGTAGAAATGTTACGCTCACTGCTTGTTGCACTCTCAAAAAACGTAAAATTGAAACAACTTATGGCCAAATGGAAGCCTGCAAGATTGGCATCAGGGCGGTTTATTGCCGGTGAAACGTTGGAACAGGCGATTGGGGTTGTGAAATCCCTGAACGGAAAAGGGATCAACGCAACTATTGATCAATTGGGAGAATATACGATTGATTCCCAGGGAGCGCTCCAAGCAACGGCAGAGGTGCGAGCGATTATCGAAACCATCAGCGAAAATAATCTCAGGGCGAATGTCTCAGTCAAGTTGAGCCAAATTGGACTCAATTTAGACGAGGGGTTATGTGAAGAAAATTTGAGTAATCTGCTGGGTTGCGGACGACAATTCGGAGTGTTTTTAAGAATTGACATGGAAGGTTCTGACCTCACCGAAAAAACCTTTCGACTCTACCGCAAAATGATCGAAAAAGGATATACAGGGGTGGGAATCGTCCTGCAATCCTATTTGTACCGCACAGAAAAGGATGTTGAAGTATTGTTACAATGGGGTGGCAAAGTAAGATTGTGCAAAGGCGCCTATATTGAACCTGTAGAAATTGCTTTTCCAAAAAAAGTTGATGTAGATGCCAATTTTGATTTGCTCACCCGAAAATTGTTAGAGGCTGCCAGGCAGCCCAATGCGCCACGATTAAGCGCAGATGGACGCACCCCGCCAATCCCGGCGTTGGCAACGCATGATAAAAAAAGGATTCTGGTTGCAAAAGAAATCGCTGGTCAATTTGATCTTCCTAAGGATGCGCTTGAATTCCAAATGCTGTACGGTATCCGACGCGATTTGCAAGAAGAAATCGCCGGCGAAGGCTATCCTGTCAGAGTTTACATACCGTTTGGAACGCAGTGGTATCCATATTTTATGCGCCGATTAGCAGAAAGACCTGCCAATCTCTGGTTCTTCCTTTCTAACTTCTTCAGGAAATAGAATGAAAAACGACCTGAAAAAGGAGAAATTAGCCTTAGTTACTGGTGGTGCAAACCGAGTGGGTAAAGAAATAGCGCTTCACCTCGCCAAAGGCGGGTTTGATGTTGCAATTCATTATTTCTCATCAGAAGAAGCGGCCTATCAGACCAAAGACGAAATTGAGTCTCTAGGAAGAAAGGCATTCATATTGCGGGCTGATCTTGGAAACCCGGTTGAGATTGAGAAGCTCTTTCAACAACTTGCATATCAAGCCCGGTCAATTGATGTGCTGGTGAATTCAGCGGCAGTCATGCCCAAATCAGACTTGATGAAAATAACCTGGCAGGAATGGGACAGGATTTTCAATATTAATTTACGCGCAGCCTGGCTGATGTCCAGTAATTCTGCCGGAATGATGGAAGATGGCGGAGTGATCATTAATATTAGTGATGCCGGTGCTGACCTTCATTGGACCGGCTATGGCGCTTATGGGATCAGCAAATTGGCGCTCAATGAAATGACGCGTTTGTTAGCGAAACAGTTGGCACCCGCAATCAGAGTGTGCGGGATTGCCCCCGGTTTATTGTTGAAGCCGTCTGATATGCCCAATGAGGATTGGGAAAGGCTGGCAGCCCGAGTGCCTATGAAAAGTGCAGGTGACTTGAGCGCATTACTGGCAACGATAGATCTGTTAATCGCCAATGATTACATCACTGGTGAAATCATCACCTTAAACGGAGGAGCATCGCTGGGATGAGTGATCTTAAGCCTAATCAAAAAAACCGGTTGATCCTTGATTTGTTCCAACCAGGAGAAACAGCCCTAATAGTTGGTATGTTTTTTATCGGTACTGGAGCAGCGCATTATTTGGGTGGAAATATTGATTGGTTGCGAAGTATTATTGCCGTATTCGCTTTTCTTTTTTTGCTCTGGGCGAGGAATTTACATCTCGCATTTTGGGATCATCCTGAATCACCAATTTGTATCCTGAAATCTTCACATCCGCGATACATCAAGTTATCCGGAGGTAAAAGATCGTCGCTACTCACATTTGCGTTGCTCTGCCTTACTGGTGCAACTGTCTCGACCTTTATTATTCTGGGAAACAGAGCGACAGATTTACCATTGGCTTTATTGATCGTGTTAGTTTTCCTGTTATTACTTTTCGCTTCAATGCCGCCTTTCTTTTTGCAGCGGAAAGGGTATGGTGAGATCATCGAAGTTTTCAGCATCACCATCCTAATTCCGGCGGCTGCAATGCTGCTGAATATTGGCAAACTGCTCCCCCTGCTTGAAATGTTGACTGTGCCTGTTTTATTTGTTTTCCTGGCGGCAAAACTGATTTTTTCATTGCGCAATTATCTTGAGGATAAAACAGGTGGGTATCCCAACCTGCTAAATCGATTGGATTGGGAAAAATCGATGCGATTGCACAATCTATTGATTATCTCTGCTTATGCCTTGATAGCTGTATTTGGGGTAATTGGCTTATCGTGGGGATTAACCTGGCCAATGTTACTGACTATGCCGGTAGCGGCGTTTCAGGTTCTGCAGATACTGGGGATTATGCGCGGAGGAAAACCAAATTGGAAAGTACTGGAGTGGACGGCTGGAAGCTTGACAGGACTAATGTGTTACCTGATTTTGTTAACCCTTTGGCTGAATTAATATAAAATTAACAAATAAATACGATTGAAATTGTTATAATGAGATAGAAATAGGAGGAATTATGATACTAAAAGAAAATTCAATCGCTCCTGATTTTGTCTTAATGGATGAAACAGGTGAAATGCGGAAGTTGTCAGATTTTTCAGGAAAAGATGTTGTGCTTTATTTTTACCCAAAGGATGATACTCCCGGATGTACCACGGAGGCATGCAATTTTCGCGATGATTACAGCGCATTTGACAAAGCCGGAGTAGTGATTTTAGGGGTCAGCCCTGATTCGCCGGCATCGCATGCCAAGTTTAAAGCCAAATATAATTTGCCTTTCCCACTGCTGGCTGATGAGGAACACAAAGTATGCGTTATGTACGGCGCATGGGGCAAGAAGCAAATGTACGGTCGGGAATATGAAGGGGTGCTGCGGACCACTTACTTGATCGGTAAAGATGGCAAGATCAAGAAGGTTTTTGAGAAAGTAAAACCAGCCGAACACAGCGCTGAAATTATGGCAATCCTGAAATAAAAATGGAGGGGAAACCCTCCATTTTCTATTGAAGCGTTACAATAGTTTTCCCTTTTTCCCATAATTGTTCGAGACGGTAATAACTTCGCTGGTCTGGTGAGAAAAAATGGACGACAATATCACCCAAATCGGCAATCATCCAACCGGCACGAGAATCACCTTCGATAAGGATTGGCTGACCAAACTCCTGTTTGCTATAATCACGCACAGTAGAGGCAAGCGCTTGCAGCATGCGATCACTCGTTCCATTGCATATAATGAAGAAATCTGTCAGGTGGGTTACTTCGTGAATGTCAAGCAGGAGAATCTTTTCGGCTTTTTTGTCTTCAAGCAAACTTATCAATTTATGTGATTTTTCAATGGATTCCAGAATACACCTCGTTTTTTATTTTGTTGATTTTATCATACCCTATCTTCACCAAATGGGTGAATTGAAATGCGTGTATAAATTGAACCACCTGGTTGGAGGGTGGATTGAAACAAGGTGATCTGCGAAACAGACACCATGCCAAAGTCATCATTTTGATTTTGGCGTAAGTTTTGTAAACATGAGCGAACCTTAACGAAATCAGCCCGGTCTGATATGCGCACCAGTGTGAGATGTGGAGAAAGCGGTCGCTTTTCAATCGGGAAACTTAATTGGGCACACATCTTATCGATCGCTAATGATAGTGCTGTTAATTCCTGCGGGAACACCATTCCCGCCCAGATTGTTCTGGGATGATCCCAAGACGAGAAAGCACCCAGTCCTTTCATTTGAAAGGTGAGCGGTTTAAACAAATCTGCTAGTTTTGAAAGACCCAATTGAATTTCAGAGATTGACGAAAGCGGAACATCACCCAGAAATTTGAGGGTTAGGTGGATCATTCCAGGGCGAACCGGACGGAACCCATTCGTGGAGTTTAATCGCGATCTTATGATTACCCGATTCAATTCAACTTGAATTCCTTCGGGAATCTCCAAAGCGATGAAGCCTCTTAAAGAATTTTGCATAGTATCATCTCAATAATAATGTCTACTCATTTTACCTGAAACATGGTATAAAAAATTACCCTGCCGTGTGCGTGATGTTATGACACCGGTTTTGAGCCAACAGTAGAAAAATGGGGTTCTTTTCTCACAAGAGTAACGCGATAGGCTTCGGCCAAGGCGGATCTTCTGTGGTAGAGCCCATCCTGCTTCGGCAGGTTCAAAACTACGTAACACACGGCATGGCGGGGTACAATACAACCTTGAAAGGTTGTTTTTGTTTAATTTTCTATCCAATTGTTGGTTGACAATCATAGAATGGATTGCTACACTAGGAGAAGAAATTTTGGAGGAGACATGACAAATACATATCGATTAATATTGGTTTCAGGTGCCGGGGCAGGCACAGAATATCCCCTTGAAAAAACAGAATTACAACTCGGACGAGATTTGAGTAATGACATTGTCATCAATGATCCAGAAGTTTCACGCCATCATGCCCACCTGATCCTTCAGGATGACGGTTATATATTTGAGGATCTTGGCTCAACCAATGGTACATTCATCCGTGGTCAGCGATTGGCAGCACCAGTGGTTCTTCGTCCGGGTGAAAGCATTACCATTGGTGAAAAAGTAAACCTGAAATATGAGGTAATTTCCTCTGACCAAAGTGCCACTGTTGTTGTTCAACGCCGAGTTGGAGAGGACGCTCAATATCAATTTGAGCAACCCCAGGTTCCTCAGAGTCCGGGTACTCCACCATTCGCAATTCCACCCACGCCAGCGGTGGTACCTCCGCCAGGTGGGGGGCACATCCAACCACCCTCCGCAGTTTACGGAAAACCAAAAACGAAGAAAAAATCAAAAGCATTGACTGTTATTTTAATCTTGCTAGCAATACTCGTGGTTTTTTGTGTAATCCCGCTGATTATCGTAGATGTTACCAATAGTTGGTGTTCTATATTCGGACCAATTCTAAATATGTTATTCGGGGCAGGGACTTGTTAATACCACCTCAAACCTTACAACTGGCTGATCTTCAGCCAGTTTTTTCTTTTTCTTATATAATGAGTAAAGGAGATTATTAATAGCAATGACGATAGACCATAATAAGACTTCATCCCCCCGTTGGAGTAATACCACGAAATTGGTAGTGGCATTAACTATTGCGGGGTTAAGTTTGGCGATTCTTTTCCGCTTTAAGAATTATGTTGCCCCATTGCTATTTGCATTTGTGCTGGCTTATCTGGTTCATCCACTGGCTTCCTTGATTAACCGGAAATTGAAGCTCCCATGGCGATTGGTCTCCACTATTCTTTATTTGTTGATTTTCATCAGTGTCTTTGGTCTGCTCACATGGGGAGGCATTTCCATTTTTGACCAGATTCAAAACTTGATCACATATTTGCAATCAATCATTGGTGATTTGCCTGGTTGGTTAAGCTCGTTAACCTCAGAACCGCTAAAAATTGGCCCCTGGTTACTTGATCTCTCCAAACTTCAGGTAACAGATCTGACAACCCAGTTTCAGGGTGTGATTAACTCACTTTTAGGATCAATTGGTACTTTATTGGGTTCAATAGCCTCGGGAGTAGGGTCAACAATTACATTTACAGTGTTCATCCTGCTAATTTCCTACTTTATTATGTCTGAGAGTGGCGGCGTTAGCGCCGGCATGATCAAGTTAAGCATCCCAAAATTTGAGGATGATATTCACAAAATGGGAATGCAACTCTCCCAGATCTGGAATGCGTTTTTGCGTGGTCAATTAATTGTTTTTTTGATCACGGTTGCCTGGTATTCACTGCTTCTTGCTGTATTGGGTGTAAGGTACTTTTTCCTACTGGCATTGCTGGCTGGCTTAGCCCGTTTTGTGCCTTATGTGGGACCGTTTATTGCCTGGACGACCTATGGATTGGTAGCATTATTTCAAGTTAATTATTTTCATCTGCTGCCATTTCCGTATGCGCTTATTGTTGTAGGTTGCGCGTGGGTTTCCGATATTATTATTGATAACTTTGTAAGCCCGCGTGTTCTATCGAATGCGTTGAAGATCCATCCAGCAGCGGTACTGGTTATGGTGCTGGTGTCTGCCAGTTTGTTTGGGTTTGTCGGCGTACTTTTATCTGCTCCGGTTTTAGCATCAGCAAAATTGTTGTTAACCTACATCACGAGAAAATTAATGGATGTTGATCCGTGGGCTGGAATGGATACTTATCCACCGCCTGAGCCGATATCCAGCACATTTGGTCGTATTCGTGCTAAACTGTTCAGGAAGGCAAAACGGGCATCTGCGAACGCAAGTGCCACTGAAATTGGGGAACAAAATTCTGACAAATCAGATAATTTTTAAAGGAGATTGAAATGACTGAAGCTTACGATCCAAAAGTAACAACAATGGCTGAAACTGATAGTTATGCCATTTGGAGTGCCGAGGAACCGGATGGTGAAACCACTTTTAATATCGAACTCAACAATGTGACCATTCATATGTTCCAAGAAGAGTGGAAAGAATTTCTGGATCTGGTGAAGAAGATCAAGAAATAAACTAAATTCATCGCTGTATGAAACAGGCAGAAAACCCTGCCTGTTTTGTTATTAATGATGAGTTTGTGAAATAAGGTAAAATCGAAGAAGACAATTAATTAAGGAATAAAAATGAATTTGAATGATTTCAAGCAATTTGAACTATTAGACCAACTGAATATGCTGGGTCATATAGACGGGCTTCCTGATCAGCTGCAAGCCGCATGGAAACTTGGTCTTTCTCTTCCGTTACCACAAATGAGTGAGATTCATCAGGTGGTCATTTGCGGAATGGGAGGATCCGCGATTGGAGCGGATCTTTTGGCGAGTTATCTCTACGATAAAGTTGAGGTGCCTGTCATCGTACACCGTGATTACGGATTGCCGGCATTCGCGCGTGACCGCGAGACACTTGTGGTTTTGTCATCCCATTCGGGCAATACAGAAGAGACTCTCTCGGCGTTCGATGAAGCGTGTAAAAAAGGCTGTCAGTTGGTGGGAATCACTACTGGTGGAAAACTTCAAAAACTATTGACCAACGCCGGTATGCCGGTGTGGTTATTCCAGCATCAGGGTCAGCCAAGGGCGGCAGTCGGTTTTTCGTTCGGATTGCTTCTGGCATTGTTGACTCGGCTTGGGTTGATATCAGATCCTTCAGTTGAAGTAGAAGATGCGATTAAGACAATGAAAACCGTTGGAGCTTCGTTACGCGCTGAGGTTTTGATAAAGGATAATCCGGCAAAAAGAATGGCGGGTCAGATGGTTGGGCGGGTAGTAACCATATTTGCCAGCGGATTTATGTCGCCTGTTGCACGCCGTTGGAAGTGCCAGATCAATGAAGTGGCCAAGGCAGCGGCTAATTTTGAGTATTTACCAGAAGCTGATCATAATACCGTAGCGGGTGTATACAATCCAGAAGCCCCTCTATCACAGGAAATGAGAGTATTTCTGGACGCTGATTTGTGTTATCCACGCAATAAAAAACGTTCAGAAGTAACCAGGCAAATCATGATGGTTGAAGGACTAAATACCGATACTGTGGCTGCCCGGGGTACCACCAGGTTAGCCCAGATGTGGTCAACTTTGTTATTTGGGGATTACACTTCTTATTATCTGGCAATGTCTTACGAGGTCGACCCAACTCCAATTGAACCGATCAACTCACTTAAAGCAGCCATGAATTAATAGAAGAAAAAATATTTCTCTAGCCAAAAAGGGGATTTTTTGATCCCCTTTAATACTCTTTATAAATAGAACTTGTGTGCTAGAATTAGATATGCAATCCAATCGAGTTCGCAAGATATTACACCTTGACCTTGACGCATTCTTTTGTGCTGTTGAGGAATTGAAAAATCCATCATTAGCAGGAAAATCATTTGCTGTTGGCGGGAAGCCAAACCAGCGTGGCGTGATTTCTTCATGTTCGTACCCGGCAAGGGCTAAGGGCGTCCATTCTGCTATGCCCACCAGTCAGGCACAACGGCTATGCCCTGAATTGATCCTGATTTCAGGTGGCTACGCGGACTACTCAGCAAAATCCAGTGAGGTGATGGCTATTCTACACAATGTTTCCGGGGTGGTGGAGCCGCTCTCAATTGATGAAGCCTTTATTGATGTCAGTGATTTACTGGATTCATGTGAAGATATTGCCCATCGAATTCAGGATGAGGTGTTTGAAAAGACACGTCTTCCGTGTTCCATTGGGGCAGCCAGTAACAAGTTGGTGGCAAAAATTGCTTCTGACCAAGGGAAGGCACGAAGCAAGACGAATTCTTATCCCATGGCTATCCTGGTTGTTCAGCCGGGTGATGAGGCGAGTTTCCTTGCGCCTCTAAAAACATCCGCCATGTGGGGAGTGGGACCGAAATTTGCAATTGCACTCGCCACCGCCGGTATGCACACGCTGGGGGAAGTTGCCGCGCGAAGCCCTAAAGAGCTTGAAAAGTTGTTTGGGATACATGGGACAGAACTACATGCACACGCGTTTGGAATTGATAACCGCCCTTTAACTTTAGATCGTGAAGCCAAATCAATCAGCCAGGAGATTACTTTTGCGCAAGATATCGCCGACCCGAAGTTGTTGAAGCAAACCCTCAGGGATTTATCGGCTAAAGTAGCTTATCGTATGCGCCAGGATGATGTTTGCGCCCGCGTGGTGAGGTTGAAGATCCGCTGGAGCGATTTCTCAACGCATACTCGGCAGATACGCCTAGAGCACCCAACTGATCAGGATGGGATCATTTCTTCAGTAGCTGAAAAGTTGTGGCGCGAAATTTGGACTGATGGAAAACCTGTGCGTCTAATTGGTGTCGGCGGTTCAGATCTGATTGATACCGTCCATCAGATGAGTTTGTGGGACACACCGAGTGAAAAAGAAAGAAAACTACTCGAGGCATTGGATAATTTATGTGAAAAATACGGTCGACAAACAGTCCGAAAGGCTTCAAAACTTAAATAAATTGAGTTTGTAAATTTCAAAAAAAGCGGATGTTCGCCTGAACTTTATTCGTAAACCGGATTGATAGATGTTGTTAATTGACAAAACCTTTTTGTTCACTTAACATTTCCCCATAAACTGACTTTACCCGGCTGGCAATTTTATCCCAGGAATAAAAGTGGGCATATTCTGCAGCCTGATTGCCGAGTTGCTCGCGCAGTTCAGGGTCGTTCATCAATTTCTCAAGCGTCCGGGCAAGTGCTTCAGCATCTCCTCCCGGCACGACAAACCCGGTAATTCCATCCTGAACTAAAAAGGCTAGCCCGCCTACTTGGGAAGCAACAACTGGTGTGCCGCAGGCCATAGCCTCAAGCGCAACCATACCAAAACTTTCATAGTGCGAGGGCATGATGAGGATTTCAGCCGCAGAATAATAGTAAGGCAAGGTGTCTTGCGAGCGTTTGCCAAGGAACACCACCAGGTCGTCAAGTCCGAGGTCATGGCATAAGTTTTGCAGGCGAGTCATTTCGGCGCTCATTTCCTCGGGGGCAGCCTCAGGATCTCCGCCTATGATGGCGAGGGAGTAACATTCATGCTCCATCGCGCCGTCACGTCGCAGGATTGCCAGGGCGCGGATGAGGGTATCGATTCCCTTTAGGGGTTCAATCCTTCCCACGAAGAGTAATAAGCGCGGGCACTTTCCTTGCCCGATCACTTCTTTGGCTTCATCTTCCGGGATGGGATAAAACCTGCCAATATCGACCCCTGGGGGAATGACGCAAATCTTCTCATGTGGTACCTGGTAAAGGAGTTGGAGTTGAGCTTCTTCCGCTTGGGTGGCAGCTACGATCCGCTCAACATCCCGCATGACAGCGCGCTCTCCATTGATGCGGTAATCGCCCTCGATCTCGGCAGGTGATTGGGCAATGCGGTTTTTCATTAGCCCCAATGTGTGGAACATCTGCAAGACTGGGGCTTTCCAGGCTTGTTTTAGCAAGTCGGCAGCTAGACCAGACATCCAGTAATGGCTGTGGATGAGGTCGTAATGGATTCCTTTATCTGATGCCCACTGGATGATTCCATGTGCAAAAGTTGGGATATGGGCTGCCAATTCAGGTTTTGGCAGGGGATACTCAGGACCCGCCGGGATGTGCACAACGCGATTGCCGTATCCAAGGTTGTGCATAACGTGCGGTACGTGTTCATCCTGTGAACGGGTGAATACATCCACATGGATCCCCTGGCGTCCGAGTTCATGGGTGAGCTCGGCGACATAGACGTTCATGCCGCCAGTATCTTTGCCACCGAGAGTGGCTAGCGGGCAGGTGTGATAAGAAAGCATAGCGATGTTCATCTAGTTTCCTTGCCTTTTGGCGTAGGGTACTGTTATAATTTGCCTCGCTAATTATAAGCCACCGTAGCTCAGTTGGTAGAGCAGTCGCTTCGTAAGCGACGGGTCAAGGGTTCGACTCCCTTCGGTGGCTCTATTTGTTTAATTAAAGAATGATGGGTCAAGGGTTTACTGGGAAATCAGCCAGCACAGGCGACTCCCTTCGGTGGCTCTATTTGTTTAATTAAAGAATGATGGGTCAAGGGTTTACTGGGAAATCAGCCAGCACAGGCGACTCCCTTCGGTGGCTCTTTTTATTTAATTAAAGAATGACGGGACAAGGGTTTACTGGGAGACCAGCCAGCACGCGCGACTCCCTTCGGTGGCTCTATTTTTTTAATAAAAGAATGACGGGTCAAGGGTTTACTGGGAAATCAGCCAGCACGCGCGACTCCTCATTTTAATGACCGCATCATTTGATAGTTTAATGAATTTGTTTCCATAATCTCCAGGGCACCTCATGTATAATTGACGAATGGCAAATAAACCAACTCCCCTAGTTATTGGTGTGGCGGGTGGCAGTGGTAGCGGTAAAACTACTGTGGCTGAAATGGTGCTCAAGCGGGTAGGGAGGCAGCGTATCGCTTACCTCGCGCATGATGCCTACTACCGAGAACTCACCAACCTTCCCCCAAATCAACGCGCTGAAGTTAACTTTGACCACCCGGATTCGCTTGAATCCACATTAATGCGCGACCATATTCTGGCGCTAAAAGAGTGGAATTCGATTGAGATGCCGGTTTATGACTTCACCACGCACAGCCGTACCGCGCAAACGATCCATGTTGAGGCAAGACAGGTAATCCTGGTGGAGGGCATCCTCATCTATGCTGACGCCTTTTTGCGTCCACTATTCGATGTAAAGATATTTGTCGATACCGATTCGGATATTCGTTTTATCAGGCGTCTGCAGCGTGACATAAGCGAGCGTGGAAGAACCACTGAAAACGTCATCATCCAATACATGAAAACTGTGCGTCCGATGCATCTGGATTTTGTTGAACCAAGTAAGCGTTACGCCGACATAATAATCCCTGAAGGCGGGTTGAATAAGGTGGCCATGGATATGGTCATTGCAAGGATAGAATCGTTACTTCACGAAGAGCAAAAGGATTGAAAAAACTAACCGGGTGGAAGCTGACCGTTGTTCGGATACTGGCACTTTTGGTGGTTATTGCGCTCACTGGTCTCCTTGTTTTACACCGGGATAAAATACAGAAATTGGAATCACTGGGTTACCCCGGCATTTTTCTCATTTCATTACTTTCTAATGCGACCCTGATTCTGCCAGTGCCGGGGGTTTTGTTCACATCGGCAATGGGGGCAGTTTTCAATCCACAGTTGGTGGCGCTAGCAGCCGGTACCGGAGCGACTTTAGGAGAATTGTCAGGTTATATCGCGGGTTTCAGCGGGCAAGGGGTTATTGAAAACCGTAAATGGTATGATCGGATATCACGCTGGATGAAGGAATATGGCGGGATCATCATTTTCGTTTTATCGTTGATTCCTAATCCTTTTTTTGACATCGCCGGCATGGTGGCAGGGTCGCTAAAGATGCCTGTGTGGAAATTCCTGGCGTGGAGCTGGCCTGGAAAATGCCTGAAAATGCTTGCCTTCGCGCTGAGCGGTGCTGGAATTTTGAAACTCTTCTAGATTTAATATTAATTCTTACTTAGCCTCTTGCGGCGTTCTCTTATACGCACGTCTGCTTCGATTTTAATGATATTCCAGCCAGCGATTATTTGCTGCAACTCGTCCAGCGATTCCGGGATTTCGCCGTAGCGTACTTGTTGATAGACATCAGTGAGCATGGTTACCTGGTCTACGTGTTGCGGGAAGAGGGAGACAAGCTGAGGCAGGAACTCGTGCGGGGTGAATGCAGGCAAACGGGGATTATCCAGTTTTTCACAATATTGCATAAGGTTTTGATAGACCCGGCGAATGCGAGCTGCAGCCAGCCACCGGCGCGATTTGTCCAATCCTGAGAGCAGGTTTATCAGATGGAAACCGTGGCTGCGACCCAATTTGCGTTCAGCTGCTCTGGAGATAAGATCATCACTTTGAGTTGAACGATTCTGCCCCGCTCGCCAGCGAACACTGATAATTACTAAGATCATGGTAATGACAAGTGCTAATATCAAGATGATGGTAACTACCTGGTTGACCACAATATTTACCTGGGCAGCTCGCGCTGGTTCAGGATTATTGAGCGACTGGATCAATTGAAGCTGTTCAAGACCAAATTGTTTTCCAACGAGCGAAGCAATCAGTTTATCCAACCAGGGTAGCAGAAGCCCAAGTAATGCAATTAACGGGGAGAAGAGGAGTATGAGAAGAGAAACAATCACCCCATAACCAATGCGCAGCAGCCAATCGGTGAGGTTAACAAATGCGACCCCGGTTAACCATCCTAGACTGCTACCCAAAAGAATCAGTGCAAAAGTGAGTGCAGAAATCCAGGCAAACCATGATTTTTGAAAACCGGGAAACTTGTACCCCGTCTGGTTGCTGAGCGAAGCCAAACGCGAAGTAGTGAGGGAAGTGATGGCAAAAAGTAAATAGAGAAGGAAAGGCACCAGATTCGGGAAGAAATTATCCCAGGTGGTGGTGAAGCCAAAGAAAAAGTAAACAAGCATGCCCAACTGGAATGATTGTACTGCCCGCCAACTGTTGGTAAGAGAACCCGCCAATGTGAACCCTCTTCTGAGTAGTAGAACCAGAAAAAAGAGCTGCCACAACTGGCTTTGAAGCACCGGTTGTTGGCTAAGGTTGGTAAAGGGGTTGACCAGTATTTCCCAGAGGGGTAAATCACTATTGGCATTCAACACAAATCTTGAAAAGAGAATTAGTGCAGATAAAAACCAAATTGAATTTATTACGAGTAAATTCCGATGGTTGGAGATCAAATACCCTGCAACACGTGCGATGATGTAAGTGCCAAAACCCAGCACCGCCAGCCAGGTACCTATCCATAAAGATGCGCCTGGATGGTTAAAAAGCGTACAGAAAAGCACAGTAGCATAGATGATTTCACTGAAATAAAGGGAAGCACCAGAAATCTCTGACCAGAGATCCTGGAAGAAAACGAGCTTAGGTGTGGGAGTTGCAGATGAAACTTCCATTACTCCTCAAAAGGCATATGTACTGTGCGTATGCCGGGGATTTCATCCGGCACTGTGGCGTCAAGTGAGATCAGCGTGGTGTGCATGCGGTAACGTTTCATCCTCAGCAGTGTTTCGTTTAGTACCGGGGAATTCAATGCAGTGATGATCACCAATGCTGAACCAATCGGAATAGTACTTAAAGAGCGCAATAAATAGTTTTCAAAGGGAGCTGTGACATAATTGGTGGCGGCTGCAAGGGTTTGTAACAGTGTCCCTAATTGGTCTTTTGACTTGCTTGGTGAAACTTTAAAAGGTTGATCGGAGTGTGCCACGCTGCCATTGGAAAGCAGCCCGACTGCGTAACACTCTTCGATAGCGTTATAGATTGTGGTAGCGGCAACCTTAAGCAATTGCTCAAAAGTTTTAGGGTATGCTCCCAACCACGGACGGGCAGTTGTAGAAACGTTCAGACATACCATCATCACCCGCGCGGATACAGGTGTGTACACTTTTACCTGTAATTCACCGGTACGGGCAGTGGCTGGCCAGTTGATGCGGCGAAAATCATCCTCAGGGTGGTATGCCCGTACCCCCATTGGTTGATTTGGATCCTCGAACAGCCGCTTGCGGGCAGTCTGGTCACCCAGGGGGTCTTCAGCGCGCAATTTCAACGGGTGGATTGGAAGAATGTCAGGGAAAACGGTGAGAAATTCTGGATGGTCAAGTTCAATTGTGTTTTTCATCATTCCAAAGGGATCACCCGACTCAAGGATGGTAGGACCAACCTTGTAGAAACCACGCTGTTTGAAGACCATATCAAAGTTGCGGCGCGTTTTTTGGAACCAACGCAAACTGAAGAGATTGAGGAGATTACCAGATTCAGGCACATGGGTCAACATCAAGTCCCTACGATTGACCGGTCCAACATCGTATGGCCAGCGATCTTCAACTTTCAACCAATTGATAGGCAGCAGTTTGGCGTTTTCAACTTCAATTGCTACCTTCAAAGGTTCACCCGGGAAACCGCGCTTAAACCTGAAAATCCGCCTATAAATTACATTATCTAAGGAATGTGCGCTCCAATGGTGGGCTGAGAGCAGGATGATGGTCATGCATACCGCGAAGACCACCAGCCAGGGCATGCGCAAGGCAATACCCATGATGAATGCCATGATGAGCGCCCAAAACCAACTTCGGAAAGGGATCATGATTCCACTGGAACTGCAACCGATCCGACAATATCAGCGATTAATTCTTGCACGTTACGTCCGCGTAATTGAGCATGCGGTGCAATAATGAGGCGGTGGCTAAGGACGTGGGGCGCCATGCGTTTAACATCATCGGGGAGTACATAATCGCGTCCCTGTAATGCTGACCAAGCCTGACTGACCTGGTACAAGGCAAGTGAGGCGCGTGGGCTGGCACCGAGAGAAATATCTATGTTGGCGCGGGTGGCTTCACTGATGCGCACAATATAATCCCGGATTGAACTCTCCACTCGGATCGTTTTTCGCTCCTGTTGGATTTGAAGTAATTCTTCCTGGCTGACAACCGGCTTGAGTTTTTCCATTGGATCATCCAGCCGGAATCGCTCTAGCATGGCATTTTCTTCTTCCTGGTTGGGGTAGCCGATGTGGATGTGAACCAGAAATCGATCCACCTGCGCTTCCGGGAGGGGAAAAGTTCCCTCAAGTTCGACCGGGTTTTGTGTGGCAAGCACGAGAAATGGACGCGGTAAGGGATGCGAAATACCATCGATAGTTACCTGGCGCTCTTGCATTGATTCCAGAAGTGCGGATTGCGTGCGCGGTGTGGCACGGTTAATTTCATCGGCCAACAGGATTTGGCTCATCAAAGGTCCGGGGCGGAACTCGAACTCCTGTTTTTTTTGATTGAACCAATTCAAACCAGTGATATCAGATGGCAGAAGATCAGGTGTGAACTGGATGCGGCGGAAGATGCAACCAAGAGATGCAGAAAGTGCGCGCGCCAGGGTGGTTTTGCCGGTGCCGGGGACATCCTCAAGCAGTGCATGCCCTTCGCACAGGATGGCGGTAAGCAGCAATTCGACCGTTTCACGTTTGCCAATGATCACCTGTTGCACGTTTTCAATGATTCGGTCAGTGATTGGTTTGATCATAAAATCCCTCTTAGTGTTTAAGAATAATTGCGAACCTGATTCTAATATTAATCAGAAAAATTAAATCTCAGTGAGAGAACCGGCAATTGGGAGAGTCTGTAGATGCGAATAAGAATAATAAAAAAAGAATTGTAAATTACCTCACGAAATGACAATGGCAAGTTGTAATTGTCAAAAAGATCCAGGCTGATCGATAAGCCGCTTTCTGTGCCTGCGAAAGGTATGCCGAAGCACGGTTTCACAGGTGACGGTCATCTCTCTAGGCTGAAGGTCACCCTTCAGCTCGTGCAGCCTACCCGAGACTCATAAGAAAACGAGCCGCTTCCCGCCATCCGAAGATGAACTTGGTCTCTGCTTGGCCTTGCTCCAACCGGGGGTTGCCTGGCCGCGGCATTACGGCCGCGCCGGTGGTCTCTTACACCACCTTTTCACCCTTGCTCGTGAGAGCGGTATGTCTCTGTGGCCCGATCCGGCAGGTTTTCCGAAGATTCCCCGCCCCGGGGATTACCCGACGGTTTGCCCTGTGGAGAGCGGACTTTCCTCGAAGCCCAAAGGCTCCGCGACCATCTGACCAGCCTGGAAATTGATAATAACCTCAAGTATAGAGGACGTCAACCGGAAAAAATAAGGTAAACCTGGCAAAAAGTAATATAATTGCGGAAAACAATAAAAGTTACAGGCAGGGTAAAACCAAATTTATGCCTGAAAAGAGGAATGATGCGAAAACCATTTGTGGCTGGTAATTGGAAGATGAATAAGACTGTCGAACAGGCAGCGGTATTGGTGGAAGAATTACTTGAGGGACTAAATTCTGTACCAGAGGTAGAGAAAGTTCTTTGCCCGCCATACACAGCGTTGATGTTCCTTTCTGCTCAACTGGAGGATTCAGATGTTGGGCTGGGTGCGCAGGATTTGCACTGGGAGGCTTCAGGTGCATTTACCGGCGAAATTGCGCCTGCAATGGTGAGAGAATTTTGCAAATATGTGATTATCGGACATTCCGAACGCCGGGCTTATTTTGGCGAAACTGATGAAACCGTGAACAAAAAACTCAAAGCCGCGATGGCAAATGGCATCATCCCTATCGTTTGCGTTGGTGAAACATTGGCGGAATATGAAGCCGGTAAAACGGGCGAAGTTGTACGCCGCCAGATTTTGAACGGTCTTAAAGATATCGAGGTCTCTATTGCTTCCACAATCGTTGTAGCCTATGAACCGGTTTGGGCAATTGGAACAGGGAAGGCGGCAACAAGTGACGGAGCAAATGCGGTCTTGCATGATCACATCCGTGCAGCACTGGCCGCCTTATTTGGCAGTGCAGTCACTCAGAATATCCGCATCCTTTATGGCGGCTCGGTGACTGCAGCAAATGCGGCTGAATATTTTGGTCAACCAGAAATTGACGGTGCATTGGTGGGGGGGGCAAGCCTCAAGCCCGCTGAGTTTATCAAGATCGTTGAAGCAGCAAAGAAATAGCAAATAAGACCCTGGGGAACCAGGGTCTTATTTTTTTATAAATGATAAATTGTTGTTGCACGGACGGGTAAAGCTGGAACGATTCTGACAGTTAATTAACCCGTGCCAAATTGCCGGTCACCGGCGTCACCCAAACCGGGGAGGATATAACCTACTTCATTCAGGCGTTCATCCACCGCAGCCAGATGGATAGGGACTTCAGGGTGGGCGTTGTGGACGGCGGCGATGCCTTCGGGAGAACCGATAATTCCGACAAATTTAATTTTCTCGACACCCCATTTTTTCAAGACTTCAATTGTTGCAGTTGCCGAACCTCCGGTTGCCAGCATGGGGTCAAGGATAAGACAGACTGAAACGGTGGGGGCAGTTGGCAGTTTGTTATAGTACTGAACTGGGCGCAAAGTTTTTTCGTCGCGGTAAATGCCAATGTGCCAAACTTCAGCGCTGGGCATCAATCCCCAAAAACCTTCCACCATACCCAGACCCGCGCGGAGAATGGGGATTAGCCCAACCCGTTCACTGAGTGCTAATCCTGGAGCGACTGCCAGAGGAGTTTGAGTTTTTACAGGGTCAGTAAGCAGATCGGAGGTGACTTCATAACAAAGGAGTCCGGCAATCTCACGCACGAGTTCGCGGAATTTTTGTGGCTCTGTTTTTACGTCGCGCAATATTGAAAGCTTATGTGCCAGTAGGGGGTGTTTGGAGATGAATACATTTTCCATAGCTGCTCCTGGAATTTTCTATTATTATAGCGTCATTTTAGCAATTACTGCAATTATGCGCGTAGGCAATACTAAAACGCAAAGAAAAAATTAATAGAGAGTGTATAATCAACTTCATGACGCTGGAAGAAAACCGAATTAGCCATCCCACAGAACGCCCGGACGATCATATTGATCAGGCATTACGCCCGGGTAACCTGGCTGAATTAATAGGACAAGACCAAGTTAAGAAAAATCTGGAGATCCTCATCCTGGCAGCCAAAAAACGCAAAGAGCCGTTAGACCACGTGCTTTTTTACGGTCCTCCAGGATTAGGGAAAACAACGCTGGCGCACGTGCTGGCGAATGAAATGGGTGTGAATATTAAAATCACCTCGGGTCCGGCAATTGAACGCACCGGTGACTTGGCAGCGATCCTCACCAACCTGAGGGCGGGGGACATCCTGTTTATTGATGAGATTCACCGCTTAGGGAAAGCTGTTGAAGAGATCCTTTATCCTGCGATGGAAGATTATGCGCTTGATATTGTTATCGGAAAAGGTCCGGCAGCGCGTTCTTTACGTCTTAAATTACCGCGTTTCACGGTCATTGGTGCAACCACACGGATGGCGCTCATCACTGCACCGCTACGGGCGCGTTTTGGGGCGGTTTACCGCCTGGATTATTACGATCAAAAAGCCATGCAAGCGATAGTCAAACGAGCCGCGAATTTATTGAAAGTGGAAACCGAGGATTCGGGGATTAATGAAATTGCGTTGCGAGCCAGAGGCACCCCACGCGTAGCATTGCGATTATTGCGGCGTGTGCGGGATTATGCCCAGGTTCGTGGTGATGGGCTAATCGATAAAAAATCCGCCAATGAAGCAATGGATCTGCTGGCGGTAGACGCTTTAGGATTGGATGAAATTGACCGCCGCGTTCTGATCACTGTTATCTCCAAGTACAACGGGGGACCAGTGGGGCTATCAACCATCGCGGCTTCGATCAGCGAAGAAGCAGATACGATCATGGATGTGGTAGAACCCTACCTATTGCAATTAGGCTTCCTTGACCGCACATCACAAGGCAGGGTGGCAACCGAACTGGCCTACCAGCACTTAAACTTGCCCTTTACCGCGAAAGAAAACCAGCCGCGGCTTATTCCCTAAATGAAGACATCTGATTTCAATTATTATCTGCCGCCTGAATGTATTGCACAGACCCCGGTGGAACCCAGACACGCTTCGCGGTTGATGGTGCTGCATCGAGAGATAGTGTCCCCTGAGGACAGCACTTTTGAGAAACTTGGGGATTACCTTGATCCTGGTGATTTGTTGGTCATCAATCAGACGAGGGTTATTCCGGCGCGATTGTTTGCTCGCAAGGTAACTGGCGGGCGGGTTGAAGTGCTACTCCTCAAGCGATTGGAGCAAGATCTGTGGGAAGCGCTCGTGGGAGGCAAGGGGTTGAACCCCGGGGTTACCCTGACGATCGAGAACGGTCCCAGAGTGGAAATCGCGGAAAAACTGGAAGGAAGCCAGCGCATAGTCCATTTTTTGGAACCGGCAGATGATAAGCTGGATGGATTGGGAGAAATGCCGCTCCCACCCTATATTCACACACATTTACAGAATCCGGAACGTTATCAGACCGTGTATTCCAAACAAAGAGGGTCTGCCGCTGCTCCAACTGCCGGGCTGCATTTTACACCTGAGTTGATCCAGCGCCTGGAGTTGCAGGGAATCCGTTTTGCGCGGGTGACTTTGCATGTGGGGTTGGATACTTTCATGCCGGTAAAAGAAGATGACCCCAAGGAACATATTATTCACAGCGAATGGTGTGAAGTGACAGATGAAGCAGCCAGACTAATCAATGAAACGAAAGCCGCGGGGAAACGCGTGATTGCGGTTGGCACCACCAGTGTGCGCACGCTGGAATCTGCTGCTCAGGCAAGCCAGATTCCGGGAACCGTTGTGCCAATCAGTGGAGCAACCAGATTGTTCATTTTGCCTGGTTTTCAATTCAAGATAATTGACGCCATGGTCACCAACTTCCATTTACCGCAATCTTCTTTGATCATGCTTGTCAGTGCTTTTGCAGCCCGTGAAAAGGTTTTATCAGCCTACCAGGCAGCCGTAGAACGCGGTTACCGTTTTTACTCTTTTGGTGATGCGATGTTGATCTTATGAAAGAAAATCAGGACGCGCTTCAATCAACCAGCGCTGAAGTGATCACCTGCAGGCGATGTCCGCGCTTGGTGGAATGGCGGGAGCGAGTGGGGATAGAGAAGCGGAAAGCTTTCCGCGACCAAGAGTACTGGGCAAAACCGGTGCCGGGTTTTGGGGATGACAATGCAAGGGTGATGTTATTAGGACTAGCTCCTGGTGCTCACGGTTCAAACCGGACTGGGCGAATGTTCACGGGTGACGATTCAGGGCGTTTCCTCTTTAATGCTCTTTTCAACGCAGGATTTGCCAATCAGCCAACCGCACTCTCCCTAAACGATGGGCTTCAAATTACTGAATTATGGATCACGGCAGTTTGCCGTTGCGTTCCCCCTGATAACAAACCTTTGCCAGTCGAGATTGCAAATTGCCGGCCATTCCTTGAACGGGAGAAACAGATATTAAGTGGGCTACAAGGAATCGTTGCTTTTGGAAAAATTGCCTATGATGCTGCGTTTGAAATCACCAATCGAGCGCGGGGAAAACCTAAATTTGGTCATGGAGTATTTTGCCCCTCAGCGGGAAGCGAGCCATGGATCCTTGCCTCATACCATCCGAGCCGCCAAAACACACAGACCGGACGATTAACAACAGAGATGTTTGACCAGGTTTGGGCAGAAGTTAAACGCCTGATTAATGCTAATTAGCTGGTTTTTGCGTCACAAACCAGACGCGGCTGGAGGTGGCTGTCAGCGGCGTCAGGTCAGTAAGGCTGCCAAATTTTCCGATTACCTTTAAACCGGCGTAATGCAAGCACTTTTCGATTTCATCAATCGAGAAAGCACGCTCTGTGTGTTTCTCTTCAAATTTCTCCCAGAAATTACCTTCACGGACGAACCAGGTAATCTTCATACAGGCGGTTCGCTTTTCAAAATCATAATTTGTACGGTGAAGTTCCAGCAGGTCAGGCGTTTCCTGTTGGACATAACATTTTGATTGTTGCCATTGGACGGCGAGACCATAAGTGGTATTCATATCAAAGAGAAACCAACCGCCCGGAACAAGGGCGCGGGCGATATTATTGCAGGTTGATTGCAGGTCATCATTTGTCAGCATGTAGTTGAGACTGTCGAACCAGCAGGTAGCTACATCAAACTTGGCATCAAAATCGAGGAAGCGCATGTCTTGTTGGATGAAATGAGTGGTGGATTGCGATTGATGGGCACGATGACGCGCAAGACGCAGCATCTCTTCAGATTGATCGATGCCGGTTACCTGCCATCCTTGCGATTGCATTGAAAGCGCAAAACTACCTTCTCCGCAGGCAATATCAAGCATCTGCCCATTTTTTGGGATTTTGAATTCATCCAAAACTTTCGGGATTATCTCAGCAACAGCTTGTGACAATGTTGGGTAATTCCCCTTGGCATAGATCGTTGCAAATTCGTTGTAAAGCGACATGAGCACTCCTTGTTTATCTATCCTGAATAGATTTTTACCACATGAAATGGGTTTTGAGTAGTTTACGATATTTTAAGGAAACAGGATAAAATAAGTCCATTATAGAGGAGCTATGAAAATATTTAAACGGGTGCTGATTGGTTTTATCGCGTTTATTGCTGTTATTATGATCGGTTTTTCGATATGGGCTTACACCCCAGCCAAACCGATGCCACAGGCTTTTGACTCGGTGAAATCAGCCGAGGTGATGACCATCGGAAATGGAAAGACGCTGGTGTTTACCCCGGTATCAGGAGAAGCGATGACGGGATTAATTTTTTACCCTGGCGGGCGGGTGGATTATCGTGCCTACGCGCCGATGGGAGAAGCATTGGCAGAGAAGGGCTACCTGGTGATCATCCCTCAAATGCCTTTCAACCTGGCTGTATTTGGTTCTAATCGGGCTGAAGCGATTATCCACCAGTATCCAAACGTCAATCACTGGGTGATTGGCGGGCATTCACTTGGCGGGTCAATGGCTGCCCATTACTTGTTCGAAAATCAACAGGCAATGAACGGGTTATTGCTGGTTGCCTCCTATCCAGCGGGGAGTGATGATTTGACAGATTACTTCGGGAAGGTAACTTCAGTGTCCGGTTCACTGGATGGATTGGCAACCCCGGCTGATATTAATGCATCCCGCGCACTTCTCCCATCTACAACAACATTTTTTGAAATCCAGGGTGGGGATCATGCCCAATTTGGATGGTATGGCGAGCAGGCAGGTGACAATCCGGCGGAAATCTCAAGAGAAGAACAGCAACAGGAATTGGTTAATTCCATTCTGGAATTACTGAGTTCTGTAGCGAAATAATAAAAAGATGGAGAGATTGTTGTGAAATCTCTCCATCTTTATTGATCGTTATGTTCTACTTTTCGTAAGCTTTTAGGGCTGACCATCCAGCGTAATGGGCAGTGTCTCCTAATTCGGCTTCAATGCGAATCAACTGATTGTACTTGGCAACGCGGTCTGAGCGGGCAGGAGCACCAGTCTTGATCTGTCCGCAATTGAGCGCAACCACCAAGTCGGCAATTGTAGAGTCTTCAGTTTCACCGGAGCGGTGAGAGGTGACCGCACGCCAACCATTTCGCTGGCTTGTCTCAACCGCATCAATCGTTTCTGTGAGGCTGCCGATTTGATTGAATTTGACCAGCAGGGCGTTGCAGGCTTTTTCTTTGATGGCTCTGCGAACACGCTCTGTATTGGTGACTAACAGGTCATCTCCAACAATCTGGACCTTATCCCCGATTTCCTTGGTTAACAGTGTCCAACTTTCCCAATCATCCTGGGCAAGACCATCCTCGATGGAGACAATCGGGTATTGGCGCACCCAATCCTTCCAGAAATCGACCATTTGTTCGCCGGTTAGTTTCTTGCCTTCTTTACGCAGATTGTAAGTACGGGTTTCTTCATCGAAGAATTCAGAAGCAGCCGGGTCAAGGGCAATGGCGACCTGCTCACCAGCTTTGTAGCCGGCTTTTTCGATCGCTTCGAGGATGACTTCTACTGCTTCACTGTTGGCTTTTAGGGCAGGGGCATAACCACCTTCATCTCCAACAAGGGTGGTGTACCCGCGTGCTTTGAGAACACCTTTAAGTGCTTGATAGATCTCGGTACCCCAACGAAGCCCCTCAACGAAACTAGGCGCGCCGAAAGGCATTACCATAAATTCCTGGGCATCGGTGGATTGCCAGGCTGTGTGAGCGCCACCATTGAGGATATTCATCATGGGGACGGGCAGTACATGGGCATAAACACCTCCAATATACCGGTATAGGGGTAAGCCATGAGATTCTGCTGCAGCTTTGGCGACTGCCAGGGAGACACCAAGGATTGCGTTCGCTCCAAGGCGGGATTTATTTTTTGTGCCATCAAGAGCGATGAGAAACTCATCAATATCTTTTTGATCAGATGCATCCATGCCAAGCAGGTTCTCGGCGATCTCGCCATTAACGTTTTCAACAGCCTTGAGAACACCCTTGCCATTGTAGCGGGTTTTATCACCATCACGCATTTCCAGAGCTTCATGAATACCGGTTGATGCCCCTGATGGAACGATTGCTGTTCCGTAGGAACCATCTTCCAGCAAAACACTAACTTCAATAGTGGGATTGCCACGAGAATCCAGAACTTCCAGTGCTTCGATATTTACAATTTCCATAATTACCATCCTTTTTATATGATCATAGAAAACAATGCCAAAACAAGGCAAGTATAATACAGTTCTTATTCACTCAGGATTCAAATACCAGCGGCGGTTTTTGGAAAGCAGTGCCAGCCGTTTGGCAAGACGCACGCAGGAATTGAACAAACAGGGGGTGCGGTCTGGTAGGACGGGACAGGAATTCAGGGTGAAATTGGGTGCCAAGCATAAACGGATGACCGCTTAATTCAACGATTTCAACCAACTTACCATCGGGAGAAATACCAGAGCAAACCAGACCATTTGATTCCAGCAGATTGCGGAACCCATTGTTAAACTCAAAGCGATGGCGATGTCTCTCTTCAATCGCAGTGAGTCCATAAGCTTTTTGCGCTATAGATTCAGGCAAGAGTTGGCAGGGGTAAATCCCGAGACGCATGGTTCCCCCCAGGTTGGTAATCTCTTTTTGTTCGAGCATCAGGTCAATTACCGGATAGGGGGTGGAACGGTCAAATTCAGCAGAATTCGCCTTTTCATTTTTCAGGACAGAGCGTGCAAATTCCACCACCTGAAGCTGCATTCCCAAACATAAACCAAAAAACGGGATATTGTTCAGTCTTGCAAATCGGATGGCATTGATTTTTCCCTCGATGCCACGACTTCCAAAACCACCCGGCACGAGGATTCCTTGTACATCTTTAAGCATTTCCTCACTACCAGGTTGCTCAAGATCAACCGAATGAATCCATTTAGATACGGACTTCGATTCCCAATGCCAGCGCTGCGTGCTTCAGATGCCTCGCGGACACTGATGTATGCATCATGCAGTTCTACATATTTACCAACCAGGGCAATAGTGATGACAGGTTTTTCTTTTTTGGTCTGTTCGACCAGTTTCTTCCAGTGTTTCCAATCAGGTTCTTTTTTGGCAGTCAGGCTTAATCGCTCCAAAGATAAAATCGCCGACATTCGCCTTTTCGAGCAGCAAGGGAATTTCGTAGAGGATTGGTGCGGTGACCATGGGAATTACTGCGCGTGATTCAACATCACAAAACTGGGCGATTTTTTCACACAGGCTTTTTTCGATTGGTGTATCACTGCGGGCGACGATCATATCAGGGGAAATACCGATGGAACGCAATTCTTTTACCGAATGCTGGGTTGGTTTGGTTTTAAGTTCGCTCGGTAGCACCGATGATAGGGCAGCCAGGTGACGTGAATATAAAGAGTATTTTCTCGTGCCGAGATCGTTACGTAATTGGCGCAAGCGCTTCGAGGAATGGCAGGCTTTCAATGTCACCAACGGTGCCGCCGACTTCAACGAGCACAATTTCAGCATCGGTTAATTTTGCCAACCATGGCAATGCGGCGTTTGATTTCATTGGTGATATGCGGAATCACCTGGATGGTACCGCCCAGGTAGTCGCCGCGCCTTTCCTTGCTAATCACCTCAGCGTAGACCTGACCAGTGGTGACGTTGCATGCTTTGTTCAAACGGATGTCAATGAAGCGTTCGTAATGCCCAAGATCCAGGTCAGTTTCAGCGCCATCATCCAGAACAAATACTTCACCGTGTTGATAAGGGCTCATTGTGCCAGGATCAACATTGATATAGGGGTCAAGTTTTTGAACAGCCACTTTGAAACCGCGTTGTTTGAGCAAGCGTCCGACAGCGGCTGCTGTAACCCCTTTGCCGACTGAACTGACAACTCCACCGGTAAAGAAGATATATTTAATGGGCATCACGTCCTCCATGTGGTCTACTCAATTTTACAGGATTTCCAGAACCAGAATCTGGAAGATAAAGAAAAACCATCCCTTTTTTAGGGATGGTTTCAGGAAGTTATTCAGTTTGGGCTTTGCTTTTGAGTGTGCGTTCGAGGATGTCTTCCTGTTCAGCACCGCGAGGCTTTGTTTTCCGGGGCTCACTTTTTTGCTTTTTCCCTTTGGCTTTTTCCATTGCCTCATTAAGCGCCATTTCCATAGCAGTTAGTTGCGGTTGATCACTGGCATTTACTTCTTGCATGATGGCTGCGTTAGAGCTTCCACCGGTTTTGCGAGGTTTTCGAGCAGGTTTACCCTCATCTTTGGAAGGCATCTGATTTGCGTGCGGTTCTTGGTGCCGATTTGGGTTTTTCTTCCACTACGGTTTCTTCAGGTTCAGGCAAGAGAGCTTTCATGCTTAATTTAATTTGCTTCTTGCGGCGGTTGACTTCAAGCACCTGGGCTTCAATCTCATCGCCTTCTTTGACCACATCACCAGGAACCTTGACATACCCGTGCGCCATTTCACTAATGTGAACCAGACCGGGACGTTCAGCACCAATTTCGACAAATGCACCAAATTTTTCGAGACGAACAACTTTGCCTTTAACAGATTCCCCAACCTTGATTTCACGCCATTCTAGGGCCAGGGGTTGGATCATTGTTAATTCAATACGTTCTTCACCATCTTTTTTGGAAACTCGTTTTACCCATACATTTACTTCATCGTTTTCTTTTAGTACGTCTTCAACGCGTTTGACCCCATCACTATCAGTTGCAACAATTTGGGAAATGTGAAGGACCGCCGGTTTGCCGATGCCAATATCAATCACAGCGCCAGCAAGGCTTACTTTCACCACTTTTCCGGTAAATTGCATTTTTTGTTCGATTGCGCGGTTTGTATCCGCATCAATATTGTTGTCCATAAGACACTCTCCCAAATTCTAATATCAGCGAGGGGTGATTATACCCCGTGCTGTTGGTTTAGTCAATTAAGCGATGACTGCTAATTGTACTCAATAATCGTAACAATAATAACATCAATTACTTTGGTTGCAGGATCAATTCAATGGCTTTTTCCATTTGGGGATCCATGTCAGCAGCGATATCCTCATCTGTGATTTGGACGACATAATCCGGGGTGAGACCAACCTTATTGATCTGACGGTGATTGGGGGTAAGCCAGCGGGCAATGGTGATACGAACTGCTCCCTGGTTGTCGCTTAGCGGAATCCAGTTTTGAACTGAACCCTTGCCATAAGTAGTAACGCCAACGAGAGGTGCGCGGTCAAAGTCCTGGATAGCACCGGCAGTAATCTCTGAAGCAGATGCTGAGCCCTCATTAACCAGTACGACCAAGGGAATTTGCGTTGCCAACCCTCCTTTTAAGGCTTTATAACTGGTTTCGGTTCCATCGCCTTCCTGTTCGTACATTACGATACCATCGGGAATGAATTGCGAAATTACCTCTACTGCCGTGGTCAAGATAACCACCGGAATTGTATCGAAGGTCAAGGATCAACCCCACAGGATCATTCGCCAATAATTCTTTCAGGTATTGCTTTAAAAGCGTGGTGGTATTTTCTCCGAAAGTGCTAATTGAAATATAGGCAATATTGTCATCCAGCATTTTTCCGGTAACGGATGGAAGGTCTATTTTGGCTCTGGTAATCGTAAACTCAAGAATTTCATTTTCTTCGCCCCGTTGAATGGTTAATGTAACTGCCGTTGCGGCGGGACCAAGTACTGATTGCAAAGCGACACTAGGGTCAATGCCGATCATATCTTTTCCGTCTATCTTGACGATCATGTCGCCTGGTTTAAGCCCTGCTGCTTCCGCCGGAGATCCAGGCATTGGAGTAATAATGGTTAGATAGTCGCCAGAAACATCCACATATGCGCCAATTCCTTCATAAGATTCGTCTAAAGGACGAGTTGCCTCTATATAAGTTTGAGGATCCATATAACTGGAATGTTCGTCGCCAAGGGAGTCCATCATTCCACTAATTGCGCCTTCCATCATTTTGATATCATCGACAGGTTGATCAACAAATTGATCGTGAACCAAATTCCAGGCTTCCCAGAAAGGCACAAACAACTTTTCAAGATCAGTTGAAGTAGCTGTTGCTTCAGTGGCGGGAGTGGTTGGTATCGAAGAAATAGGGGTTTCAAGCGTCGATTTTGCAGGAAGAAGCCAGCCAACTATCAATCCTCCTGAAAAAGCACCAGAAATTAGAACCAGCCCAACAATTATTGCAATTACGATTTTTAATGTTTTATGGTCATTCATTCTTGTCTCCATTAAAATTTTCCTTGTTTTGTAACTTTTGTAATTCCTTGACCTTTTGAGATAGCCGGCTTAGTTTCTCTTCTTCCTTGCCGAAGGGATCACGTATTATTTTTCCGGCCTCCTGAATACGGGAAACCCAGGAATCCGGATTGTTTTTCTTTTGTCTAAAAAACAGGTCAACGTTAATTCCAACGAATAAACCAACCAGCAAGAGAATAAGAATCCAACCAAGAGGTGAGAGTGGGTTCATGGCTTATTGATCATCCATTACAGCCGCGAGTACGTCAGGTAGGCTGTGAATGGTGGGTATTGCGGCATCAACGTGGTCCAGGCGGTCTGTATTCCCAACACGAATGGTGTAAAAACCAAGATCATGGGCGGTTTGTAAATTACGGTCTGAATCATCAATCATGACACATTCCCTAGAATCCGTTATGCCAGCAACAGTTAATGCAACTTTGAATGCTTCGGGCATTGGTTTGCAATATGGGTGTATTGCTTTTATATCGATCACTTGAGTAAAAAACTGGGGAATACCCAGAGTGGTTAAAACCCTTTTGGCGTGATTTGTATCTGAGTTAGTAAAAATTACTTTTCGTTGAGGAAGTTCTGAGAGCATTTTGAATAACAAAAAATCTTTTTGTAAATAATGGTCAATCGGGATATCATGTACGTAGGCGAGAAATTCATCTTCGTCGATCCCATATACTTCCCTTAAACCGCGTAAGGTCGTGCCATATTGCTGAAACAGATCTTCGCGCAGAAGTGAAACATCGGTAGGCGTCAGCTTGAGCCGATCCACAATGTACTTGTCCATACGCAATCCAATCGCCTGCCAGATTCCGGTGGCTGATGGGTAGAGCGTTTCATCCAGGTCAAAGAAAATCACTTTAAAATACATGGGTCAGAGTATACTCCGAAAAGGGGTAGTAAAGATTTCTCCACAATACATCCATTATAATTTGGCTATGACTATTCATAAACTTGCTGATGAAATTGCCTCTCAAATTGCTGCTGGAGAAGTGGTTGAAAGACCTGCCTCGGTGGTGAAGGAATTAATGGAAAATGCCATAGACGCTGACGCGACTAAGATCAGCATTCGAATTGAGAATGCCGGCAAGACGATGGTTGAGGTATCTGATAACGGCATGGGTATCCCTTTTGACCAGATGGAACTTGCAGTTGACAGGCATTCAACCTCCAAGTTGCAAACTGCAGCTGATTTATTTCATATCCATACGCTGGGGTTCAGGGGCGAAGCGCTTGCTTCCATTGGTTCTGTATCGCGGATGGTGATGACTTCCAGGTGCGTTGATCAAAAGCAGGGGGGACAGATCAATGTCGATGGCGGAAAATTTGGTCATCCAATTGAGGTTGGTGTTCCGGTTGGCACTGTCGTGAGGGTGAATGATTTGTTTTATAACACCCCGGCGCGATTGAATTTCCTCAAAAAAGATCAAACCGAGAAGCAATTAATTGAGACTATGGTGGTTCGATATGCGTTGGCGTACCCCGAGAGGGCTATGGCGTTGACCCTGGACGATAAGCCGATACTCCAAACAACGGGGAATGGTGACAGACGTGAAATCCTTGCCAAGCTATATGGGGCTGATCTCAGCAGGCAGATGTTGGAAGTTGTTTTTGATGGCGAAGGGATTCAAATTGCAGGGTTTATCAGTCCAATTTCGGTGACCCGATCAAACCGGAAAGAGATAACGTTTTTCGTCAACGGACGATGGATCCAGGATATTGCGCTTTCAACTGCTCTCTTGCGAGCCTATCAATCGTATCTTAATGGTTGGTCGTTTTCCGGTGACCTTCCTGTTCATCACACTTGATGCCGAAGAAGTGGACGTGAATGTACATCCCGCAAAAGCCGAGGTCAGGTTTAGGCAACCCGATCTCCTTTTTTCAGTAATCCAGCGGGCGGTGAGGCGTGCTTTATTGGCTTATTCACCGGTGCCGCAAATGACCCCCGCAGGTTGGCAAAACACAATTGAGTTACCCTCAATGGAGTCTCCAACCTGGGGTAAATCGGCATTGGATTGGAATAGCGGAACTGAACCAACAGTTTCGATGAATCACGATCAACCAGCGAAAACTGATGAGCATAAAAATGAGATCATACCTCTTTTGAGATTGATCGGTCAGATTGGTGCAGTGTACCTTGTCGCTGAAGGACCTGATGGATTATATTTAATTGATCAACACGCAGCGCATGAACGAATTCTATATGAGAAGATGACTGATCGCACCCTACCAGTTAACGCGCAAAACTTATTAGAACCCCAATTGATTGCACTTGATCCCAACTCCGCCCGATTAATCAAAGATAATTTGGTGATATTAAACAGTGTCGGTTTTAGTATTGAAGAATTCGGGAGCAACACTTTCCGTATCTCGGCGATTCCTGCAATTTTTATTGGGAAAGACCCAATCACTGCGATACGTAGTATTGTGGAGGACTTTGAGGAAGATGAAGCGCCGTTGAAAGGATTCGAAGATGAGCGGATCATCGCCCGGATTTGCAAGCGCATGGCAGTGAAGGGTGGACAGGTGCTTGCAATTGAAGAACAACAAGCGCTATTGCGGCAGCTGGAAGCTTGTAAGGCACCGAGAACCTGCCCGCATGGCAGACCGACAATGATCCATCTCTCTGTGGATTTATTGGAACGACAATTTGGTCGGCGTGGGGCACGTTGACTTTTTGCTAAATCTAGCGAGGTTATTAATCCTAAGCGATTTGAGTTTGGATGGATTTTGCCAGTAAGTTAATTTGGTTGGCAAATAAACCATCCGGTTGCATCAATGCCAGGGGGATATGTCGGTTTGCTGCCTGGATGGTTAACTCGGGCACCGCAGGCACCATGACATTAATTGGGATGTCATTCAATATTTCACTGACTTTAAATATCGAAAGTAACATGCTGGATGGTGTATGGTTGTAAAGAACCAAATCCAGAGTGCGGCCGGCACCTCTGGTGATGGAGTTTAGATCATCCAACAAATGTTGGGTGCGGGTAACTGTATTCAGATTTGGTTCCACCAATACGACCAATTTATTGCATAAGGAGCAAATTTCATCGAAACCGGGCAGCAATGGAGTGCCAATATCGAGGATTGTTATTGGAGAAATTGTGTTCAGCCCTTTAATTATCGCGAGCAACTGATCGCTCAACGTACAAAAATCCACATTTTTGTGACTGTTGTTGGAACAAATTAATTGGACACCAAAATTAGTGTTTGTTAGATTTTGTTCAACGGTTGAGGTGGTTATTTCATTTGCTTGATGTTTTAAGAGAGATTCGAGTCCATTCGCATTTGCCAGCCCCAAATCTGTTGCCCAGGTTCCCTGGCTGGGTTTGAGTTCAATCGCGGAAACACCTTCGCGGGTAATCTTGGCGAGAACTGCTGCAAGGTTGATAGTTAAAGTGGATGTTCCCATTCCACCACGCGCGCTGACAATACCAAACACGAAATTCTTTTTGGGTTCTGGTTTTGGGGCAGGTCTTACCCTAGCGCGGGATAATAAAGCACGAATGTGCGCCACAAGTTCGGCTGGATGCACAGGTTTAGTGAGGTAATCATCAACTCCGGCTTCATATCCTACTACTTTATCGTTCACCTGGCTTTTTGCAGTGAACATTAGGATTGGAATATCCATCAGAGATGGTTCTTTGCGGATTTGCCGGGTAACCTCGTAGCCATCAATGTCCGGCATCATTACATCCAGAACAATTAAGTCAGGTTTTTCAATCTGGGCGATGGCAACAGCTTGAAGTCCATTATTCAAGGAAGCAATTATGAACCCCTGCCGTTCCAACATCATGCCAATCAATCGCAGGGTTTCGGTGTCATCATCAATAATCAGGATTTTTTCTGGCATATTTCACCCTTTTCTCTATTAAGAATTAGTCTAGCATAATCTGAATTTCAGAGCAAGTAGCAGAATGGAAATTTTATCCGATTTTTACGATGCTATAATCGCAATATGGAATGGAATCAATTCAGTACAATCTTCGAAGAAAAATGCTTGTTCGACCTATCAAAGCCGGTAGTAATTGGGGTTTCTGGTGGTCCGGACAGCCTTTGCCTGCTGGATCTGATGCGAAAGACGGGAATTCCTATCATAGTTGGTCACCTTAATCATGGATTAAGGGAAGAAGCGGAAGCGGAAGCTGAAAAAGTAAAAAAACAATGTGAGGATTTACAAATCCCCTGCTATTTCAAGCGAATTAATGTTTTGAAAGAAGCTATAACACATCATTATTCAATTGAAGAGGCAGGGCGTATTGCACGCTATAAGTTTCTTTTTGCACTTGCGCACGAACATGCCGCCCAAGCTGTGGTTGTTGCTCACAATTCGGATGATCAGGTGGAAACGATTTTGATGCATTTGATCCGCGGATCAGGGGCAACAGGGTTAACGGGAATGGAGTACAGGCAACTTCCAAATGAATGGAGCGACAAAATCCCTCTGACACGACCTCTATTAGGTGTGGAAAAGCAAGAGGTGTTGACTTACTGCGAGACAAATGCACTCTCCCCATCTTTCGATAAGACGAATCAGAGTAAGACTTATTATCGCAATCGATTGCGGTTGGAACTCATACCATTTCTGGAGCGCTACAACCCTAAAATTAAAAAACGCCTGGTGTGCATGGCAGATGTAATAAGAGAAGAAGATGATTTTCTAACTCAAGTAACACTGAAAACCCTCGAGAGCATCGTCACAGCACAGGGAGAAAGTTATTATGTTATCAATCGGTCAGCACTTAATGCTGTTCATCAGGCTGTTAGGCGAAGAGCATTCTATGCCTTAATGCGAAGGTTGAAGCCGGAAACCCCCAACATTTCCTTTGAAGTCATCGAATCTGCAGTTCAATTTGCGCAAAAGCCTACTGCAAGGGGAAAGAAGACGTTGGCAGCGGGATTGGAGGTTTCCAATTACTTGAAGGATTCAATCCTGCTGGTTAATGCACAGGGGAGTCTGGATGATTTATGGCCCCAACTACAATCCTCGGCGAAATTATCGCTTGCTCAACATACACCAATTCATTTGAATTCTCATTGGCAGATGGAAATCACGGATGCTATGTCAGGTGCTGAAGACAATCCCTGGCAGGCTCGTCTAGATACTATCAATATAAGTGAATTGACCGTGAGCAATTTTATCCCTGGTGATCGATTCACTCCTTTTGGATTAGGGGGGAAGTCGATGAAATTGGGGGATTACTGGACGAACGCAGGATTGCCCGCCAGAGGAAGGGCACATTGGCCGTTGGTGAGGTCAGGGGATGAAATTGTTTGGGTTCCAGGATTTACCATCAATGACAAGTATAAAATCACTGATGAAACTCAAAACAAAATCACTTTAAGACTCACGAAAACTGGTTAATTATTTTCCTTCGGTCAACTGGCGAAGTTTCATACTAACCTCGCGCCATTGTATCTTGGAAATTCCCAATTTTTGGCGTAAATTTTCGTGTTCCATTTCAGATTGCCAATCGTTTAGAGCGCTTGTCCAGCGGCACATATCAAACGACAAGTGTTTGTCAAGCCCGGCATCACGACCAATATCCTCAAGCAAATATTCCAGGCGACGGGGTGACCATGGGAAAAGCTGGTCTACCGGTGAATATTTTGCCAGGTATTCCTGATATACATCAACCCAATCGCTGGTTAGTGCTATCTTGCGTTCTTTGAAGCGGCTGCCACTATTTGAATAACGGATAAATAAATTCGGAGATTTTGGGTCGAGCAAATCAATATGATTCAAATTGAGATTAAGGCACTCTCCCTTTTTAATCCCGGTTGTGAGTAAAAGACTTAAAAGCGCGTAAGGTCTGGGATCTTTTTTGTCAGTTCTGTAAACTCCAGCTGCCTGAATGACTTTAAGTTCTTCCTCGGGGGTGAGTACTTCGGGTAATGGGCTGATAACTGATTGTTGTAGAACTTTTTCGGCAGGGTCAATTGTTAAACGCCCGGTTTGCGTGAGCCAGCGGAAAAAAGATTTGATGGATGTGATTCGCCGGGAAAGACTTTTGGGACTGCAAGGAACACCACGTTCCTTTTGGAGCCATTCAAGGAAGAAGTTTATTTCTTTCATCGTAATGTTGCCAATGCTGGTATCGTTGGCAAAATAACTTGCAAACAGATTTAAATCGCCAATGAAGGCTTTGACTGTATGCAGAGATTTGCCCTGGTCATAGAGATACAGTTCCCAGGATTTGATTGCAGGCACCAGCAACGTTTCTGCTGTGATATGGCTTTCAGGTAAATTCATCATCGATCACTCCCTTAATAATGTTTCGCATAGATTATTACAAAATCAGTGTACAAAATTATTTACTCATTGTCAACAGGGAAAGTCATTGTTCCAACGCTTGCTTAAGTAGCTGATTGACAAGCGCATCGTCAGGAATTAGCACCATAGCCCCGGAAGAGGGGACCACATAGTTGTAAACCAGGTCGGAACTGACGGCGAATCGTTGAATCAAAGAAGGGTCAGTATAAAGCCTGCTTCCTAATGGGAGGAGTTCGAGCACAGTTCCCACGGTGATGTCGGTGTCAACACTGTCTTGAAATAGACCATAAAGCTCTGCTCCACGAGAAAGCGCATTCAACCCCATTGATTTCTGAAAAATAGCAACTATCACTTCTTGGGCACGGCGGGTTCGGTCGAAATCACTGGTTGAATGGCGCGACCTGACATACCATAATGCGGTTTGACCATCCATGTAATTGCTCCCATAAGGGACGTAACAATAATCATCAACCGCCTGAGGTAAGGCGCAAAGGTCATTCAGAGAACGTGAAGCAAAAACTGTGATTCCGCCCAAAGAATCGACAATATTCGTAAAACCAATAAAGCTGGTTAACATGTAATAATCCAAATCAATACCGAAGTTGTCCATGAAAGTTGCTTTGGTGAGGGCAAATCCACCGTATTCCTGGGCGGCGTTAATTCTTTGCATTCCGATTCCAGGGATATTTACATACAGATCTCGGGGAAAAGAAATAAGGATGGCTGAACCAGTTTTTGAATTTAACGACAACAACAAAATGACATCGGTACGGAATCCGCTACCAGAAGTGCGCCAGTCAGAACCAAGCAAAAGGATATTGATCTGTCCATCAGGCTTGAACAACTTCGAATTGGGTGTTGCGACCGGGTCAAGGGTGGAATCATCAGTTGGTTCAATTGTATCTACAGGAGGGAGAACCGCTGTAGTGGGGGTAGATGGAATTGGCTGAAAAGGTGTTGGCGTGGGCGGGTACGTGTTGTTGGCGTTAATTAACAAATCAGCAATCGGGATGGGGGTTGGCTTTGCGGTACTCCCCAAAGAAAATACGCAACCATTGAGGAAGAGAGTAACCAGCATTATCAAAAGTAGCGTTTTCCACCGGGTGACTTTTTTAAAATTCATATCAGGTATCGATTGCTCAGAGCGTTTCGCCTTGAATAAGTGGCAGGCGAAGTTTGGCTACAACTGCGCCGCAAGAATTTGAAAAGAATTCTATTTTTCCATCCATTCTTTGCGCCAGATTAATTGCACGTACGATATCTTCTAGGGGAAGTCCAAAGCCTGGTAAGGTGAGGCGTTGATTTTTATACATCTCCGGCAAGACTGGAATGAGTTCAGCCAGGGCAACAATGTGATCAGAACTTTCAACCGTAATTAATACTTCTTGTGGTGAAAGCGTGAGAAATTCCTCAGTGGTTATCGACAAGCTGCCATTATTATTTATTACCGTGGTGGCGTTTGTGAGCAGAATATTCAGAATATTTTCAAAATTCTCTTTATCGTTGAATAAACGTGTATCCTCATAGGGAATATTGATCTTGAGTACGATCTCTTTGGCTTTAACTGTTGGAAAATAAATATCAAGTGCAGATTCAATCGATTTTCTAACAGAGAAGGATTGAGAGAACAACCCGGGCTCATTTTTTTCTTCCATGTTGCTTCGCGCAAAATTATCGAAAGACTCTTCCAAATGGTCGACTGATTTTTGGATTCTTTCAACAAACCGACGTTGGAATGCTCCCAAAGGACCGACGGATTCGTTTAGTAGCAAGTCAAGGTATCCTTTGATGGTAACCAATGGCTGCCGTAGTTCCTTAACTAGAGGTTGTAAAAGTGATTCGGCAGACGGGTTCTGACCGGCAGCGGTACCGGAGGTTGTTGCTGACATTAACTTCATGTTGGCTTCAGCCAGGGCATTTTGAAGACGGGCAATTTCCTCAAGGGTCATGTGAAGTTCGTGCTCAAGATGCAGGATTTCTTGAGGGTTTTCTGCCTGAATGGATTCTGGCTGTTGCAAGGAATTATCTTGAACGCCTTCACTTGAATTTTCATCAGGTTCAGGAGTACTTATGTCTGGATAAACTGGAATATCCATAATTCTCCTTCGTCATTTGGTACATCTTTCCAATACCTATGCAAGAATTAAACCACCTGCTTCATTTTATCTTATGTTTATTTAATTGCTCATTCCAGGTATGATGACGCCTGCTGGTTGACAATCCGTCACTTTTTGATAGAATACATCCGTACTTTAGCCGAAGTGGCGGAATTGGCAGACGCGCTACGTTCAGGGCGTAGTGAGCTTACGCTTGTGAGGGTTCAAATCCCTCCTTCGGCACAATAAACCTGCGGGGTTCCCTGCAGGTTTTTGCTTGCCTAGCGATATGGAATAAGGTAATATATGGATATGGAAAAGAAATTCAAACTTCCCAAAATTCCATTAGACCCTAAAAAGGTTGTAATTATCGTCGGAGCGGTGATTCTCTTTTTCTTGGTCATGGATCTTAATAGCCGGTTAAATGAATTATCCCGGTTGAGCGAACAGGAAAACAAAGCGGCTACTATTGAAAGTCAGCTTCAATCAACGCTAGGCGTGCTTAAAACCCAATTAGCATATGCTTCTTCTGAAGGTGCAATTGAACAGTGGGCCTATAACGAAGGGCACATGGCGCGGCCGGGTGAAAAACTAATCGTCCCCATTTCTCCAGCCGGCACAACCCCCCAAGCCTTTATTGCGGAAACACCTGCCTCAACACCGGTGCCAAATTGGCAAATTTGGTTGGCATTAATTTCCGGGAAATAAATCCCCATTTGTAGACAATTAAAGTGTGCGGTGAATGCTGATCATTGTGAGGTCATCAGAGGGTGCTTCGCCGTTACGAAACTCGTGTATTGCCTTTTCGATGGTGTTGAGTAACTCGTCGGACGTTATAAAATCACTATTTTCCAGTAAATTAAAAAGTCTTGGTTCAGTAAAGAGTTTTTCGGTATCCGACATTGCTTCTGTTACGCCATCGGTATAAAAGAGCAAGAAGTCATCTTTTTCAATTTGGATTTGTTTGTCAACGTATACCGCGTCACCTGTAACGCCAAGTGCGATGCCATCCATTTCAAGGCGGGAGCATTCTTGTGAATGATGTCGCCAAATTGGAAGGTTATGCCCCGCATTTGCATACGTCAGGATGCCTGTTTGAGGGTCCAGAACAGCCATAAAAGCTGTCACGAACATACCATTCTGAGACTCCATTTCGAGGAGCGAATTTACTCGTTCAAGAATCGCTGCAGGTGATTGCGAATCTTGTGCTGTGGCTCTGATCAAAGTGCGCGTAACTGTCATATAGAGCGCAGCGGGCATACCTTTATCTGAGACATCAGCAATGATTATGGCTAATCTGTTGTCTTTTGTTTTAAATAGATCATAAAAATCACCGCCAACCTCGCGAGCGGTTTGCCAGCGCAAGTCGAAGTCCCATCCCGTCACAATTGGCATCGATTCTGGTAAGAATGTTTTTTGAATGTCCCGTGCCAACTGGAACTCACGCTCCATGCGCTCTCGCCCGACCATCTCTTTAGTAAGCCATTCATTTTGAACTGCAAGCGTAGTTTGTTGAGCGATCCCTTTGATCAGCTCCATTCTCTTATTATGGAAAGCCGGTTTTACATTTGCCTCTTGAGCAACCAGGACGCCATAAAACACCCCTTTGATCGATAATGGGATGCCAACAACCCAATTCTGGGAGGTTGAGTGGCTAAGGTCTTCTGAATTCAAGCAGTTTTCTACTTCCCAATTACCTATTTCCGTAGATTTATCTGGTAAAACGCAAGCGACCAATTCATCAGTTTCAAGGACGAGGTCGAGCAACCTGATCTCCCCTTCTTTATAAATCGTTCCCACCTTCTGATCGATATCTGGCTGGACCTGGGATGTGGCAGAAGAAAGGACAAAACATCTGGATTCTTTATTCCAGAGGAAAATTAGACCCGCATCTAACCCAACCAATATAGAAAGCAAATGGATGATCGTATTGAGAATATCATTGAGGTTATTCTGGCTGACAACAGCCTGAGCAACTTGCAGCAATACTTCTGTAATATAGGCTTCTTCCTGTCGATTTTCAACCAGACGGATGTTTTCAAGCGTAACCGAGGTTTGCTGCGCAATTCCGGAAAGAATGGCAAGGGTCTGGTTGGTGAATTTATTTCCAAGACCAAGTTCATCGATAGAATTATGAATGACAAGGAATACGCCCATCAAATCATTATGAGAACGTAAGGGAAGCAAAACGGCTGTCCCTTTGGGCTTGATCACTTTGAATGAAGATATTCCTAGTTCCATTTCAAGATCATTGATGAGGATCGGTTCCATAGTAGCTTGAACACGGAGCAGTCCGACTGAGTCATCGTCCTTTAGGCATATTTCTTTTTCACCCGGTGTAAACCCGTACCATTTGCGCATTTCGTATGAAATAGTATTCGAGTTGAAGAGATAAACTGCGCATTGGCTGATTCCCACAAGCAGGGGTGTCAACCGGACAATTGTTGCGAGTAATTCTGAATCGGTTGAAATGGTTTGCATAGCTTCAGCGACTTGAAGTAGAACGGTTGACGACCAGGCATCTTCCTGGGCAGCGGTGAAAAGGCGGGCATTTTCAATCGCAATAGCGGCGTAACTGGCAAATGTGGTCGAGATTATTGAAGCCTCGGAGCCATACTTCCCCTCAGATTTATGGGCTAAAGTTAAAACTCCTATCACTTCGCTGGCGGAATGTAACGGTACTGCAATAGATGAATAATTTGGTTTAAACTGACAGGCTGCCCCTAGAGGTCCATAAGGATCTGATGGTTTTCGAATTACCGGATCATTTTTCTCAATTGCAAATTCTAGAAAACTTCTTACCGCATTTGATTCATCAACTTTATTGATGATAGAGGCCCGGGGAACACCGCGTACCGCTGCGAGTTGTAATCGGCGTTCATCCTGACTTGATCCCGCAGTATTATTTACTAGCCAGATGGCTGAAGAATCGCAAGGCAGGATTTTTTCAAGCTCTACCAAGATATTATCCAGCATGTCGTCTAATGCCATTTCAGCAGAAAGGAGACCTGCCACGTCTCTGAAACTATCGGCTACTTGCCTTCGCCACCGTTCTGTTCGGAAGATATTGGCATTGCGGATGGAAACAGCTACTCCAGAAGCAAGACCTTCAAAAAGATCCAGGTCGTCACCGCTAAAAGCATTCGTATGATCCGATTGCAGATCAAGTACGCCAAGGACATCATCGCCAAATCTTATGGGGATAGTTAATTCAGCTTTTGTTTCGTTAGGCGCCATGCGGCTGGGTTTGTACAAAGGCTCGCTGGCGATATCATTTGTCAAAATTGGTTGACCACTGCGGGCAACCTGTGGGATTATTCCTTTGGTGGCATTCAGATCGTAAGCGAAAGCATTAGTTTTAATTTTCAAGGATCTCTTGCCGCTTCCAGCCTGATAAATTATTTTTTTGCGCCCTGGGTGAACCGTGAATAAATTAACAAACGGGATATCAAAACGTTCGTGAATTATTTTTACGACCTCTATAAGCAGTTGGTCAAGATCCAGAATTTGAGAGAGTGAAAAATTAATATCAGCCAGAGCAGACAATTGATCTGCTCGCTTAATCATGTTGTTGTAAAGCCTGGCTCCTTCAACAGCCAATGCTATGTTATCGGAAAGGGAACGAAGGACGAGCATATCATTTTCGTGGAACGCACCTTTTACCTGACTCTGAATATCCAATACACCCAGGATACGATTCTCGACGATGAGCGGTAAAACGGTTTCTGAGGCTGTTTCTGGCAGCGTATCAATATACTTAAAGTCTGGGTCTTTAGTTACATCCTTGCAAATCATTTCTTTTCCGGTTTCGGCCACTCTTCCGACCAAACCCTCACCGTATATTACGGTATAAATCGGACTGTCCGTGGGGACACATTCCAGAGAACTGGCGCGAAACTGAAGGGTATTTTGTGAGAGTGTGTAAATACCCACGTAGTAATAGTTAAAGGTACACTGGATCAAGTTTGTCACTTTTTTGCACAATTCATCCAAATCCAGCTGATTAGCAATTTGAGAGCTAACCGATCGTACAAGGGCTAACTGGTCGTAGCGCCAATTCTTGAGTGTTATCTGCCTGTTTATTTGCATCGAGACAACAGTAAAAGAAGCCAGTCCCTCGAGGTATTCGATTTCAAGTGAAGTAAAAGGGTGAGAAGGATGTCGGGATATGTAGAATATGCCGAGAGTATCATCACGAGTGGTTAAAGGTATTGCAATCTCAAAAACTGAATCCTTATTTTCGGATGTAGCGGGCGGGTTGGAACTGGTAATTTTCTGTTGAAAAGTGGTTTGTACTAACTGAGGAGATTTGGAAGAAGGTAAGGTGTCTATTGCGGGTTCACCCGGTAATGGATAATATGGTTCACACAGCCACAGTTTGGATGAACAGTTAAGTTTCTTATTGACAGTAGCTTCGAGTTTTTGAGCCAAACTAAGCGTGTTGGGAAGCCGGAGAAGCTCTTCTCCAAAGTTTAAATAAACCTGCCAGGGAGAGTTCTTTCGTTTATTCACATTATTTTAGGTTTTTTACCAGTGTCAAGCGGTTCCGCTTCTCATTAAAATCAAAGTTGACATCATCAACCAGCTGACACATCATATAGTACCCCAAGCCGTGATTGGGACGATTTTTTAATTTTCCATGCAGTCTTGGAGAGGGAACATCTAAGGGATCAAATGGCATACCCTGGTCTTCAAGGATTACTTGAACCCTAGAGGTACATATTTTAATCTGACAGCGAATGTTTCCTTTCCCTTCGCCACGGTAAGCATGTTCAATGATATTTGATACTGCCTCATCAACCGCTGTTTCAAGTGAAAATAGGTCAGCAGAAGAGAGGGAAGAATCTTTAACGCAAAACCTGACGAATTTCGCGATTTCAACCAAACTCGTATAGACCCCGGGAAATGTTCGAGTGGGCATGGGAAAATCTTAGAAGGACCCCACAGCAGAAAGAACATCCGGAAAAATATTGAAAATTCTATGAAAGCCTGCCAGTTCAAATACAGATTGAATTTCAGGGCTTAAACCGGCAACAACTAATTCGCCGCGGTTATACCGTTTACAGTTTTTAAGGTTGGCAATCAAGACGCGTAATCCAGCACTGGAAATAAAATCGAGGGCGGTCAAATCGAGGATGATTTTGAAGCGGTTCTGTTCATTGATCTTTGTCAGTTCCTCGGCTAATTTTGGAGAAGTAAAACTATCGAGGCGACCAGTGAGCTTAACGACATCGCAATGCTTGAATTGACTAATGTTAATTTCCATTTATTTTGCCTCCGCGAATCAACAAATCGTTCAAAAAGTAACTATGATTATAACATGCAGGTTAATAGGCAAATTAATCGACTAAAATTCCGAAGTTCTTTTATGGTATGATGTTTTTAAGTGGCTAAGAACTAGCACAAAAAATCCTTAATAGATGAAGGTTGTAAAACATAAAATAGGATCCAACATGAATAACTCTGACACTCCTCAATCAGTTATTGAAAAATTTGAAAAACGCAGAAAACAGATGCCTTTTGTATTGGGTATTCTTGCAGGTGTTCTGGCGCTGATTGGTATTTTTATCATCATCGCAGTTGTTTCCGGTTCTAAAAAACCTTTCAGTGGCTTGTTCTCTACTAAGACCCCCACTGCAACATCAACGTTCACTCCAACTGCGACTGTTCCTACACCTACCGCATCCAATACCCCAATTCCAACTGAAACCTCTACACCAACATTGACTGCTACTGCATCAGGACCTCAAATATACGAAGTCAAAGCGGATGATAATTGCTTTTCACTGGCGGAGCAATTCAATGTTGATATTGCTGTGCTGTTGACAATTAATAATTTTCCAAATGGCACTTGCCCAATCATCCCTGGTCAAAAGATTATCATTCCCGCACCTGGTCAAAAACTGCCAACGCCCACACCGGTACCTAGCGATCTTCCACGCGGAACAGTTATCGAATACACGATTCAGGTCGGCGACTCACTGGCGCTTATCGCATCATATTTCAACAGTACAGTAGATGACATTATTGACAAAAATGGTATTACGGATCTTAATTTGATCTACCCGGGGCAGGTGTTGAAGGTACGCGTTAACCTTGTTACCCCCACCGTGACGAGACAAGCCACAAGCACACTAGTTGGCTCATTGCCAACGGCAACTCCCACGCCAACAGTCACACCATAAAAAGCAAAAACCTCCACATCAAAGTGGAGGTTTTTTTTGAATAATCTCTATTGCTCTAACACCAAGCGCGACCAATTCCGAATTGGTGGAATTTTCGATATATGCTTTGATAGCGGGAAGGCTTGTTGAACGGTCGACATCAATCAGGTTAATCAAGATATTTCGTATAAATCCTTCAAATTTAGCGCGCTGAACCGCGGATTGATGAAAATATCTTGAAAAACTTTCTGCATCCATTTTCAGAAATTCAATCAATTGATTTGAGGTATACGAAAGTGGTTTTTCAGTAGTAACACGATTTTTATTCCAGGGGCAAACCATTTGACAAATATCGCACCCAAATACCCACGGGGCAAGCTTATCCGCGATATCAGTAGAAATTTGCAGTTTGTTTTCTATGGTGTTGTAACTCAGGCAGCGGTTTGAATCGATGGTTCGATCAGGATTGATACACTTTGTGGGGCAGGCAGTGAGGCAGCGCTGACAAGTTCCGCATTTGTCATCTGAAAATGGAACATCAGGAGCAAGTTCCAGGTCAATGAATAGCTCGGCCAATAAAAATGATGAGCCAATTACAGGGTTGATCAATAAGGAATTTTTGCCAATCCACCCCAAGCCGGCACGGCTGGCCAATTCGCGCTCAAGGATTGGAGAGCTATCTGTGAATATTCGATGGTCGACAGTTTGCTGGTATAGGGCTTCAATATACTTTACTAGGAATGATAATTTTTCAGGTAATTCCAAGTGATAATCTCTGCCAGTGGCATAACCAGCAACAAAACATTTCTCTGTGGTTGATAAATCACCAGATGAATGCAAGGGATAAGGATATGCCAGTGAAATGATCGAGCGCACATTAGACATCATTGAATGTGGGTCTTTACGGGATGAGCGATGATATTGCATTGATAAATAGCTCATCCCCGCGTTTAATCCTTTTACCAACCAGCTTTCATACCGGGGAAATTCCCCCATAATATCTGGGGTGGTAATCCCGCATAAGGAAAAGCCAAGGCGGAAAGCCTCGGCTTTTATTTTTTGTTCTAACCCTTGATGTGATTCCAGGGGATTTCCCATTCAATCCTTGAGCGAAATCGACAAACCTGTTTAAGGTGTAGCAGTGGCAGAAGTGACAGTTGGTGTTAAAGTTTCAGTGCCGACGGTAATATACATGATCAACACTTCACCAAAAATATATCCAGTCGCGGTATACATTTTCCAAAAACTGGAATAAACGCCATTGGCAGCGGGTGCCGTGAAATTGACACTCACTTCAACAGTTTCACCCGGTGCAACACTTTTGGTTAAGTTCACCGAGACGGTGTTATTTGATCCCTGAATACCTTCCAGGTAGATTAGCTTGTAGTCATTGGTCCAAGTGGTTGTACCCGTATTTTGGATACTCCAGGTTTTTGTAAAATTTGATGATGGGATCACCAAAGCATAATCAGGAATTGTTACATCTGCTAACCATTTTGCATTATCACCGGCAACTCCGGTGGCGAAGTACCTCAAGGTGGGGGTGACTGCTGTTGGGGTTACTGCCATAGTTGAGGTGGCAGGGGCTTGTGTGCTCGTGGCAGTGGGCGGTAAGGTAGCGGTGGCTGAGGGGGTGAGTAAAGCAATGCTAGTTAATTCTGCCTGCACCGTGGATGCAATTTCAGTTATTCTTACACTTGGTTCAACGGTTGGGGTGTTTTTTCCGCAACCTGCAAGAATGCTAATGATCAATATCGCTGAAATCAAACTTACTGTAACTTTCTTTTGAAACATATAATCCTCCGTAAATAAATTACTGCTCCCTATTGTCAAACGGGATGGAAGGATTGTCAAGTGATAGATGAAATTGTTCTTATTTTGAAGAAACCAAAAATAATAGCTGGTTTTTGTTATCCGGTAATGTAGTGGAAAAACCATCAGACCCGTGAAAATGAATGTAATTGATGGCACCGGGAGCAATATACAAGGTTTCTTTGTATACCCCCCAATTATAAGTAGTGGAGATTTCGTACCAGCCAACTGGCAAATCTCCAACAGTGAAGTTTTCCTGGTAATAATCATCCAGTTGCTTGGTTTTTGGCGCATAGGTGATGATCTTCCAGGTCTTTCCTGTTTCAAGTGATTTCAAACCGAGTGTTTTGGTAGTCATCAACATGCCATAAGTTGTCTCTACCCGGCCAGCCAGCACGCCATGTCCGATCAATGGTGCCAACCATAATTCGGGATTTTGAACTTTATCCCCCGCAGCGTTTTCTACCCGGATTTCGAAATGCAGGTGAGGTCCCGAAGTATTACCGGTCATTCCGATAACACCTACCTGGTTTCCGGATTCAACCCAATCCCCTTTGGCGACTGTCACTTTGGCAAGATGGGCATAGACCGAATATATGGTATATCCTTCATAACTAAATGAGTGCCGGATCATCACTGCTAATCCGTATGGATCTTCGGAATCATTTGCCCCATTCAGTAGCCCATTGCCCGCGAAGATCACCTTGCCACCCGCCGCGGCAAGGACGGAGTCACCAAGTGCACCTGATATATCTATTCCTGTATGAACCACATCTTCTTCAGGATAGTAATAACCATAGCGGTAATCAACATTCAATTTATGATTCTCCCCAAGGGAAAGGGGACGGCTGAAATAAAAATGGTCATGCCCGGTCAATGCCAATGGGACATCATAAGTTGGTGAACCCCAATCAGAGATTGGCATCACTGTCTCTTCGCCAAAGTTAGGGGAAGGTATGTAATTAATGGATTGGATTAAGGGGGTGGGTGTTGCAGGTAAGAGTTCAGCGCTTACCTGCTTATTTAAGCTAAAAAATAGGATAAATAACAATGTGACAAGGATAGGAATCAGGAATCGATTTCTTCCATTTTTTCTTATCGATGCAATTCCTAACCTTTGTGCATTATTTTTGCTCATTTGCCAGCTTCCAGGCTATCCACAATATCATCAGGATACAATTCCAACATCGCTTGCTGCCAGGACTTTCCCTGGGAATATACAAGTGTGTTAAATTGGATGCCAGGGTAATAAGTACGCCAATCGCTCTGTGATGGTATGCGCTCCCAGCCCAACTGTAAGGCGATATCAGTCAGATCGACCCAATAGCCTTGCGGGGGCGCAAGCAGCTTGCCGCCGGCTTCAAATGCAGCCAGATCGCCAGATGCTCTTGAAGAAAAATCCCAGGTTGGGGAATTAATTATTTGACCGCATGCGCCATCCTGGTTCAGGCATTTCCCCCATAAACGCCAGTAGGGCTGTCCGTCAAAATCCTCACGGCTGACAGCCATCCAACCGGCATCGAAGGGCGAAAGATTCAATGCAATCGCGCGACCTGTATAGAGCCAATTTTGCGATATTCCGGGGTCTGGCGAGGTTGTAACCGGCAAAGCAGCACTATGGAGAGTCTCCAAAAGGTCCCACCCCAATGATTTGGCAATCGATTGGCGAAGTAGGGAAAAACACTCGTCAGCCATGTCAGAAAGGTAAGGGTTTTCGACTTTGATCGAGTTTAAGGGCACAAGAGAAAACCTGCCCTCTGAATTAGACTTGCTCGACAGTAAGGGCTGGCAGCTGGGAGATTGTTCTGATTTCTCAATGGTAGCAAGGATCTCAACCATGTTCTGATAAGATTTCCCTCCCGCCCATTGCAATTGATTGGTGCGGGCTGGCAGTGCGATCATTGGATATTTGATAAGTCCGGTATCAGAAGCGTAGCCAGTGAGGAAATACTGATTGGGGGTATCTATCCGTGCGAGAATTGACTTACCATCGGGAGACCAAAAAGGTAACCTCCCGGAAGTTAAACTGACCGTTGTATTTCCCTCTTCTTTATTGGTAAGAGTTTGTATCGTTGATGTGCCTTGCTGCTTTTCCCAGGCTAAAGTCAATCCATCCGGTGACCAGGCAGGTTCGATATAATCGGCTTCGTCTCCTCCGGCAACTTTTGAAAAGCGATCTTCGGCATTATCCAATTGTGCCAGCCAGATTTCATAATGACCGTTACGGTTGGTTGAGAATGCGATTTGCCTTCCAAGCGCTGACCAGGATGGATTGATGTTATTCCCAAGACCTTCGGTGAGTTGGATAGGCGCGCTTGATAGGTCAGTGATCGAGCGAATAATAATATCGCTTTGCCCTTTTGAGTTGGCTCCATATGTAATCCACTGGTTATCGGGTGACCAATCGAGATCCGATTCGAATTGAGGAGTATTGGTTATTTGCTGAAGATCATTGTCAACCAGGTTCCATAAGTAAATATCCCATTGACCTGTACGGTTGGAAGTAAAGGCCAAAGAATTTCCATCAGGGCTAATGGCGGGGTTGCTATCATCCCATTCGCCGTTGGTAATGCGGGATATGGGGAGGTAATTAGGTTGGTAGATAAATAGATGCTGGTGCACGCCATCACCCATTGAAAAGATGATGATCCCGACAACCTGGTCGGTAGTGATTGATGGTGCCGTTGGCAACAGTGTGGGGATTGAAGTTATCTGGAAGGTGGGCGTGGCGGCGATTTCAATCGTTGAGGTGACTGAAGCAGTAATTTTTGTGGTCAACCGCTGATCATCTGTATTGTCGGCAGATGTTTTTTGGCTGCAAGCGTTTAATAGCAAACTCATAACCAAAATGACTGGTAGAAGAATTCCCCTACTTTTCTCGCTAATTGCCATTTCCACTTCCCTGGTCAGGCTGACTTAGTTTATGGGTAAAGCAAAACCGCAGGGTCAATTGCCTGAAAAACACCTGATAATGCCCAGATGCAATAATTGTACCGTTCCTCATTTGTGACCGAAGAATGTTGAGATGCGATGGATATAAATTTTGCGTTCGAAGGTCCAACTCGAATTTCCAGGTGGAGGTGCTCTTCAGCAGCATTGCCTGATTTACCGGCAACGCCAATATGTTGTCCGCAGGAAACGGAATCGCCAATCTGTAGTTCGGGCAATTGAGCAAGGTGGGCGTACAACACATAAATGGATTTGCCCTCGGAATCCCATGAGACTGGATTTCCATTTACAAGGCAAATATCGTTGGTTGAATAAATGCTTGGCGGTAGCGGTGTGGGTTGTGAAATGGTTGCGAGGAATGTTGGGTCTATCTGAGAAAAGGGGATTTCAACCATTACCATGTTCCCATATGGGAAGCGGTCGTTTTCTACAAGAATCACTTTTCCTGGCAGGATCGATTGAACCGGGAAATTCGGGAAAAAGGGATAATCCTCAAAGTGATATGCACCAATATCCAGGGCAGGGTGACCATTCTCATCATGATATGGTGGTGGGGATTTAAATGGATTCGACTCAATTAAATGCAATTTAGACAATTCAATACCCTGCACTGGAGAGCATATGTGAGTGGAGATTTCAGTTGTTGGGGTGGGCGGCAACGTGGCGGTTGGGCTTGCAGTAGGAGGCAAGGTGGCTGTGAAAGTTGCGGTGAGTGAAGGAGAGGCTATTGGGGATTCAGGGGTAGTTATGGGTGATACAGGAGTACATCCAGCGATAAAAAAGAGCAAAAGACTACAAGTCAAAAGTAATATATTTTTCATAGAATAAACTTATGATGTGAGAATTAATTCTTTCTGGTCAATGGCTTGATCATCCTCAAAAAAAGTTTCACACCGTAAAGTCAATGGGAATACGGGTTGAGGGTGCCGAATGTGGAGCGTAAAATCCATGTGCTGGTCAATGCAATTGATGATAAATGATCTTGACAACAGGTCACTATTTGAGTCAAAGAGACTGAAAGAAATGTTGGGGCGATCATTCCCCTCATGGAGTTCAACAGTCACTTTCACTGTCGAAATGGAAGAAAGTGAAGCAGTGAGAAAGGCGATAGTGTTATCCCCATTATGTTCAATCTTTTCAGATGGATTCTCAGACATCATTTTTCCACGATTCACTGAACGATCTTGCGAGCTTCAAGGTAGAATCGTTTTTCATGGGCTTCTCCCATTGAAAAAGTTTTACGCGGTAATGCCCCATCAAGAATTACAGTCTTGAAAAGCTGATGCTTTCTCATTGGTGGAAGATAGAAACCAATATTACCGTTTTGGGCTCCCAATTCACAGACCACATCATCCCCGTGAACGTAATCGATGATTACCCCCAGATTTAATTTAACCCACGAGTCGAGGAATTCTTGCAGCGTTCCAACGGGCAGCGTACTATTTGGGGAAGTTACCGTGATTACCTGGAATCCATTGGGAGTAATCAAGCCAAACTTATGAGTCCCTTCGGATTGTGAATTTACTATTTGGATCATTTCCTGTTTATCTGAAACCACTTCAAATGTGATTCTGTCGCCAAAAAATCCCAATAATGATTTTACCAGATCAGCGCTTACACTAAACAGCACCCGATGGATGGGAGCAAATTCGAGACCGTGGTCGTGGATGTTTTCCAATTCGATCAAGGCATAACGGGCGGGATGATCCATTCCTACTTCTGGCTTCAATTTATCCCAGATGGATTTTGCAGTAGCAAGGCTGTGATTGCCATCCCCAACCGCAAATAAAAGGATGCCATAATCTTGTGAAACGCCATACTTTTGATAAAAAACATCCTTTTGAGCTAACTGTTCAATGGCGGAGACCACCTGTGTTTCCAACACCTGCTGGTTCACTTTTCGCCCGGTAAGATGACCACTGGAAAGCATCAGGTCAAAATCATAGGCATTGGGCAGCTCTTTTGCGGCTTTTTCGACTGGTCCGATGACGGAATCCTGCGGGTCATCAATGAGAACAAGAATATGCGGGAGTTCCAGGCTAGCTTTTTCACGAATCTTTATGCGCGGGGGGAGTCGATCCAGAATGGTGCCTTCTGTGGCGCGAATGAGGCTCTGAGATCCTTTGGAGAAATCATATTTTTCAAGATCAAGGGCAAGAATGAGTCCGCGCCGTGTTTTACCATCAACCGTGCGTTCGACATAAATCATCCCTTCGTAAGGAACTAAAATTCCATTTTGTTGATACTCCTTCATGCGGACCTGAGTTGAGGTTAATCGTTCAAACTCTTCCGGTTTCCCCAGGTAGATTTCGGGCAGGGTGATGTGAAAAGTGGAGGGAGCATCACCTACTATTTCAGCCACCTTTTGCCAATAATCTGGTTGCGAAGTGAATTGATCACAGGCGATTACCGCCCATTTTTTCAGGTCAATATTTGACGCAGGCATAAGGATATCTGGAATTTGAAAGCCAAGCGAAGGAAAGTTCTTCATTATATTAACCTCGAAAGATGATGTGTGTATAAATTTTACCAGACATCATTTCGGAATTAAAAAAGGGTAACCAAGTTGAGGTTACCCTGATTGAAGTTTTGCCAGGACTACATACCGCTCATATAAGCCAGCCCAAGCGCACCTGGACCGGTGTGGGTTCCAAGTACCGGACTTACAGCAGTAATCACGGCATCAGTGATGACAGTGTTGGAAAAGCGTTGTATTGTACGTTGAAGGAGCAGCTCAGCTTTTTCTTCTTCATTTGCCTGAATAACTGCAATGCGGATCGGACCTTTTTCATCCTTTAGTTTAGCTTCCACCAGGTCGAGTAAACGGTCAACAGTTTTATTAAAAGTCCGCACTCGCTCAACCGCTTCAATACGACCGCCGCGAACCTCCAGCAGTGGTTTAAGGTTCAACATTGTGCCCATGAAGGCTGCTGCTCCGCCAATGCGACCGCCGCGGTGCAGGAATTCAAGTGTGTTAAGGGCAAAATAGACCCCGGTATGTTTGGTGGCTTCTAGCGCAACTGATTTGCACTCTGCCAGGCTGGAGCCAATAGCTGCCATTCGCGCTGCACTGAGCACCTGGAACCCCATTGCCATGCTCGTGGTGAGTGAATCAACAAGCTCTATGTTTGCTCCCGGAAAGGCTCGTTTTGCCTGAATGGCAGAATCCATTGTGCCGGATAATTTGCTGGAAATATGAATGCTGATGATGTCATAGCCCTGTTCTATCAAAGAAGCGTACGCCGCTTTAAACTCTTCGGGGGTAGTCTGCGAAGTTGAAGGCATCACTTTATCGACGGCTAGGCGTTCATAAAATTCTTTTGGTTGAATGTCAATTCCGTCTTTGAACACTTTATGGTCCCAGATTACTTGCAATGGAAGAATCTGGATCGGGTGCCCATTGAGAAGTTGTGCCGGGATGTTGCTGGTGCTATCAGTAACGACCATTACTTTATTCATTTATTACCTCCAAATACGATACCAATATGACTGAATTAACCCTGATTTGATAAAATGGTTTCACCCATTGTTCTCTTGACCGAATGGCTCACACGCAATAAAATCATGCCTGTCTTGACTACTGGTAAAGTTCCTGCATAATTAATAGAGTGTGTATTTAAATGTTTGAAAACCTGACAAGTCGATTAAATGATGTATTTCAACAACTGCGCCGGCGCGGTAAGCTAACTGCAGCCGATGTTGATTTGATGCTGCGCGAGGTAAGGCTTGCTTTACTCGAAGCTGATGTAAATTACGGCGTGGTAAAGGATTTAATTAATCGCGTCCGTGAGCGGGCAATCGGGGTTGAGGTATCCAAAGCACTAAATCCTGCGCAACAAGTGATTAAGATCGTTAATGACGAATTGATCGCAACCCTCGGCGAGCCGGCGAAATTAAATATGGCCGGGGTAAAGCCTTATGCCATTATGCTAGTTGGTTTGCAAGGGTCTGGAAAGACGACTGCCGCTGCAAAATTGGCGAAAAGGTTGCGAGCAGAAGGTGAGCGAGTTCTCCTTGTTGCCTGCGATCCGTATCGCCCGGCTGCCATCAAACAACTGCAAACCCTCGGCGAGAAAATAGGGGTTGAGGTAATCTCGGAAGATGGCAGGAAACCTCCTGAATTAGCTGCGCGCGCTTTTGATAAAGCTCAAAAAGGTGGTTACACCGTTGTGATCATTGATACTGCAGGTCGATCTCAACTCGATAAACCTTTGATGGATGAATTGCTGGCAATCACTAAAAAAGTAAAAATGGTGGATATCCTCCTAGTCGTGGATGCAATGATCGGTCAGGAAGCGCTCCACATTGCCGAAGGATTTCGAGATACTGTCAACATCACTGGATTGATCTTTACCAAGATGGACGGCGACGCAAGAGGCGGGGCGGCTATTTCAGTCCGCAGTGTAACGGGTGTCCCCATAAAATTCCTCGGAGTAGGCGAGGGAATTGATGCGCTTGAGGCTTATGATCCCCACCGATTGGCGTCCCGCATTTTGGGAATGGGTGATATGATAGGGTTAATTGAAAAAGCGGAAGCCGCATTCGGTCAACACATCGAAAAGGAAGAAGCCGAGCGGATGCTCAAGGGAAAATTCACTCTTGAGGATTTTGCAAATCAATTGAAACAAATTAGGAAGATGGGTTCAATCTCGCAGGTTTTGGATATGCTGCCTGGCGGGATGGGAAAAATGGCGCAGAAGGTTTCACCTGAAGACACTGAAAACCAGATGAAACGGACCGAAGCTATTTTAAGTTCGATGACCCGTCAGGAAAAACGTGATCCGGATATCCTGAATGCTTCAAGGCGGCGTAGAATCGCCAGAGGCGCAGGGACGGAAGTACAGGAAGTCAACCGGATTCTCAAGCAATTTAGAGATGCACAACGGTTGATGAAAACACTTCAGAAAACAGGCGGGCGAGGAATTCCCCGTATGTTCAAGTGATCAAAATGAAAACGGCGGTTTGCGCTCCCTTCAGCGCCCCTCGCCAAGGTGGATTTTTGAGTCACGTAAATTTGATCATTTTTAATTGATAAATAGGAGAAATACAAGATGGTAAGAATTCGTTTGCGCAGAACTGGTTTAAGACACCAACCCTCATACCGTGTGGTTGTGGCGAATATTGAAAGCCCACGTGACGGTAAATTCCTCGAAATAGTTGGATCTTATATTCCAACCACAGAACCATTTACTCTGGAAGTTAAAGAAGATCGTGTGTTTGCATGGTTGAAGCAAGGCGCAGTTCCTAGTGAATCAGTTGCCAAGCTCTTTAAATCTGTTGGATTAACTGAACGATATGAACGCTATAAAAAAGGTGAAGCACTGGAAACCTTGCTCGCTGAAGCTGAAAAAGCATTGGAACAGCGTTCTGCATTGATTAAAGCAAATTAATTAATGAACGATTCCAACAGTTCATCATATAAGCCTCCACGTACATCAGTGGAAGGAGAATCTGTGAAAGAATTGATTGAATACATTGGTTTAAGCCTGGTTGATGACCCTTCTCAGGTTTTCGTGTCTCAGTACAATTCCGGGGGAAAAGAAAACCTGGAATTACACGTTGCCCGTGAGGATATGGGGCGGGTGATTGGTAAGGGCGGCAGGGTGGCTAATGCCATGCGCGTTTTATTACGTGTTGCTGCTGCTCGTGAGGGAAAACAAGCCTCACTTGATGTTGCTGAACCAAAATGACCCCCACAACATCCGCGCAAAAACGTGATGCACACAATTCAGGCTCGCCCAAGACGGGCGAGCCTGTGTACTTAATCATTGGTAAGCTCCGCCGGACGCATGGATTAGATGGCGATCTGCTAATGGATGTGCTGACTGAACATCCAGAGACAATCACCGTTGGATTGACCGTATTCGTCGGCCAAAAGCACAAACCGATAACGGTCTCCGGAGTTAGGCAAGCTGACAGGAATCTGCTGATCAAATTTGAGGGTTACACGGACTGTGATCAAGCTGCAATATTCAGGAATCAAGTCCTTTCGATCAAAACCAGCGAAGCCCAACCACTTAGCGAGGGCAGGTTTTACCATCATGAAATTATTGGGATGAATGTCGTGGATGAGAATAGCCAACCTGTTGGGGTGCTCACCGAGATACTCACAACTGGTGCAAATGATGTCTATGTGGTTAACCCGGTTGAGGGGAAGGAAATTCTGATTCCCGCAGTAAAAGCGTTTATTTTAAAAATCGACCCTGAAGCTAATTTGATGGTAGTTCGCATGCCACAATGGGATTGAATTGATCATGGATTCGAGGGGCTATTGGGTCGGATTTAACATGGTGAAGGGGGTTGGTGCAGTTCGAATGCGCCAATTATTAGATTTCTTTGGTTCGGTTGAAATCGCATGGAACGCTCCGTCAGAGGGGTTAATCGCGGCAGGAATACCCAAGAAGGTAATTGAAAATTTAATCCTCATGCGAGACAAGCTGGACCTGGAACGTGTGATGCAGACTCTGTTATCCAAAGAAATCAATGTGTTTACCATAGAAGATGCAGATTATCCACGGCGATTACGTGAAATCCATCAGCCACCGCCTGTGTTGTATGTAAGGGGCTCTATTAATGTTGAAGATGAGTGGGCAGTGGCTGTTGTAGGTACCCGCCGGGTTACCCCTTATGGTAGACAGGTAGCCTCTGAATTGGCATTATTCCTAGCAAATAATGGCATCACGGTCGTCAGTGGATTGGCGCGGGGTGTGGACGCAATCGCACACCAGTCTGCTGTGAAAGCCGGCGGACGAACCATCGCGGTTTTAGGCAGCGGGGTTGATGTGATCTACCCACCTGAACATGCAAAGATGGCGGCGGAGATCATCAATCAGGGAGCCATGGTAAGTGATTATGCGCCGGGTACAAAACCTGATGGAATTAACTTTCCTCCACGAAATCGCATTATTTCAGGGCTATCACTAGCTACTATAGTGGTTGAGGCAGGCGAGAAAAGCGGAGCACTCATTACTGCTGAATTTGCAGTCGAACAGGGGAAAGAAGTATTTGCGGTACCAGGCAGCATTTTGACTCCCCAGAGTGAAGGAACCAACAAATTGATCGAACAAGGAGCTCGTCCTTTGCTGAAGATGAGCGAAATATTGGAAGCTTTGAACCTGGAAAAAATTCCTGAAAAGCAGACGAGCCGTAAGCAATTCCCATTAGATCCAAAAGAGTCTAAATTGCTTTCAGCTCTTTCGCAAGAACCAACCCACGTAGATGAGGTATGCCGCCTGGCAAGTATGCCGATCAATGATGTGACTGCTATGTTAACAATGTTAGAATTAAAAGGAGTAGTTGCACAGGTAGGCGGGATGAATTACGTGGCAGTAAGGGATGAGAAAGGAAAATACTTAACTAATGCAATCAAATAAACATGCATTTGCCGTCATAATGGCGGGGGGCGGCGGAACAAGATTGTGGCCGCGCTCAAGAAAGGAATCCCCCAAGCAATTATTAGCTCTCTTTGGCGGAAAAACACTTTTTGAAATGGCTATTGAACGCCTGGAAGGACTTTTTGCCCCAGAAAACATTCTGGTGGTTACCATTGCAGAGCAAGCTGTACAACTTAAGAAACTCACCCCTTTAATCCCGGAAAAAAATTACTTGATTGAACCGATGCCGCGGGGAACAGCCGCTGTTGTGGCAATGGCTGCCGCTGCGATAATTAAAAGGGATCCACAAGGAATCATGGTGGTATTGACTGCTGATCATTTTATTCAAGATGTGGCAGTTTTCCAGTCTATTCTTGCGGCGGCGTGTGAATGTGCTACTGAGAAACACCTTATTACGCTTGGGATTCAACCATCCTTTCCTTCAACAGGGTATGGATATATTGAAATTGGCAGTGAGGTTGGGGTTTATAATGGAAAACCCGCTTTCAAAGTTGCCAGGTTTGAAGAAAAGCCCGATGAAAACCGGGCGATTGATTTTATCAAGAGTGGAAGATATTTTTGGAATTCAGGAATGTTTATCTGGCAAGCTGCGGAGATATTATCCGAAATCAAAAAGCACTTGCCCGAACTTGCCAGAACGATTGATGAACTTTATCCTTTTATTGGAGATGACCACAAGGCACGGATTTTTAATGAATTGTGGGGTGAGATTACTCCTCAGACCATTGATTACGGAATCATGGAGAAATCAGGCCGTGTGGTCGTATTCCCGAATATCAATATCGGTTGGAATGATGTGGGTAGCTGGGATTCGATGTTTGAGGTACTTCAGCCGGATGATAATGGGAATATTATTTTGGGTGAAGAAATCCACCCTATGGACACAAAAAACTCACTAGTTTTTTCTGAAGAAAAAAACAAGATCGTGTTTCCTTTAGGTGTGCAAAATATGATTATCGTAAACACACCAGATTCCTTGCTGATATGCCCGCGAGGTGAAACCCAAAAAGTAAAAATGCTAGTGGAATATTTAAAAACAAATCACTATACTCTCTTTCTGTAGGAGCAGTTGTCATGGAAGCCTATTGTGTAAAATGTAAAACCAAACGTGAAATTATTGATCCGGTAGCAGAATTTAATGCCAGAAGTACCCCTGTTACGAAGGGTAAGTGCGCCATTTGCGGTACAACCCTTTATCGGATGGGTTCAACTCCGGCGCACGAAGGTATGGAAAAACCTGCTCCTAAAGTTAAAGAACGCAGCGGAAAACTTGTGATTGTGGAATCTCCGGCCAAAGCCAAGACCGTGGGGCGTTTCCTCGGCAAGGGATATGTGGTGCGTGCATCCGTAGGGCATGTTCGCGACTTGCTGCGGTCGGAACTTTCGGTTGACGTGGAAAACAATTTCACTCCCAAATATCGTGTGCCAAATGAAAAGCGAGTAGTGGTCAAGGAATTGAAGGCGTTAGCTAAAGATGCAGCACAAATTTACCTGGCGACAGACCCTGACCGAGAAGGGGAGGCAATTGCCTGGCATTTGATGGAAGCTGCCCAAATTGAGCCAAGTCTTTCTCAGCGGGTTGTTTTCCATGAGATCACCGAAAACGCGGTCAATGAAGCTTTTGCCAATCCACGTGAGATCAATATGGATCTGGTGGATGCGCAACAAGCTCGCCGGGTTCTTGACCGATTAGTGGGTTACTCCATCAGCCCGGTATTATGGGAAAAGGTACGCAGCCGGCTTTCTGCCGGGCGTGTACAATCAGTGGCGTTGCGGTTGATCGTTGAACGTGAACGGGAAATTGAGGCATTTGATCCTGTTGAATACTGGTCTATTGAAGCTGAACTCTCACCTGAAAATAAAAAGTCCACATACGTTACAAAACTTGCAAAAATTGATGATAAAGACCCTGAATTAGGAAATAAGGAAGTTACAGAAGGTTATTTAAAGGATCTTGAAGGGGCAGGATTTGTAATTTCAAAGATAAAGCGCAGTGAACGTCGGCGTAAACCTTCTGCTCCATTTATTACCAGTACCTTGCAACAGGAAGCCTCAAGACGGTTGGGATATACCGCCAGGCGTACTATGATGGTCGCCCAGCAACTTTATGAGGGGATCGATCTGGGCGATGGCACAGTTGGTCTTATCACCTATATGCGTACTGATTCAACGACCGTTGCAGAAGTTGCTGTGAAAGAAGTGCGTGAATTAATCAAGGCTACCTATGGCGAAAATTATTTACCGGAGACACCGCCATCTTATAAAACTCGTGCGGTTTCCGCACAGGAAGCCCATGAAGCGATTCGTCCAACTTCAGTGCTGCGCCAACCGGATAAGGTTAAAGGGTTTTTAACTCCTGAGCAATACAAGCTTTATCTATTAATCTGGCAGCGTTTTGTTTCTTCCCAAATGGAGTCTGCCATTTACGACACTTTATCAGTCGATGTAAATGCCGAAGGGAAAAAACACAAATACATTTTCAGGGCATCCGGGTCTACCGTAAAATTCCCTGGTTTTCTTATCCTGTATGAAGAAACTTTGGATGAAGATCAGAAGTCACAAGAACCGGAGAATATTAAAATTCCTGCCGGACTCGAAGAAGGTCAAAAACAACGGATGGTTGGGCTGATCCCTGAACAGCATTTTACGCAACCACCACCACGATTTACCGAGGCGACACTGGTGCAAGTGTTGGAAGAATTTGGAATTGGTCGCCCATCTACATACGCTCCAATTTTGTCAACCATTCAACAGCGCGGGTATGTGATGCGTGAAGCAAAGCGGCTTTTTCCAACCGAAACCGGTATTTTGGTTAACGATCTGGTTGTCAATCATTTTCCGGATATTGTTGACCTGAAATTCACCGCTAACATGGAGTCTGAACTGGATGAAGTAGCTGGCGGGAAAACGGATTGGCGCAAGGTGATTGGCGAATTTTATACAAAATTTGAACCAACAGTTAAGAAAGCGATTGCCGAGATGCCGGTCTCGAAAAGTGAACCCGAGAAAATTGGAAGACTGTGCACTGATTGCGGGCAAGATCTGGTGATTCGATGGGGGCGATATGGCAAGTTCATCAGTTGCTCTAGCTTTCCGACCTGCCGCCACACTGAAGCTTTGCTGGAGAAAATTGGCGTTACATGTCCCAACGATGGCGGTGACCTGGTTTTGAGAAAGACGCGAAAAGGCAGGATTTTCTACGCCTGTTCCAATTACCCCAAATGCGATTTTACCAATTGGAAACGCCCGATTGCTAAACCCTGTCCGAAATGTGGAGGTTTGTTGGTCATTGCGAATAAAAAGGAAGTGCAATGCACCAAATGTGAAGAATTTTTCTTGATGGAACAAATCGGCGAAGTTAATCTCGAATAGGCATAGATATTGCAACGTATTTCGCTATAGTTGCCATTGCTGGTGATGTGCTTTCTCGTGAAGGACATCTAAATTCTCTTGGCAACAGGAGCGAAAAATGGACAAAATTAAGACTTCTTTTACAACGACCGCTGTATGCCGGCCTGGTCGGCTTGGTAATTGGATTGATCGTTGGGTTGCCCATTCTTGGTTGGGGCGTTTGGCCGGTAAAATGGAAAGATGCCGATGCCAGTTATTTGCGCGATGATCTGAAGAATCAATATCTGTGTATGGTGGTCGATTCCTTCAAAGTCAACCAAAATGTCGAGGTTGCCAAAGCAAGAATTGATTCTCTGGGAATGAATATCGCGACTTCGCCATATATGTTTGATTCCTTGCAGAGCGCAGGTTGCTCCTATGGGTCAGGCTCTCCGGAGGTTGTGGCTCTTAAATCCGCTTTGCTATCAGGCACTAGTGCTGGTGTAGCTACCGGTTCCACTACTACCCAGGTGCCTTTACCCACCACTACCACCGCGAAACCCAAGAATTCCAAAAGTTCGACCTTATTACTTTCGCTCTTGTGCGCATTATTCCTCCTCATTGGCGGAGCGCTCGTGTATATTTTCTTCCTGAGAAACCGGAAGAAGACCACTGATCCACAACAGATTGATGACTCCGGCGAGGACGAGGATTACCTTGTGGATGAAACTATGCCAACAAAGTCTATCGGTTATCAACCGCCAGTACCTGAAAAGGTTACCTCAGCAACTGCTGAGGTTCGGAATGCAACTGTGGCAGCGGTACCTGCTACCGGACCTGCCGCCCACTTTATGACCACTTATGTAATTGGCGACGATCTCTATGATGATTCCTTCAGTATCGATGATCAGTCTGGCGCATTCCTTGGTGAATGTGGTGTCGGAATTTCAGATACCATCGGAGTGGGCGACCCGAAAAAAGTAACTGCATTTGAGGTCTGGTTATTTGATAAAAATGATATTCAAACGGTAACCAAGGTGTTGATGAGTTCTCACGCTATGAATGACCCGATGATCCGACAACGGTTGGCATCAAAAGGTGAACCGATGCTCGTTGAACCTGGGCAACAGATCCTTCTGGAAACTGCTACTTTGCAGCTCGAAGCCCGTGTCATAGAACTCGTATACGGTCAAGGAGCTTTACCTTCGGGAAGTTTCTTTGAAAGGTTGACATTGGAGATCGCGGTTTGGCCAAAATAAAGTTCAAGTGAGTAAAAACTCCCGGTAAAACCGGGAGTTTTTTTATTCTATTTTTGTTATCTTGAATTTTTTATCCCCTGCCGGGGTGGTGACATCAACAATAGTGCCTGCTGAGTGCCCCATTAATGATTGACCAATGGGTGAGTTAAAGGACATACGCCCGTTCATAGGGTCTGCCTCATGAGACCCTACGATTGTATAGGTCATCTCCGGTGTATTCCCTTCCTGGATGGTTACTGTTGAACCGATTTCAACTTTTCCGGTTTGGGGTTTGTTTTCATCAATAATGACAACATTTCTAAGAATCTGGGTTATGTAGGCAATCCGCCCTTCGATAAAGCCTTGTTCTTCTTTGGCGGCGTGGTAATCAGCATTTTCAGATAGGTCACCCATTTGAATCGCTGAACGAAGACGTTTGGATAATTCAACTCTGACTGGACCGGATAACTGTTCCAGTTCTGCACGGAGTTTCTTTTCACCGTCTTCGGTTAAATGAGTTTTTTCATCCATCATTACTCCATTATTAATTGTTTTTAAGGCAAAAAGGCAGGGTCGAAAAGGCGCTGGTATTCATCAATTGCAAATCGGTCAGTCATCCCCGCCAGATAATCACAAATTGTGCGTTCTTTTCCTTTTATATCGATTAGTTCCTGGTACTGGTTAGGGAGCATAGCAGGTTCGTGAATGTAAGCATTGAATAATTCAGTCAACACTCGCTCAGCTTTTTGCTGCATGCGAACCACGCGATAATGCCGGTACATATTGTTAAAGAGAAAATCCTTTAGAACTCGGTTGCGTTTTTTCATAAGTTCATTGAAGCCGACCACGTTGTAAGGTAATGATTGTAACTCATGCAAGGTTTTGATGCCACTTTTCTCAATTGTCTCAGTGGAATTGTAGATCATGCTATTCACTTCCAACCCGACCAATTCACGTATGACTTGATGGCGGGTTAGATCATCCAATGCGCAAGAACCACGCCCAAAATTCTCGACAACCATATCCCATAATTCAATGCCATTGAGCATTTCTGTTGTGATCATGCCTGAGCGGAGCCCATCATCCAAATCATGCGAGGTATACGCCAGCTCATCTGCCACATTGGTAATCTGAGCCTCAAGGTGACCGCGAAGGGCAGGATCAAATTCCAGTGCGTCGATTTTATCATATTCCGTTTCATGCTTAACAATGCCTTCAAGGACTTCCCAAGACAGGTTTAGACCCGGGAAATCTGGATATCGTTTTTCGAGCTCGGTAACAATCCGGTAAGAATGGTGATTATGGTTAAATCCGCCAAAATCCTTCATCAGTACATTGAGGATGCTTTCACCGGAATGTCCAAAAGGAGGGTGTCCCATGTCGTGTGCCATGCAAATGGACTCGATTAAATCTTCATTTGCCCCAAACGCGCGGGCTAGGCTGCGACCGATTTGGGTCACTTCGAGTGTATGCGTGAGGCGGGTTCGGTAATAATCCCCTTCGTAATTTATGAACACCTGAGTTTTGTACTCAAGGCGGCGAAAAGCGCTGGTGTGAAGAATGCGGTCGCGATCGCGTTGAAAACAAGTGCGGAAACTGGGTTCTGATTCTGGATAGCGACGACCCTTGGAGTTTTTGGCATGAACTGCGTAAGGTGCCAGGATAAGATCTTCAAAATTTTCTTGGTTTTCACGATTAAACTTCATATCAGCCCCTTTCACTCCAAATAATCTGCGTACCCAATGACTTACCAATTAGTGATGAATAAATATTACCAGATTCCAAACCAGAAAAGATAGTTATCTCTGTCGAAGGATGAAGTTGCGCAATCTCCAACATGATCGCAACTTTAGACCCCATCCCACCGGTGACATCCGGGCTTGAAGAGATCATTTCTTTTGGGTCTACCTTACTGAAGGATCCAGGGGATAATTGTGATAAAACCCTGTCCTTTAACAGGTAATTATTCCAAACACCTGGCTCAGTGCCAGCAATGAGTATACGGTTGGGGGTAAGCTGCCTGGAAAGCGCAAGGAATAGTTCTTCAGTTGAGAGAATTGTTCCGCCAATTTTTTGATCAAACACAACATCGCCATATATCAGTGGTACCAGATGATTATCAATGGCGGCTTTGAGCGGAGATGAATCCCAGGTTTGGATTTTGTGTTCAAGAGTAACGATATTACAAGATGGTGAAAAAGAGATTACAGGAATATTCGCTTTTACCAGGGAATCAATAACGATCTTATTCAGCGCGTGAGCTCTTTCCCAAACATGGGCAAACCCTCGCCACTCTTCGGGGCTGGAGACGCCGTCCCGGGTATGGTGAAGTTTGGCAGCATGATGCCCGAAAGACCCGGAACCATGCCCAATGACCAAGTTTAGGTCAGGAATTTCCCGTAAAGCAGTGGCGATTTCAGCGGCTATTGAATTAAGCCTCTCGAGATCGGGAGTATTCCTTTTGTCTTTATCGGTTATCAGCGACCCGCCCAGTTTTAAGAGACAAAGGCTCATGCGTTATCCTCGATTTTCAGATTAAAATGCGCAGGAATAATGTTAACCGCACCAGCATTTTCCAACGCCTTTGAAATAGCTTGATGATTTTCAGGTGAAACAAGCGCAAGTATGTTTCCGCCCAAACCCCCACCGGTTAATTTTGCGCCAAATGCGCCTGATTCAATAGCCGCTGTTACCAGCCGATCTAACTGGGGAATTGAAACCCCCATTTTTTTCAGAAGACCGTGATTCGCCGACATGAGTTTACCTAATAGGGGTAAATCCCCGCTGGTAAAAGCCCCGAGAATAGATTTCGTGATTTTCCCAACTTCATTAAAAATGGCGTCAAATTCCTGAGGAGCATTTTCCCATTTATCGCGCACCTGTTTAACCGCAGTGCTTGTTGACCCTTTAATCCCTGAGTTGGCGATAAGGAAGAGCATGGGGTGATTAAAATGCAACCATTGGATGGGAAGCCCTTTGGTGTAGAGAAGTGGCTTCGCGTAGGTGATGACGGAATTATCAATCCCTGAAGGAGTAATGTGATGAAGTTTCTCGATCTCGAAGGCGATATCATTGATTGATTCATTTTCCAAAGGGTGACCAAGAAAAGCAGAAACTGCGCGTGCCAGGGCAACGGATACTGATGCGCTCGACCCAAGACCTCCACTAACTGGTATGGAGGAATGGATTTGGATCTCACAAGCCGGCAAATGGTTGATCGATAAAGCTGCCAGGGTTAGTGAAATTGTTTTTCGGAGTGAATTGTTGGGGTTTAGTTTAAGCAAATTGCATTTAAGTCTGATGGCGGTGTCATTGATGATTACTTCATCGTTAGTCTTGTGAGGTTTCGCCAGTATGACACAGCGGGTATTAACATCCAATACTGGTATTGCAATCGCTGGCTGTCCGTAGACGACCGCATGCTCACCGCATAAGATCACTTTACCTGGCGCTGAACTTGAAATGGCAGGCATTTATATCACTTTGAAAGGTAAAAAACGAGTAAAACTGAAATTCCCCACAATACAACGGTTATTTGTAACGGACGGTCGTTGATTAAGAGATCTTCTGGCTCGCCGCCTTTTTTGTTGATCTGCATCAATGATAAGTAGCGGAATATCCCATACAAGACAAACGGGATTGTTAACATCATGGTGTGGTTGTCTGGCAAATTGGGGGCAGAAAAGGTATAGAGAGAGTAAGCAATGATGGTAGTTGCTGACACTACGGTGATCATTTGGTCAATCATGTCAATGGTATACCCTGCAAGAACTTTGCGATGGGATGTAGTGTTTTCAGGAACAAGTACCATCAACTCAGATCTGCGTTTGCCAAATCCGATATAAAGCGCAAGCAGTGTTATAACCACATATAACCATGGCGAAAAACGTTCCACCTGAATTACAGAAACGCCAACAGCCACACGAAGCACAAAACATGCAGCTATGACCATAACATCAATCAGGGCGATGTGTTTCAGCCATTTGGAATAAGCCATATTAAGAAGGAAATATGCCAGGAAGAACAAAAAAGTGGTGATGTTTAGCAAATATGCACCAGCCATTGAAACAATGGCAAAAATTACGGCAAAAATTATGGCAATGGAGATATTCAATTTTCCTGAAGCGATCGGACGACTCTTTTTTACGGGATGCAGTTTATCTGCTTCACAATCGACGATATCGTTAATGAGATAAACACTGCTTGCCATTAGGCAGAAAAGGACGAAAGCAAGAATTACGCGTTCAAGAGATGGAAGGTCAAAAAGTTTGCGGTCAAAAACCAGGGCAGCAAATATAAAAATATTTTTTGTCCACTGCTTTGGGCGCATCTCTTTTAAATAGATATTTAATCATCTATTAAATATATCACAGGACCCTTTCAAGAGTAAAATTATTTTATGAAAAAAATACGCCTCGATGTCTATCTGGCTGAAAAGAAACTGGCTGAAAGCCGGTCTGCTGCGCAACGGATTGTCATGGCTGGAAGTGTGCGAATAAACGGTCAAGTTGCACTAAAGCCCTCTGTGAGTGTCTCCAGTGGGGATTCGGTAACTGTTGACCAACCGCCAGCGTATGTTTCACGGGGTGGTGAGAAACTGCAAGGCGCACTAGATGCCTTTCAAATTGAAAACCTCAATGGTGTTTGTTGCGTAGATGTAGGCGCAAGCACCGGAGGATTCACAGATTGTTTGCTTCAACATGGAGCAGACAGGGTTTACGCGGTGGACGTTGGCTATGGAATTCTGCACTGGAAGCTCCGACAGGATTCTCGCGTGGTAGTGATGGAAAAGACCAATGCCAGATTCATTAAAGGATTTCCCGAGAAAATTGAGCTTGCCACCATTGATGCATCATTTATTTCACTTCGTACCTTGCTACCTGTGGTGCAATCGTGGTTTGGCGGTGAAAAAGGGGAGATCATCGCATTGATCAAACCCCAATTTGAAGCGGGGAGGATTGATGCCGCTCGTGGAGAAGGCGTAATCAGGGATGCATCAATTCACAAGCGGATACTAAATGAAATACTCGATTTTGTTGAAAAATCAAACTTAGAGATGCTTGGGCTAATCCAATCACCATTAACAGGACCAAAAGGGAATATCGAATTCTTGATTCGCTTATCCACCCCAACTAGCGGAAAAATTGATCCCATAGACTGGGTAAATCAACTATTTCCCTGCAATGAGTGATGTAGTTTCCTTAACTTTTTCAGATGGAAAATGTTTATAAGGTATACTAAACTCCGATTATGTCAATCGATCAAATTCGGAATTTCTGTATCATTGCCCATGTTGATCATGGGAAATCGACGCTAGCTGACCGCATGCTGCAGATCACTGGCACTGTCTCAGACCGTGAAATGGTTGAGCAAGTGTTGGATTCAATGGACCTGGAACGCGAAAAAGGGGTCACGATCAAAGCTTCTGCTGTGCGGATGAAATATACCTATCAAGACGTTGATTACGAGTTAAACCTTATCGACACACCGGGGCATGTAGATTTCAACTATGAGGTAAGCAGAGCACTTGAAGCCTGCGAAGGTGCTTTACTGGTTGTGGATGCAACCCAGGGCATTGAAGCGCAGACGCTCGCAAACCTTTACCTTGCATTGGAATCCAATTTAGCAATCATCCCAGTGATCAACAAGATTGACCTGGCATCTGCCCAACCGGATGAAGTTGCTGAGGAGATAGAAGCGTTGGTGGGTACACCCGCTGAATCCATCATCAGAGTATCAGCGAAAGATGGCATCAATGTCGAGAGTGTACTCAAGGAGATCGTGGAAAAGGTTCCACCTCCAAAGGGTGATGCAGATGCTCCCCTGAGGGCACTGGTATTTGATTCTCATTATGATTCTTACAAGGGGGTTGTCGCCTATGTGCGCGTGATGGAAGGAAGCGTTCAGGCAAGCAATATTGTGCGCATGATGGCAACCAATGCTGATGTAAAGCCAGTAGAAATTGGGATATTTGCCCCAGGGATGGTCCCAATAAAAGAACTCACCGCTGGGGATGTGGGATATGTCGCCACGGGGTTAAAAACCGTAAAAGAGTGTCGGGTGGGTGATACCTTAACGCTGGCAACAAATCCTGCCAGTGCACCGCTTCCCGGATATCGTCACCCAAAACCGATGGTTTTTGCCGGCATCTTCCCCGTTGATGGCGAAGATTATTCAGAGTTAAAAGAATCGATTGAGAAGTTGCAGCTTAATGATGCTTCTCTGGTTTATGAGCTTGAAACTTCTCAGGCGTTAAATTTTGGTTTCAGATGCGGATTTTTGGGATTATTTCATATGGAGATTATCCAGGAACGTATTGAACGAGAATACGATCTGGATATAGTGGTGACTGCTCCGAGTGTGGAATATGAAGTACAAGTCCTTTCCGGTGAAACCCTGTTAATCTCGTCTCCCGCGAAGTTGCCCGAAGAGGGGGAGATCACAGAGGTGCGTGAGCCCTGGATGCGTCTGGAGATTATCAGTCCAATTGATTTTTATGGGACGATAATGGAATTGGTCACAAAACGCCGCGGATCATTTATCTCGCAGGATTATCCCGCCCCTAAGCGTGTGCAATTAAATTATGATATTCCGTTGTCTGAACTAATCGTTGATTTCTTCGATGAATTAAAATCGCGCACTCGGGGTTATGCGTCAATGGACTATCATTTCATTGATTACAGGCAGGGCAACCTGGTAAAACTTGAGGTATTGGTGGATAACCAACCGGTTGATGCCCTGGCTGCAATCGTCCACAAAGAAGACGCTTACCATAAGGGACAGTTCCTGGTTACAAAACTAAAATCCCTGATCCCAAGGCAAATGTTTGATGTTCCCATCCAGGCATCTGCCAGCGGACGGGTTATCTCAAGGGCAAATGTAAAAGCATTACGAAAAGATGTTTTAGCGAAATGTTATGGCGGAGATATTTCCAGGAAGAAGAAACTTTTGGAAAAACAGAAAAAAGGTAAAACGGCGTATGAAGATGGTTGGGGATGTAGAAATACCCCAGGAAGCTTTTATGGCTGTGCTGCGCCTGGAAGAGGATTAATGCCGAAGAATAAAATAGGTGGGTCAATCTGGCTGAAGGTAATACCCGGCATTCTGATCAGTGCATTGGCTGTTTATGCGGTTTTGCAATTTGTAAACCCCCAAGACCTTAAAAATGCCTTATCCACAGTAAGTCTAAAATTTATTTTAGTAATCGCAACTTTTAATCTTGTGAGTATTCTTTTGCGCGGAAAAGCCTGGCAGACGATTCTTGGCAATAAGATCACATATTGGCAGTCGTTTTTTGGCGTAAGTGAAGGTTATTTTCTAAACAATATTCTCCCCTTTAGAGCAGGAGAAGTTGGGCGATCATTCTTTGTTGGACGAATTTCAGGTTTGGGAACTTTTTATACTTTATCAAGTATTGTTATCGAGCGTGCTCTTGATATTGCATTTGCCGCAATTTTGCTCGTTTTAACTTTGCCTAAATTAACTGGACTGGAATGGATGAAGCCAATTGCGATTGTTGCTTTGATCCTTGTCATTCTAGGGATGGGATGTTTATTCCTTCTAAGCAGGTATAAAGAAAAAGTCTTGGTATGGATTGGTAAAAACGAGGGCAAGTCACGGTTTTTCGCAATCATCACACCGGTCATTAAAAACCTGATCGAGGGTTTTTCAACAATCAAAAGTCCATCTCAATTTCTCTTCTCACTTTTCTGGATTGCAATGTGTTGGGTGGTTTGGTCAGGTCTTTATTACTATGTATTGATTCAAATCATGCCGGGAGCACCACTTTGGACGGGGTCATTTATTTGCAGCGCCCTTGCATTGGGAATTGCCATTCCATCCGCTCCGGCTGCCCTGGGAGTATTCGAAGCTGCCATTACTGGCGCGATTGTTCTTCTTGGCGGATCGACCAGCGTCGCCTTTGGGTATGCTTTGATCGTTCACCTGGTTCATTTTGTTTCGGTCGGGATATTGGGGTTGTGGGGTTTATCGCGGCAACAGGCAAGTTTGTCCACTCTTTTTAATGAAGTATTGTCAAAAAAATCATTGGACGCACCACCTAGTCAATAGTAAGGAGCAATATGCGAGATTTTACATTGATCACTGGCGGGGCAGGTTTTATAGGGTCTAACTATGCTTCCCGCTGTCTCGAACGCGGAGACGCAATCAAAATTTATGATAATCTGTCGCGCGCCGGATCCATGGCAAACCTTGCATGGCTTGAAGAAACTTATGGGATAGGATCATTCGAGTTAATCAAAGGCGATGTGCGCGATGCTGACGCAATCAACCAGGCGGCAAAAGGGAGCAAAGCGAATTCTGCATTTGGCTGCACAGGTCGCGGTTACAACATCAGTCACAGACCCGAAAATCGATTTTTCCATTAATGCACAGGGAACTTTTAATGTGCTAGAAGCGGCACGAAATTCAGGCGAAAACCCCGCTTTGATATTTGCATCGACCAATAAAGTTTACGGTGGAATGGAAAATGTTGAGGTAATCGAAAAACCAACCCGTTACGATTACAGAGATCTTCCACACGGCGCTTCGGACGATCAACCTCTGGATTTTCATTCTCCATACGGATGTTCAAAAGGGTGTGGCGATCAATATGTGCGGGATTATCATCGCATCTATGGATTGCCGACTTTGGTGTTCAGACAATCGTGTATATACGGGAGACGCCAATTTGGGGTAGAAGATCAAGGTTGGGTTGCCTGGTTCATTATTGCAGCCATTTTAGGCAAACCGATCACTATTTACGGTAATGGCAAGCAGGTTAGAGATATCCTTTTTGTGGATGACCTGGCGGAAGCCTATGATGCAGGATTTGCAAATTTACCAAAGTTAGGCGGGCAGATATTCAACATTGGCGGAGGTAGAGAAAACACGATCTCTGTGTGGTGTGAATTTGAGCCGATGTTGGAGCAGTTGCTGGGGCGAAAAATCCAGACCTCGGTATCGGATTGGCGACCTGGCGACCAGCCCGTGTTTATCTCTGATATCCGTAAAGCAAAAAATGATTTGAATTGGGCTCCAAAAATTACGGCAGAAAAAGGAATCGAGCTGCTGTTTAATTGGGTAAAAGAAAATCAAAAAATATTCAACTAAAATCTTATGAAAATTCTGATAGTCCTGACTTATTATCGACCTCATATCAGCGGATTGACGATTTATGCAGAAAGACTGGCAAATGCGTTTGCCCGCCGCGGGCATGAAGTGACCATCCTTACATCACAATTTGAAAAAGAACTTGCGCGTGATGAGGTTGTAGGTGGCGTGAGGATCATTCGAGTACCGGTATGGTTCAGGCTAAGCAAAGGTGTTGTGATGCCAACATTTGGGTGGCTGGCTTCGCGGCTTGTCAGCCAAACTGACGTAATACAACTACATCTTCCGCAATTCGATGCGGCTGGGATTTCTTTGAGGGGCAGGCTTCTCAAAAAGCCAACGGTCATCACCTATCATTGTGACTTGCTACTCCCTCCAGGCTTGTTCAATCGCATTGCTAATTTGGCGGTTGAATTCATGAATTGGCTCACTGCCATTTTTACGCATCGGATTGTCACCTATACCCAGGATTATGCGGAAAACTCGGACTATCTCAAAACGAAAATTGGGAAAGTAGAGATCATTCCCCCACCGGTGGAATTACCTTTATCAAGTCCTGAAACGATCCAAGCCTTTTCCCAACAAAATAACCCTAACGCTCAACGTCCTGTTATCGGCATGGCAGCCCGCTTTGCTACTGAAAAAGGAGTAGAAGTATTGTTGGACGCGCTTCCTCGTGTGCTGGAGAAATTCCCTAATGCATTGGTTCAGTTTGTCGGTCCATATCAAAACATCATTGGCGAGGTAGCCTATTATGACCGCCTTTCTCCCCGGATCGAGGAATACCGGATGAAGGGAAACTGGCAATTCCTGGGGTCACTCAACCCCGAACAAATGGCGGCATTTTTCCCTAACCTGGATGTGTTGGTTCTACCGAGTTTGAATTCAACTGAAGCCTTTGGATTGGTGCAAATTGAAGCAATGATGAATGGTATTCCATGCATAGCGTCTGCTTTACCTGGGGTACGGCAACCTGTGAAACGGCATGGTATGGGGCGAATCTTTCCCATTGGTGACTCTGCCGGATTGGCTGATATGCTGATAGAAGTGCTTGGCAATAAAAATGAGTTTATCAACAATCAAACCCCATTTTCAATGTATGCCCCTGAAAAGGTGGCGCAATCGTATGAACACCTTTTTGATTTAATTAAAATCCAGATTTAATATTCGGAGTTGGCATCTTGACAGTCTTACCTGAATCCAAACCAGAATTAATTACTACAAAGCGTTCCAGAATGCCGTGGGTGTGGGACGTTCTTCTAATTGGCGTTTTGTTAATTGCTGCATATTTCAGATTCACCGGAATCAAATGGGATGACAATCATCATCTTCATCCTGATGAACGTTTCTTAACCATGGTTGAAACGAGTATTGAACCCGTAAAAAGCCTGGGAGAGTATTTTGACACTGCTAATTCATCATTAAACCCCAATAACCGCGGTTATAACTTTTATGTCTATGGAACGCTGCCCATTTTTATTGTGCGGTACATTGGTAGTTGGATGGGGCAGGCGGGGTACGATCAAATTAATGTAGTGGGCAGAGTGCTATCAGGCATTTTTGACCTTGGCACCATTGTAATGATCTATTTCATAGGAAAGAGATTGTATCGCAATTCCAGAGTTGGTCTTCTAGGTGCATTATTCCTGGCGTTATCCGTTTTACCTATTCAGCTTTCTCATTATTTTGCAGTAGATACCTTTGCCAACTTCTTCGTTTATGCTGCTTTGTATGCGGCTGTACTCATTAGCACTACGCGAGGGATAAGCGGTGAAAAAGAATCGGAAGATGAAACAAAACCATCTGCTAAACCCTGGTGGTTACTTATGTGGTGCGATTTTATCCCTTATGCCTTTTTCGGACTCCTTTATGGAATGGCACTTGCCTCCAAGGTCAGTATTTATGCATTAGCGTTGACCCTACCATTGGCTGCTTTAGTCTTCTACCTCAATCAATCAGAGGAAAAGCGAGCGGCTGTTCTACCTTATATTATTCGCAACCTAGTTTTGGCTGGCGCGATTGCCTTCCTTACTTTTCGAATTTTCCAGCCCTACTCTTTCATGGGACCGGGTTTTTTGGGGCTTCGGATCAATCAAAATTGGATCAATAACCTGAAGGAATTGAAGACCATCAGCAGCGGCAATGTTGATGTGCCTTACGCATTGCAGTGGGCGCGACGACCAATCACCTTTGCGTTTACCAACATGGTCAAGTGGGGATTGGGATTACCGCTTGGGATAGCAGCCTGGGCTGGATTTGCATGGATGGTCTGGCGTTCGGCAAAAGGGGATTGGAAACGTCATCTCATCATCCTTTTTTGGGCGGGGTTTGTTTTCCTGACACAATCACTGAATCCGGTTCGTGCGATGCGGTATCAACTGCCTGTATATCCCGCGCTGGCATTAATAACTGCCTGGTTGATCATGAAATTATGGGAGCAACAATCAAGGAAGGTTCGCAAGATCACTGGATTTAACATCAATTGGAATAAAGTTTTCTCAATAGTAATTTTAATTGTAGTAATTACCGGAAGTGCTTTATGGGCATTTGCGTTTTCGCGTATCTATACAAGACCTGTAACGCGGGTAGCTGCCAGTGAGTGGATTTATGGACATATCCCGGCAGCTATCAACCTGCATGTCGACCCTGATTCCGGTATACAGTTTATGCAACCAATTGCATATCAGAACTCGGCTTACATTTCATCGGAAAATCCTTACATATACGGATACACCCCTATTCAGGATGAAGTCATTTCTGATTTCACGATCGAGCATGTTTTGGCACAGCAGGGCGTGCAAATTCCGGTCTCATTTATTGTCTATATTCGCGAGATGGAAAACAATGGTTATCTTTATAAAGGAGCAGGATATTATCAATCTGTCTTCGACACTTCCACAGATGGTGAAGGGGAAACAGTTGAGATAAAATTTGAAGCCGGGGTTAACCTTCAAAAGGATCAGCGGTACGAGATAGTGTTGGAGGTTGTTGAACCCAATGTTTTGTTAAAGATCAGCGGGGGAACGTGGCTTGATATACAGTCTGGTTCTGAAACCCGATCCAAATATCTGACTCAACCTGTTTCCAGATTAACTGAATCCAACCCATTTGAAAACACTTTTCTATCCCAGGTAGACGGAACCGTTTCGTCAGTCCAGTTTGGGCACATTGTAGATATCCTTGACCTACCAGTAGACAAAACCATAAAAGTAACGATTTTTGACGCCAGTAATCGAGACCAACCAATCGGATACGGTGAATTAACCGATAAGTTCCAGGCTGCTGATGATTCGCGCGGTGAATCTCGCTGGATCGAACTTTCGCAACCGGCAGTGATTGAAAAAGGAAGGGTTTACACGATTCTGCTTGAAATGAAAGGCTCGCAAGGTGCGATTGGGCTTTTTAATGATGTTCTGGCAATGGAATCTTCCTGGGACGATGCCATCCCGCTTGGGCTTTCAGGTTACGGTCCCTTTGGTTACGAAAGTGGGTTGTACGGTGATAACCGCAACCTGGAATTGTATTGGAACGATAACCAGGCGAAACTCGAACGTTTTTACCGGACACTCGATCAATCTGATGTACTCGTGATCACTTCAAACCGGCAATGGGGAACGACCGTCAGGGTACCAGAGCGGTATCCTTTGACAGTTGCATATTACCGTGCCTTATTGGGCTGTCCTGAAAATGACGACATCCTGCAATGTTATGCAAACGCGCAACCAGAAATGTATCAAGGTCGATTGGGGTTTGAACTAACAGCCGTCTTTGAAAGCGACCCCAATATTGGCGATTTTAAGATAAATGATCAAATGGCAGAAGAAGCTTTTACGGTATATGACCATCCAAAAGTGTTAATCTTCCAAAAAACAGAGTCGTACACTCAGTCAGATGTTCGCAATATATTAGGAACCGTTGATCTATCCAATGTAGTGCAGTTAAATCCTGCCCAGGCGAGTAAATTTAAAGGTGATCTAAACCTTTCTGATGAGGCGAAACAAATACAAACTGAGGGAGGAACCTGGGCTCAGTTATTCCCCGCTGATTCTCCATTGAATTTGCATCCCTGGCTGGCAGTGATAGTCTGGTATTTGTTGGTTTCGTTATTAGGATGGATCGTTTATCCCTTATTGCGTATTGTATTCAAAGGGTTTGCAGATAAAGGGTATCCATTTGCAAGGATAACCGGGCTATTGCTTCTGGCTTACTTCACCTGGCTAGTTTCTTCGATTGGCGGGCGGTTCTCACAACTGACGATCATTTTGTGCATTACAGGGCTGATCCTGGTTAATGGAGACTTAGCTTACCGCCAAAGAAAAGAACTAAAAGTAGAAATTTCCAAAAAATGGCGGTATTTCTTGACCGTAGAAGTAATTGCGCTACTTCTCTTTGGGGTGATGCTGGTTATTCGCTGGAATAACCCGGATCTTTGGCATCCGTGGCGTGGCGGTGAAAAACCGATGGATCTCTCATATTTCACAGCGGTGCTCAAAAGCACTGTATTTCCTCCATACGATCCCTGGTACGCTGGCGGTTACATCAATTATTATTATTTTGGATTCGTCATTGCAGCAGTCCCGACAAAACTGCTTGGAATCGTTCCCTATGTAGCATATAACCTCCTCATTCCCACTTTCTTTGCGGTAACCGGTCTAGGTGCATTCAGCATTGGATGGAATTTACTTCATCGTTTCCCTGTTTCTGAGGAAATTACAACACCTGCACAGGAAAAAGCAGCGGATAGAAGGAGTTTCAGCGCCGGGATCATCAGTGTTTTCCTGACGTTGATACTGGGGAACCTGGGAACAGTGCGGTTGATTTGGCAGGCATTCCAGAAGATTGTAGCACCTGGTGGAGTGATTGAGAATGCAAAGGTATTGGAACATCTTTCGTGGTTCTTCAAGGGGGTGGCAACTTATGCGAAAGGTGGCGTAGACTTGCCAATTGGGTTTGGTGATTGGTTTTGGGTACCCTCCCGTGCACTTCCAGGAGATACCATCACAGAATTTCCTTTCTTCACCTTTACTTATGCGGATTTGCATGCCCACATGATTGCGCTACCAATAACCCTTCTCGTTCTAGGATTGGCAATTGCATTCATTTTCAATCGCTGGCGGAATACAAATTCGACTAAATTCGGTGCAATTCTTGAATTGATAGTGACCCTGACCTTTACAGGGTTAATCCTTGGCATATTGAAAATTACAAATACCTGGGATTGGCCAACTTACACAGCGCTCATATGCGTGGCTATCATTTACTCGATTTATCGATACGCAAAAATCCCGACCTGGGTATTCCCCAAATGGCCGGAATACCTCCGAAAAACGGTGATTATCGCTGCAATCATCGGGGCGATTTTAGCAGTTTCTGTTGTGTTTTTCCTGCCTTTTTCACAAAATTATGCCCAGTCCTACGGTTCTATTGACCGGTGGCAAGGAGACCACTCACCACTAGGGTCCTACCTGATTCATTGGGGAGTGCCTTTTTTCCTGATCATTAGCTGGTTTGGTTGGGAAACTCGAGAATGGTTGGCTTCGACGCCGGCCTCTTCGCTGAAGAAAATTCAACCTTATCTGGTTTATCTCCAGGTCTTGGTGATCCTATTATTTGTGATCCTCATTCTTTTAACAGCGCTTGGGATAAAAATCGGGTGGCTGGTTGGAATTTTGGCAGCGTGGGATTTAATTCTTCTTTTACGCTCAGGGTTAAGCGACCAGAAAAAGATTGTTCATTTTATGATCGGAACCGGTCTGGTTCTCACCCTTTTTGTTGAGGTGTTCGTGTTGGTAGGGGATGTGGGGCGCATGAACACGGTTTTCAAATTCTATTACCAAGCGTGGATGCTTATTAATATCAGTGCAATGGCTGCACTAATGTGGCTTCTACCGGCAGTCAGGACCATTTGGAAGGAAAAGAATTCTGCCATTTGGCAGGCGGTGATGGCAATTATCTTGATTAGTGCAAGTCTATATCCGATGACTGCCACGATGGATAAAATTCGCGACCGCATGTCAAAATTTACTCCCAAAACGTTGGATGGAATTGAGTTCATGAAATCCTCGACCTATTGGGATATGGATTGGCAAATGGATCTAAGCCAGGATTATCGCGCCATCAAATGGATGCAGGCGAATGTACAAGGATCCCCCGTTTTGGTTGAGGCGAATACTGTCGAATATAAATGGGGAAATCGGTACACGATTTATACTGGTTTGCCGGGAGTTTTGGGCTGGAATTGGCATCAAAGACAACAGCGCGGGGCAATTGATTACAATGGGATTGCAGCACGTCTCGAGGAGATTCCGCAATTCTACTTGACAGAAGATGTAGTCTGGGCAAATTCATTCCTAAAAAAATACAATGTTGAGTACATTATTGTCGGGCAACTGGAACGGGCATATTACCCTGGAAATGGTTTATTGAAATTTGACCAATATAACGGTTTTAATTGGAAAGAGGTTTATCGGGAATATGATACGGTTATTTACCGGGTAGTTGATTAAACCAAGAGGTCCTCTTGAAAGATATCCTTTCATTTCTAAGCTGGTATTTGACAATCACCTTGATTGGTGCTGTTTCATTCCCGATTGCGTTTCGGTTATTTCCGCGTCTTGGCAGCCGGGGATATGCATTAATTAGACCTGTCAGCTTGTTGATCTGGGGGTTCGTATTCTGGTTGTTGTGTTCGCTGGGGATTCTACAAAATAACCTCGGCGGTGCGATAACCGGACTGGGAATTCTAATTACAATCTCGTTTTTACTGGTACGTAAAGGGATATGGCAAGAACTTTGTAATTGGGTTCGACAAAACTGGCGCTTTATCATAACCGCCGAAGTTGTATTTTTTGTACTTTTTGCTTTATGGACGATTGTACGCGCTGCAAATCCGGATGCTGCCTACACTGAAAAACCGATGGAAATGGCGTTTATTAATTCGATCTTGAAATCGGAACACTTTCCACCACAGGATCCATGGTTATCTGGTTACGCTATCTCTTATTACTATTTTGGTTATGTGATGGTCTCATTGTTGATACGCATTACTGGTGTTTCAACATCAGTGGCGTTTAATCTCAGTTCTTCCTTGTGGTTTGGTTTGACTGGGTTGGCTGCCTATGGTCTGGTACACGATCTGCTTCATGCCTGGCAGGAGGGTAAATCGACGCCGACTTTGCCTGGACCAAAAGATAAATTTGCACGCCTTGGCGGATTGTTAGGACCTTTCTTTCTTCTCTTGTTGGGCAACCTTGAAGGATTACTGGAACTGCTTTACGCCAGAAGAGCTTTCTGGAAAATTGGCACTGATGGTGCGTTAACTTCGAAATTTTGGAATTGGCTGGGAATCCTTGAGTTAAATGTTGCACCCACTAAACCGGTCTCCTGGCTGCTGAATCGATCAGATGGCTGGATTTGGTGGCGTGGTTCACGAGTCATTCAAGATATGAGCATTTCAGGCGGGAACATTGAAGTTATTGACGAATTTCCATTTTTTACCTACCTGATATCAGATCTCCACCCCCACATGCTGGCAATGCCATTTTGTTTACTGGCGATATCATTAGCGCTCAATGTATTTCTTGCTCGAGATGATGCGGATTTTCCATTCCCATTCACGATGAAGTGGTTTTATCGCTGGCAATCGTGGCTTACATTGCTGGTTTTGGGCAGCCTGTCTTTTTTGAATACATGGGATTTTCCGATCTATGTAGGATTATATGCTGTTGTAGTAGTCTACAAACGTATTCAAAATGGTGGTTGGCGTTGGCGCAGAGGGTTGGAATTCATCCAATGCGGATTGACTCTGGGAATTGGTGGGGCAGTATTGTTCCTGCCGTTTTATCTCGGATTCCAATCTCAGGCTGGCGGATTGCTCCCAAGCCTTGAATACATCACCAGAGGCGTTAACTTTTGGGTGATGTTTGGTATTTTCCTCACTTTGATTTTTATCTGGCTGGTCAGGCAGAGTAGAGAAAAGGAACTCTATTTTTCATGGAAAAAAGGAGCTCAGATCGTTTCAATTGGAATGGTCGGTCTATTCCTGATATCTCTGTTGTGGGCGCTAACTATTATCGGTTTTTCCACCCTTGGCGCTTCTCTAGCTGACTCCGCCAATTCCACTGTCGCAACGATGGGCACAAAGATGATCATTGGAGGATCGGCTTTTGTGGGACTTCATGGAAATTACCCGACTTCTATTATGATCGATGAGACTATCTTCCGTCGGGTTACATCACCCGGAACATGGATAACTTTATCTACGATTCTCTTTTTTATTTTCGGCTTTTTGGTCAATGATTCACGAAAAAAACCTGCCGAAGATCCATCTGACCTTTCGATACCTGAAACATCAAACCCCGAGAACATTAAGGTTTTCATTTTATTTATGCTCCTGTTTGGGACAGGGTTGACCGTTTTCCCCGAGTTCTTTTACCTGCGTGATCAATTTGGCGCACGGATGAATACGATCTTCAAATTCTATTTTCAAGCCTGGATGTTCTGGGCACTTGCGGTAGCGTTCATCAGTGTTGAATTACTACATACATTAAAAAGATGGCGCTATATGGTTTTCTCGGTTGTGTGGACACTCTTGATTATTGGTGGACTGGCTTACCCGGTTTTGATGGTACTTAACAAAACCAACAACTTCAATCCGGCTGTGTGGACACTGGATGGTAATGAGTATATTGCGCGATATACCCCGGACGATTATGCGGGAATGGTGTGGTTAAGTGACAAGGGGTTGGGAGTAGTTGCAGAAGCGGTTGGTGGCAGCTACACAGATTATGCACGGGTTTCGACCAGAACTGGTTTCCCAACTGTTTTGGGATGGCCTGGACATGAAAGCCAATGGCGCGGCGGCGCAACTGAAATGGGAAGCCGTTATGAGGACATCGCCAGGCTTTATGAAACTGATTTTCAGGATGAAGCAGTCAGTATTCTTCAAAAATATAATATCCGATATGTTTTTTTGGGAAACCTGGAACGGATACAATATAATGTCAACCAATCAAAACTTGATTCAATGTTAGATACAGTTTATTCAAATGACAGTGTAATTATTTATGAAGTGCCTGAAAATATTGGAGAGTAGAACTTGATCATCAATAGTTTCGATAAACCCAAACTTACTTATGAAACCGGCATTTATGTGTTTCTAGCCTTGCTTGCTATTGTGTTTCGGTTTGGATTTCTGGGCAGTAATCCACTTTCTGATGGGGAGGCAGCCAGTGCATTGCAAGCTTTGAATCTCCCACGAGGAGTAGGAGCAATCATTGGGGGGAATCCGGGATATGTAAGCCTGACTACCATGTTGTTCACCGTGTTTGAGGGGAATGAGTTTTGGGCACGATTTTGGTCTGCCATTTTTGGGTCAGGTTTAGTAATGGTTCCCTTTCTATTTCGAAAATATCTGGGCAGAGGTGGCGCATTAATGCTGGCAGGGTTATTAGTTATTGATCCTGCAATGATTAGCGTTTCAAGAACTGCTGCCAACTCGATCATGGGGATAACCTGTTTTCTGGCTGGGCTGGGTTTCCTGGTGAACAAAAAATATATCCTTGCGAGTTTATTTTGGGGTTTGTTCTTTTGCGCCGGCAAAGATATCTGGCCAGAATTGCTAGTTTTTGGTGTAAGTTTGTTCGCGTATCAGTCATATTTCAAACCAGATTTTAATGAATTAAGAGAAAATTGGAAGAAATTGGTTATTCCGGGTATCTTATTGTTATTCGCGGTTTCAAGCCAGCTCATGATCCACCCGAATGGCATCAGCGGAATTGGCACGAGCTTCGGAGATTACATTGAGTCATGGCATGCTGTTCAACAAATTGACCTTGGGCACTTCTTATTAGAAGCAATCCTTTTGCAATTGCCGCTAATCCTGTTTAGTCTTGTAGCCATCATTTCAGGTCTACGGCACAGAGTGAAATTGACTGGATTCCTGGCAACTTGGTGGGGGTTAGGGTTCATACTGGTGCTGATTAACCCGTCGCGAAATACCTTGCAATTGGGCTGGGTTACTATTCCCCTTTTATGCCTAACGGCGATTCTTTTAACCAAGTTCTTCGCATCCTTAAATTTTGACAATAAATGGATTGGGTTTGGGGAAATTATTTTTAGTGTCCTGATGATAGGGATGGCTTTTTTCTATCTGATGAATATTACCAATTCGCCTGAACTCGACCCGGTGCTATATCGAAATAAATTTATCGCCTTCTTTCTACCCATCATATTGCTATTGGCAATAACAGGTTTGTTCACCTGGGGGTGGAATTCACCTTCTGCAAAAAACGGATTACTGGCTGCTTTATCGGTCACCGGCATAATCATTTTGATGAGCAATGGGTGGAAGGCTACTGGGTGGACCTCCCCAATAGAAAAGCAGTTATGGAAAGATGGGTATTCTGTAACAGGAGATCGATCGCTGATTACACAGCTATCGGATCTAGGCAGGTGGACTAATGGGCAATCCTCAGTTGTTGAGGTTGAAATCGCGGGATTGAACTCGCCATCTCTGAATTGGGCGTTGAGAAATATCAGCGATGTAACTCAAACCGATCAGGTAAGTCAAAACGCAACCACCCAAGTATTAATCACGCCAGTTGATGCTGTCCTGCAGACAGCTGCTTCTTACCGTGGTCAAAAAATTATTTGGTCGGAAACGCCCGATATTACCGCCATGAATACCTGGGATTGGATTAAGTGGAGTGTTTATCGCAAATCACCAGTGATTACCAAAGATATTCTACTTTGGGTCAGGAACGACCTTTTTAAATAATAATCTCAAATTAAAGGAATTTTAATGGCTCCAAAAAATATTATTGCAATTGATGGTCCGGCGGCTTCTGGAAAATCTACATTAGCAGAAATTATTGCTCAAAAATTGGAGTATTTCTATTTTGATACCGGGGTGATGTATCGGGCTGCAACGTTGGAAGCCTTGGAGAGATATGGAAATGTTGATAATGAACAAAATGTTTCAGAATTAGCAGCCAAAATAAAGATTGATGTTCAATCTCCAACAGTATTGGATGATCGCAGGATGGATGTGCTTGTGGATGGCAAAGATGTCACCTGGGAAATTCGCACCCCGCTAGTGGACAGGAATGTTTCAAAGGTTTCGGCGTACGAGCAAGTGAGGTCAGCGCTGACGGAACAACAAAGGCGGATAGGGGCAAGAGGAAATATGGTCATGGTAGGGCGAGATATCGGGACAGTGGTCTTCCCTGATGCAAGGAAAAAGATCTATCTGGATGCCAGTCCGGAAGAAAGAGCAACGAGGCGATATAAAGAGAACCTCTGCAGAGGAGGAAAATCCACCTATGAGGATATTCTGGTGTCGATTCGCAACCGGGATAAAATTGATTCCTCTAGACTGGTTGCCCCATTGCGGATAGCCGAGGATGCGTGTATTATTAATTCAGATGGCAAGACTGTAGATCAAGTTGTTGCTGAAGCTATGGAGTATTTAGCCCATTAAATATTTAAAAATGTTGGATAATAATACTTGTATTGAGCGGAAATAACTAAGTCTCAATCTGGAGGGTGGTATGTGCGATACGGTCGTTGCCTTGGGAAATTCAACCGCAGATGGCAGTGTATTGTTTGCGAAGAATTCTGATCGGGATCCCAATGAAGCACATGAAGTAATACTCGTTGAGCGTCAAAAATATCCGGCAGGAGCCAGGGTTAAATGCACCTATGTTGAAATTCCTCAGGTTGAAGAAACGTATCAGGTGTTGTTATGTAAACCATTTTGGATTTGGGGTGCCGAGATGGGTTCCAACGAATTTGGTGTGACGATAGGAAATGAAGCCGTCTTCACGCGAATTCCTTATGGAAAAACCCCGGGATTGATCGGTATGGATTTTCTCAGGCTGGCGCTAGAGAGAGCAAAAAACGCCGAAGAAGCGTTGGATGTGATCACATTATTACTAGAGGAATTTGGTCAGAGCGGTAACTGCGGGTTTGCTCACCAAATGTTTTACCACAACAGTTTCTTGATATGTGACAAGCAAGACGCCTGGGTCTTGGAAACAGCCGGGAAAGAATGGGCAGCTGAAAAAGTAAAGAACATCCGATCGATATCGAATGCGATCACGATCGGTAGCCAATGGGATCGAGCGTCAAAAAACCTAGTTGCTTATGCGGTTGATAAGGGATGGTGTAAAGACGAACAAGACTTTAATTTCTCAAGCTGTTACTCTGAACCTGTATACACAAGATTCAGTGATGCCAAAAATAGGCAGGTTTGCACTACAGACTCTTTATTTTCTTATAAAGGTAAGATAACGGTAGCATTGATGATGGAAATGTTGAGGGCTCATTCAGCAAATCGTTCAACGGATTGGCGACCGGATGTTGGTATCACTGGCGCGGATGTTTGCATGCACAGCGGGTGGGGACCAATTCGGGGAAGCCAATCTACTGGATCTCTTGTATCTCATATTTCGCAAGAGAATTCAACACATTGGGTTACGGGAACCGCAGCCCCATGCACTTCCATATTCAAACCGGTATGGATGGATTGTTCTATGTCGGATATGGGGAATGCTCCAACTGGAGAATATGATTCTGAATCATTGTTTTGGAAACACGAATTGATACACCGCGCGATTTTGAAAGATTACCCGACACGGATCAAGTTGATCGCAGATGCGCGCGATGAACTTGAAAACGTATTTAGGAATGCGATAACAGAGATTGAGAAGAAGAGTCAGAAAGATCGTGAACAATATTCTGAAACTTGTTTTAAAAAATCGGATAAACTAGAAAGTGAATGGGTTGATATTTTTTCAGTTCAGCAGCATGCAAAAAAGACGAAATGGTTATATGGCAACGCGTGGAAGAAAAATAATAAAGCGGCAAAAATGCCTGAAATGGGATAGAGACCAATACTGATGGTAGCAGCCACACTTTTTGGGAACACTCCATACATTAATCTTCCTTTCAATCTAATTGGATGGGTAGGATGGTTTGTTCTTGCTGCAATTATCGTGTGGGTTGTAAAAAAGAATTTTGTTTTAGAAGTTACCGATCGGTACTGGTGGGTATTCGGTATTTTAGCCTTCACCTCATTTATTGCGGCGGTGGTATTTGTTGTCGAACTACCGGGTTTGAAAGCCATCCCTTTGCCAAGTATTCCCCTGGAAAAAACATTTCCAATGATTCAAGTTTTTTTAATAATTCCCTGGATACTTGCTGCGGGGTTGCTTGGAGTATGGCCGACTGTCGTTTTTGCGTTTCTATCGGGAATGTTATCCGCTTTGTGGGGCACTCATAATGTATTTACCCCCCTTGAATACGCTTTTGTAGCACTAATAATTACATTGGTATTGCGCCAGAATTATCGTTCGAAACCGTTTAACTGGCTGCGAGCCCCTTTAGGGGCAAGTGTTGGTGTTGCCATTTTGACAACGCCAATGTTCTTATTAACAACCTTTTTCTCCACAAATGGCAACCTGGCTGCCAGACTTGATTTTGCATTTACCCAATCCTGGACGAGCATGTTGACAATGGCAGTTCAACTCTTAATTGCTGGCTTTGCGTGCGAAGTTTTCCAGGTGACTAAAACCAAAAATTGGATAAAGATAAAATCCTTTGTTCCCTCTCCATTTGAAACTGGATTGCAAGATAGGGTCCTTTACATTTCGTTACCGCTGGTATTGGCATTGTTATTCACCCTAGCGATGACTGATTGGGTTGTTGCGGGTAAAGCTGCACGTGAAATGATGCAAACGCGCCTTGAAAGCACAGCGAAAATTGCAGCTGATAATATCCCAGCAGTGATTGATACCGGTCAAGGATTAATCCTTGACATCGTTTCAAGTGGAATTCCACTCGACAAGAAAGATGTAGCGCAGGATTTCCTTAGAGCAAAATTGAGAACAGTTCCCTTTTTCTCACAATTATTCCTTTTTGATCTTACTGGTGTTCCGATTACCGGGTATCCGGTTAATGATGTCACGACAGTCAAGTTAAGTGCCGAGGAAACTTCAGCATTGCAGCTGGCTCTCAATGGTGTGTTGGTGCAGAATTATCTCATTGCCCCTGAGGCTGGGGAAACTTCAGCCTACGTGGTGTACATTGCCGCAATCCCTGACGAATATGGACTTCCTAAAGGGGTGATCATTGCAAGGTCCAACCTGGCTATCAGTTTGTTTTCGCAGCCGGCAATTCAGTCATTGCAGGAAGTGACCGATGAGGGGGGTACCGGAGTGATCCTGGATGTAGAGAATCGCATTCTCTACAGCAGTAATCCGGAGATAGTGTTTACGCCTTACACGGGAATAGTGCCACAGGTTTCATCTTTCTTTAACGAAACGGGCGCAGATGGGGTACAGGTTGTTTCTTATGCAGCGATTACGGAAAAACAGGATTGGAAGGTAATCCTTTCATTGCCGGTCAGTTATGCCCAGCAATTGGCACTGGAGACCGCAATCCCTTTGCTGGCAATCTCTTTGCTGATTTCACTGGCGGCATATTTTATGGTGCGCTTCATGGTCGGTGGATTAACTGCGTCACTTTCATCTCTGGCTGATAAAGCTGATGAGATTTCCAAGGGTGGTTTGGATAATCAGATCGTGGTGAAAGGTGTTGATGAGGTTGGACGACTAAGCGCAGCCTTTGAGCAAATGCGGGTTAGTATGAAGAAAAGACTGGAAGAACTGGACACATTATTGGATGTGAGCCAGGGAATTGCCAATAATTTTGGTCTTGAGCAGATTTCAAATCATATTCTTAAAGCTTGCCTGGCACATGGCGCTGATGCTGCTCGACTTGTTCTTGTTGGTGAAAATTTTTCCGGTGTCAATCAGAAATTCCTTACTTTCTCTGCAGGCAAAGCCGGAGAATCCTATAAGGAACTGGATAAAGTTCTGCTTGAACAATTATTAGACGAACCTATTCTTGTCATCCCTTCGAAGCCGCGCATTAAACGATTGTTTAGCGATAAAAACGCAGTTTCACCTTCGTCGCTTGCTGGATGGTCACTGCGGGATGGAGATAACCAAGTAGGAATTCTATGGGTTGGTTATGATCAACCCCATCGATTCCCGGATGAGGAGGTTAGATTCCTCAATACGATTGCCGGACAAACTGTCGTGGCAGTTTCAAATGCCGGGCTCTATATGAAGGCAGAGGTTGGTAAACGCCGTTTGGAATCAGTTTTGACGGCAACCCCTGAAGTTGTTTTGGTGGTGAATGATGAAGATTTAGTGCTGGTAGCAAATGCGGCAGCACAAACGGCAGATGGGATCCTTGTTGCGGATGAGGAAGCAGGTGAAAAGGAATGGCACATAAATTCCCCACTACTCTTAGAATTCATCAATTCCATCTCTGAGGGAAGAGATTCACATAAGGAATTGACCCTCGAGAATAATAATGTGTATGAAGCTTCCATTTCAGAAGTAGAGGTTGGAGATTCCAGTGTCGGCAAGGTTTGCGTTCTGCGGGATGTTACCGCGTACCGTGAACTGGAAAAATTAAAGGCTGATTTCGTTACAACCGTGAGCCATGATTTACGTGCCCCGATGGGAATTTTGCGAGGCTACTCTACCATGATCCAAATGGTGGGAGAGCTCAATCAACAGCAAAAAGAATATGCAACAAAAATTACCGATGGTCTTGAGGGTCTCGATCAAATGGTAGAAAAACTGCTGGACATTGGCAGAATTGAATCCGGCGAAAAACTGCAAATAGAAAAAGTTGCTCCGATTGACTTGATCGACCATGTAGTCAGGCTCTTGCAACCCCAGGCTGCCCAGAGGAAAATACAGGTGATGCGCGAGCTGACCCTTTCGCAAGATGTGGAAATTGAGGCAGATAAAACCCTTCTGCAACAAGCTTTATACAACCTGATTGATAACGCTATAAAATTCTCCACTGTCAATGGGCAGGTTTATTTACGATTACAAAAGCTTGATAATAAAGTGGTATTTGAAATTCAGGATCAAGGGCCAGGCATTGCACCGCTGGATATCCCCAAGATTTTTGAGCGTGGGTCATTGGTTAACCGAAATCAGGACGGGTATGTAAAAGGAAGTGGATTAGGACTGACCATCGTTAAATCAATTGCCGATCGTCATAATGGGCGAGTATATGTTAAAAGTGTGTTGGGGAAAGGGAGTACTTTCTTCCTGGAAATTCCGCTTGAACAGGATAAAAAAGAGTAATATCGGGGAATTTCTTGAATATTTGGAAATAATGGTATAATTTACGGTTGCATGAATTTTAAGTGCTATTCTCCTTATCTTTGACTGGCGCAGGAGAAACATCCGCGCTATTTATCGTTTAAACGCATCAAGGTTCCCATTCAGGAGGCAGTTTAGTGGAAACAAAAAGTTTAGTAGCTCTCCGAATAAGTCTCGCATCACCTGAAACAATTCGAAGTTGGTCGTATGGCGAAGTTTTAAAGCCCGAAACGATCAATTATCGACGTTTACGCCCGGAAAAAGATGGTTTGTTTTGCGAGGCAATATTCGGACCCTCCCGTGATTATCAATGTTATTGCGGAAAGTATAAGAACCCTCGCTATAAGGGTATCATTTGCGATAAATGCGGTGTAGAAGTTACCCGCTCACTGGTGCGACGCGAACGCATGGGGCATATTGACCTTGCGACACCAGTTGCCCATATTTGGTATACCCGTAGGACCCCTTCCTATTTGGGGTTATTGCTCGATATTACTCGCCGCAACCTTGACCGCGTATTGTATTTTGCACAATATATTGTCACTTATGTGGATGAAGATGTCACGTCAGAAAGCTTTACGCCGACTTGAAGAAGAGATAAATACAAACGAGCGCGCCCAGGCGACTGAGATCAATGCCCGTATTTTGGATGTTAAATCTGGTCGTGATCGAAAAGTTGTTGAACTCCAGCAGCGGAAAGTTGATATTGAATCAAAAGCTGATGAGCAAATTGCTTCAAAATTAGCACCAGTCATTGAAGAAGGGCAGTCCCTCGAACGGATGTTGACTGACAAGAATGGAACAGTTTTAAAGAAAAAAGTATTATTTGAAAAAGCTTCGCTTCTAATCGCTGAGGCGGGTGAAACTATTGGACCTAAACATATTGCAAGCGTTCAGAAAGCGGTCAAAGAATCGCTTGAAGAAATTGAAAACGGTTTTAAGAATGAATTGAAACGCGACCTTGAGCAGATCAAGATGAGCATCGAGCAGATAAAAGCGGAAGCAGATGAAACAATGGAATCGCTCCGCAATGAGCTTGACGACCAATCTACAGTCTCTCAGGATCAAAATGCTCACCTGAGGGATGAACTTCAAGAATTACATCCCTTTACTTTCCTGACTGAATCGCGGTACCGCGAATTAAAATCCAGATGGGGACAGGTTTTTCGTGCTGATATGGGTGCTGAGGCTTTCTATGATATTCTGCGCCGCCTTGACCTCGATAAACTGTCGGAAGACCTATGGGTTGAGGTTAGGACTTCAAAAAGCAAACAAAAACGTAAGAAAGCCACTACCAGGCTAAAAGTTGTGGAATCTTTCCGCCGCTCGGGTAATCGCCCTGAGTGGATGATTCTAACCGTCCTTCCTGTGATTCCTCCTGATCTCCGCCCAATGGTTCCATTGGATGGTGGTCGATTTGCTACATCTGACATGAACGATCTCTATAGGCGTGTAATCAACCGTAACAATCGTTTAAAAAGGTTGCTTGAACTAGGTGCTCCTGATGTAATCGTGCGGAACGAAAAACGTATGCTACAGGAAGCGGTAGATTCATTGATCGATAATTCGCAGCGAGGCAAAGCACTTTCACGTCGAGGCCGCCGTGAGTTGAAGTCTTTGAGCGACATGCTCAAGGGTAAAAAAGGACGCTTCCGCCGTAACCTGTTGGGTAAACGTGTCGATTATTCCGGTCGTTCCGTAATCGTTGTTGGTCCACAGTTAAAATTGTATCAGTGCGGTTTACCAAAATCGATGGCATTGGAACTATTCCGACCATTTGTGATTTCCGTCGTTTAAACAAGCGTTCTTATACGAATAACGTTAAAGGCGCTCGCAGATTTATTGAGCGAAATAAGCCGGAAGTCTATGAAGTTTTGGAAGAGGTAATCAAGGAACGCCCGGTATTGCTTGAATCGTGCGCCAACCCTTCACCGCCTCGGTATCCAGGCATTTGAACCTATTCTGATTGAGGGAAGTGCCATTCAATTGCACCCATTGGTTACGACAGCTTTCAATGCAGACTTTGATGGCGACCAGATGGCTGTACATGTTCCATTATCTGAAAAGGCAGTCAAAGAAGCACGCTCCCTGATGCTTTCATCAAAGAATCTACTGAAACCAGCAGATGGTGAACCAATCATCAGTCCTTCGAAAGACATGGTGCTGGGGGTTTACTATCTGACGATGGAAGATAACCGCAAACACAAGGGTGATGGCCGTAACTTCGCTGATATGGATGAAGTTGAATTGGCTTACGAATTGGGTCAGGTTGAATTGCATTCAGATGTAAATATCAATGTTAAAACCTGGTTCAATGACAAAAACGAACGGCTTTGGCACCTGAGGTTAAGTTTATAAAAACCACTGTAGGGCGCGTGCTCTTTTAATCGCATTTTGCCTGAAGAAGTTCAATTTGATAACCGTGTTTTGGAAAAAACCGGGGTAAAGAACCTTATCGCAGATGTTTACGATCTTTGTGGTGAAACAGTTACCACTGAAGTTGCAGATAGCATCAAAGATATTGGATTCCAATATGCAATGAAATCTGGAACAACCATTGCCGTTGCAGACATTACCGTTCCGGAAGAAAAAGCCCAGATTTTGGAAGAAGCTTACAAGGAAGTAGACAAATTAAACTATTATGTCCAATATGGTTTTTCAACCGATCATGAACGAAATGAAAAGGTGATTAACCTCTGGCAGGAAACTACTAAAAAAGTTGGTGAGGCAGTCAGAAATCATATGGATCCTAATGGCAATCTTGCTATTATGGCCAGTTCTGGTGCCACAAAAGGTGGTTTTGGACCAATCTCTCAGTTGGCTGGTATGCGAGGTTTGATGGCTGACCCGGCTGGTAGAATCATCCGCCTGCCAATCACTTCAAACTTCCGCGAAGGGTTGACCGCGTTGGAATACTTCATCTCCACACATGGCGCTCGTAAAGGTCTTGCAGATACCGCTCTGCGTACAGCAGATGCAGGCTATCTGACCCGGCGGCTTGTGGATATTGCGCAGGATATTATCATCAATGAAGTGGATTGCGGAACTGAAGATGGCATTTGGATACGCAAAGAAGACGATGTTGCCGGTCAAAAGTTAAGCGAGCGTTTATTTGGCCGCACTGTTCAGGTAAGAATCATCGATCCGAAGACTGGTGAGATTCTTGTAGAACGTGGTGAATTACTCGACCATGATTCAATAAGGAAGGTTGTACAGGCTAAGGTAGAAAACGTGTTCGTGCGTTCAGCAATGACCTGTTCGCTTATCCATGGTATTTGCGCCAAATGTTATGGTATGGATCTTGGGCGTGGAAAACTAGTGGAGCTTGGATCTGCAGTTGGTGTGGTTGCAGCCCAATCTATTGGTGAACCTGGCACTCAGTTGACCTTGCGTACATTCCACATGGGTGGTGTTGCAGTCAGTGGCGACATTACAACTGGTCTGCCCAGAGTTGAAGAACTATTTGAAGCTCGCCGTGAGCCTAAAGGCGAAGCAGTTGTCACTGGTATCCAGGGCTATGCTACGATCTTCCAGGGTGAACGTGCCGGCGAACAACGTATGATTCGCGTTGAGCACGTAGAAATGGTTGCCGATGAGTACGAGATCCCCGTTGAGTGGACGATCCAGGTAAAGCCAACTGATACAGTCTCGGTTGGTGATGTAATTGCTGACTTCGGGGAAGCTCAAATGACAGCGCAACACGTTGGATTAATTCGTGTTGAAGGACGCAAAGTTAGTGTGGCTTATGAACAGAAAGAGACTGAAGATTACGAGATTCCGAGCACATCCCGAATTATTATTCAGGATGGACAAAAAGTAGAAGCAGGTCAAGCGCTTACCGAGGGTTCGATTAACCCCCATACGATCCTGAAAATTAAGGGAAGAGAAGCTGCCCAAATTTATATCATGACCGAAGTGCAAAAAGTTTATCGTGCACAAGGGCAAAATATTAATGACAAGCACTTTGAAGTGATTATCCGCAAAATGGTGGGTAAGGTGCAAATATTGAGACCCGGTGATTCAAGATTCCTTCCGATGGATGTCGTTGACCGGCTTGAACTTAAACGAGAGAATGAACACCTGGTTGCAGAAGGCAAGCAGCCAGCCCGATTTGTGGAGGTGCTTTTGGGTGTAACAAAAGCCTCCTTAAGTACTGATTCGTTCCTTTCGGCATCGTCGTTCCAACATACGATCAAAGTTCTGGCTGGAGCTGCCATCGCGTCAACAGAAGACCCGTTATATGGTTTGAAAGAGAATGTGATCATTGGCAAATTAATTCCTGCCGGAACTGGATTTGTCCATGGCCGTTTTACTCCTCTTGAAGAAGCGATCGTTGAAGACACACCATTAACCGAAGAAGGCGAGATTGTTGAATCTACAGGAAATGTAGAGACGCTGCCGGTAGAATAAGAAGAAGATTTCCGAATAAGACCTCGATTTCGAGGTCTTATTTTTTTAAATGGATATGCTGGTGTAAACTTATGAGGAAGTCAGCCTGATTTGGAGAAGAAAATATGGATATGGGATTCGTTAAAAAAGTAGATATCGAACATGAGATGCAGCAGTCATTTCTTGATTATTCAATGAGCGTAATCGTTTCACGCGCTTTACCAGACGCAAGGGATGGATTGAAACCTGTACAAAGGCGATTGTTATATGCCATGTATGATATGGGAATTCGACCGGATTCGTCCTATAAAAAATCTGCCAGAATTGTCGGCGAAGTGTTGGGCAAGTACCATCCACATGGTGACCAGGCTGTATATGAAGCCATGGCACGTATGGCACAGGATTTTTCAATGCGTTACCCGATCATTGATGGACAGGGTAATTTTGGCTCGGTTGATGGGGATCCGCCGGCTGCCATGCGCTATACCGAGGGGCGGATAACCCCTTTTGCACTTGACATCATCAACCAACTGGATCGTCAGACGGTTGATTTTGCACCGAATTTTGATGACACATTGAAGGAACCTCGGGTATTGCCATCGGCAATCCCCAATTTGCTGGTTAATGGTGCAATCGGCATTGCAGTCGGCATGGCGACCAACATTCCTCCGCACAATCTGGGGGAGGTTATCGATGCATTGATCTATTTGCTGGAACATTGGACAAAACTGGATGAAGTAAATGTCGGCGAATTGATGAAGTTTATCCAGGGACCAGACTTTCCAACTGGCGGGATCATCCTGCAAGAACATGAACAAAACGATATCCTTGCTTCCTATGCTACAGGAAAAGGCAAGATCATGCTCCGTGGACGGGTTCAAACAGAGGAAATGTCCAGAGGCAAAAATCGGATCATCATCACTGAGTTGCCATATATGGTTAACAAGTCAGCATTAATCGAGCGAATCGCACAATTATCGCGGGATGGAGGGCTTGAAGGTCTGGCTGACCTGAGGGATGAATCAGATCGTCATGGAATGCGCATAGTCATTGAGCTAGGAAAAACGGGAGAGACAGAAAAGGTATTAAAAGACTTATTTAAGAAAACTCCTTTACAGGTTACTTATAGTATCAATCTTCTGGCACTTGTGAATGGAGAACCGCGCGTACTAACTTTAAAACATGCCTTAAAAGCCTATCTGGAGCACCGGTTGGAAGTAGTGAAACGCAGAAGTGAATATGATCTGGCAAAAGCCCAGGATCGGTTACATATTATTGAAGGGTTGAGGGTAGCAATTAAAAACCTGGATGAAATTATTTCTCTCATCCGTTCATCCGCAGATGGTGAGCAAGCAAAACAAAAGTTAATGAAACGATTTAAACTATCAGGGATACAGGCTCAAGCAATCCTTGACCTTCCGTTAAAAAGACTGGCTTCGCTTGAACGCAAGAAAATTGAAATGGAGTACAAAGAGTTAGTAGAACAGATTAAAGTTTTACAAACCTTGTTAAAATCAGAGGTGAAGCGTAGGGGTGTTATCGAGGAAGAATTAAAAGAAATTAAGACAAAATATGCAGACCGGCGACGAACTCAAATTGTTAAACTTAATAAAGGAAAAATCGCTTCGGATAATCCAGTTTTAAAAGATGTAATTCCTACTGAAAAAAACTGGATATCCATCTCTCGGAATAATTTAATCAGTAAATTGCGGGAAACAAATGCGCCACGAATGGGTGGAAAGGATGCGCCAAAGCTCCTTTTGGCTGCCAATTCAGGGCAAACGCTTTATCTTGTAAATCAGGAGGGTAAATGTGCTGCCATAAACATTCATGCGCTTCCATTTGCTGAGGATGATGATGCTGGGGTATCGTTGGCAAAAGTCTCAGCTTTTTCTAAAGAAGATAATATCAAAGCAGGTTTTTGTTTGACCTCCACTAAAAGGCATCCCGAAAATGTGACCGTGCTAACGGTCACCCGGCAAGGATTGATTAAACGCTCCTTGGTTAATGACCTCCCTGGACCCTCAGCCGATTTGTTTACTTTAGTAAAGGTAAATGATGGCGATGAATTCCTCGATGCCAAAATCATCACAGGCGACCCTGAATTGATGGTTTTTTCCGATGCGGGGATGGGAATCCGATTTGATAGCCAGGATGTGAGGACGATGGGCTTAGTTGCAGCAGGAGTAAATGCAATGAAATTGAGCCAAGGAGATAAGGTTGTGGCGATCATACCACTGGCTGGTAAAGGTGAGTTATTGGCAGTGGCGAATGATGGCACAGGCTGGAGAGTGGAGGAAGGAGCATTCCCTAAGCAAGGCAGGTATGGAGCTGGTGTAATTGGATTTAAGATGCCTGATAAATCACTCATAGCAGGTTTTGGGTATGGGAAAAAGAATAATCAGTTATCTGTTCAATTTGAAAAAAGCGCAGCCAAAGTGGTAAGAATTGATGCAATTCCAGCAGGAAAACGTGCTGCAGCAGGCAAGAAACTGCTCGAAGTGAAACCTAAGGATACAATAACCGGAGTGGTTAGTAGCCAGGATTTCTCGGATGTGGAATTTCTGGAACAAAAAAAACTACAGAAAACTTCCGCTAAGAAACGGTGAAGTGCGAATAATGGTAAGCGATCTTACCGTCCTGTAACCCGATCGTATCACTGCCATCGGTTACATTTCCTCGCCAGGATGAACACGTCCAGGTGAAATGGCGGGTATTGTCAGAAGTCTGCACGCTGGTAATCTTAAAGACTCCGTCATTCAAGACATTGGTTAAAAATGCACCAAAGGATGTTTTAATATTCCCTTTTCCCTGAATCGTTCTTTCCGAAGTGACTAATACCGCATTATCTGAATAGATGTCAAGAAACATGTCGTAACTGCGATTGTTCAAAGCGTAAATGTATTTATCCAAAATATCTGAGGGAGGGGGAACCGAAATGTCACCCGGCCAACTGTAATTTAAGATGGTATTCCATTGCGTAGGCAAGGGACCTTTACAATCATCCCAGGAGTAATAGTTGCACCCCGTTAAGCCCAGGCTTTTGGCGGTATCAGAAAATACTCTGAGATCATCGGCTGTTGGTGTCCAGCCAGACTCTGAAAAAGCAGCCCCGGTGGGGATTAAGGGACGATATGGCGTCATGGCTTTAAATTCGTTATATGATTTTGTGAGATCATACGCGGGATTGTGGGCTTGCATCCAATATACCTGAGGCATATTGTAATCACATTTTTCAAGGAAAGCGGCATATGGAAATGTTTTATGATATGAGGGCCAGCGGTAAGTACTGAGCGCGATTGGTGTATTGGGTAATCCTGAACGCACAGAAGACATAAAAGATCGCGCCACTGCTTCACGACCTGTTTGCTGATACTCAATTTCAGCATCAACAACATAGCCATCTAGGTTGTATTTTTTCACCTGTGAAATGGCAATTGCCGCTTCACCGCTAGGGTTGTAGCCATAAACATAATGCCAACCCCAAACTTGTAATCCTTTGGCGCGAATAGCATCCACAACGGGAGGAATCAAATCCTTACCGGTTGTTTTATCGACATTGTATGCGCTGGAAGAATCAGCAATTTTTATAAGCACATGCGAAAAACCCGCATTGGCCGCAATGTTTGCAATGGATGTGGCGTTTCCACCTTCACATTGGGGAATTTTCCAAATCCAGATACCTTTTCCTTTTTAATGACATGCAAGCCTCCTGATTCACATCTGTGAATTATAAGGTTGCAATTAATGTGCCTACTAATCCAATCTGAGGTGCGATTTTGCGCATTGCAACAATAACATTCTGACAGTGCTCCCAAAGGGGAACTCCGAATTCTATTGCGCCTTTTTCAATAGCTTCACGGTCTGCTCCAGCAGCAAATGCCTTATCCTTCCATTTTTTCTTCACGGAACTGGCTTCAAGGTCATAGAGTGACCGTGACGGTCGCACCAGGGCAACCGCCGTGACCAAACCAGTGATCTCATCGCAAGCGTATAGTCCTTTTTGAAGCAAAGTTTCTCTGGGTAAATTGGTGTGGTCTCCGTGGGTGAGGATAGCCTGTACTATTTCCTCAGGGACACCGCATTCACGCAGCATAGGTGCGCCATCCGTTGGATGCTGCTCTTTGGTCGGGTGAATTTCCCAATCAAAATCGTGCAATAATCCAGTAAGAGCCCAGGTTTCAACTGGTTGATTAAGTTTTTCGGCGTAAAATGTCATCGCTGCTTCGACAGCAAACATGTGATTTACCAGATGTTCGTTCTTAATGTATTTTCGAACAATTATGAGCGCTGATTCACGATCAATCATATCTATCTCCGCATTAATCGAATACTATCGGTTCGGGTTCACCCATCACTGGCAGCGGATGACTGACCCAAACCTGCCAAAGTGCCACCACAGTCGCGGGCAATTCACGGATATTCCAGTATGTCAGACTTTGAGAGTGATAAGTACGCATATCCGCAAAAACACCGATTGATTTAAGTCCAATACCATTACAGGTGAAAAGGGCGCGCGGAAGGTGGTACTTCTGTGTAACCAGGATCGCGGAATCCAAGCCAAATATATACTTGGCACGGTAACAAGTGTCATAAGTGCGCCGACCCGCATAATCCAATACGATAGCTTCGTCAGGGACACCCAGTTCAAGGGCATAAACACGCATGGAAGCAGGTTCGTTGTAATCCACAAAACGGTTGTCACCGCTCAATAACAATTTCTGGACTTTACCAGCGAAAAATAACTGAGCAGCAGTGGAAACGCGATCCTTCAAAACAGGAGAGGGGCTTCCATCGCGGAGCAGCCCTGCGCCAAAAACGATTGCGACTTTTTCATTCGAGACTGTGTCAACTGATTTAATTTTACTGGCAGACAACACGGCTGTTATCAGGCGCGGCAATCCGATGATGATCACTCCACAGACAGTCAATACTAAAATTGTTTTAAATATCATTTTTATTATTTTACGCAACATGAAAGGAATTGTACCAGTTTGATTGGGAAAAGATTAATTTCCTGATGAGCCGATTTAAAAACGATAATTCCAGGCTTGCGTACCATATTTTGTTTTTTCAAGTTCTATTGCCTGGTCAAGTTCATTCATGGATGGTTCAGAAATATTAAAAGAAATACCCAATTCTTTTGTGAACGCGGAAATAAACGCTTCACGAGCATCTGCCAGCGAAATTTGTTTCCCTGTGAGAGATTGGATTGTTCCAGCTCGGTTTAACAGGGTGGCAACTCCTTTCAATCTCTTTTCTTCAGTTTCGTAATTGAGTACCTTTGTGATTCTTGAAAGATCTCCGGTAAGGGGTAATGAACCGTGTTGAAGTACGCCGTTATTTTTACGTGCCTGGGCTGAACCGATCAGTTTCTTACCAGCAACCGTAATTTCAAAATTCGAAGGGACTTCGAAGCAGACTGGTTCTTTTTTGCTTGATAGTTCTTTTTGAGGATAGACACTATCTGCTCTTGCTTCAATGCCCAAAATTGAAAGCGCAAATATCAATGCTCTTGAAATTCTTTGGTAACTTTCCAACAATGATCCAGCCATGATGGGGTCATCTATTGGCGCAGTAATGGAATAAGTAAGCTCATCTGTATGAAGGATTGCTCTACCGCCTGTTGGTCTCCTCACAAGATTCCAGTCGAATCTATTAAGCGATTCGATATTTACATCGTTGATGCTTTGAGCGTAACCAAGTGAAAGGGTTGGTGGATGCCATGAATACAAGCGCAAAGAAGGGGGGGCACTTTTCTCGCATACGGAATTGAGTAAAGCCTCATCGAGTGCCATGTTCATGCTACCGGTTAATGGTTTTGTTTGGATCAAACGCCAGGAATTGGTCAAGGATATCCTCTTCTAAAAACAAGATAATACATTATAAACAGGAGTGTGTGAACTTGAGAAAACAGAAAAAAGTTGATTGTAAAAACTTGACTTAACTTTCAGGTCGTATTAGGATTAAATATAATTAATGTAAAAAATGTCCGAATAATTACATTTAGACATAGGAGGTGATTAACAACCTAAAAAAAATATTTTGTAATTGATCACCATATTAATAATGAATAAAAGGAGAAGAAAATGACTAAAAAAATACTACCACTAATTAGCATACTGATTGTTGCTGCTTTTGTGCTTGTTGCTTGCGCAAAACCAACTGAAGCTCCAGTAAAAACAGAAGCCCCCATGGTAACAGAAGCTCCAGTTATGACAGAAGCGCCGACTGAAGCGCCTGCAATGACCGGAAAGGTTGTAATCTGGCACTCCAAACAAGGTGCCGAAAATGATGCCTTAAACGCCATTGTTGCAAACTTCATGGAAATGAACCCTGGTGTAACTGTGGAAACCCTTTTTGTTCCTGATAACGATCTCCGCAATAAATTTGAAACTGCGGTGGCAACAGGAAGTGGTCCAACGATCGTTTTTCAAGGTGGTTCTGACTGGGGTCCCGCTTCTTTCGACGCTTCACTAGTGCAAGATATTACTCCCATGCTCACTGCCGGATTGCTTGATACATTAAATCCAGCTGCAGTTGGGTCTGTTTCTTATAAAGGTGCAGTTGTTGGTCTTCCCATAAACCTTAAGGGTGTCGTGATGTATCGAAACAAATCGATAATCGCTGAACCTGCAAAGGATTGGGATGATTTGATCGCAAAAGGTAAAGCGGCTACTGTTGGTGACGTTTACGGCGTTGATTTTGAAACAGGGTTATTCTTTGCTGCTGGTCACCTTACTGCTCTTGGTGGCAACTTGCTTGATGCAACTACGGGTGCTCCTTTGTTCAACGATGCATACGGGGTTGAATGGTTAACCCGAATTAAATCCGTCAAGGATGCCGGGCTTCCAGTGGAAAACAACAACGATAATGATGTGAATCTTTTCAAAGCTGGGAAAGCTGGAATCATCGTTGATGGTCTGTGGAATGCTTCAGCGCTGGCAGAAGCCATTGGTGCAGATAACCTTGTAATTGATAAGTGGCCGTCCGGAATGTCTGGATACGTTCAGAATGACAATATGTACCTGACCACTTCTGCAATGGCTGATGATGCATTGGCATCAGAGAAATTCATGGAATACTTTGTTTCTGCTGACTCCCAGAAAATTTGGGCAGAGACATCCGGTGGAATTCCAGTGGCGAATGGTGTTGACATTGCTGACCCCATCGCAAAGATGGCTGTTGCAGCTTTCGCTGATGGTGTTGCATTCCCCGTTCTTCCCCAGATGGGTTCTTACTGGGATCCCGCGAATAACGCAATATTATCTGTGCTCGATAAAGGCACTGATCCTGCTGCTGCATTGCTGGAAGCTTTTGATACTGTTACTGCTGCCCTGGCAAAGTAATTTCTTTAAGGGATAAAGTTATTTACAGTTTTAGACGCAGGTGGAGAGAGAATGAGTTCTCCACCTGCTTTTTGCTATAATACTCATAAATATTCATATACCGTTACAAGGAGGTCGTATGGATGCTCCAATTCAAAGGTCTTGGTTTAAACGTAGGAGCAATGGGAAAAACCTAGGGCACGAGATAAAAAAATCTACCACGGCTTGGGCATATATCGCACCCGCTGGATTTCTGATGCTAATTATCACGTTTCTGCCCCAAGCCTACCAGATTTGGATGGCATTCACAGATTATGGTATCCGGAACCTTCGATTCAATCCACTAAACCCTGCCACTGGAAAATTTGCGCCAAATATTGTTGGATTTCAAAACTTCATTGACATTCTAACCAACAACATTGCCATCCAAAATTATGATTTTTGGAGGTTATTGTTATTTAATGTCACCTGGACAGTGGTTAACCTGGTATTCCATGTTTCTCTAGGTGTGATAATCGCGATGGTACTAAACAGGAAAGGGTTGAAAGGACGCCGAATCTACCGAGCTTTGTTCGTCCTTCCTTGGGCTATACCAGGATATATTGCAGCATTAACCTGGCGGAATATGTTCGATGATCGGTTTGGTGCTATCAACCAATTAATGGGTGTAATGAATAATTGGCTAGGGACCTCTCTTCCCACTAATACTCAATGGCTCACCAACGCTGTGCCACCCATTGGCGGCGCATTGAGCTTTTTGCCATTGGCTTTCTATTGTCTGTTAATTGTTAACGTATGGCTTGGTTGGCCATTTATGATGGTGGTTGCAACTGGGGCTCTCCAATCAATATCAAATGAGTTGTATGAAGCTGCAGAAATAGATGGAGCAACCGGTTGGCAAAAATTCTGGGGCGTAACAGTTCCAATGATCAGACCGGCAATGGTTCCAGCCATTATGCTGGGAACGATATGGACCTTTAATAACTTCAATGTCATTTACTTTATTACTCAGGGTGGTCCATTTGGAATGACACAAATTCTCGTAACGCAATCATTTGCGCTGGTATTCCAACAAAGGTTGTATGGAGTGGCTTCGGCTTTTAGTATTGTGGTGTTCTTTGTCTTGTTAATCCTTACAATGATCAATAACCGTATAACCAGAGCAACGGAGGCGTTCAATGAGTAAAAAATCAAAAGGACTTTGGGGACAAATCGGCACTCATGCCTTCCTGATTTTAGTAAGCTTAACGGTTTTGTTTCCCATTTTGTGGATTTTTTCACTGGCACTTGATCCTCGCAATATTGACAAACCATTAACCCTAACATTAATACCACCAGGGGCATCCTTTGCCAGTTTCAAAAGAGTATTGTTCGAACCTTTCGATATGCTTTGCAAGGATCCCAATAAACCTGCTACCTGCATGACTTTTTTCAAACTATTTTGGAACAGTCTTCTGGTAGCGCTAGGGACAAGTGTTTTGGCGGTCTCGCTAGGGGCATCCGCAGCTTATGCGTTCTCGCGGTTTAAATTCATTGGCAGACAGGTAGGGATGTTAGGTTTTATTGTTCTATTAATGCTTCCCACGACTGCAACGTTAGCTCCACTATATGTTTTGTTGTCCTTAATCAAGATAGGTTCTGAAACGTTACGCGCAACACTTATTGGATTAATGATCGCCTATGCTTCAGGCACACTTCCCTTTGCCATTTGGAATCTAAAGGGTTATTTTGATACGATTCCAAAAGAATTGGAAGAGGCAGCATTAATTGACGGCTGCAATGTTACACAGGCATTTTTTAGGGTGATGATTCCCCTCTCGGTTCCTGCCTTGGCGATAACGGTTCTCTTCAGTTTCATGACAGGGTGGACAGAATTTATTTTGGCATGGACCTTCCTTGAAAATCCATCAAGATTCACCCTGGCAATGGCGTTAAGATCCATGCAAGGACAATACTCAACGCCTTGGTCTGATTTTGCCGCCATGTCGATATTGATGTCAATTCCGATCTTGCTCATTTTTTACCTACTCCAAAAATACATCGTGTCAGGTTTAACTGTAGGCGGAGTTAAAGGTTAAGAAGTTCTTTTTGAACTATGGGGAGGTTTTATTTACCTCCCCTTTTTAAATGAGGAAATATGGAAAAAAGAAAATCTATCAAATTAAACTCGGTAGTTATTGGTGGATTTATTGTCTTAATAGGGGGTGTATTCTTAATAAAATGGCTCTCTCCGAAGAATGAAATTGTTTCTCCACCTGTGGTCACAAATGTATTTCCTGCGACCCTTCAGGTAATAACCCCCAAACCCCCATATTTATTTGATGATCCGGAATGGTGGCAGCATGCGGTATTTTATGAGATATTTGTTCGCAGCTTCTATGATTCAAATGGCGATGGAATTGGTGATTTAAATGGGATCATTGAAAAACTGGATTATTTAAATGATGGTAACCCCTCTACAACTTCAGATCTAGGAATTAATGCCATATGGTTAATGCCAATATTCCCTTCTTCTAGTTATCATGGCTATGATGTTACAGATTATTTTAGTGTAAATCCTGAGTATGGCACGATTGAGGATTTTTAACAAACTGCTCAAAGAAGCTCATCTACGGGGAATTCATATCATTATTGATTTTGTTATCAACCATACCAGCGATCAACATCCCTGGTTTGTCGCAGCTCAAGATTCGGAAAATGCATTTCACGATTGGTATATTTGGTCTGAAACTAACCCGGAGTACGTTGGACCCTGGAATGAACCTGTTTGGCATAAAGCAAATAATGGTTCATTTTATTATGGGGTTTTTTCGGATCGCATGCCAGACTTAAATTATACTAATCCTGAAGTAACCGCGAAAATGGAAGAAGCTGCGCGTTATTGGTTAGTTGACGTGGGAATTGATGGTTTCCGCATCGATGGTGCAAGGCACTTGATTGAAGATGGAAAAAATCAGGAGAATTCCCAGTCTACGATTACCTGGTTCCAAAACTTTGCGAATTTGTATAAAACGTGGAATCCAAAGTTTATGACAGTAGGGGAGATTTGGGACTCATCTTACGTTACTACTTCTTATTTAAAGTCATCCTGTTTTGACATGGTGTTTGATTTTGAACTGGCTAGTGCAATAGTCAGCACAGTCGCTTCTGGTAACGCAGATGGACTGAGTGCCAACATTGCATCTGAGGTCGATCTTTACAAATACAAAGGAATGGGAACTTTCCTTTCAAACCATGACATGAATCGTGTCATGTCTCAATTAGGAAACGACATTAATCTTATGAAACACGCTGCAACTGTGGTGTTCACCATTCCTGGAACACCTTTTGTTTATTATGGTGAGGAGATTGGCATGGTTGGGATGAAACCTGATGAACAACTCCGTTCACCTATGCAATGGAACGCTTCGAGTGAAGGCGGTTTTACAACTGGGCAGGCATGGGAAGTTCCAAATTTCAGTTATAAGACAGACAATGTTGAATCTCAAACAATGGAGGAGTCATCACTTCTTTCTCTCTACAGGAAGTTAATTGGAATTCGCTTAAATCATTCAGCACTATTAGATGGGAAATACTTTAGATTGAAAAGCTCAAATCCGGCATTGTATGCGGGTCTCCGAACAAATGATAGCGATTATGTGTTAACAATCATAAATCTGAAAAATACACCTCTCGAAGAGGCTTCGGTTTCTTTCAAAGATGGATTGGTGGAAGGAACGTATTCGGTAGTACTTCTCCTTGGTGATCAAAAAGTTGACCAGCAAATTGAGGTTCAAAAAACAGGGACTGATCTAAAGATTATCTTTAACGAAACTATTGAGGCACACCAGAACCTTATACTTCAATTAATCTATGATGATTAGAACGAAAATCAACACGTAGCCTATTAATTATAATCAAATGAGGGTCGTAAAAGTAAAAACACAGTATAAGGTATACTATATGCCTTTAGAGGATGTATGGAACTTATAAACGGTAATTCAATAAATAACGGAAAAATCCATTCCGATCGACTGACCATTGAGCTGATACTTCCTGATGGGCGTGTGTATACAGGGCAACGGGGAACAACTTTGGAAACACTGCTACATGCCCTGCCAGAATGGGATAACCCGCCGATCATGGGGGCTGTAGTCAACGGGGAATTAAAAGAATTAACCTATCCTGTTAACATTGATTCACGCATCAGACTGGTAACCATGGGGGATGATGACGGCGCACGGATCTACCGGCGCTCGATCACCTTTTTGCTTGAAGCTGCCTTTGAAGAATTATTTCCATCAATAACCATGACCCTGGACCATTCGGTTTCAGCCGGTGGATATTTTTGCCAGATTGCTGAAGGCGAAATAATCACCAAACTTGATTTAGAAAAGCTGAAAGCTCAGATGCAGGCAATTATTGACGCTGACTTACCGTTTGAGCGTACAATGGTTCCTTTGCAAGAAGCATCCGATTACTTTAAAGCAAAAGGACTCGAAGACAAAGTAAAACTCCTAAGTTATCGGCAAAAAGAATATCTGGTTTTATATCAGTTAGGTAATCATAAAGATTATCATCATGGTTACATGGTGCCATCTACAGGTTACTTAAAATGGTTTGATCTTGAAATTGTTGGTGAAGGCTTTGTGCTGCGTTTTCCGCGAAGGGGCTCACCAAAAATGATCGAGCCGATGCCAAGTTATCCAAAATTGCTTAGTACGTTCAGGCAATACGGGAATTGGCTAAAGCGATTGGGTATCGAATCAGTTGGTTCATTGAATGATTCGGTTCGGGCAGGAAACATTCGAGAAATTATCCTTGTTTCTGAAGCCTTACATGAAATGCAGATCATGGATATCGCCCAACACATTGCAGAACAGGCGGATGAGGCGCGGATCATTCTTATTGCAGGTCCCTCATCCTCAGGTAAAACAACTTTTTCTAAAAGGCTTTCGGTGCAGTTGTTAGCCAACGGATTCTCACCGTACCCTGTTGAAATGGATAATTATTTTGTTGATCGGGAATATACTCCCAAGGATGCCAATGGGCAGTTTGATTTCGAGTCATTAGGCGCAATGAATACACGGTTACTTTCTGACGATTTGAAACGCCTAATATCAGGTGAAGAAGTGCAGTTGCCGAAGTACAATTTCAGAGAAGGAAAAAGTGAGCAGGGGGATACTGTGAAGCTGGAGAAGGATCAGATCCTGATTCTTGAAGGAATTCATGGATTAAATCCCCATTTGCTGCCAGATATTGATCCCAAGTCAACATTTAAAATATATGCATCTTGTTTAACCCAATTGAACCTTGACCGCTATAACCGTATTTCCACTACTGATACCAGGCTGATACGTCGAATTGTGCGCGATTCTCGTGAACGTGGTTATTCAGCCCAACAAACCATAGGGCGTTGGGATTCGGTGCAGCGTGGTGAAAAGGAGTATATCTTCCCATACCAGGAAAACGGCAATAAGCTTTTCAATTCTGCGCTTGTTTATGAATTATCAGCATTACGGCAAATGGCAGAACCGTTGTTGAGGCAGGTTTCTTACGGTACACCGGAATATGTTGAAGCCAAACGTTTGCTGGCATTCTTGGAATGGTTTCTTCCCATTGATACCAACCTCATACCGGATAATTCGATCCTGTTGGAGTTCATCGGCGGTTCAATCCTTAAAGATTTCAAATTGTGGGATCCAAAAGAATTAAAAAAGTCGCCATTTAGGCGACTTTTTTTGGTTTTAGATTAGATCAATTTTTTCTTGAAGGCTTTCCCTAACCGCGAGATTCCTTCGTTGATTATTTCAGGATTACAGAATGAAAAATTAAGACGCATGGTGTTTTTACCGCTACCATCTGCGTAGAAAAATTCACCGGGAACATAAGCCACTTTTTCACTGATTGCTTCCTGAAGCATTTCAGAGGAATTCAGTTTTTCTGGAAGTGTGACCCATAGGAAAAGACCACCAAGTGGTTTTGTCCAAGTGACACCATCGGGCATGTGCTCTTCAAGCGCGTCGAACATGGCATTTCTACGTTCGCGATAGGTTTTCTGGATGATCTTGACATGCCGTCAATGAAACCATGCTGACCTACCTCATGGGCAACAATTTGGTTAAAGGTTGAGGTATGAAGATCAGTGCCTTGTTTGGCGAGGGATAATTTGCGGATGACTTCTTTTGGTGCAATTACCCAGGCCAGGCGTAATACCTGGGGCGAGGATCTTGGAGAAGGTGCTGAGATAGATGACATTACCGGTATAGTTGCCAGTGTTAGCTCGCATTTGAGAATCAAGCAATTCGACAGCGGGGAGGTCTTCTCCTTCGTAACGAAGTTGACCATAGGGATCATCTTCGACGATGGGAACACCATATCGATCGGCAAGTTCGATTAGTTTTTGTCGACGTTCAAGGGGAAGGGTTGTACCGGTTGGATTTTGAAAGTTGGGCAGAACATAAATGAATTTAGGTCCAATGCGGAGCGCATCTTCCAATTGGTCAGTTTTCATGCCATTTTCATCGACTGGAACTGCGACATAATCAGCTCCGTAGGCGTTCCAGGCTTGGAGAGCACCAAGGTAGGTTGGGGCTTCAACCAAGATTCGATCACCACGATTGATAAATATCTTGCCGAGGAGATCCAAGAGCCTGTTGCGAACCGGAGGTGATGAGAATATTATCAATATCCACATTGATGCCCGATTGCGTTGGTGTGCCGGGCAATCATTTCTCGCAGGGGTACGTAGCCATCAGTCCCTCCATATTGCAATGCTTCGGCACCTTTATGATCAAGCACATAATTGCAGGCGCGTTGAACTCCTCAACCGGAAAAACTTCGGCTGCGGGGAAACCACCTCCAAAAGAGATCATATCCGGTTGCTCGGCAAACTTTAATAACTCTCGGATGGCTGAGGCTTTCATGCGTTGTGTGCGTTGCGCATATCGGTAATCCCAAGGGGTTTGCATATTTATAATCTCTCCATTTGAACTTAAATATAGTGCCGTTAAGAGCTTTGGAAAACGACTTATTACAACTGCAGGAGTAGGCAGAGATAACTCTATCTCCTGTCTTCTAACTCTGCTGGGCTTTAGAGGCTATGCTGGGAAGCACCCTGGTAAATGGAAATGCGGTGTCCCTTCCTGCGCAGAGCTTTTCAACGTACGCCAGACCGGTAAGGAATCCTTCTTTATCAATGGCACAACTGGTGACCACTCCTATCACTTTACCTTTGGTATCCATCACAGGATCGCCATTATGTGCCATTCGTACGCTTTCTCCGTGAATCGAAACGAACCACAACACTCTGTCGATCCGTTTCTTTTTCAATGAAAGGATTTACGACCGATGAACCAGGGTTTGTAGGTTTTAACGTAAGAGCCAAAGCCAGCTTCAGCGACGCCAAAGTTCATCTCGCCGCCCATTTCATGACCATAAAGCGGCAGACCGGCTTCAGTGCGCAGAGAATCACGCGCACCCAAGACCGCAGGCTTTCATCCCGAGCGGTTCGCCAATCTTTGCAAATTGCTTCCCATAATGCTGCAGCTTTTCGAGGGTGAACAAAGAGTTCAAAGGCCATTTTCTCGCCAGTATAGCCGGTGCGTGAAACCACCAGGTCAAACCCGCCAATTACTGCGTCACAGAGTTCGGTGCGTTTAAGCGCTTTTATCTTTTTTGAGTGGCGGCATCACAACCAAGTGACAAGAAGAATATCGCGGGATTTTGGTCCTTGCAGGGCAATATCGACGCGCATATCGTCACCTTCTTTTGGGTCTCGCAGATTTCGTAGGATCACACCACTGCCATAAGTGGTAACCCAAGGGCGCACATATCGATGGCGACTTTTCGTTCACGAATCGCATTTAGCCACGCCCAATCTTTTGAATCGTTGGAAGCATTCACCACGACCAGGTATTTTTCGATCCCGCGGCGATAGACAACGTGTCATCAATTACGTTGGCTGCAGGATCAAGGAAGTGTGTGTAACAGGATTCACCAATTTCCAATCCGCCGATGTCGTTACCGCAGACTGTGTCGAGGAATTGTGCTGCCTGAGGTCCTTCAGCCTGAAAGACTCCCATGTGAGCTACATCAAATAATCCGGCAACTTCACGGCAAGCCAGGTGTTCCTCAACGACCGAGGTATACCAAACTGGCATTTCCCAACCGGCAAAGGGGATTATCTTTGCCCCCATTGATTTATGGGTCTCGTAGAGAGGAGTCCTTTTCAGGTGTGGATCTTTGGCTCCTCCCATTTGAATTCAGGTAATTTATTTTGCGTAAAATCTTTTTGACCGATGAAGTAGGGTTTTGTATTGGCAGACACGATAGATTTCAAATCTTATGGCTAGATTTGGGATTCTCGGTAATTTCAATTGGACCCGGAATACGGCGAGGAATGTCTTGATCAAACGCGATGTAGCCATCTGAAAGGTCTCGAGGAAAGTAGCGACAAGACCAAAGTTTTCTCTTGGAAAAGTGAAGCGGTACTTGGATTCCACCTGATTTGGAAAGCATGCCCTCAATGACTTGCCCAAGGATTGTTAGTGAGGATGGTTGATTTTCCCCAATTTTCAGCAGGTTGGTTTCTGAAGAAGAAACAATACTGGACAAAATGATCGACATGTTCTCCAGTCATCTCTACGGCAGTTCTGACAGTTTTGCTTTCAGATTTATCATCAAGGTAAAAGAAATGAGGATAGCCGCTCTTTTGATAGTTCAGGTCAGCACCAGCATATTCGCTAAGTTTACGGATGCGCAGTTTCACTTCTTCAAGTACCTTGAAATCCACCTTGGCGCGAACAACTGCGCCTTTACGGGACTCGACCGAGTAGGGTATGGTCGCCTGGAAAAGGTCAGCGATTGCATCAGCGACGTTTACCATATCCTTTTCAGTTAGTCCACGTTGGGTCATCCAGGGGGTGCCATAGCGGATGCCAGAGGCAAATAGAGCAGTTTTATCTCCAGGGATGGTGTTTCGGTTAAGGACGATTCCTGCAACATCCAGGATGCGGGCAGCCATGTCCCCCGAAAGTGGTGTGCCATCAGGACCAACGACTGTCTTACAGTCAACGTTGCCCAGATGTGAGTTAGTGCCCCCAAATGCAATGCGCAATCCTCGTTGCTTGGAGTTGATTGGTGAGAGCGGCGCAATTCTTGACGATCTGCTGCTGAAGTTTCTGGAATGATTCACTTGAAGCAATTTTAAATGTGGTTGCTAATGCAGCAAACACATGAACGTGCGGGCCACCTTGTTCACCTGGGAATACAGCCTTGTCGATCTTTTTCGCTAGTGTCGAATCGGTGGTGAGAATGCACGCTCCGCGCGGTCCACAAAGGGTTTTATGGGTTGTAAAGGTGATCACGTGGGCAAGACCGACCGGAGATGCAATGGTTTTGCCTGCAATCAGTCCGGCGATGTGTGAGACATCTGCTAAAAGGTAAGCTCCGACAGAATCTGCAATTGCACGGAAGCGTGCCCAGTCAGGAATCCACGGGTAGGAAGAATAACCGCAGATGATCACTTTGGGAGAGTTTTCTTTTGCAATCGCCTCAACTTTATCGTAGTCAATCTGCTCTGTAATCGGGTCAACATTGTAATGAACCACTTTATAGAGTTTACCGGATCGATTTACGGATGAACCGTGTGTGAGGTGACCGCCATGCAGCAGATTCATCCCGAGGATGGTGTCTCCTGGTTCGATCAGTGCATGATAGACGGCATTGTTTGCAGGTGCTCCAGACAACGCCTGGACATTTACATAAATCTGATCTGCGGATACATTTTCAGTGGCAAAAACTTCTGCACAGCGACGGCGGGCAAGGGATTCAACCATGTCGGCATATTCCACCCCTTTGTAATAACGGGGGTCTGCATAACGTCGATAATGAGTGAGACGAGCAGGGTAATCCAGTAGCTCATCTTGTTTCATCCAACGCATTTCCTCATCGGGGTAACCCTCAGCATAGAGGTTCTGGAATACAGAAGAGAGAGATTCGCGAACTGATTCAGGGGCGGTACTCTCGGATGGAATAAGAATGAGTTTGCGGAATTGCCGCTCTTTTTCAAATTGAGTAAGCTTTTGAACTTCGGGGTCGATCTCCTCTAATTTCCCGCGGATTAAGAAATCTTTCATCAGATCATCTCCAGATTAAAATTGAAATAAAAAACCACCTTCAGACCGCTGCGAAGGCGGGTCCTGGAGTGGTTTAATCGAAAGAATTCAGTCATTCGTTACTCAGTTATCCATTTTTCACTGATCAACCATATATTCAGGATCGAACTTGATACCCTTTTGCTCATTTATTTTAGCCGGACAGACAGTTTGGGTCAAGGGCGGCTAGTTTGAAATTGAGATAAGACCTAAAACATTAAATGGTTCTTATTTTATTTCGCCTGAGATCCAATTGGTCATTGTCTCAAAAATCTGAGCTTTCTCAGGTTCGTTGTGCAGCTCATGATAAAAACCATCCCATTCACGGAAGGTAATATTTGAAATCGGAATCGCCTGAGCTAATTTACGCACCAGAGGTGCGCTGATCAATCGGTCTTTTGAACCAACCATCAAGAGCAAGGGGAGTGGGAATTCACCGGCGTGTGAGAGTATATATTGCCCGTTATTCAACATGTCGAGCGCCCAACGTGCAGAAATCTTTCCATGCACAAGGGGATCTGCCGAGTAAGTCCTCTCTACATCCATGTCTCGGGATAGCCCTGCACGATCCAATCCGTTGTCCATTTGGGTGGCAGGAGCTAGCTTGTACATTAACTTACCGAGGAAGAGTTTTATCGCCGGTACAGGTTCTGCGGTTCCTAATCCTGGGCTGGTGACAATAGCACCCTTAATGTCCGGTTTTTGGGTGAGGCAATAATAGAGAGTGAGATTACCGCCAAGGCTGTGACCATAAAGGAAAACAGGTACATCCGGAAAATGCTGACGGGTCAATTCGATATTTTGGCTAATATCGGACATCAATGCTTCATAAGAGGCTGCATGCCCTCGAACCCCGTCAGACTTCCCATGACCTCGAAGGTCAAACCCGGTGAGCGAAAACCCTTGGGTGGCAAACGCTTCAGCGACGTGGCTATACCTGCCGGAGTGTTCGCCTAACCCGTGTACCAACGCGATGGCAGCCTTGACTTTTCCATCCGGCTTCCATTCCTGACCGAATATATTAAGACCATCTTTAGTCTGCCATGAATACTCTTGATGCTGCATAATATCCCTCCAAACAAGATGAATTTAACCGCAGATTCACTTTATAATCTTTCTATTACATTATTAGTTTAGTATGATGTTGAAGTATTTACAAGTGAGAGTATTTAAGCCGTTTTAAAGAAGAGTTAGAAGGGAACATGGAATCTATCAAAACTAGTGAAACGAGAACCGCAACAAGTAAGGGGTGTGGAATTATCCTACTGGCTGTCTTTGCCTCCTTGTGGGTAATTCTCGTTTCAGGGATAGACCTTTTTGCTTCCTGGATTCTTGAACAATCCATGTTTGAGAGTTCGGTCGGTATGGCTGACATTCGCTGGATAATCCACCTGGTATGTGCTTTGTTGATTTTTACTCCCATGATTATCCTTAACTTCACGGTAAAGAACCCGCGGATGAAATTGATTTTCCGTTTGTGGATGTTTGCATCAATTTTGAGCCTGTTGACTGTTCCACTAAAAACTTTGTATTTGACCGCTCAAAATGAAACAGCGCTTCTCCAATTAAGTTCGATGACCTTCCTTCTGGTGGCATTTGCTGTTTTTAAGAAACCAGGAGAATCACCCAGTCAACCAGAAAAAACTTCCCTTCCCAATTCGGGAATGGCAGGAATTGCGGCGTTATTGGCGGCAGGGATTATTGTGCCCTGGTTGTTATGGGGTGCTTTGGGGTCGGTGTTGGATACAGTTTTGGAGTTACTGGTTGGATTGGTATTTGGTTACCTGGTCGTGAAAATTGCTTTTCCGAACTATCTAAGTCGGGTTCATAGTATGGAGCGGGAATTGCGCATATCGGATTTCATTCTCGATGGTTTCGTAGTTTTTATTTTTATGGTGATTCTTGTGGCAGCCCTTGCGCATAATGGCTCACAAACGATGTTGGTTATAACCGTCCCTATAAGCGGATGGGCGCTGGCTGCCTTTTCTATCGACGGTATCGGTCGTAAAGGAAAGGGGAAACTCCCTTCTTTCCTGATTTCAGCGACGGTTTTTGCAGCACCATTGCTCTTTTTTGATATGGATGAGCTTTCACTAGTGATCGGTAGCGGTGATGGTGAGGTGTTGGGGTGGGCATTAAAAGCAGCCTGGTTTACCTTTATGACCTTACTCACTATCTTTATTGTCCTTTTAATCAACTTTAAATTTATCGATAACGCTCACTTACCCAAAAAATGGGATGTTGGCTTGGCAGGAATCAGTATTCTGACTTGCGTGATGGTGTATGTAATTTGGGGGCAGCTTGGTTTTCATGGTGAAAAGCTATTTGTAATCCTCAAACCTCAAGCCGATCTTTCAGCTGAAGCACAAATCGTTGAGTACATGGTAAGACGCGAGGCTGTATTCAGCAAATTAACTGAATTCGCCGATAACAACCAGGCACCTTTGGTAGAAAAACTTAATAAGTATCACCTTAATTACACTCCTTACTATCTGGTGAATGGGGTGGAGGTCAATGGAGGATTCATCGCTAAATTGCTCTTTAAAAATGATGAATCCGTTGATCGAATCCTGGATGATCCTCAATTACGCCCGCTTCCGCAGCCAACGAGTGCAGGTGAGCCTGATACTTTAACTATGCCGGAATTTCCAACCTGGAATATTGAAATGATTAATGCTGAAAGGGTGATTAAAGAACTGGGAGTCACCGGCAAAGGAGTAATTATTGGGCAGACGGATAGCGGAGTGGATGGTCGGCATAGCGAATTGGAGGCAAATTATCGGGGTTTTGAGTCAGGTGATGATTTTAACTGGTTTGATCCCTGGTATGCTTCGCCATTTCCGGTTGATCTGTCAGGGCACGGCACAATGACACTTGGGATCGCCGCCGGTAAGGATATTGGAATCGCCCCTGATGCGCAATGGATTGGATGTGTCAACTTGGCGCGCAATCTCGGCAACCCGGCCAAATACCTGGATTGCATGCAATTTATGCTAGCGCCGTTTCCACAGGGCGGAGATCCGTTTAGCCAAGGGGATCCTTCAAAAGGGGCAATGGTGGTGAATAACTCCTGGGGATGTCCGACAGTCGAAGGTTGTGATGCTTTTGTTTATCAGGGAGCGGTTGATGCTCTTTCGACCGCTGGCGTTTTTCTTTCGTCAGCGGCAGGTAACACGGGATTATATGGTTGTTCCTCAGTAACAGATCCCATCGCAATCTATTCGTCAGTTTTCACAGCGGGTTCAGTGAATAAAGATGGCAATCTCTCTTCATTTTCTAGTTTGGGTCCGGTGCTTGTGGATGGCAGCAATCGCGAGAAACCCGATCTTCTTGCACCAGGCGAACAAGTTACCTCATCTTTTCCGGGAGGAGGATTTACAACCGCTGACGGTACTTCATTTGCTGCGCCGCATGTAACAGGCGTTGTGGCATTAATGTGGTCAGCAAATCCGGCATTAATCGGGAATGTGCCAACGACCATGCAATTATTACGCCAGACAGCAAAACCTTATAAAGGTAGTGACCCAATTTGTGGTCTGGTTGATTCCGCGGTAGGTGCAGGTATCCTAGACGCCTATGCCGCAGTTCAGGCAGCCATCAATTGGAAATAATCATGCGCAACGGTTGTAGCACGCCAGGGTTAATAATATGACGAAAGGGCAGAGCAAGATTCCAGTGGAGATTAACGCCGAAAATGCCATTATGCTCGCCCGCAATGGAGACTCGGAGGCATTTAGCTTCCTCTATAATCAGAATGTCACCCGCATCTATAACTATATCTTCTACCGGATTGGCTCTGAAGATGACGCGGAAGACATCACCTCAAGGGTTTTTTATCGCGCATTTGGACATATCAAAACCTATGAGGATAAGGGGATTCCGTTCTCGGCATGGTTATATCGTATTGCCCATAATTTAATCGCCAATTGGCATAGAGATCGGCAGCGACGCAAAGAAGTATCACTGGAAGACCAGCCTGAAATTCCCCATCGGGTTGACCTCCCAGAAACCTGGGTCGAAAAAAAACAGGAAACCGAATTGTTACTGAAAGGGATACGAAGATTGGCACCAGACCGTCAGCAATTGATTTTATTAAAGTATTTGGAGGATCTCTCCAATGCTGAAATTGCCTTGATCATGGGCAGAACTGAAGGCGCAATCAAGTCACTTTATCATCGTGGACTTCTAACGCTAAAAGACGAGATGATTAAAATCGGATATGAAACTACTGAAAATAATGGGCGGAAAAAATGAATAGTATTAAAAATTATAATGAACACTCCCTTGGGAAACTTGAATCACAACTTTCCCAACTTTTGCAACCGGTCATCCCTGACACAAATTTTGTGAATGCGTTAAAAACGAAATTAACGCAGGTTCCAACCATTGTAGTGGAATCAACGAAACGAGGTTCACGGTCGCTTCTCTTGGGGCTTGGAATTATTGCCGGAATCGTCACGATTTGGATGATTGATCGCACCTCCCGAGTAACCCGTCGGAAATAAGCTTAAGAAATACCAAACTTGTTTAACAATTGAAAGGTGGAGGGTTCAGTGAGCGACGTTCCATCAGGGAAGATGATTGTTGGGACGCTTCGGAAACCACCATTAATTTGTTCGACCAGCTTTCCGGCTTCTTTATCCTTATCGATATCAATCCAAGTGTATTCGATTTTATGCTCATCGAAAAATCGCCGTGCGCGCCGGGTATCACCACACCAAATAGTTCCGTAAATGACTGGTTTTACATCCTGATCCATGTTCTCTCCATTTTATGTGTTAATCGATAAATAACATTATTATTTTGTAGAACATCTATTTTAATCTAAAAAGAATATGTTAAAATCATTCCCGTGCCATGTCGTATTGTTTTTATGGGTTCACCGGATTTTGCGGCTCAGATACTTTCCAGCCTTGCTTCACAATACACCATTTCAGCGGTGATTACCCAACCGGATCGAGAATCAGGTCGTGGGAAAAAAGTTGTGCCTCCCCCTGTAAAAGAGATTGCAACCCAATTGAATATCCCTGTTTTTCAACCGGCAAGGTTGAGAACCCCTGAAGCATTTGAAGAACTCAGTGCACTTAAACCAGATGTTATTATAGTTGCGGCGTATGGGCAAATTTTACGTCAAAACGTGTTGGACCTTCCGAAATATGGTTGTATTAATGTTCATGCGTCGTACCTGCCAAGGTGGCGCGGTGCTGCTCCCATTCAAGCCGCTATTTTGGCGGGGGACGAATATTCAGGCGTCTCCATCATGAGGATGGATGCTGGAATTGACACCGGACCAGTGTTAGCTATGGAAAAAGTGGCGGTTGAAAAACAGGAAACAGCTTTAACTCTTGAAAAGAAACTCGCAAAAACCGGCAGTAATCTTATACTCAAAAATCTACCGCTGTACCTATCGGGACAAATTTCTCCGATACCACAACCGGAAACCGGGAGCACTTACGCCAGTCTGTTAAAAAAACAAGACGGCTTGTTGGATTTTACTCAACCCGCCATTGAACTTGAGCGCAAAGTTCGCGCATATGATGATTGGCCCGGTACTTTTACGACGGTGAAAGACCAGATACTGAAAATCCGAAAAGTGCGGTTGTACGCCGGGAAAACGCTCTCTGCTGGAAGGCGCGATGCTAGTGAAGGGTATCCGCTGGTGGGAACAGCCGATGGAACCCTTTTACTTGAAGAGGTGCAGCCAGCCGGGAAAAAATGGATGAACGGCAAGGATTATTTAAGAGGAAATTACAAAGAATGGTTATCTGTGTAAAATGACCCAATCGAAGAATCCATTGAAGTTTATTTGTTTAGGGATGGGCGCGATAGGAACATACATCGGAGGCAGCCTCGCTGCATCTGGTTGTGAAGTCACCTTTATCGAAACACCTGGAGGATTTCGCGATAGGGCAACTGACTTGCGAATACGAAAACCCGGTGGAGATATTTACGTTCCTAATATAAAAATAACCTCAGATCTTGATGCCCTCCTCTCTCAGAAAAAATTCGATGTGGCATTACTGGCGATTAAGGCATTTGATACATCAGGTTTTATTCAAAATCTTCAAAGGTTTAGCGGTAAATTCCCAACCATTTTGTGTTTGCAAAACGGGGTTGAAAATGAATCGTTAATTGAAGAAAAACTAGGGAAGGGATCTGTGTTAGGTGCTTCGATTACTTCCGCAGTCCGGCGAATTGAACTGGGGGATGTTCAATTGGAGAAATTGCGAGGAGTTGCCATTCAAAATGACAACCTTTTAGGAGAAGAATTGGTTGATGTATTCAATCAAGCGGGGTTGAATGCCACTGGGTACAAAGATCGGGATAGCATGAAATGGTCAAAAATGTTGACCAATTTGCAGGTCAACGCCACCAGCGCTATCCTCAATTGGAGTCCAGCTGAGGTGCTTGGAAATCCGTTCACCTATAAAATTGAAGTGCTGCAATTGAAAGAAGCTCTTGCAGTGATGGACAGGTTGGGGTTGGAGATAGTTGACCTTCCTGGAACGCCAGTGAGATTATTAATCAAGGCGTTGACCATCTTACCAGTTGGGTTGGGGAGATACTTGATTGGCGCACCGCTATCAAAAGCAAGAGGTAAGAAAATGCCATCCTTGCAAATTGATCTGATCGCCAGCAGAGAAAGAAGTGAAGTTGAATTCTTGAATGGTGCCGTAACAAGGATTGGAGCTAAGGTTCAAATTCCTACACCGGTAAACCGGGTACTAACTGAAACCCTTGTGAACCTTGCCAATGGTACTCTGAAAAAAGAAAACTTTTTTAACAAACCTGAAAGCCTCATGACGAGAATCGAAGATTCTTTATGACAGTCCCCTCCTGGGTGCAGGACAGCATTTTTTATCAGATTTTCCCGGACAGGTTCTGTAATGGCAGTAAAGAAAATGACCCTGTCAATGTGCTCCCCTGGGTTGCCACGCCCACTAATAATGGATTTCATGGCGGCGATTTACGGGGAATTATTGACCGCTTTTATTACCTGGTAGATTTAGGAGTCAATGCGCTCTATTTGAATCCTATTTTCTTAAGTCCATCCAACCATCGTTATAACACTGTGGATTATTACAAGGTGGATCCAAAACTGGGCACACAGGCAGAGTTGTTAACATTATTAGATGTTGCCCATCGTAATAATGTTCGGGTAATACTGGATGGGGTGTTCAATCATTGCGGGCGAGGTTTTTTTGCTTTCAACGATATTCTTGAAAACCAGTCTTCTTCCCCTTATGTAAACTGGTTTCACATCAACAAATTTCCGGTAGATGCCTATTCACCGGGGGATGCAACGACCTACACAGGTTGGTGGAAGTTTAAAAGTTTGCCAAAATTTAATACCAATGAACCTGCTGTGCGTAATTACATTCTTGGCGTTGCCAGATATTGGATTGAACAGGGATTTGATGGATGGCGGCTTGATGTACCCAACGAAATCGATGATGATCCTTTTTGGTCCGAGTTTCGAAAGGTTGTACACCATGTGAATCAAAATGCCTATCTCTTGGGTGAGATTTGGGATGGAAATTCTCGTTGGGTAGGAGACGTGCATTTTGATGGACTGATGAACTATCCAGTACGAACTTTGATCACAGACCTTTTGTTGCAAAAACAACATCCTGCAGAATTTATTGCAGGAATTGAACGCAACTTGCAGCAATATCCCCAGGATAATGTTTTTGCTCAATATAACCTACTGGGGAGCCACGATACGGAGCGCATCCTGACGGTACTCAAAGACAGCGTGGATAAGTTGAAACTAGCTTTTCTGTTTTTGTTCACATATCCCGGAGCGCCTGCGATTTATTATGGAGACGAAATCGGGATAACTGGGGGGTCAGACCCGGATTGCCGGAAATCCTTCATTTGGGATGAGGGGAAATGGAACTATTCTCTGCGGCAGTGGGTGCGGCAACTTATTTGGCTGCGGCGTGAGCGAGTAGCGCTTAGACGAGGTGAAATGAAATTCGTGGATTGCAGGAATGGCGCATGCCTGGTATATTTCCGGAAAACACAAGATGATTTTTGCCTGGTTGTGATCAATCCTTCTGATAACCCTCAAAAAATAACGATTGATATTAAAACTTTAGGTTTTAATGATGCCATTGAGTTAAAAAGTTTCTTCTCTTCAGAAAAGTTTTATGCCAGTGAGGGATCCTTGATTGTTCCATTACAAGCGTGGGGAAGTAATTTGCTAATTAATAAAAATTGAGGAAATTCCCTGACGGGAAAATCCTTGATTTACTCAACAGTCTAAGTGGAACATTTTGTAAGTAGGGTTAGAAAAATAGACTAACCCTTTTTGTATTTTTGCTGCCACTCGTACAAGATATTCAATGCCTCAATTGGCGATAGCGTGTTGAGGTCAATTTTCTCAAGGTCAGAAAGCAAGGGGTTGGTTTCAGGAAACAAAGTCATTTGTTGAATTGGTGAAGCATCGATTTTTACCGCCGAGCCTGAGGTTTGCTCAAGCTGTTGAAGGATCTCGCTAGCACGAGAGATTACCGGACGCGGAATCCCAGCCATTTGGGCAACATGTATCCCATAAGATCGGTCTGCTCCACCTGAAACAATTTTGTGCAGAAAAACGACCTGGTTGCCTGTTTCAGTGACTGCAACATTGTAATTACAAACCCCTGGAAGGAGATCTTCCAATTGGGTTAATTCATGATAATGGGTGGCAAACAGGGTTCGTGATCGTAATTTGGGATGATTGTGAATATATTCCACTACTGACCAGGCAATAGAGAGTCCGTCATAAGTTGAGGTGCCACGCCCTATCTCATCAAGGATGATCAGACTTCTGGGTGTAGCGTGGTTGAGGATATTGGCTGCTTCGATCATTTCCACCATAAAGGTGGATTGCCCGGCGTGGATTTCATCCTGAGCACCGATTCTGGTGAATATTCGATCCACAAGACCTATGCGCGCGCTTTTGGCTGGCACAAATGAACCAGTTTGCGCCATCAAAACGATTAACGCGACCTGACGCAGGAAGGTTGATTTACCACTCATGTTGGGTCCGGTGATGATGCGAACGATCTCGTTTTTGCCAAAGATGCAATCATTTTCGACGAAACGCTCTTGCCGAAGTGTGGTTTCAACCACAGGGTGTCTGCCATCCACAATTTCGAGGGCATTGTCGTCTGTCAATTCAGGCATGACATAAGATGAAATTGAAGCTGCTTCAGCAAACCCAGCCAGGGTATCAAGTTCTGCAATGCAGTGGGCGGTTTGCACCATCGCAGCAATATAAGGCAGGAGTGAAGTACAAATTTCTTTAAACAGCCGACCCTCAATTTCTCTAATACGCTCTTCTGCGTTGAGAACCAGGGCTTCATATTCTTTCATTTCTGGTGTGATATAACGTTCAGCATTGACTAATGTTTGCTTACGGATGTATTCAGGTGGTGCTTGCTGTGTGTTCGAGTGGGTGATTTCCAGGTAATACCCAAAAACTTTATTAAAGCCAACCTTAAGGGTTTTAATACCTGTTCGTTCACGCTCCAGCCCCTCAAGGTTGGAAATCCACTCACGAGCATGACGCGACATTTCAATTGTGTGATCGAGTTCTTCTGAAAAACCGCTTTTTATGACACCGGTGTTTTGGAGAGTTGCAGGTGGTTCCTCGGCAATAGCTAGGGAAAGAATTTCATATACATCGCCGACGAGTCCAAATTGTATTAAATTCAATGATAGAGGCGAATCGTTTTGAGGAAGTGAATTCCTGATCTCAGGAAGCCGTCCGATAATTTCACGAAGGGCAACCAGATCTCTTGGAATGGCATTCCCAGCAGAAACTCGGTTCGCCAGCCGTTCAAGATCGCCGAGGTGAGCGAGGCTCTCACGGAAATCAATACGAATTACACCTTTGGAGACAAAGAAAGCCACCGCATCCTGCCGTTCCTTGATATGAGCTAAGTTCAGAAGCGGTTTACTGACCCATTGACGTACCAGTCGATGACCCATTGGAGAGATAGTTTTATCCATAATGGAAAGCAGGGAACCCTGAACTTCGCCTTTGCGGATCGTTTCAGTTAGCTCAAGATTCCTTCGTGTAGCTGAATCAAGTGTCATAAAGTCACTGGTGGAGTAAGTGGTGATACTTGCCAGCAGTTTAAGTGCCGAACTTTGGGTGTCCTGAAGATATTGCAAAATTACAGCTACAGTTTGAATGGCGAGAGGCAGGTTTTGTAATCCGAAGCCATCCATGGTCGAAACCTGCATAAGGCGTTTAATCGTCTCTACGCTTCGACCAGTTTCAAAACGCCAATCAGCGAGGCGAGTGAGATGACCGATGTTCAATTCGCCGAGGACCAATGATTCGGGCAGGAGAATTTCTACAGGGTTGATTCTAATCAACTCGGATTTGAGGTCAAGTAGTGGATTATCGGATTCAATTTCGGTTGCCTGGAATTCACCGGTTGAAATATCAACAAATGCAACGCCGACTTTATTGGATTCCAGTACGATCGCGGCCAGAAAATTATTATGGTCGCTTTTTAATAGACCTGGCTCATAGACAGTTCCGGGTGTTACTACTCTAACCACATCCCTGGGAAAAATCCCTTTGGCGGGTTGTTCGCCGATTTGCTCGCAAATGGCGACGTGATACCCTTTTTCAATTAATTTAGAAAGGTAATTATCAACCGCGTGGTAAGGGATACCCGCCATAGGGATTCTCGACCCCTTGTGCGCACCCCTTGAAGTGAGGACGATGTCCAATTCACGCGACGTAATCTCCGCATCTTCATCAAAGGTTTCGTAGAAATCACCCAGGCGAAAAAAAACAATCGTACCCGGATATTTCTTTTTTATATCCAGGTACTGTTGACGGATTGGCGTAATTTCATCGGACATGGATGGACTCAATGACGCAATCTAAGTGAGAAAGAACTAGATTTTTTCGCCGCACTCGCCGCAGAATTTGGCATTTGGCAGCAATTTGGCTCTGCATTTTGGACAATTATCCTTGGGTTTCAGGCTAGCGCCACATTCGGGGCAGAACTTGGCATTTGCTGCCAGTGGTTTTTCACATTTGGGACAGGTTGCTGTAATCCCCTCGCGCCAATATTCAGTCCCAAGTTTTTTGTCTTCCTCTGCCATCGCCGCGTGTGCCCAAACCTCTTCAACCGATTTTGAAGCCTGCGCTGCTGCCATTTCAACTCCCAAATCGGGAGCGCATGATTTGCATAAACCTTTTTTGGTATTCCAACACTTTTGTCGGCAGACCCAGCTATTGCAACGAGGGCACTGGATGAAATATGGTTTTACTTCTTCGGCAGATTCGACAAATGCCTCATCATGGGCTTTTTCCCATCCGGCTGATCTTACCTGTTCGCCAAAATTGGCTGCCCGGCTCATAAAACCACCAAGCAATGAACTTGCAGTGTCGAGTGCACCTGCCACCTTGCCGGTTATCGAGGGTCTAAACTTGGTACGATAACCTGATTCACAACGATTGCATTTGAATTCAAATTGGAAGCCCTGGTTTGTACTTAGATCATGATAATTATTTGCGAATTCGATATGCTCGACCATATTCCCTCTCTAATTGCTTCTCCAATTATTGTGAGTTGTTGTAAAATTATAACTCATTCTCTTTGGAAGGTTATTAATCAGAATAGAGTGAAAATCATGGCAATAGTTGGAGATTTCATGGAAGATCTATCAAAAAAATACCACCCAATCTTTTCAGATATTGAAATTGGTACTGGTACGTGGGCTTGGGGGGACAGGTTTGTTTGGGGATTTGGCAATAAATACAAGGAAGAAGACATCAATCAAGCTTTTCTGGAATCAATCAATAACGGAATCATTTTTTTTGATACCGCCGAGATTTATGGGCAAGGGAAGTCGGAATCCTATTTAGGTAAAATGATTGCAGGAAAAACCGAGGCTATAAAAATAGCTACTAAAATCATGCCATTTCCTTGGCGTATGGGTTCACATGCGCTAAAAAGGGCACTAAAAGGCAGTTTAGGGCGTTTGGGGCTGGAACAAGTGGATTTATACCAAATACATTGGCCAATCCCCCCAATCCCCGTGGAAAACTGGATGGACCAGATGGCAGAGGTCCACGAGGAAGGATTGATCAAAGCAATCGGCGTCTCAAATTTCGATCTGGAAAAAACAAAGAAATCTGTTGAAGCTTTGAAAAAATCAGGGTTAACCCTCGCCTCCAACCAAATGGAATACCATTTATTGGATCGCCGTATCGAGAAAAATGGATTAATGGATTACTGTACTGAAAATGGTATCAAAGTTATAGCGTACAGCCCGTTAGCCATGGGGATCCTCAGCGGGAAATATACTCCTGAAAACCCGCCCAAAGGAGCTCGCGCCACTCAATATTCACGTGAGTTACTTGGACGAATCCAACCGTTAATTCGATTAATGAATCGAATTGGACAAAATCACGATGGAAAAACAGCATCTCAGATCGCATTGAATTGGGTCATAGGCAAGAATGCACTCCCCATTCCCGGAGCAAAAAATGCCAAACAAGCATTTGAAAACTGCGGGGCAATCGGTTGGAATTTAACAGAAGTTGAAATGAACCAACTTGATGAAATGAGTGATCAAGTAACCGAGCCAAAACCATAAAGGGCGATAAAACATGTCTGAAAATTCAAAAGTTCAATACATTCCATTTCATGCGATCAATGAATTCATGCGCGATGATTTTCGCAACACCATATTACATGAAGTGTTCACCAATTTTGAAAAGTTGGATCAAGAGCAAACTTCCAGGATAAGCCGATTGTTTAAGAATGGTGTACAAATCCCGGGATTTCGCAATAGTCATCAAGCCCCTGTTGGGGTAAAAATAAGGTATTCCAACGAGATATTTCAAAAATCTGCTGAATTCGCTGCTCTAATTGTTGATTGCTGGAGCCAATTGCACAAATCACTTGGGGAAGCCGTCTGGCAACTATTGGATAACCGAAATTGGAAACCTTTGCCGATAACCACTAATCGTACCCAGTTGCCAGGTTTTTTGGTGGATTGGCCAAAAGAGGATAATTTTGAGGCTCTAATAAAGGTGCTAGGAGAAAACAATCCAGAAATCAAGGAAAGTGATGACAATATCAGTTTAATGGTCGTATGGGTGGGGAACAAATTACCCTACGGTTTATATGAAGAAACAACACCTTAAGAAAAGTTCACTCTACAAATTCAAGATCTTGATCTTCAAGACTTACTAAGTCCCCCTCAGGAAAAAGCTGGATACTGCCGAATAGCGATCCTTGGCTTGCGCCAACCATGTGGCGTTTCACCAATTCAAGCAGGGCAAGGAAAGTAACCACAATTTCCAAACGGGTTTTTCCAGCACTAATGAGTTGATCAAATGATTGTCCTCCGTCTTTCCTTAGAAGTTCAAGGATGGAAGAAATTTTCTCGCGGATGGTCACGCGCGGAAAAGTGACTACTTCGCTCAATGGCGCAAGATTGTTCGCGTCGCCAAAAATCTCACGTGCTGCAGCTACAATATCATTCAGAGTAAGATCATTCAGGTCCAGTTTTGTGGCAAACTGTCCACGAGGCGATGGGTCGAGGCGTAAATAAGTTCTCTGGTTGGCGGATTCCTGCAGCTCCAAAAAATGGGATAAATCCTTAAACCGTTTATACAGAATAAGTTGTCGCGCAAGCGCTTCGCCGGGGTCTTCTTCCAATAGAACTCCGGGTAGAACGGGGCGTGGCAACAAGGCGGATGATTTGATTTGAACCAAACGGGCGGCGATTACCAAAAATGCTGAAACTTCTGCGGCATCCTGGGGCTCAAGATGATGCAAATATTCCAGATACTGATCGGTAACCTGGGCTAAAGCTAAACGAGTGATGTCTAGCTCTGCTTTTTCGATCAATTGAAGCAAGAGGTCGAGCGGACCAGAATAAACATCCGTGCTGACCTGATAGGAGTCTGATTGATGACCTGCTATTTGGAAATCCACGCGGTTATTATAGCAGAAAGGGAGTAAAAACTGGCTTTTTACTTCTTGCGGCAGGTATAATTTAAATTGGTAATGACCTGAGGGATATTTATGAGTTTGATTGCTTGCACGGTTTGCGGCATGCCATACCCTGAAGACACCAATCCATTTATCTGTGAATGTGGGGGGGTGTTTGATTACCAGGATTTCCCAAAATTCGATCCCCAAAAATCCAACATAAAAGGTGTATGGGCGTATTCCACCAGCCTGGGTCACTCCGCGGGAGCGCCAATCATCAGTCTTGGAGAGGGTGGCACCCCACTAATTCCGGTAACGATAGCAAATCGGCAAGTTTGGTTGAAGCTGGAATCTGCCAATCCTACCGGTTCTTATAAAGACCGCGGGTCCACCACGCTTGTGAGCCACTTGAAAAGCCGGGGCGTGGATTATGTCATCGAGGACTCCTCGGGAAACGCCGGCGCATCATTTGCTGCCTATTGTGCGCGGGCAGGACTGCGCTGTAAGGTTTTTGTGCCTGAGAGTGCTTCAGGACCGAAGCGAACGCAAATTGAGATGTTTGGCGCACAGTTGGTTCGCGTACCGGGTCCACGTTCAGAGGCTGCAAAAGCTGCGCTTCATGAAGCAAAGACGGGAGCAGTTTATGGCAGCCATGCGTATATGCCTTTTGGTCTAACCGGTATAGCTACTCTTGCATATGAATTGGTTGAACAACTTGGTGAAACTCCCGCTGCGGTCATTGCACCGGTGGGGCATGGCGGGTTACTTTATGGGATTATGCGTGGTTTTGAGGCGATGAAAACCGCCGGTGTGATAGACCACGAACCTTTTTACGTTGGCGTTCAGTCAGAGGCCTGTGCTCCAATTACTTTAGGTTTCCTCAAAACATCTTCGATGCCACAAGTCGTTAGCCCTCAAGAAACCATTGCCGAAGGGGTGAAGGTGACAACCCCTGTCCGAGGCGGGGCGATCCTCGCCAGGATGAAGCAAGAGAGAGGAATAATGATCGCTGTTTCGGAAAAGCTTTTATGGAATGCTTATCTCGAAATGGCACATTTGGGGGTCTATTGCGAACCAACTTCCGCACTGGTTTGGGCTGCCTCCAGCATGGTAGAAGAAAAAAATAAAGCTGCAACCGTTGCGATAATTACTGGTTCAGGGTATAAATCAATTCCAATTCAAAAAGGAATAGTGTGAACTCGAACTCCTCCAAGTGGGTGGTTGGCGCTTTCATTATTCCGGGAGGGGTCCTTGAAGGGATCAATACTGGATTCAGATTTCGAAACACCTGAGCAATTTGCTCAGCGAGTTTTTCCTGATTTTTCAAATATCCTATTACTCAGTCGGGCGTTGACTCATCGTTCCTATCTTAATGAGCATACTGAGGCAATTGAAGATAATGAACGTCTGGAGTTTCTGGGGGATGCGGTTCTTGATTTTATTGTTGGTGCGTGGCTTTACAACAAATACCCCGAAATGCCTGAGGGGGATCTCACGCGTATGCGCTCTGCACTTGTGCACACTGAGCAATTGGCTATTTTGGCAAGAATGATCAACATCGGAAAAGCAATGCGACTGGGACGCGGAGAATTTCAAGCCGGCGGGAATGAGAGATCTGCACTGCTCTGTGATACTTTTGAAGCTGTAATTGGTGCTTTATATTTGGATAAAGGAATCGAAGGCGTTTTGAAATTCATTACACCGATTTTGGAAATTGCCGCTGAGGATATTCTCATAAACCACAAAGATGAAGACCCAAAAAGTAAATTGCAGGAATGGGCTCAGGGAAATGGTTTTTTGGCACCTCAATACACCACCAGGAATTCATTTGGACCAGATCATTCCAAAATATTTGAAGTAGATGTTTATATAAATAATGAAATTCAGGGAAGCGGTATTGGTCAATCGAAACATACGGCGACAAAACAGGCAGCCCTCGACGCGTTAAAAAATCTAGGTATCGCTAACGAAATCTTTTTAAAGTAGAGAGAATCCATGAAACCACGCCTAAAAGCTCTAGAATTGCATGGGTACAAAACTTTTGCCAGTAAAGTGCAGTTTGAATTTCCCGGTAACATTACGGCTATCGTTGGACCGAACGGATCTGGAAAATCGAACATTTCAGATGCATTGCGTTGGGTACTTGGCGAACAATCTTACACATTGTTACGTGGGAAGAAAACTGAGGACATGATCTTTTCGGGATCGGACCAACGCCCGCGCGCCGGGATGGCTTCAGCCACAGTGGTTTTTGATAATGAAGAAAGTTGGCTTCCGATCGATTATTCGGAAGTTTCGGTTGCCCGTCGGGCTTACCGTGATGGTAACAACGAATATTTGTTAAACAAACAACGGGTTAGATTAAAGGATGTCTCTGAATTACTGGCACAATCAGGTCTAGCCGAGCGCACCTATACAATAATCGGCCAGGGTCTCGTGGATGCCGCATTGTCTTTGCGCCCGGAAGAGCGGCGGCGATTCTTTGAAGAAGCAGCCGGGATTGGGCTATTTCGATCAAGGCGCGAGGAATCCATAAATCGGTTGGATAATACAAGGCGCAATTTGGAAAGGGTTCAAGATATCTTGAGCGAGCTTGAACCAAGGTTAAAAAGCCTGGAGCGACAAGCTAAAAAGGCTGACGAATTTGATCATGTGAAAGCGGATCTTCATATCCTCTTAAAAGATTGGTATGGATTTCACTGGCAAAATACACAGAAAGAGCTATTGCGTTGCCGAGAGATATTAAAGAATCAGGACGAAAAAGTAAGAGTAGCACGCGAGAAACGCCTTGAAGTTGAATCCAGGGTGCAAGACGTACGTGGAAAACTGGCAACTGTGCGCGAACAACTTTCTGCATGGCATCTGGAATCTGCAGGTTACCACTCCACGATGGAGAAGACTAGCAAGGAGCTTGCAGTTTTAGACGAACGTCAACGGTCCTTGGAAGAATTGACTACTTCGATAAAAGCAGACATAAGCCGGGATGAAGAGCAGGTATCAGCCAGAGAACAACAATTGATCTTTTTGATGGATGAAAAGAACCGATTATTACAGGAATTAACTGAATCCAAAGAACAATTAGAAATTGCACAAAAGCAATTGTTTGAACGTCAGGAAGAGCGCGAGAAAGTTGAAACACTATTAAGGCAACAACGGCGGCTTTTAACCGAAGTGGAGACGAGACAGGTTCAACAGAGAGCACATCAGAGGGAATTAACGACAAGGTTGGAGACCCAGCAATCCACAGTCTCAACTTTGGTTTCGGGGATTGAACAGAGCAAGGAAACATTTGACAATTTGCAAAGTCAAAAAGAGTTAGAAGGTTCAAAACTTGAGACAACCAAGGCAGAATTGGAAAGCCTTGAAATTGAATCTGAGGATGCCGAAAAGTATCTCAAGAAACATGAAGATGACGAAAAATCTTACTACCAGGAACTGGCGGAGGTAGAGCGGTCACTTTCGAAGGCAAGAGCACAATTTGAAGTCATCGAACAGGCTGAGGTAGCGCTCACAGGTCTGGCAGAAGGCGCAAAAAACCTTCTCCAGGCGATGAAAGTGGGAAAACTAAAAGGCTCACTCAAAACGATTGGTGCTATGCTTGATGTTCCTGCCAACCTGGAGATTGCAATTGGTTCAGTGCTTGGGGACCAGCTGGATGGCGTTGTACTTGGCTCAGATGCAGACACAGAGGATGTTTTAACGTATCTTGAAGGTGAAAGCGGACGAGCAAGTCTCTATCCGCAAACCTGGATCAAATCAGTAGAGAAATTGAAGAATATCCAAGACAAAGAGCTTGTGGGAGTTGCGGCTGATCTGGTGCGTGCGAATGAATCCAATAAAGCTTTAGTGAATCTTCTTTTAGGGCAGGTGGCAATTGTAAAAACACGCGCGGCTGCCAAACGCTTGCTGAATTCAATTCCGGCAACTGGCAGGATTGTGACCCTTACGGGAGAGGTATTCACCGGAACAGGCGTCATTATTGCAGGAAAAGATAAACGTGCTTCACTAGTTGGGCGCCCTCGGCAGAAAAAAGAACTTGAGGTGACGATTGAATCTCTTGATAGCCAAAGAGATGAGATTGAAAAGAAAACAAGCGTTTTGCATGCAAAGATGAAAGAACTTACCCAAAAGAACGATGGTTTGCGTACCGAAATCAGAATAAAAAGAGCAGAATCTGACAAGCTTGAAAGAGAATTTCAGGCGGCAAACCGTTTGTTTGAACAGCATCAGCAGAAAAGCGACTGGCAAAAATCACAATTAAGTTTGATAAACTCCGAGATCAATAAGACGAAAGAAGAACTATTGGCGATTGAGGTTCAATTAGGTGAGGGGACAACACGAATCAATGCCTTAAATATTGAAATCCAAACCCAAAATACTAAATTAAGAGTAGTGCCTTTGGATGAGCAGCAAAGTCAATTAGCCCATTGGACGACCACGGTGGCTGTGAATAGCCGGGGAGTTAGTGAAGCTGAGCGCCGCTACATTGAGTTTTCACAATCAATTACATCGAGTAAAACGGCACTTGGCGTATTAGACATGCGGCTGATAGGAATCCAAACCCAGTTGGGCGAGGTTTCCACTCATAAGCAGGCATTGATCGAGAACGAAAGAAGTCTTAATTTAACAATCGCAGCGTTACAGATAAAAATTGATCCTGCAGAACTCGAATTGCAACAACTAGAGAGTGATTATTCAGGCTCACAGGAGTTTTATACCCAAGCTCAACAATTTGAAGCCAACCAGGAACGCAGCAGCACTCAGGCTCAATTGGAGTTGGCGCGCACACGAGAGAATCTTGACAGTCTCCGCCGAAAAATTGAAGAGGACTTTGGACTTGTAGCTCTTGAGTACTCTGATGAGATCACTGGTCCGACTCCACTACCTTTGGAAGGAGTAGGCGAGCTTAAAGTGCTTAATGAGATTCCAGCCAGTCTTGAGGAATCAATCAATCGCCAAAGGGCATTATTACGGCGAATGGGGGCTATCAACCCGGACGCGCAAAAAGAGTTTTATGAAGTAAAGGAAAGGTATGAATTCCTTTCTTCACAAATGGAAGATTTGAAGAAAGCGGATACGGATCTGCGTCAAATTATCACTGAGTTGGACGAGTTGATGCGCAAACAATTCCGCACGACGTTTAATGCGGTGGCTATCGAATTCAAACAGCTTTTCACCCGTCTTTTTGGAGGCGGATCTGCGCGCCTGATAATGACAGATGATGAGAATCCGACAGAAACTGGCATTGATATTGAAGCCAAACTGCCCGGCCGGCGTGAACAGGGACTTTCTCTTCTTTCTGGCGGTGAAAGAGCCCTGACAGCTGTAGCTTTGATCTTCGCGCTCCTGAAGGTATCTCCCACACCATTTTGTGTGATGGATGAGGTAGACGCGATGCTTGATGAAGCCAATGTTGGAAGGTTTACTGAGTTGCTGAAGGAACTAAGCAAGGAAACCCAATTCATTGTGATCACGCACAACCGTAATACTGTACAAGTTGCGGACGTGATCTACGGGGTCACCATGGGGCGCGATTCAGTCAGCCAGGTAATCAGTTTGCGACTTGATGAAGTAAGTGAAGAAATGGTTCGCAAATAACGAAAGAAACACCATGATCTCTCATGGCGTTTCTTTTTTACATTCTAAACTATTGCGATAATCTGTATTCTGCGGGGATAGTCGGCTCACTTGGAACAACTGATGCCCAAATGTTTAGCTTTTTGACATCCGCACTATCCTGGGCTGTCTGAATGGCTTTGGAATAAGCTGCGCTCTTTATGGTGCTCAATTCGCTTGAATTGAGCATTTGATTTTCATGCCCGAGTACCTGGATGATGTGATAGCCAAAATCGGTTTTGACCGGCTGGCTAACTTCACCAATCTTGAGGACATAAGCGGCGTCTTCAAATTCCTGAACCATTTGACCTTTACCAAACCATCCCAGATCACCGCCGTTGGCGTTGTTGGAGGTATCAGTGGAGAATTTGGCTGCCAAGGTTGACCAATCTTCACCTTCAGAAAGTTTTGTTAGCATCATCCTGGCTTCAGGTTCGGTGGCTACAAGGATGTGGCGTGCCCACACCATTTCCTGTTCAGCGCTGATATCTTTGGTAAGTTCATCGTAAACCTTCTTTTGCAGCAAAATACCACGCACATAACCACGGAAATCCGCATCTGTAAACCCGGTTTCGGTTCCAACGTTTGCAACCATGGTGGAATACAGCCCCTGATAGCCTTCAATGGTGTATTCAGTGGGGGTAGGTTGAATCTCGGTTGAGGTTGGAATTTCGGTAGCAGTCTCGGTTGGAAGCACCACTTTTTCAGTCGGTTCCATGGTGGCAGTTGCAGTCGGGATCTCGGTTGGCATTGCGGTAGGGATTGGTGTGGCAGTGATCAATGCCATCTGGGTACGCGAAAGTGTACTGGTGGGATAAATCTGTTCAGTTGGCTCAGGAGTAGGTGTACCGTTGGTGAAATAGCCGAAGTTCTCCTGGATGTAGCTGTCAATTTCAGCATCTGATACAGTGATACCCATTTCAGCAGCTTTTTGCTCAACGATTTTTTCCTTGATCATTGTGTCGAGGGTATCGCTGCCAAACTGGATAGAGTCATCCAACTGGTTTTGCACATTAAGAAGTTGCGACTGGAAGTAGTAGGCAAATTGTGAAAGTGCATACTGCAGGTAGGATTGGGTGAGCGAATAGCGCTCATATTTGACACGTTTCTGGAATTGCTCAACTGTAATGGTGTCGCCATTTACTCTTGCGACGGCTTTTTTGGGTTTTAGGACGGTGTCGTTCAATAGCCCATAGACAACCACCAATACAATTGTTCCGAGGATGGCAATCAGGGTAATAAGCAACGCTTTTTTCTGGCGGTTTTCTTTTTCCAACCTTGCCAGATGTTTTTTAGTATTGATCTTTGGTTGTTCTTGAATTTCTTTAGGCATAAAAAACCTCACTTAATGAAGTTAAAGGGCATCGAGGTAACTCAATGCCCGATTTCATTTGTTAGAATTCCCTTAGCGGATGGCGTCAGACCAGCGCTCACCGGTGAAGGGGAGCAGCGCGATATGGCGGGCGCGTTTAATCGCACCGGCTAGAGCGCGTTGATGGCGGGCGCAGGTACCAGTTTGGCGCCGTGGGCGGATGCGGCCGTCTTCAGTGACTAGTCGGCGCAGCATATCAACCTGTTTGTAATCAATGTTGATACTTTTATCGGCACAAAACTGGCAAATCTTGGGTTTTGAGACGTACCGGCGTGAACCGGAAAATCGTTCATTTTCGCTGAAATTCTCTTCAGACATGTTGTTTACTCCATTAGTACAGTTGCATTAGTATGGATACTCATCATCCATTTGTGTGTCGGGTTCGTGTGTTTCAGTACCGGGCTGGTTAAACTCTTTGCGTTCTCCAAGGATCATCATTTCGGAAGCCACAACCTCAACACTGGAGTGTTTAACACTCTCAGCGTCTTCCCAGCGGTGGGTTTGCAAGCGTCCCTCTACGTAAACCTGCTGCCCTTTGATAAGGTGTTGCTTGCAGATCTCGGCGAGGTTTCCCCAGGCGACCACATTGAACCATTCGGTTTCGTTGTGTTTTTCGCCATCTGCGGAATTCCAGCTGCGATTGGTCGCGACAGTGAAATTGGTAACGGCACGCCCGGTTGGGGTGTATCGCATTTCGGGGTCTTTTCCCAAATGCCCAATGATCATCACTTTGTTTAAATCGGGACTCATATCTTACTCCACTTGAACCAATAACAATATTACTCTACCACTGTGATCATGAACCGGAAAACTGGTTCAAGGAAGCGCAGTTGGCGATCCAGATCGTTGGCAAATGTAGGCGCAAAATTAGCGGTGATGAGAGCGTATTGACCATCGCGGTGCTTGCTAATTACGTAAGCCAGGCGGCGTTTACCCCAGATATCCAATTTTTCAATTGAACCTCCAGCGGTAGTTATCCAACCTTGGACCTTTTCGATGACGGCTGTGAAGGCGGTTTCATCAAGTTCGGGATTAACGATTAAAACAATTTCATAAGTACGCATTTCAGGAATCCTCCTTTCCACGGGATTGCCCCTGGAATTCACCGTTGGTGAAGCCTGGAGCGGAAAGGCAGCAGAGTATTCTGCTTACCAGAGGAGTATTTTACCACAATCAAGAGAATAGTGGTAAAATATTTGTCGCACTGGGGGCTCGTCTAATGGTAGGACGACTGTCTCTGGAACAGTTAGTAGCAGTTCGAATCTGTTGCCCCCAGCCTTTGAACTCTCGAAAGAGAGTTCAAATTTTTTTAGCAGTTGAATCCAATCGAAGGATGGTATCCCAAAAGGGGACGATGTTTGTTGTCCCCAGACCAAACATGACCTGGGGACAGGTCGTTATTTATAGCCATAGTCTTAATTTGCACGGACTCTAAATTTATTTTCCAGATTAAGAAGACTATAATAATAATGATTAATGCATTCTCCAAATCTTCACAAAATTTAAAAACAGGAGATTTAACATGGGTGAAAAAGGCAGTAAGAAAGATAAAGAAAAAGCCAAGAAACAAAAGATAGAAAAAGTCGAAAAGAAGAAGAATAAAAAAGAAATTAAAGTTTCTTAAGAAAAGACAGGCTATGAGAAAACTGTCATCATTTCGGGTTAGTTTGTTGAAAGCGATTGGCAAACATAAACGAGATTGTGTCAATATCTAGAACAATTTGGGTCGTTTGCAAACATCTCTTTCAACTCAAGTAAATTTTGCCGTAGTATGAACATGTATCCTTAACCTAAACCCGCTAATTGCGGGTTTCTTTGATTTTCAAAGATGCATTCTCTAAAATGCTATCAGGATCATGCGAGTTTGATGTTTGTTTTCGAATTTGAAGTAATAATCGGTACGTTAGAACGATTCCAATCAACAACATAGGGATTGCGATTTGAATAGCAATAGGGAATACTTGCAATTGAAGATATGTGAGGATACTGCTCAACAAACCCGCCACCCAAAGGAGTGCAATGATTACCCTCCAGGCGGGTCGGATTTCTTCCAATTGAGTCCAAATCAGGATAGCGGGGATAAGTAACAATGTCCAATCATAAACAAAGATATAGGGTACGCACCAGATTAGCCAGATTATTGAGGCAGCAAAAAGAATTGTTCGATCGTGCCGATATTTTTTATAAAACAACAGAAAGAAAATGCTTCCAATTACTGCGCAGATCAAAAATAAAATTTGCGAAAGCACATGTGACCCAGGAAATATAGCGAGCCAAAAAGCTTGGACTGAAAAGGAATTCCAGATGGGGAATTCCTTAATAAACATAAAATTCGCGATTGTTGTTCGTGCATACTCCAGGTAAGAAATGCTGGCTTGAGGAAAGACGATCACATTAAAACCTATTTGTACAATTAAACATAGTCCGAGTCCAACAAGAGCCTTCCAGCTTTTTCTGAAGTCTAATAACCATAAAAACCCCATGAATAGCAGAAATTGGGGTTTAAAAAACAGCAAACCAAAAGCGGCTCCCGCAAGAAAATCTTTTTCTTTTGTCCATAGGTAATAAGTGAGGCTAAAAATAGCCAGGCTAAAAAATGAGTTTTGACCAAAGCTCACAGTTGCAAAAACAGGGAACCAGGTGAGAGAAAACAGGAGCATGTGTAACGGTTTCTGAATTCCGAGCCATTTGATACTCAACCATAAAGAAGTTAATCCCAGCACGATCCATACTAGATAGGCAATGTTATAAGGAAGTAGCGCAAATGGAACCATGAACATCGCATATTGGGGAGGATATAGATAAGGATAAAAGCCGGGGGCTGATGCGACGTAAAGCCCCTGTTGTATCGAATTTACCAGTTCGAGGTTGTAAAGCTGATGGCTAAAGCCGCTAAGAATTATTTTCCCGGCGGTGAAATATGCCATAAAATCAGTGCCTTTGTTATTGCCCGTTAGATCCAAAATTCCTTTGCCACCGAGAATATTGATCAACCAGGTAAGCCATAACACGCCACCGATAATCCATGCGTATCGCTGTCTTTTTGTGTTCAGAAAATGAATGAGTCTATCTATCATTGATATCCCGAATTATGGAAATTAACAATATTGGAGTATTTTGTTTCCCCATTATCCCACTTTGAGAAATAGGTAGGAAAAAACCAAACCTTTATTAAAAAACATTACCGACCTATGAAAAGTCAAACACAATTTAATTCTACTTGATTATTTTTATATCTAGGGCGAAATGGAGAAGAAATTGAGTCAAGGATACTCATGACTTTCCAAGTGCACAAATATAGGCAAATAAAAAGTTATTGTCAGTTCAACCATTCGAGTATAATTACGCGTCGTATTCAAAAGGTCAGGGATCATGGGAAGGATTCAGAAAATCACCCGTTTCTTTAAAGACAGCGAATATTATCGTTTGTTGTTTCATTTGGCTATACCTATTGCTTTGCAAAGCTTGATCACCTCATCTTTGACATTGATTTCAGTGTTATTCATCGGGCAATTAGGTGAAGTTGCAGTTGCGTCAGTGAGCCTAGGTAACCAGATTTTTTTTCTGCTCAATCTGATGGTGTTTGGTATAACCAGCGGGTGCGGCATCTTTGTAGCTCAATTGTGGGGGAAGCGGGATGTTCATAATATTCGCCGTGTGATGGGTGTGACTATAAAACTAGCTCTTGCTGCTGCCATCTTCTTCACAGTAGTCGGGTTTTTATTTTCAGAGGCTGTTCTTCACCTTTATTCAAATGACCCGGAGGTAATCCGGCGTGGAGGAGACTTCCTGAGGATCATCTGCTGGACTTATGGATTCTTCACACTTTCTATCGTTTTCAGCATGGCTAACCGTTCAACGGGAAATGTACGCCTCCCGCTTTACGTGAGCACTACCGCTCTGGCAGTTGAAGTAGCGCTGGCTATCCCACTAATATTTGGAGTGAATTGGCTGGGGATTCCGGCAATGGGCATCAATGGGTTTGCCTGGGCGGCGATTGTGGCGCGCATTTTAGAATGCTCGGCGTTACTGTTCTTTACCTATAGAGATAAGAACAGCCCTGTCAGAGTTGGGCTACATGAGTTGCTTGAATGGGATTGGAAGTATTTCAAAACAATTTTCAAACCTGTACTTCCGGTGATTGCAAATGAAACCCTCTGGTCTTTGGGGATAACAACCTATAACGCGATCTATGGTCATATTGGCACCGACTCTGTTGCTGCGATGAATATGGTTCAGACGATTGAGCAGATCGCCTTTGTTATTTTCCTTGGGATTGGTACTGCTACTTCAATAATGGTGGGTCACCTCATCGGGAAGGGGGATAAAGAGCAAGCCTTCATATATGCAGGGCGTTCGTTAATCCTCCAGGCTAGCGGCGCAATGGTTATGGGGTTGTTGGTTTATCTCTTTGCCGGGAATATCTTTCAACTCTATAAAGTTTCTCCTCAGGTTATTGCCAACGCAAAAGCTGTCCTGGCAGTTTTGTCCATGGGTATGTGGGTACGCTCCTCAAATCACGTGATAATTATTGGCATATTACGGGCCGGCGGAGACACCAGGTTCTCGCTTATTTTGGATGGATTTGTTATCTGGTTGATTGGTGTGCCAGCAACCGCTATCGGTGCATTTATTTTTCATCTACCAATTTACCTGGTGTATGCGCTTACGCTCTCAGAGGAAGTTACAAAATTTAGTATTGGGCTTTGGCGTTATTTCTCTAAACGGTGGATAAATGATATGACCAATCCGCTAGAAGCAGTTTCACCGGTGGAATTAATTTAACGCTGTGTAAAGAGTAATATTAATATCAAGCAGAAGGGTCTTTAACCAAAATGGTTAAGGTTACGATTGCAATTATTCCAACTATGGCGGAAGTAATAAAGGTTACTGGATATCCATACGAATCTGCAAGAAAACCACCCACCAGTGGGGCAATGATCGTTGCGGGTGAAACCAATGTGTTTGCCATCCCAACGTAAGTTGGGAGGTTCGATTCATCGCCAAATTCCAATGAAATTGCCAGTCCGATAGTCCAAAAACAAGTGACTGCGATTCCATACAATACAAACACCAGCGAAAAAAAAGTGGTACTTTTGATAGTGACTGCCAATATTGAACTGACTACGGCTGCAATCCCCCCAACCACCAAAACCCATTTTCTAGACCACTTGTCAGCAATTCTTCCTAATAAAGGATTAGCAATCACCTGAGTGATCATGAGTATAGCTGTCATGATACCGATGGTGAGATTATCCATATGAAGGTACTTTACTGCGTAGACTGTATAAAAAGCGAAAGACATCATGCCAAATTGAGAAATTATGCGACTAATGATGAAGTTCCGAAAATGGAAATCCATTCGTAATATTCGCAGAACATCCTGCCAAATAGGAGCGGGGGTTTCCTCATTGATCATGGGGAGTCGCAAAGGTTCTTTTGTGGAATTGAGAAAAAACCAGGAAATCACATATAAAGCAGAGGCAATAAAAAAGCAAGTGGCGAAATTATAAGGGCTGCCTATTTTTGTAAGGATAATTCCGGCAAGAACTGCTCCGATACTGGCAAGCAAATTCGAACCTGCTGCCTGGAATCCAAAAAATGTACTGCGAATCTCTCCAGGGATGACTTTGCTAATCATTATCTGCCATGCATTGGCAGTAAATCCAGAACCTAGCCCTTGCCATATAAGAAGTAAAAATGTGAGAATAAGCGCTATAGAATTCCCCAGATAAGGCATTAACAACCCGACAAAAGCTAACCCCAATATTGGTAGTCTCTCTTGTATAGTCATTCGCACTACATAGGACTTCATATGGTTCATGCGTTTGATGCGTGTAGCAGTGAATAACTGGGGCAATTGCCATCCCATGCTGTGTATGGCAGGGATAAGCCCAATCAAGATTGCGGAATTTGTCATTGTTGCCACAAAGAGGGGAATAATTGTTGTGTATGATGCGAAGCCCACAGCGAAACCAAAAATGCTACCATCCCCCATATTGGCAATGATATTGTGTCTTAAGTTAGTACGTTCGAAGGATATTTCAGTTTCTTGCATTGAGTCCACTTATAAAAACCCCGGACAATTCCGGGGTTATGGTTGAGGTTCTCTATTCAGATTCGTCCCGTTCGTCAGTATTCCAGGCGTCATCCTCTTCTTCTTCCAGTTCTTCCCATTCGGACAATTCATCATCCTCTTCTGTCCAATCATCTTCAGCTGCGGTTTCGGCATTGGCGGAATAGGTTTTGCAGCCTGAGTCTGGATCTAATTCAACCATACCAGCGCTGCAAATTCCATCATCCAAAAATGCGCAATCCAAATAGTGACATTTAATTCGAGCCATTTAATTAATCCTCCTGTGTACTTTTTGTGATTCCTGCTTCGCTTCAACCAAAAGATCGACGCGATGAAAATGACGGTCATACAAATGGCTGAAACGATACACCATTGGCAAATCGATTTTATGACGAATAATTCAAGTAGGTTAGATACATGGAGAACAAGAAACCAAACGAACCCAATTCCAAAAACAGATGCCGGAATAGTTTCTGAAATTGTAGATTTTTGGACCAAGGAAAACGAGCAGAAATAAGGCAAGATAGCTGAGCATCCCCAGAACTGCAATTGGAATTCCCCATAACAATGACCAACGACTGGCATTGACGGTTGCGCAATCACCTAGCCCTGGTGTGCAGTAAATAGGTGCATGGAACAATTTAACATAAGATAAGTACCCCGCTACAACCAAACCGATTAGGGAGGCAATCCAGATTATGGTGATCTCTTTATATGTGGTTGATTTATTTTGCATTCTTAGGGCGACACTCGTTTTGAGAATGGATTTGTTTGTCTTTTTGGCTTGAAAAACGGCAATAGTATATCATGCTTTATCCGGGTTTTAACCTATGAGCTTCCATGACATTTGGAAGGTTTTCGATCTTGGTAAGAACTCGTGCAAGTTGAGCGATATCAGAAATTTCAACGCACCAGGTCTAGAAACGCCATGTTGTGTGTAATAGTAATCTTTATATCTTTTACATTGATATTCTTCGTCTGTTAGAGGCTGGAAATATCACCCATCAACCCCTGGCGGTCATAGGCTTTTATTTGGATTTCAACTGGGAAAGTTAATTGCGGTTCTCCCCAGGCAACCCGCACGAGTCGGTCACGATCTTTGATACGCAGCATATTTGGGCAATCCTGACGATGAATTGTTGCCCCTCGACCACGCGTGATATAGCCGATAATGTCATCACCTGGAACTGGTTTGCAGCATTTGGCATAAGTTGTAAGAATATTCTTAATCCAAGAACTGAGACTGCATTTCCACTCAGATCACGAGTTGGTCCACCTGTTTTCATCAAGACTTCATCAATGGGAGCTGGTTTCAGCATCTGAAAGCTAAATTGATGATATGTCCGATCGAAATGTCACCGCAACCAACCGCCACATATAGATCATCAAGGCGTGCGAAAATCAAAACTAATAGCCAGTTTTTCAAGGTTGTAATCCGTTAGTCCCAATCGGCGTAATTCCTTGTCCAGGATTTCTTTTCCCTGGGCGAGATTCTGTTCACGATTTTGATGTTTGAACCACTGGCGAATTTTCGAGCGTGCCCGCTGGGTTTTGACCAGTCCAAGGTTGGAATTTAACCAGTCACGTGATGGACCGCCATGTTTGGCTGCTAAAATCTCTACCTGGTCGCCGGTTTTTAATGATAGTCGAGGCTGACAAGTTTGCCATTGATTTTTGCGCCGCGGCAGCGGTTGCCAATCTCTGTATGAACATTGTAGGCAAAGTCGATGGGGGTGGAACCGCTGGGCAGATCAATGATGTCACCACGCGGGTGTGAAAATATAGACACGATCTTGAAATACATCGGTTTTCATGCCATCGACAAATTCATTGGCATCTTCAACTTCCTGACGCCATTCCATCAGTTTCTTTCAGCCAGTTGATGCGCTGCTCGTATTCCTCATCATGAGGTCCTTTTTCTTTGTATTTCCAGTGAGCAGGCAATCCCAAATTCGGCATTTTCATGCATTTCCGTGGTGCGGATTTGCACTTCAAGCGGTTTGCCATCCTCATAGAGAATGGCGGTATGAAGGGATTGATAAAAATTATCCTTTGGGGCAGCAATGTAATCGTCAAATTCATTGGGAATTGGTCGCCAATGGGTATGGATAATCCCAAGAGCCGCATAACATGAAGGGATATCATTGACGATCAGCCGGACACCGCGTAAATCACGCACCATTTCAAAGGGTTTATTTTTTTCGACCATTTTTCGATAGATGGAATAAATATGCTTTGATCGACCGGTAATCTTCAGCTTTAACTCCGACATCAATCAATAACTTTTTTCAAGCTTGGTTAAGAATTGCCTCCATTTGTCGTTCGCGTTCAAGGCGGGTTTCGGAAAGATTTTGAGCAATTTCTTTATATTTTTCGGGATTGGTATAACGGAAACCCAAGATCTTCAAGCTCCCATTTTAGTTGCCAAATTCCCAGGCGGTTCGCAAGTGGGGCAAAGATATCCAGGGTTTCCTGGGCGATGCGGTGACGTTTCTTCTCTGGCATATAACCAAGCGTGCGCATATTGTGAAGTCGGTCAGCCAGTTTGATCAGAATGACGCGGATATCTTCTCCCATCGCGAGGAACGTTTTGCGCAGGGTTTCATTCGCCAGATCACGGCGGCGGTCACGGGCTAGGGGGGAATCAAGCAGCGAATCATCGTCTGATTCGGGGTTTTGAGATAACTGCTCAAATATCTCAGCTTCATGCTGATCGGCGCGTGAAACACGAGGTAGATGGGTAAGCTTGGTGACGCCATCTACCAGCCGACGGATTTCTTCTCCAAATTCTCGACTGATGTCTTCAAATGTTACGGGGGTATCTTCAACAGTATCGTGTAATAACCCCGCAACTACCACCACAGGTTGCACATGTAGCTCGGCTAAAATTATCGCAACAGCTATGCAGTGAGTAATATAGGGTTCACCGGAAACACGTTTTTGATTTTCGTGAGATTTTTCAGCGTATTTATAGGCATGAACGATCAAATCGCGATCGACCATTGTATATGATTCTGGGAGTGCTTCGATCAGGTTTTCGAGTAATGGGGCTAATTTTTCAGTACTGATCATTTTGCCAACCTGAATAATTTCGCCCTAGTATAACATCTTTAATTCAATTCAAATTTTGAGATCAGGAGGTTTAGGTCTAGGTCGTTGAAAGAAGATACTTGCATATCTGCATGAGAAGTATCCATTGTCATGGTGATCTCATTAGGGACCGCAATCACGAAAACTACCAGCGGTGCAGGCTGCGGTTATACCATTGGGTGAATCTTCAAAGACAATTGCTTCGGAAGGAGTAAGGTTAAGTTTTTCTAGTCGCCAATTGAAAAAGATCAGGATGAGGTTTTACATGCTCAACGTCTTCTGAGGTCAAAATAAAATTGAAAATACTTGACCAAATCAAGACGCAGCAAGTGAGACAATGACCCAACTACGCGGAGAACTGGAGGCGACTGCCATGCCCATTCCGATTTTTTTTGCTTTTTGAATTAATTCAAGAACTCCCGGTTGTATTGGCACATTTTCCAGAATCTCGTGGGCGCGGGTTAATTGACTTTCTCTAATTTTAGCCGGGTCAAGTGAATCGTCCACCTGTGAACAGAGATCCATCGCTGGATCGTAAGCGCTAGGACCTGTACCAATGGCTTTTGACCAATGAGCATATGTAAAAGGGAGGTGATATAGGTCAAAAATTTCCTTCCAGGCAAGAAAACCGGGAACTTCTGTATCCAGGATTAGTCCATCAAAATCAAAAATCAATCCTCTCAATGCCATGCGTGATGTGACCTGCTTTCTGAGTTATTTTAATTTTTCTTCGCCGGCAAATTGCCGGGTTGGAGAGAGATATTGTAACGTTTCTTGGTCTTCCACTGTAATTTGGTTCAATGCAATACGGGTTAGCAATTCCCCGCCAGATGGACCGAGCATAAACCCTTGTCCACATAACCCAACACCAAGTATAAAGTTGGAAAATTGAGGGGTTATGCCGATTATCGGGAACCCATCGGGTGTCATTGGGTATAAACCGCGCCAGGTGCGGCGAACGCGAATATTCTTAAGCCTGGGCATGATTTCGATCATTCGGCGGGCAACCATTGGCAAAAAACTGCTGGTTTCATTGGTGTCGTTGCCCCAGGCGTTGGGTTTTGGCGTGATACAAAAAATAATTTGACCGGTGACATGTTGGTAAAAATAATAATTGGATGAATCTGCCGTTGGTCGAATATCGACTATCATTGGTCCGAGAAATCGAGCCACAGGTTCAGTGATGGCAGCTTCATGCGAATCAGGTCTTACCGGCAACTCGATACCTGCCATTCGACCAATCTCGGTGGCATTGGCGCCTGCTGTATTTATGACTATGTCTGCACTATATCGGTTTTGAGAGGTGATGACGCCAGTTATCCGCTCATTTTTGGTTCTCAATCCAGTCACTGGTTCAGAAAAATGGAATAATGCCCCCAGTTCAATGGCATGGGTAAAATACGCATGATTTACCAACATAGGAGATGCGCTTCCATCTTTGGGAGAAAAAGTGCCGCCGATTAGGTTTTTGGGATTTAGGTCAGGAACGATACGAAGTAAGTCATTTTTATCGTACCAGTCATTTTCAAGCCCGAAAGATTTTTGAACCGATAACAATTCTTTGAGTGTTTTTTCCTCTTGTTCGCGGTAAGCAACGAATGTATAACCACATTCATCCCATTCGATATCATCACCAAATTGTTTTTGAAAAGTGGAGAGGATTTCGATACTGCGCAAGCATAAGCGTATTTTCGCCGGGTCTGAATGGGTTGCCCGAATACCACCTATCGCCCGTTTATTTGAACCTTGCCCAACACTCGGTACCGATTCAAGGACAAGAACTTTTAGACCTGCCTTGGCTAAATAATACGCCGTGGGGGTTCCAATCGATCCTCCACCAATAATGATGGCGTCAAAATGAGTATTAGTGTTCATCGGTTGATGACTCCGTGTTTTCACCTGCAAATATCCCAAGGGGTACTTCGACAAATACAGGTCTTCTGGAGGCTTCTATAACCTGGTTCTCCGGAACCCCTTCTTCTCGGAATAATCGCACGATGAGTGGGGCGCATGTTTTTGCTCCACAGGCACCCATGCAGGCTCGAGTAACTGTTTTAATCTCGTTGATATCATGGTATCTCTGGTGTATCAACTCCCGGATCTCTCCGGCAGTAACATGCTCACACCGGCAAATAATTGTGTCATCTGCCACGTGATTCACATACTGGAACATTGGATGGGTTATCTGATCTTTTTGGACCTTGACCCCAGCAATTTTTGGGGCAATTTCTTTGGTTGCAACAACCTGGATGATCATCGTACGATCACTGGAAGGAATGCTGTGGATGTCAAACACTTCAGTTTCACCCAATAAATGACCTTCGGTATCCAGGATGGAGACAATGTCATTCTTGGTTATTGTGCCACTCGAAAATTCATACGGGATGGAAACAATCGGCTGGTCAGGGTTGGCGCGGTAATCAACCAAGGTAATTGCCAGCCCGGGGCATCCGGCAACACATTTTTCGCATACTTCGCAGCAATAATTATTACCAATAAATGACGGGATACTGCGAATATCTTTCCTGTCAATTACGATCAGCCCATGAGGACAAAGGGACGAACATGGGTCACAGGGTATTTCCTGATTGCAATGGAAGACTGGCACCACGCCAACCTGCAAATCAGGGATTTGTTCGGAGAAAACATTGCCTGGACGTGATTTGAGTATCTCGCCAGTGTGGTACCAGGATGCGGGAATTTCCTGGGTAGTGACCCCCATCGATTTAGCAATTTCCAAACCTTTGATCTTGCCGGAAAAAATTGCCGCAGAAGCTTCAGCGATCTCTTCAGCATCGCCGGCAACAAACGCCGGAATATCAAATTCAATTGCTTTGCGGTAAAACTCGTTTACCGAATCCAACCCAATTGCGATGAGTACAGAATCACATTCGTAAGATTGTTCAGAGCCTGGAATTGGCTTGAACTTTTTATCAACTCTGGCGATCGTGACGGACTCCACTGCATCGATTCCATTTGCGCTCAAAATCGTGTGGGAAGTGTAAATGGGCACGCCCATGCGTACAAGTTTATCTTTATGAACTTTATAGCCACCGCATTCAGGCAGCGCTTCAACCAAGCCAACAACACCAATTCCTGCCTGGAGAGCGTGATAACCAGCTATCAATCCAACATTGCCACCGCCTACAATGAACAGCTTTTCTGCGGGTTTTACCAAATCCCGGTTCACCAAAGTTTGAAAGGCACCTGCGCCATAAACACCGGGTAAAGTGTTGCCTTTGAATGCAAGGAATTTTTCTCGCGCACCACTGGCAACCAGAATGGTTTCAGGATTAATCAGGCAATATTCGCAGCCATCTTTTAAGATACCCACTTTTTTATCGCTAAAAACAGCCAGGCAGGTGCTTTTTAGCCAGATCTCAATCGATGGGTATTTGGATATTTCAGTTTCAAGGATGGTTGCAATATCAATTCCACGCGTGCCGGCATAGACGGCATCGGCGGACCCGAAGAAACGATGAGTTTGAAGGACAAGTTTGCCGCCAACGCGATGTTTATCATCAACCAGCAGGACTTTGACACCGAGCTTCCCCAACTCGATGGCTGCCGATAATCCGGCCGGTCCTCCTCCAACGATCAGCACAGGAACTTCAATCTCTGGAATGGATGAGAATTGCGGGGGGCTTTTTACATCCGGCAATTCAGGATGATGGTCGTTTGGGAAAATTCGCATTCCATCAGTAAGGAGTTCCATGCAGGATTTGACAGGCTTGCCGTCGGCGATCACCATGCATTGTGAACATTGCCCATTGGCACAAAAAATCCCCATTGGGGATCCGTCTTTGTGGTGATGTCCAAAAATCTTAATTTCATTAGCAATCAAGGCTGATGAAATCGTTTCGCCTTCATTTCCAATCAGTGGTTTTTCCTGCCAAAAGAAAGTGATCGGTTTTTGTTGTGGGATTGAAAGGATTGGGTGGTTGGTGATACGCGAATTTGTCATACCTGAGTGATGCCTCTTTATTATGAGATAGGTAATTAAAGCACAAGTTGGAACGACGAATTGATTTTACCAAATTCAAAGAAAATGTGACAATGATTAACGACCTGTATTATCCAATGCGTATCATAGGTTCTCTGGAGGTGATAAAATTTATCCAGTTACAGTGGAGGAGTGAGATGAAAAAAATCGCTGTTTTAACAAGTGGCGGAGACGCACCAGGTATGAACGCCGCGATCCGTGCCGTTGTGCGCACAAGCGTCAGCCGTGGATGGGAAGTGATGGGTGTTCGCAATGGTTATGAGGGACTGATCAATGGGATTATGATTCCATTGGGGACACGCGATGTGGGTGGGATAATTCAGCGCGGGGGAACACTCCTTGGTAGCGCACGTAGCTCGGAATTCAAGACTGAAAAAGGGCAAATCCAGGCGATTCGGTCACTTAACGAGCGCGGGGTAGATGCTTTAGTAGTTATTGGCGGTAACGGCTCTCAAACAGGGTCTTTTGCCCTGCATACACATGGATTTCCAGTGGTGGGAATAGCATCTACAATTGACAACGATCTATATGGCTCAGATATCACAATTGGAGTGGATACAGCATTGAACATTGCCCTGGAAGCAATTGACCGATTGAAGATTACAGCATCGTCACATCAAAGAGCATTTTTGGTTGAGGTGATGGGGCGCAATTGCGGTTATCTGGCGTTAATGGCTGCCATAGCGGGTGGCGCGGAATATGTGGTACTTCCGGAATTTGAGTGTGACCCGGAAGAAATCGCAAAGGTACTTACTACTGCCTACGAAAAAGGGAAAGCACATGCCATTATCGTCGTTGCAGAGGGGGCAAAATACAATGCAACCGCGCTGGATGATTATTTCAAAGCGCATCGTGAGCGGTTGGGTTTTGATTTGCGCGTAACCATCCTCGGACATACTCAACGCGGGGGAACCCCGGGGGCTTATGATCGGATTTTTGCCAGCCGTTTGGGGGCGGCGGCAACAGAGCAATTGGACAATGGTAATTACGGGGTACTAGTTGGTCAACTCAAGGGTCAAATCGTCGCGACGCCACTTGAGCAAGTGGCGGGAAAATCCAAACCGTTGGATATGCGATTACTTGAGCTACAACGTGTTTTAGACTGATTAGAAGACCGCCTAATGGCGGTCTTCTTTTTTCTGGCGCAAATAGGCTTCAATAAATCCATCCAAATCACCATCAAGCACAGACAGGCTATTGCCTACTTCGAATTCAGTGCGGTGATCCTTCACCATTTGATATGGATGAAGTACATAAGAGCGAATCTGGCTACCCCATTCTGCTTTCTGATATACTCCGCGCAGATCAGAAAGGTCTTTATCTTGTGCGATTTGAGCAAGGTCGAGCAGGCGAGCGCGTAAAACGCGCATGGCATTCTCGCGATTTTGCATCTGGGAACGCTCGTTTTGGCAGGAAACAACCAGCCCGCTTGGAATATGGGTGATTCTTACCGCGGTTGCGTTTTTCTGTACGTTCTGCCCGCCAGCGCCGGAAGATTTGTAAACATCAATTTTTAGATCATCAGGGTTGATGACCACGAGAGGATCTTCCTGTGCAGCTTCGGGGAGAACTTCAACTTGTGCAAACGAAGTATGCCGACGGTGAGCCGAATCATAAGGAGAAAGGCGAACTAATCGATGGACGCCCTTTTCGGGATGAAGGTACCCAAAGGCATACTGACCAGTAACCATGATGCTGACGCTTTTAATGCCTGCTTCTTCGCCGACAGTTTCGTCCAGGATTTCAGTCTGATAGCCTTTCCGCTCACACCAGCGCAAGTACATTCTTTCCAGCATACCAGCCCAATCCTGGGCATCGGTACCTCCTTCGCCAGTATTGATGGTGAGGATGGCATTACCGCGGTCATATTTTCCGTTCAACAAGGTCGCTAGTGAGAGTTTTTCCAATTCAGCATCAATAGATGCAGACTCTTTTACAATTTCTTGTTGTATGGATGGCTCGTCAAATTCAGAGAGTTCTATGGCATCTTGGATGCGTTGTTCAATTCCGCTCCACATCGCCACCTCTTCGCGAAGATCAGAAAGCTGTTTCATCAGCTTCTGGGCTTTATGAGGATCCCCCCAAATGGTGGGATCTTCGGATTTCTTTTGGAGTTCAGATAAAGAGACTTTTTTTGTTTTTAAGTCAAAGACGCTCCATGAGGGAATGAAGATTGATGAGATTGTTTCGAAGGGATGTGGTTAATTCTTCCATAATTCCTCTAATTGGATGCCGGCATTAAACTGTCGACAAATTTTTGCGGATCAAATATTTGCAGGTCTTCCGGTTTTTCGCCAAGCCCTACAAACATGATTGGCAGGTTTAGTTCACGTTGAATGGCAAAAGCCATCCCGCCGCGTGCGGATGAATCAAGTTTGGTGAGGATGACTCCATTCACATTAACCGCTTCCTGGAACGCTCTTGCCTGATGCAACGCATTTTGCCCAGTTGTTGCATCAAGTACCAGGTATACTGCGTGGGGTGCACCTGCCAGTGCTTTACCCACAACTCGATAAACTTTTTTCAACTCTTCCATCAGGTTATAGCGAGTATGCAGTCTCCCGGCAGTATCAACTAACACGACATCAAAATTCCGGGCAATTGCAGATTGAACTGCATCATAAGCAACCGCACCGGGATCACTATCAGGTTGACCGGCAATAATCGGGAGGTCCAGGCGGTCCGCCCAGGCTTGAAGCTGGTCAATCGCAGCGGCTCGGAAAGTATCTGCTGCGGCTAACAATACTTTCTGTCCATTGCCCGAATAGATTTTTCCAAGTTTGGCGGCGGTTGTGGTTTTTCCAGATCCATTTACACCAACGAGTAGTATTACAGCCGGTTTTTGTGTACCAAAATCAATGGTATCCATTGGTGCCAGGCGGGATAGGAGTTCTAATCGAAGAAGCGAGAGAAATTCTTCTTTCCGTAATGTGCCTGCCTCAGATATTTTTTTCTTAAGTTCAGTGAGGATCAATCCGGTGGTTAGCACACCTAGATCAGATTGGATCAACAGTTCTTCAAGCTCATCCCAGGTTTGCTGCGTAATCTCGGTTGCCCCAACCAATGTGGCAATACGACCGAAGGTGGATTTCCGGGTGCGATCAAGGCTTGATTTCCATTTTGATAAGATATCGGTCATAGGTCGAAAATTATAACATGCAGTAAAAATTACTGAATTAAGGATGCTAATTGTCCACAGCCGGCATTGATTTCAATTCCGCGGCGTAGACGGATAGTGCAGGGGATGCCCTTTTCGGTCAGGATTGATTGGAAGGCAATTGCTCTTTCGTGCGTGGTTGTTTTACCAGCATAGTTTTGGGTTGGATTCAATGGAATGATATTAACATGGCAAAGTAAACCTGCAATCATATCAACCAGCTGTTGAGCATCTTGAACTGAATCATTGACACCCTGGATCAGTGCCCATTCAAAAGTGATGCGACGATGGGTTAATTCGACATAAGAACGGCATGCAGCGAGAAGATCTGCCAGTGGGTACTTGCGGTTAACAGGTAGAAGGGAGGATCGAAGTTTGTCATTGGCGGCGTGTAGGCTGATGGCAAGGTTGACCTGGTTTTTTTCCTGTGCAAATCGGTTAATTCCCGGTAGGATTCCGACCGTGGAAATTGTGAAGCGGCGAGCACCCATGTTAAACCCGTTGGAGTCATTCAACCGGTGAATTGCTGAGAGGACGGAATCGTAATTATGGAATGGTTCTCCCATCCCCATGACCACAATATTGGTAATGACGTTATTTGATTTTGCCAGCTCACGAGCAAAAAAGAGAACCTGTTCGATGATTTCTCCGCTGCTCAGGTTGTTCCGAAAACCCATCTGACCAGTTGCGCAAAAAACACAACCCATTGCGCAGCCTGATTGCGAAGAAATACACAAGGTATTGCGCTGGTCGTAACGCATTAAAACAGTTTCGATGGCATTTCCATCAGGCAGACGAAAAAGCGCTTTTACTGTTTGGTGATCTTTCGATTCCAGGCGGGTAACCAGAGTAAGGTGATTGAAGGCGAAAACTTCAGTAAGTTGGCTGCGTAGACTCTTGGAAAGGGAGGTTATTTCTTCAGGAGTGGAAGCTAGTTTTGAGTAAAAACCCTCCCAAATCTGACGAACGCGAAAGGCAGGCTCTCCTAATGAAATAAAAGCCTCTTGAACTTCCTCGAGTGATAAATCATAGAAAAATGGATGGGGATCAGTCATTTATTTCACCAGATCTGCTAATTCAGGCAATATTAAATCTATCCTGGGTTGCCAAGCGATGGCTTCCATTTCGGTCATTACACCGGATAACACTGCCGCGGTTTTACAACCAACACGCTGACCACCGAGGATGTCTGTTTCAAGTCGGTCACCGACTACAAGCGTTTCTTCCGGTTTTGTGCCCAAGCGATCAAGCGCAAATTCAAATAGCGCAGGGGAGGGTTTACCAGCAATTGTTGCCTGCACGTCTGTGGCTGCTTCCAGTGCTGCCAGGATTGCGCCTGCGCCGGGGATAAGCCCTTCGGGAGTTGGATATGTACGGTCAGGATTGGTGAAATAGAAAGGAGCTCCTGCGCGGATGAGCAAGGTGGCACGTTTTAATTTCCAAAAATCGATTTCTCGATCCATGCTACCAATAACGGCCAAGACATTCTCTTCGCCATGGTAAAAACCGGATTCAATAAGCGATGTGGTAAGACCTGCTTCTCCAAGAATGTAGACAGGTCCTCCAGTGGGGAATCTTTTATGGAGCATATGGGACAATGCCATAGCAGAATTGATTACCTGGCTTTTATTCAGGTCAACTCCAAAGGTCGCTATTTTCTCCAAATATTGGTCGGCGGTACGGGTGCCGTTGTTTGTTGCCAGAACAAATTTAATCCCGAGCTCTCTGATTCGTTTAAAGATAAAAGGAAGGTCGCCAATAGGGCTGTTTTCACGCCACAAAACGCCATCCATATCCAGAATTAATGCTTGGATCTCTCCGATATTATTAACAAACATATTACCTCATAAAAATAGACCGGATGATGATTCACCCGGTCCGGAATAGGTTACTTGTTTTTCGCTTCGGGGGGAACCAAGACCTGATCAACCAACCCATAAGTTACCGCGGCCTGTGCATCCATATAGAAGTTGCGATCAGTATCGCGTTCAATGACATCTTTTGTCTGACCAGTACTCTCCGAAAGGATTTCCATCAGGCGGGCTTTTAGGCGAAGAATCTCACGCGCCTGGATTTCGATATCAGATGCCTGCCCTTCTGCGCCACCGAGAGGTTGGTGCATGTGGATAGTAGCATGGGGTAACGCATAACGTCTCCCCTTGGTGCCGGCTGCCAGCAGGACGGTTCCAAAGGAAGCGGTTACACCAACGGCGATTGTGCTGATCTTGTTGGGGATCATTTTCATGGTGTCATAGATCGCCAACCCCGCGTAAATTTGTCCGCCGGGGGAGTTGATGTACATTTGGATATCAGCTTCAGGATCTTCATGGCTGAGAACTAATAATTGAGCGACCACAGCATTAGCGACCTGGTCATCAATGGGCGTTCCAACAAAGATGATCCGTTCTCGGAAGAGCAGGGAGTAGATATCATATGCACGTTCGCCTCGTCCGGAGGACTCAACGACCATTGGCATTACAGATTTAAAATTCGTAAGATCCATTTTTCTCCTTTTTTGGATTCGAAGGATTATTTATCTTCGGTTTTCTCCACCTTTTTAGTTGTTTTTTTGGCTTTAACCGGTTCGGTGGCATCAGTTGTTGAAGCGGGTTCTTTGACAACTTTTTTGGCTTTTACAGTTTTTACTGCTGGTTTTCCAACATTACCTTCTTCAGTTTTTTCTTCAGCTTTACCTGTTGCAATGTCTTTTAGTCGATCAAGAACCTTGCGATTAAGCACGCGAGAGGCGGCTTCCATTGCCAGGGCGTTGGCAAACCGTTCATTTTTTAGCTGTTTTTGTATTTCTTTGATATCAGTGGAACCTTGCATTTCATTGATAATTTGAGTGTATTCACCCTGCAAGTCTTCGTTCTTGATCTCAACCTTTTCTTCTTTTGCGAGTTTATCTAATACCAGTGATCTTTCAAGGCGTTTTCGCGCGGCGGGTTTGATTTCTTCTTCAAGCCAGTCGACTTTTTCTTTTTTGAGCGTTTTCAGATAAGCATCGAGTTCCATCCGCTTTTGAGCGAGATCTTCTTTTACATGTTCTTCGACATGTTCCATTTCATGTTCGAGAACTTGTGGGGGATATTTGATGGAGGCTTTCTCGACGAGCATTTCGATTAGCTCATCAAAGTAACCCTGTTCGTATTCTGCTTTCACTCGATTTTGCAGTTGTTCCTTGATGGATTCGCGTAACTTCGCGACAGTTTCAAACTCACCAACTGTCTGAGCAAACGCATCAGTCACTTCTGGCAGGGTCATGGATTTTACATTCTCAACTTTGGCAACGAATTCAACTTCTTTGCCGCGAAGTTTTTCGTAATTCGAATCTTCAGGATAAGTATAGGTGATACTTTTTTCATCATTGGTTTTTAACCCTTTAAGGTTGTCGCCAAACCCTACATATGGGAAGTCAACCACTTCGGGATCTTTCTCGCCGACTACCACTTGGAGTGGGGACTCTTTGAGAAGTTCAGCTTTATCGTCAGCAGCAGGATTCACCAGGTGAGCATCTAGCTTGATAGCGACCAAATCGCCATCTTTGGCAGCGCGTTCAACCGGCTCGGCAGTGGCATAACTTTTCTTCAGGCGATCAATAAATTGATCAATTTCTTTTTCAGCGACTGATTTAACAGTATATTTTTTTCGCAGGGATTTGTAATCTCCCAAATCAACTGTTGGCTCCAGGGGGATGACAAAAGTGAATTTGATAGGGTCACCTTTGTCGATTTTTTCAAGGTTTCCAGGGGCTGCAGGTTCTATCTTTGCTTCATCAAGAATCTTGGGATATTGATCTTCCACCATGATTTCGATGGCTTCTTCTTCTATAACGGAATCACCATACATGCGGACGATGACATCGTACGGTGCTTTTCCGGGGCGGAAACCGGGAATTTTACCGTTTGAAGCTATTTTACGAGCTGCCTGATGTTTGTAGCGCTCAAGTTCACTGGCTTCAAATTCAGCGATTACTTTTGATTGATGGTCATCTTGTGGTTGGATTTCAATTTTCAATGGATTCACCTTTCGTCTTGCGTATACTTTGTTTTTGTTGGTGGGGAAAGAGGGACTTGAACCCTCACGCCTTGCGGCACATGATCCTAAGTCATGCCTGTCTGCCAATTCCAGCACTTCCCCGGCGATTAGGGATTATAAGCGACTCGCAGGTTGAAGTCAATTCAAAAAATGGGGATTCTAATAATGTTCCTATAAAACGATGGATAGCCAGTGCAAAATTGCTGTATTTAGATGAATAAAAATCCAGTATTTTTAAGCTATAATCCCCCAGTCAATATACTTTAAATCATTTGAGGGAATAATTGAGTAACGTCTATAATCCTGATTCAGCCGGTAAAGACCGAACGCGTTTATCCAAAACGATTGTGATCGCGTTGCGCGAGTTGATGCGACAACCCGAACCAAACGAACTGTCGAGAGATTTGACAGCTTTTGTAGTATTGGCTTTGGAAGAAATTAGCAACAACATTGATGTCAGTGTGGAAGCCTGGGAGAAACGGGGCTACTGGGTGAAGGCAGACCGGTTTCGCCTGGATTGGGAATGGAGCGGCAAGTTAAGCAAAGACCTCAATAAAGCACTCATGACAGAAGATTGGGGTATGGTGGTCATGACGGTTGTAAAAATTGGAGGAAAGTTCAATAAAGTGACCATCGCGGAACATCACAGGTTTGGAACCCCCTGGGTGGGTGCGTACCGATTATTAAAGAAAAAATAACCGCTTCACAAGAAGCGGTTATTTTTTATGTTGTCTTTATTTCTTTTTCAGAATCACGCGGGCGTCAGCCACTTTCAGTCCAGCGCCTTCTTCGTACACCAAAACCGGGTTGGCGTCGGATTCTTTGATCTCGTCTTCGAGGTCATGGACAAGCATTGAGTAATTGTAAATCGTTTGGGCAAGCATTTTACGATCACGCGGTTTTTCGCCACGCACGCCGGCAAGGATCGGAGCACTCTTAATCTCGCCAATCATCTCTTCAACCTGTTTCTTGCTGATAGGGGCTACTCGGAATGTTACATCCTTAAGGACTTCTACAAAGATTCCGCCGAGACCAAACATGATGGTCGGTCCAAACGAGGGATCATCCACAGATCCAAGAATGACTTCGGTCCCCCACGGTGCCATCTCTTGAATACAAATACCATGAATTTTGGCATCAGCTTTGTAGGCTTTGGCGTTTTTCAAGATTGTTTGATAGGCTTCACGAATTCCGGCTTCGTCTTTGATATTTACTTTGACACCACCGGCGTCTGATTTATGGAGGATATCGGGTGACACAATTTTTAGTACCAACGGGAAGCCAACCTGTTTTCCGATGGAGACTGCTTCTTCTTCAGTTTTGGCTAATATCGTGGTAGTTACTGGTAAACCATAAGTTTTGAAGACTTCTTTGGCTTCGATTTCAGTTAAGGAATCACGACCATCAGCGCGGGCTTTGGCGAAAATTTCCAAGGCTATCTTGCGGGCTTCAGGATCAGACTCGATCTTTTCATCGTTCCTGCCCTCTTTTAGGCGTGCATATTCACGCAAAGAAGCCATCGCATTAACGGCGATATCCGGAGCACCAAAGGCTGGAATTCCGTTCTCAACCAACCATGCCATTGCTTTATCTGATTTTTCTCCACCAACGAAGGAAACAGTTACGGGCTTATCTTTTACACCTGATTCATCAACGGCTTTCTTAATGCTTTCGGCAATTTCCTGAGGATTTGTCATTGCGGTTTCGCAGTAAAGAACCACCAAGCCATCTGTCCATTGATGCCCAAAAGAGAATTTAGTAGTCTGGTAATACCAATCATTGCCGGCCATACCAGTCATATCCACTGGATTCTTGGCAGAACCGAAATCTGGCATGTGTTTCTTTAATTCTTCCTGAACATCTGCAGGAGCAAAATGTAGCGGAATGCCATATTTTTCAGCGGCATCGGTAGCCAGTACGCCAACACCACCGCCATTGGTTAGAATCAGCAGGTTTTCACCCTTCATTGGAGGTTGTTGTGAAAGGGTTAGCGTACGGTCAAAAAGATTATTCAAATCACTGGCTTGAATAACCCCAGCCTGCTTGAAAGCTGAATTATATACTTTGGCTGCACCAGCCAGTGAACCAGTGTGTGAGGCAGCAGCAGCAGCGCCATGTGCAGAAACACCTGATTTTAAGGCAACGATAGGTTTTTTGGATTTTCTGGCAGCATCGATGAATTTACGACCTTTCTTTAGCCCTTCTATATAAAGGCTGACGCAAGTAGTATCTTCATCTTCATCGAACCATTCAATCAGATCAGCGAAATCAACATCAGACATATTGCCAATGGAGATTAGTTTATCAAAGCCAACCCGCTTGGTGTAGGTTGCCATATCCATGGCGATCAAAAGGGCACCGGATTGGGTGACAAGGGAAGCTTTGCCAGGGAAGGGAAGCCCGGGAGCGAAGGAGCCATTGAATTGATCAGAGTTGGAGAGAGAGCCGACGATGTTTGGTCCAAGGATACGCATGCCATAACGGGCGGCAATCGCGAGCATTTCATCTTCCAGGTCTTTCCGACCAACTTCACTGAAACCTGAAGTAATCACAATCAATCCCTTGACGCCTTTTTTACCACATTCTTCGGTAACTTCACTCATGTATTTTGCGGGTACAGTAATGATTGCCGAATCCACGTCCCCCGGAACATCTGTTACATTTGCATATGCTTTAAGACCAAGAATCTCTGGGGTGTTATTATTGATAGGGTAGATCTTGCCTTTATAACCGCCATTTTGAAGATTTTTGATCACGGTATAACCGATCTTACCTGGTGTGGCCGAAGCACCTATGACAGCCACTGATTTAGGGCGAAGCATTTTGTTCAAAACGTTGTTATCCACCAATTCCTCCTTAGAATTTTCATTTTATTACTGGTAGCTTATAAAAATGACTTATGATAAAAACAGTAGTAGAAATACACAATTTCATTTTATACATTTTTTGAGAAACAAATGTATTAACTTAACCAACCATTCTTCCTATTTTCAATGGAGTAATAATGATCGAAATTTCAATAAACAATGCAGAACCAAGTATACCGCTAAAAGAAATCAAAGATATTCTTCAAGCAGCGTTCACAGCATCTGACCCATATCATTTAGTAGGTCAAAATTTGGAGATTAAACAAAATCAATTGCGCGTAGGCGACAAAAGTATTAACTTAAGTTCAAAAAGCCAGATTGTTGTAATTGGTTTGGGGAAAGCAAGTGTAGCAATGACGCAGGCAGCAGAAACCAAAATAGGGGAAAGGATTGCACATGGGGTGTGTATTTGCAAACACAAGCCAGAAAACATCCACTTTGATAACTTTATCGTTATTGAGTCTGCCCACCCAATTCCAGATAATCGGAGTGTGGAAGCTGCTAAGCATATAAAGCAAGCTGTAAGCGGGCTGGGAAAGGCTGATATCGTTATTCTGCTACTATCTGGTGGCGGTTCAGCATTGGCTTGCTTGCCGGCTGATGGCGTGACACTTAAGGATATTCAACAGGTGACTGGTCATTTGATTAGGAGTGGCGCTTCAATCAACGAGATGAATACTGTGCGCAAACATTTGGATGTTTTCAAAGGAGGGGGGTTATTGCGCATGGCGCAACCTGCTCAAGTTGCCGTATTGGTATTATCAGACGTCATTGGTAATCCATTGGATGTGATAGCCTCTGGTCCAGCAATTTTAGATCCCACCTCGTTTTCGGATGCGCTTGAGATTATCAACAAATATATTTCTCCAGCTGAAATCCCGACTGGTGTAATGACGCACCTTGAAGAGGAAACAAAACGGGAACTGAATAACCAAAGGGAAGACGAAAAAGAAATTAAACTGAATCCTTATCACAAGATCATAGGTAGCAACGCCATTTCAGTAGATGCTGCGGCTGAAAAAGCCCGTCAACTTGGCTTTGCAACAAAAGTTGAGACTTATAAACTACAAGGTGAAGCTCGGTATGCTTATAAGGAAATAATAGAGAAAACCCTCCATCGTCCTTATGTAATTTTTGCGGGTGGAGAAACGACGGTTACAGTTAAAGGTAATGGGTTGGGTGGACGTAATCTTGAAGTGGCACTCGGTGCAGTAGAAACTATTTCCAAAATGAAAAACAAGGTGTTTGTTACATTTGCGACTGACGGCGAAGATGGTCCAACAGATGCTGCCGGGGCTGTGCTTTCATCCAGAAATTCCCCTGACTTTGAACTATTGGCTCGCTGCCTTGAAAATAATGATTCTTATTCTTTTTTTCAAGAACGTGGGGGTTTGATCAAGACTGGACCTTCTGGAACGAATGTTAATGATATTACCTTTGTTATCGGATATTAATCCTTATAAACTTCCGGATTAACACAATAGGGGAGTTTTTCCCCCTCGATTCCGGCAATCGCATTCTCAATTGTCATAACGGCCATCTGGTGGCGGGTTTCGATCGAAGCGCTGGCAATATGCGGGGTAATGATCACATTCGGCAAATCTAACAGAGGATGAGAAGGCGGTATTGGTTCAGGGTCAAAAACATCCAATGCTGCACCGGAAATATTATGGGCGACCAGAGCCTCATACAACGCGGAATGGTCAACCATCGCACCTCTGGCTGTGTTGATCAGAAACGCAGAAGGTTTCATTAACGATAATTCATGTTTCCCAATCAAGCCTCTTGAGCCTGGAGTGAGGTTGGCATGGAGGGTCACAAAATCGGATTTGCTTAATAGCCTTTCAAGGTCGGTGAATTCAATTTCAGGCGAATGTTCAAATTTACCAAGATCGTGATAGTTCGCAACCAAAATATTCATTCCAAACCCTATAGCGCGGTTAGCTACTGCCTTGCCAATTCGACCATAACCAATGATTCCCAGTGTTTTTCCGAATACATCTGCGCCGGCAAAAACTTCCGGTCCCCATGTACGCCAAACCCCACGGTGAACTTCATTATTACTTGCAATTACCTGGCGAGCTAGCGACATCAATAAAGCCCATGTGAAATCCGCAGTTGTTTCGGTTAGCACTCCTGGGGTATTTCCTACGGCAATGTGGTTTCTGTTTGCGGATAAAATATCGATATTGTCATACCCCACCGCCATCTGGCTGATTATCTTAAGCTTGTTTGAAGCACCGGCAGAGATGACCTCATCATCGATGCGATCCGTGAGCATGGTAATCAGCGCGTCAGATTTTAGAATGTTTTCGATGATCCACTTATTAGTCGGGGGTGAATTCCCTTCCCATACTAAAACCTTATAGTTCTCCTGCAAGGGATTAATGAGATCGGGAAAAAAAGCTCTGGTTATTTGAATTGTTTTTTTCATAAGCTCCTGCAAAAAATGCCCTGAAACCAGGGCATCTATCTAACTAAGGATATCGCGCTTTAATTGATGGAATCAGATACTCATCAAAGGCTCGTTTTTCATCATATTCCGGTTTCCAGCCCCAATCGCGAGTGGCGGCAGAATCATCAACATCACCCGGCCAACTATCAACGATCGATTGGCGTGCCTGGTGGGGTTCAAAAGTGACTACGGCTTTGGGGAATGCAATTTTTACATGATTCAAGAAATCAAGGGCGGTTGGTGAAAAGCTGGTAACGTTGTAAACCAATTGAGATAATTTTTCACGCGGGGCGGCCTCAAGTTGCAGCATGGATCGAACAGCATCCGGCATCACCATGAATGGCAGCCTGGTATCAGGGCGAACAAAACAGGTATACGGGATTCCCTGGGCAGCGTGGTGGAGCATTTCTGGTCCATAATCGCTCGTCCCCCCGGTTGGAATGGTAACTGAACTGACCAAGCCGGGAAAGCGCAGGCAGCGAAAATCAACCGAGAATTTATTACAATCGGCGGCAAGTTGACGGTAATTTGAAGTGTAGTAACGCCCCAGGTGTTCGCAGTAAAGTTTGTTGCAGCCATACATGGTGATAGGGTTGCACCAATCCATTTCTTTAACTTTGCCTGCTTTTTCTTTTGCAGAAAGAGATGGTAAACCATAGGCTGCGATTGAACTGGGATAAATAAATTTTACTGGTCTACCCTGCCATGATGCTTGTTCAACTGCCAGGCGAAGTAAATTCAATGTTCCTTCAACATTAACGCGATGAGCTGTCTCAGGATTGTACTCAGCTTTGGTGGATAGAATAGATGCAAGATGGTAAATTGTGCGAATCTCAAACTCAGCGACGAGGCGACCTAGTAGCATGGTATCGAGAATATCCCCCTGGATGAATCTTTCGCAATGGGGCACAAGGGATGCATCCAATGGCTGAACGTCCATGGCAACAATGCTATATTTTTTAGATTCCCCGAGGAAGGTGATCAGTCCATGACCAATTTCGCCATTTGCTCCAGTAATCAGAACGATTTCTTTTCGCATTATTTATCCTTTCAATATTTGACTAAAAGAATAAAAAAGGGTTCTGAAAACATCCAGAACCCTTTAAGCCTAAACTGCCTGTGGAGTCTTTTTAAACCAGGTTCGCCATTCTTTCTTTTCCCACACCACCAGGATGGGGGCGGCGATGAAGATGGAGGAATACGTACCGCTTAGAAGACCAACTAGCAAAATCACGGCAAATTCACGCAGGGTTACGCCACCAAACAAAGCCAATGACATTAAAAGGAATTCAACTGTCATAAGCTGAGTGTTAATGGAGCGTTGCAATGTTTGGATTATGGAGTGGTTCGCCAGGATTTCGAAATCCAGCTTGCGATAGATTCCGGAATTCTCACGGATACGATCAAAGACAACGATTTTATCCTGCACCGAGAAACCGATAACAGTAAGTAATGCCGTCAGGTAGAGGGAATCTACTTGCCAACCCCAGAAGCGGGTTCCATAACCAGTGAGTGCTAAAACGATCAGAACGTCATGTACCATGGCGATGATAGCACAGATGCCATAGCGGAAGGAATGTTGAATTCCACGGAAAGCAAAAGTGATGTAGATTATCACAGCGATGGCTGCAATAATAACCGCCCATAAAGCACGAACCGCAACACCTTGACCGATTGAAGCACCCACTGTGTCTGATCTCAGGATGACAATCGGTTGATCTGATAACGCAGTCAATTCATTAATCACAGTTTTACGTTGCGTGTCATCCAAGGTGGAGGAACGCAGAATTAATAAGTCATTCCCGCTAGTTTGAATTTGTGCGTCTTTGATATCGACACCATCAAATATGCTTTTTACATCTTCAGTGGTAGGCAGGACGCCAGATGTGTATTGTACTTCTAGAATCGTTCCACCTTTAAAATCGATTGAGCGAGGATCTCCGCTGGTGAATAACAAAACCAGGCCAGAGATGATGATGATCAGTGAAGCGGCAAAAAAGTAATATCGTTTTCCAAGGATATTAAACATTTTCAGAACTCCTTGCGCCGAACAATTTTCCGATTTGACCCGGTTTTACAGCATCAATAACAATACTCAGGAAGGTACGGGTAACGAAGATCGATGTGAACAATGAAACAAAAACACCAATGGCAAGTGTGAGGGCAAACCCTTTAACGATGCTTGCACCAGATGCAGAACCAAACCAGAATAAGATTGCACTGGTGATCAGTGTAGCAATGTTTGAATCACGAATTGATGGCCAGGCTCGCTTCCAACCAAGATCAATCGCTTGTTTCAGCGATCTGCCATTGCGCAGTTCCTCTTTGAGTCTTTCAAAGATGAGAATGTTGGCATCCAGCGCACTGCCAGTAGATAAAAGGAAACCAGCAATACCGGAGAGCGTCAGGGTTACAGGAATCAATTTGAACAATGCAAAAGTTATGGCACCGTAAATTGCAATAGCCGCTACCGCCACACCACCTGGCAGGCGGTAGTAGATGATCATAAATAATGCAACTATGGTAAAACCTATAATTCCTGCGACGAGACTTTTATCCAGCGAATCTGCACCTAAGGAAGGTCCAACAATGCGGCTTTCCACAATTTCAACAGGTACTTTCAGACTGCCATAACGGAGTGTGATGGCTAATTTATTTGCTTCTTCGGAAGTGAACGAGCCGGTGATTTGGCCGCTTCCGTCAGTAATGGCACTATTGATAGATGGACAGGAGATTACTTTCTTGTCGAGAACAATAGCCAGGTACTTGCCAACATTGGCAGATGTATGATCCTTAAATACCTTAGCGCCATTATCAGTTAGAACAAAATCAACAGCGAAGCCACCGCCTGTGGAAGAGGTACTGATATTTACCGATTTGATGTCGCCGCCAATCATAACGGTATGATAGACGGTTGCGGGCGTTTCGGTCGCAGAATCGGGTTGATTCCGCGGTCGGAATGAGGGTAGGCTGAGCAGCAGCGGTAGTATCTTCAGCAGTAGCACCTGAATAATCAGTTTCAACAACCGTTTCAGGCTGAAGGTAAGTGGTTCCGGCATCGATGAACTCAAGCAAACCGGTTTGCTTAACTGCAGCAATTACGTCCTCGGTATTGGTAAGCCCCGGGAATTCTCCCAGAATGTATCTATCCCCTGCCACCTGGAAAACAACCTCGCTAACTCCCAAGCCATTGGCACGACTTTCAAGAATTTTGGCGGTATCTTCAAGGGATTGCTTGGTGGTAGCTACATTATCTTTAGGAGCAAGTAATACCTGCATCCCACCACGTAAATCAAGACCCAGTACCGGGTTCATGGTGCGGTGGAATTTTCCAATCGTCAACCCCGCGCTATCTTCAGGACGGGGAAGGTCGACCCACACTACAAGTGCGACAAGCAATAAAATCAATATAAGTCTTACGTAACGACGATCCATATGGTTGACTACCTCCGATACAAACAAAATCCAGCATCCGCTGGCGGGAACTGTGAAATTATACCCCAAACACGAACGAATGGAAATTAATTAATCAAGGTTTATTAGACCTTTGATCATATTTTGAGCTTCTTTGGATACTTCTTCAGCTGTCATGGAATCGGTAAGGATGATAATTTCCGCGTTTTCTCTCGCGTGGCTTAAGCGGCTGAGCTGTTCGTTGTATTCCTGAATTGTCCAATCAAGATTTCTACGGAGCAGGGTTACCGGGTAAGACGCCTCAAGGTACACGAGGATATCAGGGTTTGTTAGTTGCTTCCACATGGTTTTTACATATGAATGTTCTTGAGCAATGTGACGACAGTTATATCCAAGCGCGATTAGACTGGCGATTAATGTCGTCTTCCCTGCGGCGCAAACACCAACTATTCCGATAAGTGGTTTTTCTCGCTTGTCGGTCATAAAAGAGATGCCTACCCATCAGTATAGAAGAGAATTTAAACCTGAGGGGGAATAAACATGGGGGGGCACAGGAAGTGTGCATGTCATACGTCTGATTAGATCAGTTTCAGTCGATTTGGTTCGAAGGGCAACTACGCTCATATCATCATTGGGGCGGTTATTATCCAGACGAATTGCCTGCTCAAGGATGCTGTCTGCCAAATCCTGGGCTGTGGGATCCTGTTCATCGAGAATTGCCTCAATCAGCGTACAAATATCAAGTGATTGCCCGGTACGGTCTCCAGCATCGCGAACGCCATCAGTGTACATGATTATAGTGATGCCACTTTCAAGCGCGAATTCTGTAATTGAAGGGCGAATGTTTCGAGAGGTACCGATGGAGGTACTTTCTGCAGAGATGCACTCAACCTTGTCACGCCTGGCGATAAATACTGGAGAAGGATTATTGCGCGTAATAACGATTGTTCCCGTTTGAAGATCAGCTGACAGTATATTCAAAGTTGCAGTAACTTTCCCACTACGCTCAGTGAAAAGGTAATCCGATGCAGCTCTGGCTGCCGCGCCATCGCGTACACCTTCGGCCAGCAAAGAGATTACTTTGCGCACCACCATTGTTGAGATGGTTTTTGCGCCTTTGCCGGAAGTCTGCCCATCTGCCAATACGACCGAAATCCCTCCGTTTGGTCGTTCAACAATCTCAAGAGTATCGCCACTTTCAGAAGTGGCGTATTTATTTATCTTTGCAACCGCCGCATGTATTTCCATAACAAGATTTTACAACATTAATCAATAATCGCAATGTAGTTCTCAATTAAATAATTGGGGTAATCTATTGCTTGACGAGATTGAACCGTGCGAGTATACTTTTACAGCCTGTCAAAAGATTGACGGGTCGTAAAATATTTACAGGAGATTTAAGATGACACCTCTTCCAAAACGGAAACTTTCAAAAGGACGCCGTGATCGCCGCCGCTCGCAGGATGCGTTACAGGCAACTGTACTTGTTCAATGTAGCAATTGTGGTGAGATGAGACTTCAACATACTGTTTGTCCTAGTTGCGGGCATTACCAGGGTAAAGAAGTACTCGACCTTGGTAAAGAAGCTAAAAAGAAATAATCAATATTGTAAAAACCTTAAAACGGGCGATAGCCCGTTTTTGGTTTTAACTTCGGATGGATTACTCAACAAGCGGCGATTCAATTTCCTTTTCAGGTTCAGAGCGAATGAACGAAGTAAAGCGGGCTAATAATCTTCCTGGCAATTGACCCTGGATGAAGACTCCTTTGCGGAGGTGGTCGATGCGTATAATATGTCCTTGTTCATGGAAAAGTGAAATCAGTTGTCCTTCTATGTAAGGAATTTGAACAGAAATCTCCTCGAAATTCTCGAATAATTCCAGTTCGATCATTTTCAACAGTTCACTAAACCCCGTATCCTTCAAAGCAGAGATAACAACTGCCTTTGGATATTTCGATGTGATCAATGGGATATCATCTTGATTGAGAATTTGATCGACCTTATTAAGAACAATGATTGTCGGGATATGCTGCGCATTGATTTCTTCAAGCGTTTGTTCGACAGCTTTCGTTTGTTCAAGCGCATTCGGATGACTCATATCAACCACATGCAGCAACAGGTCAGCCTCTGATATCTCTTCAAGAGTTGCTTGGAAGGCAGCTATCAATTGAGTGGGAAGTTTTTGAATAAATCCAACTGTGTCAGTTAACAATGCGTCATGTCCACCGGGGAGTGAGATACGCCTGGTAGTGGGGTCCAACGTAGCAAAAAGCTGATCTGCTACCAAAACACTGGATTTGGTAAGACGATTTAATAGGGTGGATTTTCCTGAATTGGTATATCCCACCAGGGAAATGAGAGGGATGCGCGTGTTTTTCCGTTGAGAACGGTATCGCTGCCGATGCGCACGTACTTTTTCCAGTTCCTTTTTCACTGCGGTGATCCGTTTATGGATTTCACGGCGATCCACCTCAAGCTGTGTCTCGCCTGGACCACGAAGCCCAACACCGCCAACAGATCCAGTTCTGCCTGCGCCTCCACCAGCCTGTCGGGCTAAATGCGTCCACGCGCGTGTCAGGCGAGGTAATCTGTATTCGTATTGTGCCAGCGCAACCTGTAGAATTCCATCGCTTGTATGCGCATGCTGGGCAAATATATCAAGGATCAAGGCTGTGCGGTCGATCACACGTACCGTTGTACCGAATCTTTCTTCAAGTTCGCGCTGGTGTCGTGGTGAGAGTTCGCTGTCGAAAATTATGATGTCGGCAAGGGTTTCTTCGACCAGTAAGCGGATTTCTTCAACCTTGCCGCTTCCTATGTAGGTGGCGGCATTTGGCACATCCAATTTTTGAGTGGATTCCCCAACAATATCCAATCCGGCGGTATCTGCAAGCCTGGCGAGTTCCCCAAGCGAATCTTCGAGGGGAATTAATCCAGGTTGGGTACGTAGCTCAACACCTACAAGGAAAGCTTTTTCTCTTGGTGGATGCGTTGGAAACGTTTTTGTAGGTTTCATTTTTCTCTTTTCGACCAATTTACCAGGCGATCCATCGCTTCTTCAATGCGATTGGCTGGAGTACCCAGCGAAATGCGCAAATATCCTTCACCATGCGGGCCATACACAACTCCGGGGGTGGTGCTAACCCCCGTTTCTTCGAGAAGTTTGGCGCAATAATCAATGGAATTGAAATGCCCTTTGGGGAGAGCAGCCCAGACATAAATGGCTGCTCTTGGGATATCAAAAGTGAAGCCGGCTTCTCGCAATCCATTCACGACCAAATCTCTGCGCTGCTTATAGATCAGATTGCGCTGGTCGAGCCACGATTGATCTCCTGTCAGCGCAGCAATACCAGCAGAATAAACCGGAGCAAAATTAGATGTATCCATCTGACTTTTATAGTTGTAGAGATAATCGATGATCGCAGGATTACCAACAGCCATTCCAAGTCGCCAACCAGCCATATTATAAGTTTTCGACAGAGAGTTGAATTCGACTGCTACCTCTTTTGCTCCGGGAATCATCATCAAACTGGGGGCGGTGTACTCATCAAACGAAACGTCGGCATACGGCGCGTCATGTGCAATAAGTAGATGGTGCTTTCTGGCAAAAGAGACCACCTCTTCAAAAAACGAAATGGGGGCAATTGCACCTGTCGGATTATTGGGGTAATTAAGCCAGAGGATCTTTGCTTTGCTGAGATCTATTTCTGACAGAGCAGCCAAATCGGGAAGGAAACCATTTTCGCGGATCAATGGGAAATGAACAATCTTGCCTCCGGCAATGATACCGCCGGCACTATAAACCGGATAACCCGGGTCAGGAATAAGCGCAACATCACCCGGGTTCAGAAGAACCTGGCTCAGATTGAATAATCCTTCTTTTGAACCGATTAGCCCAACAATTTCGGATTTTGGATCAAGAGTGACATTAAAGCGATTAATATAGTAATCAGCCACAGCCTGTTTAAATTCAGGGGTACCTCCTATTGGACAATAACCGTGGGTATTTTCCTTTTGGGATTCCTTGATCAATACATCAGTGATAAATTTTGCAGGGGGTAAATCAGGTGTCCCCATGTCAATGCGGATCACATCTGTTCCACTCGCCTTAAGTTCACTTATTTTCTTGCCGAGAGAGGCAAAGAAATAAGGCTTGAAGGTAGAGATTCGATCTGCAGGTGGAAGATAAGGTGTGATCATGTACGTTTTACCTCACGATTGATGTATTAATTATCTCATTAAAACAAATCAGTATTAATTACGGGTTAGATTCGAGCCAATAAGTGATTGTTCTTCCGACGATTTCCAGGCTATCTTTTGAAACCTTATCAGCTGTATCTGCGCGAGTGTGCCACCATGCATAATCAAAATCGATTACGTCCACTGCAGGTATCCCTGATTCAAGAAAGGGTATATGGTCATCTAGAATGCTATATTTTATTTCGTTTATGAAAACCTTGGAGTATCCAAGTTCAGCAGCGGCTTGCCAAATTTGATTGCTGAGAGTTTGGTCCGATCCATTTTCCCTATACACGTTTAGATCTGCATCACCGATCATATCCAGGATGACCACCCTGTCGGGTTTTACGGTTAGATTACTAACAAAAACTTGAGAGCCCAGAATCCAGTTCCAACCTTCAAGGTGCCCCTGGTCTTCTGCATCAAAGAAAACCAACCACGTCTGACCGGGTAGGTCTTCAGGGAGAGTTCGGGCTAACTCCAGCAGAACTGCCACTCCTGAAGCCCCATCATTTGCACCGGGGACTGGCAATTCCCGTAATTGGGCGTCTGTTTCTTCAGTTGCGTTCAAACGCGAGTCATAATGCGCTCCGATGATTGTGATGGGTCCGTTTTTTCCGCGTCGGGCAATAATATTATAAATTTCATGCCCTTCGAAAACATCACTGGGCTCCTCAACTGACCAACCAAAATCAGTTAAGGTAAGTGAAATATAACTTCTCGTTAATTGGTGGGCGAGAGAGCCGGGTGTTCGAGGACCATAGCTGAGTTGGTCGAGTAAAAATTGATATGCAGAATCCCCTGAAAATGGAATAGGTGTTTTATCCTCAATTTGTGGGTGCTTCAGCAAAGGAAGTATTCCAATTCCCAATAACATAATTAACAAAATGAGTAACAGGATTAATCGTTTCATTTTATCGTTGCCTCAAGTTTTGTCATAAAATCGTGCAAGAAGGAAAGAGCTCTTTTAGAATAAAAGTAACCACGCTCGTCTTTGGTGCGCGGCGATGGGGGGATTGGTGGCAAAATACCGAAATTGGCTTTCATCGGTTGGAAGAATTTTGGCTGAGCGTGCGAAATGTAGTGATGAAGAGCCCCTATCATTGTTTCTTGTGGAAAAACAAGGAGAGGCGTCCCATACACGAATCGAGCGAGATTTATTCCAGCAAGCAGTCCAGAGGCGATATTCCCCATATATCCTTCCACTCCGACAATTTGCCCGGCGAAGAAAAGGTCGGGACGTGAGCGGGTTTGAAGTGAGGGCTCCAATAGTGCCGGAGAGTTTATATAGGCATTCCGGTGCATTTGTCCGTATCGGGTGAATTCAGCGTTTTCAAGCCCTGGAATCAAGCGGAAAACGCGCTCTTGCTCGGAGAAGGTCAAATTGGTTTGAAACCCAACCAGGTTATACAACGAATCTGCTAGATCTTCCTGGCGCAACTGAACAATTGCACGCGGTTTTTCATCCTTGTGAAGGTTGTGAATTCCCACCGGGCGCATGGGTCCAAAGGAAAGTGATTGCGGATTGCGATGCGCGAGAACTTCGATTGGCAAACAAGCCTCAAAGAAAGATGTTTTTACGCCATTAAGGAGATCGGATTCGAAATCCCGCAATTGGATTGTTTTTGCGTTTAACAATTCGTTGATGAAAAATTGGTACTGGTCATCATCGAAGGGGCAATTGATGTAATCGCCTGGATCATCTGTATCAAATTTGTATCTAGAAGCTTTGAACGCGACCCTCATATCGATGGTTGCAGCATCTACGGTTGGGGAAAGGGCATCATAGAAGTAAAAAGCATCAAACCCTGTAAATTCCTGGATTGAATTTGACAACACTTTCGATGTTAATGGTCCGGTAGCAATAATGGTCGGACCGGATGGAATATCTTTGATTTCTTGTTTGTGTAGGTGAATTTTCGGGTTGGATGTTATCGCTTCAGTAACTTTCTTTGCAAATAACTCGCGGTCAACTGCCAGGGCACTGCCGGCTGGCAGCGTGGTTTGTTCAGCGCAATCGAGGAGCAATGAACCCAGAATCTTCAATTCCTCTTTGAGTAATCCTGCTGCTTTATTTTCCTGGGTCGATCCCATGGAGTTTGAGCATACCAACTCAGCTAAATCGCCGGAAATATGTGCACCGGTAGTGACCTCAGGGCGCATTTCGTAGAGGTTTACCTCCACCCCCAACCTGGCAAGCTGCCAAGCGGCTTCTGAACCTGCTAAACCACCACCGACTACCGTTACTGAATTCATGATTGTGAAAGTATTCTACCATTTGAGTAAAAAAACCGTGGCATGGTTCTTGCATCATTCACTAGTATACGCTATACTTTTTTAGTAGAAACGGGGTCGCTTATGTTTCAAGGACAATTTCAAACCACCAGACCGATGACTACCGCGCACCTGGCACAAACAATGAATTTGTTGAGTATGCCGGGCGAGGAATTGCGCCAGGAAATTGATTCGGCTTTAGCGGCTAATCCCGCTTTAGAGATGATCGAGGAACGGCGATGCCCAACCTGCCATCGTTTGCTGCAAGAACATGGTAAATGCTCTGTTTGCAGTTTGCCAAAAAATATAGAATCAATTGACCCGGTGGTATTCCTGTCACCACGCGATGATTTTATTATGAAGAAAGATTATATTGACCCCGGAATTGATAGCGAACCATTCGCGCCAGAAGTAGAAGAACTTCCCGCATATGTTTTAAAGCAAATCGCCCCTGATCTTGATCCGGGGCAACGGGCTACCGCTGCATACCTGCTAACGCATCTGGATGAGGATGGATTGCTGACCACAACTGTACTTGAGGTTGCACGATATATGCATTTGTTACCCTCTGAGGTCGAAAAAATCAAACGACTGATCCAACTTGCCGATCCGATTGGCGTCGGATCAAACACAACTCAGGAAGCTTTGTTAATTCAGTTGGAAACCCTGTCAGAAACGGGTGAAGTTCCCGAGATTGCCGTGAAAGTGGTGCAAGAGGGGATGAGCGAGCTAAGTCATCATCAGTATTCCGAGCTTGCACACAAACTTGGAGTACCTGTGAAACTTGTCACCGCTGCTGCCAAGTTCATTGGCGAAAACCTCAATCCATTCCCGGCACGTTCGCATTGGGGGGATGTTAGAGAACCCGTAGGCGATAATACCGAGGTTTACCATCAGCCAGACATCATTATCAATTACCTCAACGATGATCGGGAAAAAGCCCTGGTTGTCGAAATCGTTATGCCCACTAGTGGTACGTTGCAGGTGAATCCGCTGTTCAAACAGGCTGTCAAGCAAGCCACCGAGGCCTCAAAACCGGATCTGAAAGGTGATCTGGAGAAGGCTTCATTATTCGTGAAATGCCTCCAGCAACGAAACCACACCATGGAACGGTTGATTTCAAAGGTTGTGACACTGCAACGAGACTACATCCTTAATGGCGAAAAGTATTTGCGTCCAGTTACCAGAGCGCAATTATCTCGCGAGTTGGAAGTTCATGAATCCACAATCTCAAGGGCTGTGGCAAACAAGGCAGTACAGTTACCCAACAAGCGGATTGTTCCGCTCTCGACATTCTTTGACCGAAGCATGAACATTCGTAGTGAATTAAAAGAAATCGTTGTAAATGAAAAGACCCCATTAAGTGATTCTGATCTGGTTGAACTGTTATCAAAAAAGGGATATGATGTCGCACGGCGAACTGTTGCTAAATACCGCTCAATTGAAGGGATCTTACCGGCTCATTTAAGAAAAGCCATGATGCGAGGGACATGAAATCTTTTTCATCACAATTGACATCGACCTTACTCCGGAAGAAAGAACCAGGATTACCGGAGATTTTTACATTAATAAATATTGATGATGATCCATGTGCGTTGATTGACATTAAATCAAATAAAATTGTCTATTTGAATAGCCGGATGATGAAGTTAACTGGTTTTTCAACCTCTGAGATTTCAGATAAAAGCATCGAAATTTTATTCCCTACTCTGGATCTTAATAGTATTACCTCGGGTACCAGTGGAACAATAATTGCGTCAAATCGGGAAGGAAGAAGGGGAGAATTTCCCGCAAAGTTTAATTTTTTCGACCCTGAAATTCATTGGTTATTAATCAAATTAATGCTCAAACGCGATGCGGATAACAAAAAAGGGTATCCGATAGACATGATCTACGAAGAGCTAACCCGCCTGGTATCTGGCGTTGATTTTCAGGATTACCGAAACGCTGTCACTAAAATCACCGAGATAACCCGAAGAATCTTGAATGTCGATGTTGTCTGCCTTTACCAGGCAGATGCTTCTAGCCCCCAGCTCGCACTACGATCTCAAACCGGTAATTTGTTCCCTTTCCCTGAATTTTTGCCCTCTACTGATTTGATTCGATTGACTGAGACAAACCTTTGGGAACCCGGGCAAAGAGTGATTACTGATATCCAACGCTTTGGAAAGAGCAATGAAGTGGACTACCTCGCAACGTCAGTTTTAACCGAGGAAGGCGCAAAGATCGGTCTCCTTGTGGCAAGTGGAAAAGGAGTTCTACCGTTTGAATTGAACCTTAACGCATTGCGATTAATCAGTTCGCTGGTGACAATATTTTTACAACAGTCACTTCTCGAAAAAAACCTTGATCAACGCCTGACATTGCAACAATATGCACTTAATACGCTTGATTCGATCACAGAAAATATGCAGGAAGGCATGGTGGTACTATCACATGACTTTAAAATAATCCAGGTGAATCCTGCTGCCGAATGGATGTTGGGTTATGCTGAAGCGGAGATCAAAGGACAAGCAGTTGACAATATTTTAATCGGGGCGAACCTGCTCATGGCCTCGTTGGATGAAGCTAAAAAGGGCATTCTCACACCAGACATTGGAAAGGCATCTTTAAATCGGAGAAATGGACAGGTCTTCCCTGTTCAAATTAAAACGATTCCAGTTGTACATGATTCACAAGTTACCGGTGTTGAAATCCTGATCTCGGATATTAGCGAAAACGAACAAAGCAAAGCAATGGCAAAACATCTTGAACATCGAGCGGTGATTGGCGACTATACCGCAGCTATTGCTCATGACGCGAAGAATATGCAAAATTCCATTACATCTGGCATTCAATTGATCGGTACCCAATTGCCACCAGAGGATCCAAAACAAGAAACGATCACCAAGGTGATTAACGATTGCTGGCGGTTGACTCATCTTTTGGAGTCTTTTCTGGCTTACGCGCGTCCGGGAGGCGAAGAAAATACTGAAATTGATCTCGGCTTTTTCCTGCAGCGGATGGTGGACCGTTGGCGACCGCGTTTCTCAAAGGTAGGGATCAATCCCGTAACTAATTTTGACGCCGGATTAGCAAAAATACGCGGTGATTCACGCTCACTTGATCGTGTTTTTTCAAATCTGATCAATAATGCAGTTGATGCCATGACAGAAACAGGGGGAACGCTTGCCATCAAAGGCGAGATGGATAATAGTATTCCCGGGCACATCTATGTGGTGATTCATATTTCTGATACAGGACCTGGGATACCCGAAGATATGAAGACGCGAATCTTCGAGCCATTTGTTTCCACGAGGGAAAAGGGAACCGGATTGGGGTTGGCAATCACTAAAGAGATCGTCAACTCGCATAAAGGGAGCATCAGTGTCGATTCATTCACAGGTGGGACTGTTTTTACGGTAAGATTACCTGCAGAAAACGGAGAATGAGCAATGAGTATATCTATTTTAATTGTTGATGACGAAGTAAATGCTCGACAAAACATCGGAAAATTTCTCCAGGATAAAGGGTATGAGCTTCATGAAGCCGGTACACTTGCTGAAGCGCGCGTTTTCTTGCAAAAAGGGGTTGGAGATGTGATATTGCTGGATGTTGGCTTGCCGGACGGTTATGGACCTACATTACTCTACGAAATAGGAGCCCAACCTGTACGACCGCCGGTAATTGTGATCACCGCCTATAAGGATATTGAGACAGCCGTGGATGCAATGAAGAATGGCGCGGCAGATTTCTTGACAAAACCGATTGATTTTACCGAACTGGATAAATCATTACAAAAAGCATGTGAGCTGGTTCAGATGAGACGGGAACTGGCGCATTACCGTGAACAACAGATTCAAAAAAGCAATTTTGTAGTCGGAAATACACCAGAAATGCTAACAATTATGGAACAGTCACTAAAGGCTGCCGAAGCGCAGGTTTCAGTGATGATTACGGGGGAAAATGGAACAGGCAAGGATGTGCTTGCCCAATATATCCATGCCAAAGGTCCCAGAGCAACTAAACCCTTTGTCGCAATTAATTGTGCTGCGATCCAGAGTACCATGCTGGAAACAGAGCTTTTTGGTCACGAAGCAGGCGCATTTACCAGCGGAGATAAGAAGAAACTTGGGCTATTTGAAGTTGCGGATGGCGGAGTTTTGTTTCTCGATGAAATTTCATCAATGCCAGTGGATATCCAGGCAAAACTCCTGCGTGCAATAGAGAACCATTCTTTTATGCGTGTAGGCGGAACAACGCTCATAAAAGTCGATATACAAGTAATCGTGGCATCGAATCGAGATTTCAATGTGATGCTTGAAGATGGAAGTTTTAGACGCGACCTTTATTATCGACTGAAAAAAATTGAATTTGAAATTCCTCCTTTACGTGAACGTAAAGTGGACATGCCACTGCTCGTTGGACATTTCATCAGAACTTTCAATGGCACCCAAGGATTAAATATTACCGGTGTTTCCGAACAAGCAATGGACGCAATGAAAAAATATGATTGGCCAGGCAATATTCGTGAATTACAGAATGCAATCGAACGCGCCATCATTTTCTGCGATGGGGAGACAATTCAACTGGGAGATTTGCCAAAGGATATCGTCGATAAGTGTAAGTAAAAAATAATGGCATACATCTTGCATCATGCTCTCTAGAATCTATTTTTGGAGGGCATGATGTTTTCTATGACTGTAAATGACTTTCTTCTTACCTTGGCAATAGTGCTGGTGGTATGCGGCGTCATCATTTTAGGCATTGGCGTATTCACGCTAATCAAGAAGCTGATGGGGAAAGAATTGCAAACCATCGCCGACCAAACATCCAAATTAGCTCAAAAAGGGATTACTGATGATGTTGCAGGTTTGGTTGGAAATGCACGTACCCTTATCGAAGCATTGAATCAAATGGTGAAAACCACTGCTGGAGTTGGGATATTCCTGGTAATGATCGGTTTTATTCTTATGGCGGCAGCTTATGGATTAGTACTCCAAATTCGATAAGTTAAATTGAGAGCGGGGTGAAGGGATTTCCAAATGACTGGCAAATTAAAATATATACTCTTAACTAAACGGGGGACTGAAGACAAAATCGCGCCAGGTTATCGATCCATGCGTTATGACCCTCAAATTTGGGAAGAGTGGAGAGCCATTGATGATGAAACCGCATCCCTAATTGAGAAACTGATTCCAGGTGGAAACGTTAACCCTGGAAATTTTGCATTATATCGCTTGGATGCCAGCCTACTTGAAAGCGGATATCCTGATTCAAAAATTAAAATCGCGTTTCTCGAAGAGTGTATGAATGAGTACCAACTCTTCTTACAGGAAACTGAAAAGCCAATTGATCTATTGCAAGCTGCCAAATTGGCAGTAGTTCTAATCGAGCAACGCAAAATTAGTGAAAACTGGAATACTGTTCTAACTGAAATAACTACCAGGTTTCGCGGCAAAAACACTCAAGAGTTTGTTGGCAAGTGGCAAACTGTGATCGGGATACTTGAAAATCTAATTGTTACCTATGAGGAACTTATCACCTCCTTTGGTAATCCTGAGATTGGTGAATTGCTAAAGGGTTTGTATATTCCTGCAATCATGATGCTCTGCCAATCAGACAAAGAACGGCTTGCTATTGCAGCTCAAACTCTTATGGAACTAAAGATACAGGATCAATTGGCGATTCTTACCGAACTAGTAGAAATCGGAGAAGACTCACTTGCAACAGAAATTGCCAGAAAAATAATATCAAAATACTCAGATATAGATCTTTCGAGTAAATCTAAGGAAGCTTATTGGGATCGCCCTTTTGAAACCCAAAGTTCAGTACCCTTCAACCAATCTCTGGCATTAGTTGCACATATTGCAGGTGATGAAGAGCTGGAAGAAAGAATCCTTATAAAGACAGAAGAGATGCTTAATGCAGCACACGAAGGGATAGAAATCCAAAAGGCAGGATTAAAAATTGCCGAAATTGGTGGCGTCCCCGATAGTAAAGAATTAGTCTCACTGTTAACGTTGAATGTAGAGGAACCATCAGCCGGACAATTATCTTTTTTTGAGAATAATCCCCTAAATGAACAAACTGTTGAAATGGATACCGCTCTTGAGGTCACTAAACTTGCTAAAAACGTGGCGGATTTTGGAAATAAAGAAGTCGCATTAGGTTCATTAATGGAATCCTACAATAAAAACCCTGAGGAATTTATTAAGGAACTTTTAGAGAAAAAACCACGGTTTAATCCAACCTGGCAATCTTATCAATCAGCTAAGGAATTAATTGAGATTGGTGCTTATCAGCCAGCGGAGATTGTAGTAAACCGATTGATTAAGAATAATCCTGCTAATATTCAAGCAGTTAATAGTGCCATTCAGATTAAAAAAGCTACGGGCAACCGAAATGAATTTATTGATTTACTTGAAGAGAGCATTTATTGTGGAAAACCTACAGCTGATGACTTGCGTGAGCTTGTAACTGTTGAAATTGATTTAGGAAGAAAGAATGAAGCTTATGAAGTGTCAGAAATGCTGCTACAAGCAGATGGTGTTACCTCCAGTGACCGGATACAACATGCAAACATAGCCTTAGCGGCAGGGAAACAGGATGTTTCTCGGAAGATTCTCACAAAAATCCTTACGGATGAACCTGAAAATGTTGAGGCGTTGTGCGCAAGTGGAAAAATAAATATTGATGAAAACAAATTGGAAGACGCAGAAACCGACCTTAAAAAAGCCACTGAATTTTCAGTTGAAAACTCTTTGCCCTGGTTATTACTTAGTGACCTATATACACTTCGGGAAGATATTTCATTAGCAATTGTAACTTTGAATAAAGGACTGATCGCGCTTCCTGAAAATCGGGATGTCAAATTTAATTTGGCTAGATTAATGATGAATCAGGGGATGACCGCGGAGGCATTAACCTTATTACAGGAGCTGCATGGCAGTACAGAGGATGCAAAATCAGATTTATTGTTGTTAAAGGCAATGAAAAAATTACATCATGATGATCTTGACGAATATGTTGCAGAATCCTATGTGTCATATCCTGATAATCCCGAAATTGCTTATGAATTTGCAACGCTTAAACTGAAATATGGAAACTATAAAGAAGCTGGGAAAGTACTTAAAGGGATTCATGCACCAATAAATATGAATCCAGAATGGTGCCTGACTTATGCCGATGCGTTGGCTGGTCTTGATCCGCGGCATTCAAAAAATGCAAAACAACTTCTGGATTGCGAAATTGAGGAAGCCTTAGGTATTATCGCTCCAGTGGATCAGGCAGAAGAAGATCTAGAACTCTGCATCAAAGGGCTAAAAGCGGAATTATTGTTACAGAAAGGTTTGGTTGCTGAAGCCCATTCACTTCTTGAGAAAATCCTCGAAAAAGGGAACAAGTTATCAGGATATTGGTTCACCAGAGTGCAAACCTGGTTTGCATGGACTTCAGCCATGTTGGGAAAAAGTGATATCGCTCTCAGGGCGATTAAAGATGTGATTGATTCTGACCCCTCTTTGCTTGGGGCACAACAAGTTTTGGCTGAAATACTTGCATTATCTGGTGATACACAAGAAGCAGTAGCACAAGCTCAACTCGTGGTTGAACTTGCCCCGGATCTTGCCGAGAATCTTTTATGGGTGGGTGAATTTTTAACAAATTTAGGTGAAATTGAAAAGGGGCTCCAGGTAATTACAGATGGCTCAAAACTTTATTCAGAGGATTTGCGTTTCGACCTTTCGCTGGCTGAAATTTATGCCATGGTAGGGGAGATAGGTGAAGCAAATCTCGTGATTGACGCGATAAAAGACAAAGTCGATCAACAAACTGACTGTAAAACATTAATTAGTTTTTCAAGAATTATGGATAAGTATGATGATTCAAATGTAATTGAAAATATTTTGCAGGATCATTTTGACCAACAATCTGATACTCAGAATGCTTTGAACCTAGCTGGCTACTTATACCAACACAATAATACCGAAAAAGCCTTGAATATCCTTGAATCTGCCTGCGGGAAAAATCCGAACAATCTCCTGATGAATTGCTTTAGAGCAGACATCCTTGCAAATCTAACTAAATACGGAGATGCTCTCTTAATTCTAGAAGAACAAAAACTAATAAATGTCCCTCAGGAAATTATTGAGACGAACGGTTTTTGTCCTTCAAATTGGTTGTTATTGAAACAAAGCAAGGCACCCGTTGAAGAATTAACTGCAAGAGTATTATTCGACATGGGAAAAATACAGGAAAGCTTAAAAGTATCGGAAAAAATTCTTGACGATGATAAACAAAATTCTCATGCCTGGTTACTAGGCTATGAGTCTGCTCTTGCGCTCAAGAATCAAGAAGCAATTAAGAAACTCAATGAATTTATTTTTGTCAATAATGAAGATACTTTCTATACCTATACAGTTGTTGAAAAATTGGAACGTCAACTTGATAACAATCAAATTGATGGATGTTGGGATATTTTAAATACATTGGATGAGGGAATTAAAGGCACTCCTGCCATTCAATTGATCGAAGCAAAACTATTATTCATTGAAGGCAACCTGGCAGAGGCGGACGCCACGTTTTCGAAATGTGTAAAGGAATTGGTCGAAGACAATAATTCGTCTAGTGTATTGAGGGGTATCAATACCCGATTGATGGTGAAAATCGCAATTGCGCTTTCACGTTGGTATGAAGCCTTAACCTGGATCAAACAAATCGCTGAACAATTACCTTGGAATAAATATCTTTCTGAAATATATTTATCCGCTCTTGTGCAAGCTATCGAATTTGCAGATCTGGCGGATTCACTTCAGATCAGCGTTCATACTCCTGCAAAAGTTTTGTCGTCAATCGATGCTTTGCAGGAAATGGATTGGATACGGAATAACCTTGAAGGCGACGAAACTTGTGATCGGTGGTTCTTACGGGGAAAACTTGCACTTCAACCAGACCAGCAATTAGTAAAGGCTTATGCCTTATATAAACCTACAGCCGAGGACGCGAAAGTATTGATGAGGGCATTGACAAAGATCGGTCAGGTTTCCACCGCTGAACAAATCGGTAAAAAATTTGGAGAGGATTGCACTGTATTGCTTGAAAGTGTTTTTCTCAATCTTGAAAATAATAGAGAATTCGCCCTTGCAGCTGTGAATAAACTGTTGGAGACCAAAATTAACAACCCAATAGCTTTAACTTTACGAAGTCAATTGTTTGAAAATTTGCAAAAAACAGAACAAGCTGCTGCTGATATTGAATCGGCGCTGTTATTGTGGCCGGACGAGATGTTATGGCACAAAAAGGCAAGTGAGCTGTGGACGTCCTTGGGTAATGATCAGAAATCGATCAGGCACCTGGAAATTGCAAAAGACCAAAATCCTAGTGATATTGATACTGGAATAAAACTTGCAAAAAATTATTTTTCAAAAAAAGAGTATTCAGCCTGCATAGAATTGTTAAACGATCTCACAAAAGAAGATCCGAATAAATTTGAAATATGGGAATGTTTGACAGATGCTCAATTAGCTGCCGGTCAGATAAATGAGGCACTGGATTCTGCTGAAATTGCCAACCGGGTGAACCCTTTCTCGATCAAACCCTACTTAATCCGCGCCGAGATTGATCTGGATAATGGATTGCTAGACGAAGCATATGAACAAGTTTTACAGGCGGATGAAAAAGTTAAGGGAAATGGTGAAGTGAAAGTTTTCCTTGCTAAGGTATTGCATGCAAAAGGGGAGAAAACAGCTGCTTTGGCGGAGCTCGAAAATGCTACTCAGTGCGAGAACTTGACGCCACGTACCATCCTTGAGGAGATAAGGCTTATAAAAGAAATCAACGGGACCGCAAGTGCGCGAAATTTGATCGAATATTTTGCAAAAAAGATGCCTGAAAACACAGATTTATTAGCCCTTTTGGCGGAATCTCAACTTGAAAATGGGGATTCTCATGCAGCAGAAGTGACTGCTCGCAGGGTGCTAAAACTCAAACCGGATTCGATTGATATGCTCCTGTTTATTGGAAAGCAACAGATTAAAAAAGGACAACTTGACCAGGCAATCCATTCTTTCAGCCAGGTCGTGAATTTAGACGAGAAAAAGATCGAAGCATATTATGCCTTGGGTACCGTGTTTGAGGAACAAAGAGAAACCAGCAAAGCAATTGATACCCTGAAACGGATCATCGAGATTAACCCAAACGAAGTAGCGGCTTATCTTAAAATGGCTGAGATTTATAAGGATTCAAAGAATTACAAAATGGCAGAAGAAATGCTCAAAAATGCCGTCGAAATAGAACCAAAGAATGTGGCGATCAAACGCCAACTTGGCGCACTACTTGCATTGAATCTAGTGCATCAATCACAGGAAGTGAGTTCTCAAATATGATATCAACTTTTCCACCTCAACAAAAAAGTGTACTGGCCATTGAGCGAACGCGAATGCTTTTGTTGTTGCAAACAGGTCTGGAAGTCAAAGCATTTCGCTTTTGCCGACAGGCAGCGATGGCTTGGCTATCCTCTTACCCAGGAGACCTGGAGGTGGAGCATTTTTATGCAAAAACCCTCATATTTGAAGGACGTCCGGATCAGGCAAAACAAGTATTGGATAAAATTCTGAGGATTGACCCACTTTATCTAGAGGCAAATCAAACACTTTTGAAATTGTGCGCAGGAAAAGATGAAAAGGCTGGGGTTAAAGCAGGTGGAGTAATCCAGGCAATGGGCGGTTCACCTTTTGGAGCGTCTAGTCTGCCAGAATGGGGAACGCGGTTGCTCCTTGTCAGGCAAGCCGTTCTTAACAAGCAATACGATTCAGCAACTTCCTTATTAACTGTTGAGTTAGGTACTGAAAATCATCCTGAGTTAGTGGATATTCTGCACCTTGATATAACTGCCGCAAAAAATGATGTCACCACTTTATTAAACCTGGCACGTCTTTACCATATCCGTTGGCCGGATTGTGTGCAAATCTCTCTTTCTCTTGCCAATGCGTGGATGAATTCAGGCAATGAAGATGAGGCGGTTAAGCTAATTCATATTTGTGCCGCACGAGATGTTAACGGACAAGTACCCTTGAGAATGTGGGGCAATGGTTTCCCATATAAGAGGATGTACCCATCCAAATTAGAGATTACTGCAGATTTTGCAGTTCCTGCCGAAGTCGCAGGCAAACTTGGCCTGAATCAATTAGGATCAGGAAGTGGTGAGTTAATAAAGAAAACTGAAATTGCTGCCGCGCCAATAAGGTCATTTGATAACTATCAGGTACTTCCGACTCCCAAAGAAGCTTATCCAGTACATCCGAAAATATCCCAGCAACCTGCAAAAGCAAAAGATGCTGATTTGGTGAAGGTTCAAACTGAGTTAAGCAAATTGGCGGGGGAAATTAATCAACCAGCGATTGCCCATTCAGATAACAGGTTCCCGGCATATGTGATACTCACCACACGGACTGGATTGGCACAGCAATTTGGCGAAGAAACGGCTAAGGTAATCCTCAATGAATTAATGAGCCTAACCAAATTGATCCAGGATAAAAAGCAATGGAGCGCAATTCTTTTTGTACCGGATGATTTAGAAACCTGTGGAAAGTTTGGAATCACCCCTGTTAGCGAAATTGATCCGTGGAAAATCAAACTTGCTCTGACTGACCTGGATAATAACCTTCAAAAAACCGGTGAAAGAATAGGGTGTGTCCTCATTGCAGGTGGTGAAAAGGTCGTACCCTTCCATAAATTACCCAATCCAACTGATGATAATGATGAAGAAGTTCCTTCTGACAATCCTTATGCGTCGTTGGACTCGAATTATTTTGTTGCAGACTGGCCGGTTGGAAGGATTCCAGGTGAAGAAGGCTCTGATGTTGGTTTGTTATTGACACAAATTAGAAGCGTTTTCCAATATCACTCAAGCGATGCAACTGCAGAAACACTATTCAGCCAAATTTTGCGTTGGATCATGTTCTGGAATCGTCCCTGGATAAAGCAATTCAGCAATTTAGGGTATACCGCTTCAGTTTGGCGGAGATCAAGCCAGGCGGTTTTTCATGTAATTGGGGATGGACGGAATCTGTATTTGTCTCCAGATGCCACCCGGACGCCATTCAAGACTTCCAAACTTATGACCGCACCGATTGCATATTTCAACCTTCATGGTGTCGAAGATGGTCCGGATTGGTATGGACAGAAGGACCCACTGGAAAAAATCCCAGGTGCGGATTACCCGGTAGCGATTACTCCTAATGATCTGAAGAGAATCCAATCGGTTCCGCCCATTATTTTTAGTGAAGCTTGTTATGGTGGTCATATCTTTGGGAAAGTTGAATCCGAATCAATCGCGTTGACATTAATGGGCATGGGAAATTATGCGCTTATCGCATCAACAACGGTTGCCTATGGTTCTGTGAATACTCCAATGATAGGAGCTGATTTATTAGGTTACCTGACAATGAAAAACTTGAAAGGTGGACTTGCTGTTGGACCCGCTTTTTCAAAAGCGAAAGTGGAGTTCGTGCGTGAGATGAATCGCCGTCAAGGTTACCTTGATGGTGAGGACCAAAAAACATTGATTTCCTTTGTGTTATTCGGAGATCCACTGGTAGCATACGACCATCAGGAAGCAATAAGTAAAACATACAATCGTGAAACCTTAAGACCTGTTGTGAAAACAATATGCGATCGAATTGAAGTAAGCTCCGAAAGTTTTGCGGCTGCCCCTAAAATGGTATCTCAAGCTAAACAAATGGTCAGTGAATACTTACCGGGCATCGAATATGCAGAAGTGAGAATTAACCAACAAAAAATTCGTCAAGACAAATCAGTGCACACCCCAACAGCCAATTTACCAGAGCGGGTCGTTGTTTCATTCAATAAACAAATAAATTTAACTGACCATACACACCGGCAATTTGCCCATGTAACCATGGATAAACAAGGAAAGGTACTCAAATTGATGGTAAGCAGGTAAAGAAATTCTTGAACAATAAAACCGCGAACAGATCTTCGATGTTCGCGGTTATTTGTTTACCAGAGAATTTAGAATATAATACTTATTCATTTCATACTAGGCAGGTGATATATGACTAAAAAAATGACCGGTGCAGAGATCAGGCAATCTTTTATCGAATTTTTCAAAAGTAGAGGTCATACTTTTGTTACCTCTTCTTCACTTGTTCCGGGTGGAGATCAAACTCTCTTGTTTACTAATGCGGGCATGGTTCAGTTTAAAGATGTTTTCCTTGGAACTGATTCACGACCTTATAGTCGAGCAGTAAATTCTCAAAAATGTATGCGTGTAGCTGGAAAACACAATGATCTGGATGATGTTGGTCGAGATGATTCGCACCATACCTTTTTTGAAATGTTGGGAAACTGGTCTTTTGGTGATTACTATAAGAAAGAAGCCATAGCCTGGGCTTGGGAACTTTTGGTTAAAGAATGGGGAGTAAATCCTTCGCTAATGTATGTTACTTGTTTTAAAGATGATAAGGGAAATTTGCCCACTGATACCGAAGCAGCAGAAGAGTGGGCAAAACAACCGGGTCTTGACCTGTCACACATCCTTTATTTTGGACGCAAAGAAAATTTTTGGGAAATGGCAGAGACTGGACCTTGTGGCCCTTGCAGTGAGATTCACATTGATCGGGGTCCAGATTCCTGTGATAAAGCTGATGTGCCTGGTCATCAATGTAAAGTAAATGGTGATTGCTCGCGATACCTTGAAATCTGGAACCTTGTTTTTATCCAATACAACCGGATTAATCTAACTCAGTTTGATCCATTACCTCATAAACATGTTGATACAGGGATGGGTTTTGACCGGATTGTTTCTATCCTGCAAAATGTAGACTCAAACTATCGCACAGACCAGTTTAACCCAATGATTGAAAAGATCCAGGAGTTGGCAGGGCAAACTACCCAACAGGTCAATACAAATTTTACTCCGTACCGTGTGGTTGCAGATCACGTTCGCGCAGCGACTTTTCTTATAGCGGATGGCGTTGTCCCAGGGAATATGGGACGAAATTATATTTGCCGAATGATCATACGCCGAGCAGCCAGATTTGGGTCTAAGTTAGGATTAACAGAACCGTTCCTCGCTAAAATTGCTGAGGTTGCTATTTCACTTTATGGACCGGCGTTCCCCGAACTAACTAAAAACTCAGCTACCATTCTTGATAACCTTACACGAGAAGAGAAACGGTTTGCAAGAACTGTAGAATCAGGGGTCGGATACCTGGATGATTTGTTGGAAAGCATGAAAAAATCCGGTTCAACACTCCTGGATGGGAAGGAAGCGTTTGAGTTATATGCCACCCATGGACTGCCTGTTGAATTAACACGGGATATTGCGCGCGAAATTGGCTTGGAGGTCGATGACGAAGGATTTAAAAAAGCTATGGAGGAACACCGGTTGCAATCTGGTGCCGGGAAAGCTTTTGGATTTATGGGGGGGGACAAGGTTGACCTTTACCGAAACACCTTATCGGAACTAGTGGAAGATAAAAAATTGCCAATGGGTGGAGTGGAGTACAACCCCTACGACCAACACGAAATTGAAGGAGAAATCCTGGCGCTAATTGTTGATGGGTCGCCAATTGAAAAAGCCGGACTCGATTCAGCAGTTGAAATCATTGTTCCTGTGACTGATTTTTATATTGAATCTGGAGGTCAGGTGGCAGACAGCGGCTGGATACAGGCTGCTGATGGGAGTTGGGAGGTAGAGGTCGCGGAAGCCAGGAAACCGGCAGCTGGAGTAATTGTCCATTATGGCGTTGTCACCAGGGGAGAGCCCTGCGTGGGGGATAAAGCCAAGATCATAATTGATCACGAACGCCGGATGGACATCATGCGAAATCATACCGCTACCCATTTGCTGCATGCGCAATTGCAAAAAATTATTGGAGAGCACGCCAGACAGGCCGGCTCACTTGTTGCTCCTGACCGATTAAGGTTCGATTTTACCCATCATGAAGCGATCTCTCAAGACAAATTGATGCAGATCGAAGCAGGTGTCAATAAAGCCATCCTGGAAGATCATCATCTGTTAATCAAGACAAAAAGCCTTGTTGAAGCGATGGCTGAAGGGGCGATGGCGCTTTTTGGAGAAAAATATGGGGATCGTGTTCGCACTATCACGATTGATCCACTGAACCCGATTTCCTATGAATTATGCGGTGGAACTCATGTAGAAAACACTGGGATCATCGGATCTTTCCTGATTCTGAGTGAAGGAAGCGCGGCTGCCGGAGTCCGACGTATTGAAGCTGTTACGGGTCGAGCTGCTTATGAAGTTATCCGTGAGCGAAATGCGATATTGCGGAGATTCTCCCGCCTGCTTAATATCGGCATGGAGGATCTGCCAACCAAGATCATCAGCATGATGGATAATGAATCTGATCTGCGTGAGAAGGTTTCTTTGATGCAGCAGAAAAGTTCGTTAGCAGAATTCATGGCAAAATTAACGCAAGTAAAAATGGTGAAAGGTACTCCTGTATTGGTCACCAGTGTAAGTGAAACAACCATTGAAAGTCTGCGACAAATGACTGATGTCTTCAGAAACAAATACACAAGTGGTATTGTGGCCCTTGGTACGGTTAACGAGGGAAAACCATCCATTATATGTGCTATTACAGACGATCTAATCCAAAAGTTTGGAATAAACGCAGGGGAGGTTGTGAGAAGTGTGGCATCGGTAATTGAGGGTAGTGGTGGTGGAAGACCTAACCTGGCGCAAGCTGGTGGTAAAGACTCGACAAAAATAGAGGATGCTCTGGGATTGATCTCCAAGATCATTGAAGGAAAACTGTGATAAAACAATCTTCATTTAGCCGTAGTGCGCCTCAATAATTGGACAAAAAATAAATAGGTAAGAAGGACTGAGTTCGGAAATCAACCAGACTCAGTCTTTTTAAATTTAGCTTAAATCTACTGTTAATTAATACAATCCCTAGCGTTTTTTGAGATGAGAGCAATTTATAAGACTTAAAAATTCAGCAGAATGTTTCCATGCTGCAATTTTGCAGGTATTAACTGATTGAGATAATCTCTGGAAAAGGATATCAAGGGACATTTTCACAAGTAGACGGTCTGTATTCATATGTATTTAACTCTTTACCATAAACGAGGTCGGGTAATAGGTTGATCTCCTGATCGAAATAATCGCGTAAAATAATTCTAAAAGTATTTACAGGTGTTATGGTTGGGTAGAGAGCGGCTTGCGCTTCAGGTGGGTAATAATAAGCGGAAAGTATTTTGTTCTTGTCGTAACCGGAAGTAATTACGTGCGCACCATGGTCACCCTGCAGAATTATAATCGGTGGTATAGACGAGTTCCAGATTAGATTGTCAATTAGCTCCAAAGTGCGTTTGTTGGCATATGTGACCGCTTCGTTATAGTGAGGGATGTTGTTCTCAGGCATATAGACATATTTAAAATTGCCATCAGCATCAAAAACATAAGGTCCATGTGGCAGATTGATGTGGGCGTAAACAAAGTAATTACCATCTTTCTGCGCGAACTCCTTCACGCTGTCAAAAACAAAATTGGTTTGGTGATACCAATAGGTCGCATATCCCAGCACGCCATCACCTACATCAGACATGATCAGCCAGTTTGGAATCCCCGAGAAGCGCCCTTGATTCTGATCATACAATTCGATCAAACCACGGTCCAGAGTGGTCTCGAAATATAATCGTAAGAACTGGTTTTGTGAGATTTTTGCTTGTGCGGAGGGGTCATTTAGATAATCCAGATAAATATCCGAATTGGGAATATCATTTTCACCTGAAAAAGCGTGCGTTGTAACAAACCGATAGCCATAATCTTTTAAATCTGCCCGTATGTTGTTATTGATTAATTTTTCCGTCAGATTCAAATTGTTCACCACACTACTATCCAAATCGAAATATTGGTAATTCAAAGAAGAAGCCATAGAAGAAACAGTTGCCCCGTAATTCGCGTTAGCGCAATCTGCCACATAAAATCCTCGTTGCCGGAGCGAATTAATAAATGCGGAATTGTCGTAATTCATCAGACTCTTCAGAATATCCTGGCGGGAATAGGCGTCCAGTACAATATAGTAGATATCGGCTAGTTGATTGTTTGAACCAGTAATTACTGTTGCAGAAGCCTGATCCGGTATCGGACTTGTAGTGGCGAGGATTTTACGTTCTTGAAAATTGTAGGACAAAATTGATACCAGATTAACAATGCAGAAGAAAAGAACTATGATGTTCAGGATCACCGTACCACCGGTGGAAATTCGCTTATTTAATAGGATGAGTAACATGAATGTGAATAACAGAATAATAAAAAATATCCCCAATTTCAAAAAACCCACCTGTATGCCAAAAATTAATTTCCCTTTGATCGAAGAATAAACATGCCCGTAGGTGAAGAAAAAGAGGAAAAAAGCCGACAAAACCAATCCCGCTTTTGTCTTATTACGGATTAACAAAAGAAAGAGAGTTGAAAAGAAAGTTACAAAACCCAAGGTCACCAGAAGCGCAACATAAACGTCACGAGTTTGGATTTGGCTTACGTTAGTATTCCACAAAATCAAGAGAGGTAAAAAACCCATCAGGATGCCAAAAAAGGGAAAATTGAAACATTTTTTATTGAGATTCATTCGCACAACTCTCGTTCTAAAATTTTGTAAGTGTTACCGAAATTCCAGGTTAAGTTATATACAACGTCATTCAAACCGAATTCGGAAGAAAATTTGATGTAACTCGAATAAGTTTAGCATTCTTTCGACTGATATTTGTTAAATTTTTTTTCCTAGAATCTTATATTTGACATAATATCAACGTCCCATATTGATCAGAAAGAACTGTCCAAAAAATATTTATGCGAGTTTTGTGAAATAGAACCATCATAGGTTCCTATTCTATCCATATTCGGCTAAGAGCTTCCTGATTACTTATCATGCGCTTCTGATAATTTTCAGTAAGAAAATTGCTTTCAACAGATGGCATTCTCAACTACAAAAATATTTAATTAGCATAACAAAAATGATTTGGGATGCATTTTGGTACAAAAAATTGCACCCTTCCAGTTGTTCGATCCAACTTTCAGGGTGCAGTTTATAAAACGAAGTGTGTTTACACTTTTTGTTATTCTAATTCTTCAGGGAGCCAGCAGCATAAAACAAGTTCCTTCGCTGCTCTTAATTCATCCAGCCGTCCGATCGGAGTGATGTGAGGTGCTTCTTTAAGCAACTGAGGCGACTTCCTGGCTTCCTCTGCAATTTTGAGCAAAGCATCGGCAAATGCATCCAGTGTTTGCATGCTTTCAGTCTCAGTTGGTTCGATCATCAAGGCTTCATGAACGATTAGCGGGAAGTAATTTGTAGGTGGGTGGAATTTATAATCCATCAACCGTTTTGCAATATCCAATGCATGAACATCCGGAACATCTGGCCACATTCCTTCGACTACAAATTCATGCATACAAATACGATCAAATGGTAGGTGATAGGTATCACGTATTTTTGACAGGAGGTAATTGGCATTTAGGACTGCATATTCAGCAATTTTTCTCAAACCATCCGGTCCATGCATACGAATATAGGTATATGCGCGAACAAGCATTCCGAATTGACCCTGAAAGATTTTACTCTTCCAATTGTGTGGCGGGGGGTTAACAGGCTGTAAAGTGGGGCAAGGTCATCCGAGCCTTCTTCAACCATTTCAACAACCGGGCTTGGCAGGAAGCCAGCTAATTCTTTTGTGACAGCAACAGGACCGGAGCCGGGACCTCCTCCACCGTGTGGCGTGGAGAAAGTTTTATGTAGATTGAAATGCATAATGTCGATACCGAGATCGCCGGGTCGGGTGATGCCCAGCAGGGCATTCATATTTGCACCGTCACCATAGACCAGTCCTCCAACTTCATGCACAATCTTGATGACTTCTAAAACATTTTCATCAAAGAGTCCAAGAGTATTGGGATTGGTCAACATCAAACCTGCAACTGTTTCATCACAAACTAAGCGGAGAGCAGCGATATCCACATTACCACGTGCGTCTGAGGGAACCGGCACGACCTCAAAACCGCTCATGGCAGAAGTGGCTGGGTTAGTACCGTGCGCCGAATCGGGAATGAGAATTTTAGTCCGTTTGACTTCACCATTGAGGCGGAAATATGCGCGGATTATGCTCACACCAACAAATTCACCCTGTGCGCCAGCAGCAGGTTCAAGGGAAACTGCATCGAAACCACTGATTTCTTTCAGGTGTTCCTGAAGATCAAACATCAATGCCAGGTTTCCCTGAATGGTGTTCTCGGGTTGGTGTGGATGGGTTAGTGCAAAGCCAGGAATGCGGGCAGTTTCCTCATTGATTTTGGGATTGTATTTCATGGTGCATGAACCCAGTGGATAAAAACCACTATCAATAGAGTAATTGAGTGTGGAAAGATGGGTAAAATGCCGGATTACGTCCAATTCTGATAGTTCAGGGAGGGGAAGTTCTTCTCTGACCAAACCTTTGGGCAAATCACTCAAAGGTACATCAGGGGAGGGAAAAGTTACGCCAACCCGCCCTGAGGAGGAAAGTTCATAGATCGTAGGTTCAGCCATTGGTCACCTCCGACAAAGAATCCACCAGAAAATTAATTTCTTCAAAAGTGTTCATTTCAGTAACAGCAATCAGCAGGTGGTTCTCCAATTTCGGATATTCCTTTGACAATTCATAACCTCCAAGGATCTGGTTATCTAATAAACGCTCATTTATTAATTTAGCGGTGAGCGGGCACTCAACTACAAATTCATGGAAGAAAGGACTATATGAAAGCACTTTGAATCCCGAGAGTTCTCCAATTCTTTTTGCTGCATAATGCGCTTTTTGATAACAAAGGTTTGCAACTTGCTTCAAACCATTTTTCCCCAAAAGGCTCAGGTAAATTGTGGCAGCCAATGCCATTAATCCCTGATTGGAACAAATGTTGGAGGTTGCTTTATCACGCCGGATATGCTGCTCGCGCGCGGTTAGCGTGAGAACATAACCACGGTTGCCTTTGGCGTCAGCTGTTTCACCGACCAGACGTCCGGCAATTTTTCTCACATACTCTTTTTTTGTTGTGAAAAACCCGAGATAGGGTCCACCAAAAGACAAAGGAATGCCCAAAGGCTGCCCTTCTCCAACAACGATATCAGCACCAAATTCCCCTGGTGTTTTCAGCAATCCCAGAGCAATGGGGTTCGTCACAACTGCTAACAATGCGCCTTTACCATGTACTTCATCAGCGAGATTGGTGAGATCAAAAATCCTGCCAAAGAAATCAGGGTATTGAACGACAACAAGGGCGGTGTTATCAGTAATGTGCGGAATCAGATCATCTGGCGTTGATTGAAGTGGGTTTTCGGCTCCTAGGGTTTCAATTTCAATGTTTTCATATCCGCAAAGGTACGAACACAAAACCTCACGATTTTGTGGATTTACTGACGCTGAAAGCAGGATATGGGGACGTTTACCGCGAAAATTGTGATATGCCATCACACCGGCTTCAGCTGTGGCAGTTGCCCCATCATAATGAGAAGCATTACTTACTTCCATCCCGGTTAAATTTGCCATAAGTGATTGAAATTCGAAAACTGCTTGCAGAGTGCCTTGCGAGATTTCTGGTTGATAGGGGGTATAAGCTGTGTAGAATTCACCTCGACGCAGGAGCATATCCACTGCTGCTGGGATGTAGTGGTGGTAAGCACCAGCCCCAAGGAAGCATACCAAATCGTCTACGGTTTCATTGGCAGCTGCATATTCTTTCATTTCTGCCAATACTTCCATTTCCGTGATGCCTTCAGGAATAGCTAATTCAGGAAAGCGAAATTTTTCGGGAACAACAGAAAACAGCTCTTTAATGGATTTAGCGCCGATGCTCTTGAGCATTAGCGCGGTTTCTGCCTCTGTATGGGGGATGAACATTAGTGGCTCCGTGTGGAACAGTATTCCTCATAGGCTTTCGCATCCATTAATTGGTCCATTTCAGATGGATCCGAAACCTCGAGTTTTAGCATCCAGGCATCCCCAAAGGGGTCAGTATTGACCTGTTCTGGAGAATCAGCAAGTTTCTGATTGACTTCGAGCACTTTTCCAGAAACTGGTGTATTAACATCTGCGGCAGCTTTTACAGATTCGATGGTTGCCACATGGGTTTGTTTCTTAACCATGTTATCGACATCAACAGTGATTTCTACAAAAACAACATCAGACAACTGGCTTTGAGCGTAATCTGTGACACCTATTGTGGCATTTTTACCTTCCAACAAAACCCATTCATCTGCTTTTGTGTATTTCAAATTTGCTGGTGTATTCATTTTTCCTCCGGGTAATAAGTTTAGGTATATCTAGCTAATATTTTGTGGGTTGATAAAACCGGGAGTTTCGCGCTATTGCTTACTCCCTTAGTATTGGAAAAGACTTATTTGAAAATTTCCTTTTCAATTATGTTTTCATTCTACGAACAAGCAGCGCTAATGTCAAGTTGAGTCAATTTCAGGCGCAGGCTTCGGTGGTTTCTCTTTGCTGAAAAAAAAGGCGAGGAATCCAGCAAATCGAATTAATGCAGCGATCATTAAGCCTACCGGTAAACTCCAGGTATCTGCAATGAGGGTTCCAATTACCGGCGAAACAATGGTTGCCAAATATTGCATACTTTGAGCAACACCGACGAACAATGCGCCGTATTCAGGTGGAACAGTTTGCATCAGCACATCGAAGAACACCAGATCCAAACCTGCCTGGAAAATACCCGCAAAGCCTGCAATTAAAGCAATTTGCCAGGTGGATCGCGTGAGGGCAATTAAAAAAGGATATAAAGATAGCCCCAGTGTCGTCCACACCAATACAGGTCGAACGCCCCGCTTTTTTCCAAATCGGGTCCAAAGAAAATACCCAACCACGAGAATAGCGGTTTGTGATGTGTTGATGATTGAGATCCAACCATCGGTGGCTCCAACTACCCTTACTAAGTAGAGGGGAATTAATGGGCTAGCCATTGCGCTTCCGGCAAAAAATATAAAACGTTTGCTAATAAAAGAGATGAAAGGTTTTTCCTTAAGAACTAAACTTGTAATCTCTTTAAATTGAATTTTTATTGATTTATTTGTTTGGATGATAGGAACTGACTGGGGAGGAATCTTTATGTGGCTCGAAAAATAAAAACTGATCAAACCGCCAAACGACATAGCAATAAACATCAATTGGTAATTGAGTGGGAATATAACTCGGTCAAGCATCTGACCTAGTGCCAATACAACTATCGTAGTTGTTAGACCAAGGGTTGACCAACGCCTGGTCATCAATTCAAACCTGCGATTTGGTCCGGCAACCGAATTCATAACAACTGAAAATGTGATGGCAACTACTGTTTGTGGGAGCGTAGCGATAGCCCAAATTGTGAGAATTGAATTTACCAGAACATCACGAGGAATCAAGAAACTTACAATACCAGTAAGCGCATAACAAGCAATAACTAACAAACGGGCAATGCTGAACCATTTAACGATATTTGTTTGTTTTTGCAGGAAGCGGCCAAGTGGAATTGCAAGCAATAATCCGGTCATAGCCGGCATGGAAGTAAGCATGCTCACTTGAAAAGATGAAGCATTTAAGTGAGTAAGAAAAACAGGAAGAAAAGGAGAGGCAGCATTTGCCAGACCAACACCAATGGCATCAATTTGCACATTACGGAAATTGATTCTGGTTTGTTTTTCTTTTAGTTCTATTTGAGTAGAGACGTCTGAAGAATCCATTGTATAAACAAAATCCATTATACCAATGACGGATGAACCACTAGAATTATGTTTTATTGGAATGGATTGATGATAACCTGAGTGATCAGGGTGGTATTACACCCAGCATCTTGCCATGTCCCAAGGAAATTACCATCCGCGTCCCAACTATTCAGGTTATAAATCTCCCACCCTTTGATAATCACATCATCGCCGGGTTTGATTGCATTTAGTTGTTGATGGATTACTTCGTCTACGGGCAATGTGTGGAGCAAATTAATAGTGCCGGTCACTGGTGCATCGGTTAAATACCGATATGAAAAATGGTGGTTTGACACATCTGTCCGCACAAGATCTGGATTTGAGTAATCACCGCTGGTTACCAGGATATCCTGGGTCATGATCTCATAACCCCTCTCCCGTATTGGGTAATTGAACATTGCTTTACCCTGAAAGATTACCTCGTGGTCAGCCTCGTACGAAATATCCCAGTGGGTACCATTGGGAATACTCACTTTGTGGAATCCATCCGAAACCTGCATGGTGGAAAAATCAGAAAATCGTTTAGAAGTAGTGAGGATTTCTTTTATTTGGTCGGACTTAAGAGATACTAGAATTATTGTCAGAATAAACAATATAATAAAAAGAACCAATACAAAAATCATTCCCTTGTTTCGAGGAATATTGGTTTGTTCTGGATTGTTTTCAGGGCTTGATAAATTGGGATCAATCATTTTCATTCCGATAATCAGTTATAATGCATTTTATCAAAAAAGGAGGTGAATTGGAAATTCGTGGTTGAAAAGGAAAGTTAAGCGCATGGACCAGGTAAAACTGGTTGACGAGGATGAAGGTTCTCCATTGCGGAATGGAGTTAACCGGCTTAGCCGGGAAAATCGAAAGATCAGCGGATGCCTTCCAAACCAAAACGGGTTTGCACTTTCCAATAAACACAAATCAATAATTGTTTTCCAGGAACATTTTTATAGTTCCATAAGTATCCATTTACACTGGAGGATTATATGTGTGGAATAGTTGGTTATATCGGCGACAAGAATGCAACTCCGATCGTGTTGGCCGGTTTAAAAAAATTGGAATATCGAGGATATGACTCAGCAGGCATTGCTGTAATTTATGATGGGCACATTGATGTCAGGCGGGATGCAGGAAAATTATCAAATCTCGAAACACTTGTATCAAACCTGCCAATTGAAGGGAATGTTGGCATCGGTCATACCCGTTGGGCAACCCATGGTTCACCCTCCGCGAGGAATGCGCATCCACATTTAGGCGCAACAGGAAAGGTTGTGGTTGTACACAACGGGATCGTTGAGAATTTTATTGAACTAAAAATGGAACTTGCAAAGGCAGGAGTGCAATTTCAATCTGATACTGACACTGAAACTATTGTTCATTTAATTGAGAAATATTTAGCCAATGGCGAAGATTTGGAATCGTCTGTCAGAACTACTTTACAAAGGTTAAAAGGAGCTCATGGTGTTGTGGTGATGTCTACGCTTGAACCAGATAAAATCATTGCTGCCAGAGTTGGGAATGCAGGTGGCGTGGTAATCGGATTAGGCGAGGGAGAGAATTTTATTGCCTCGGATATCCCGGCTATCTTAGAGCACACGCGGCGTTTGATCTTTTTGGAATCACGGCAAATGGCTGTGGTTACTAGAACCACAATTAACATCTCCAATCTGGAAGGGGAGAAAGTAATTCCTGTGGTTTCATCAGTGGCATGGGATCCAGTATCTGCTGAAAAAGGGGAATACAGGCATTTTATGCAGAAAGAGATTCATGAGCAAGTAAGATCCTTAACCGATACGCTGGCAGGACGGGTTGATTTTGAAAAAGGAGTCATTCGCCTTCCAGAGCTTAACCTGACAACAGAAAGTGCCAGGAAGATAAATAAAATAATCATCACTGCCTGTGGAACTGCATCTCATGCCGGGATGGTTGGGCGCATCTTGCTGGAGCGGATCGCCAGGATAACAACCAGCAATGAAATTGCATCTGAATTTCGATATGCAGACCCAATTGTGGATGAAAACACTGTAATTATAGCCATCAGTCAATCAGGAGAAACCGCCGACACGTTGGCAGCCATAGATGAAGCCAAAAAACTTGGAGCGACTATATGGTCGATTGTGAATGCAATAGGGTCGCAAGCGATGAGGATCTCTGACGGCTATGTTTCAATGCAAACAGGACCTGAGATCGGTGTCGCTTCTACCAAGGCATTCACTGCGCCATTAGTAGATTTGTATATGCTTGCTATTCTTCTGGCTGATTTACGAGGGGTTATCACGGCAGAGGAGAGAAAAAAATTAGTAGATGACCTTCGGTTAATCCCTGAACTGGTGGGGAAATGCCTGGACCGAGAAGAGGATGTCGTACAAATTGCACAGGAAATGAAAGATACTCGGGATATGTTATATCTCGGACGTGGAATTAATATGCCAATTGCTTATGAAGGTGCCCTGAAATTGAAAGAGATTTCATATATTCATGCTGAAGCTTATCCGGCTGGAGAAATGAAGCATGGCCCAATTGCGTTGATCGACCAAGAGATGCCAGTACTGGCAATTGCACCAAGGGATCCCTGGTACGAAAAAATGATCAGTCAGATAGAACAAGCAAAAGCGCGTGGTGGTACCGTGATAGCAGTAGCGTCGGATGGAGATGATCGCATCCCTGAGTTAGTAGATCATGTGTTATGGGTTCCAGAATGTCCATGGTTGTTATCCCCTGTGGTTACTGTAATTCCATTACAAATGCTGGCTTACCATATTGCATCGCTTCGGGGATTGGATGTTGATCAACCAAGGAACCTGGCTAAATCGGTTACGGTTGAATGATTATTCTCTGTTAACAACAAAAGATATTGCTAGATCAATCAAATGATCCACAATCATCTCAAATGGTTGTGGATTTTTGCAGTAGTAGGGATTATCGATAATTCTTATTTGAGGACCAGTTTTGCCTGCAGTCCATGAGGCAATAACACCAAACTTATCCAGGAAACTTATCACTTGATTGATGTTTGAAGCCGAGGAGAATGTAATTGGGGATTTATCGAATTCAGACTTCCATAGTTTTTCTGCAATTTGATAAGGAGAGTCTATGAGTAAATTGGCTGAAATTATAAGATTTAGCAAATATTTGAAGTTTTCTAATGAAGGCGAATTAACCCGACAATAGTGTAGAGCCGGTCGCCCTCTACCTGAGTTTTTAGATTCCTCTTTTATTTTTGCTACCAGATTGGCATTGAGTAGGAATGGGAGATGATAACGGATATCAGCTTTTGAGCGATCGATGGCAATGGAAATATCGCCGACGCTACTCGGCCCATTCCTTGATAAAAAAGTTAAAGATGGCAGTCGCTGTTTGCATATTAATTAAGATAAAAATATTTGTGTTAATTCTAATCTTGACATAAGGATTAGGCAAGTTAGAATCAATAATAATCTCGAGAATTGGAGGTACTGAATGATAGAAAATGGTATTGATAACCCTGCAATTCCAGTTCCGCCTGAAATAAAAGGCCAAGTTGCAATTACTTCATTGGATAAAATCTATAATTGGTCACGAAGTAATTCAATGTGGCCGATGATGTTTGGGTTGGCTTGCTGCGCAATTGAGATGATTTGTACGGCAGCAAGCAGGTATGACCTTGCCCGGTTTGGTATGGAAGTGATGAGACCTAGCCCACGCCAGGCAGATGTAATGATAGTTTCAGGCACAGTAACGAAAAAGATGATCCCGCAAATCGTGCGACTTTACAACCAAATGTCAGAGCCAAAATATGTTATCGCGATGGGCTCCTGCGCCAGCGGAGGAGGACCATTTAAAGAGGGCTACAATGTTGTGCCTGGAGTCGATAAATTTCTCCCGGTAGATGTATATATTGCTGGCTGTCCGCCAACACCGCAAGGGTTATTACATGGCTTGATAACCCTTCAAAAGAAAATTGAGCAGGAAAGTATTCCCAATTCAAGATGGTATCAAAAACAACCCATTCCTGAAATTCCCATTCCGGTACTAGGCCCCGATCTTTTTGACCCTCGAAAAGTTGATTTGATCTATGAGGAAACCCATAAACCGATTACTGTACCAGATGGGGAAATTGAAGAAGGAGCTCAAAGTGTCTGAACTTGAGAATATTCACCCGATCTATACCGAGCTTTTATCAAAATTCGATGGAAATACGCAAGTTGATGAGCGGGTAAACTTTTCTGGCATCATTGTTACCGCGGATCACCTTTTAGACCTTTTATCCTACTTAAAAGATCATTTGCAGTTTGATTTTCTCTCTTCGGTCACTGGAGTTGATGATTTTCCTGAAGACAGGTTTGAGGTGGTCTACCATCTGTATAAATCAATCGGAGGACCCGAAATTGAAATCAAAGTATTCACCAATAGGAATGATCCTCAAGTTCAATCTTGTGTTGGGCTATACCCGGGGGTTGAATTCCAGGAAAGAGAAATCTTCGACCTGTTAGGCATAAAATTTGAAGGGCATCCCGATCTTAGGCGAATATTAATGTGGGAAGGATTTGAAGGTCATCCGTTAAGGAAAGATTGGAAAGAACCGCAATACGAAGATGAAACCAAGCCGTTTAAAAGCCGATGGCCGGAAGGAAAAGGCATACTGACTGAATCGCGCACTCCCTATAACGATAATGTTCAATATCCTTCTCAATTTGATCCACGGGTATTTGTGCCGCAAGAAGATCAGGCATTGTATGAAAGTCTCAAAAGGCGTATCACCAATAATACTGGTGCAATAAACACCGATCAATTGATCGTAAATTTTGGTCCTCAGCATCCTTCAACGCATGGCGTTTTTCGCATGGTTGCAGTTCTTGAAGGCGAAACGATTGTCGATTTGAAACCTGTGATGGGATATTTACACCGCAACCACGAGAAAATTGGAGAGAGGAACACTTATCTGCAAATCATGCCATACACTGACAGGCTGGATTACCTCAGCCCCATGAATAATAATTTTGGTTACGCCATCACCATTGAAAAGATGATGGGGATTCAACCCGCGCAGCGCGCCGAATATATCCGCATTTTGATGGCAGAATTGACCCGCATAGCTAGTCATATTTGGTCAATCGGATTCCTACTCAACGACTTGGGTGCTTACTTCACGCCAGCACTTTACGCTATGGAAGAACGTGAATTGATCCTGGACATATTTGAAGCAGTTGCGGGATCGCGTATGATGGTCAATTATTTCAGATTTGGTGGAGTGGTGAGGGATGTGAATGATGCGATACTAAAAAAAGCACACGACCTGGTCTATAATCGCTTGCCAAGAAAAATAGATGAGCTTGATCGATATTTAACTGACAATGAAATTGTACGATCACGGTGCGAAGGCATAGGGGTTTTAACTTCAGATCAAGCCATCGCATATTCAGTTACTGGACCGCTGCTGCGATCATCAGGTGTACCGTATGATATTCGACGTGCTGATCCTTACGGCATTTATGATCAATTGGAATTTGATGTTTGCACCAGGCTGCACGGCGATGTTTATGACCGGTATTTGATCCGGTTTGATGAAATGCGGCAAAGTTTAAGAATCCTTAAGCAGATCCTTAACCAGATTCCTGAGGGTCCGGTGATGAGTGGAAAAGTTCAATACAATATAAGGGTTCCAGCCGGAGAAATGTATGGAAGAGTGGAAGGACCGCGTGGAGAATTGGGGTATTACGTTGTTTCTGATGGAAAGACTAATCCAAAACGTTACCACGTGAGAGCGCCATCTTTTATTAATCTGACGTGTTTGGCTACGATGTGTTTGGGGTCAAAAATTGCCGATGCGGTAACGATTTTAGGTTCTGTTGATATTGTGCTCGGTGAAGTGGATCGGTGAGGTGTGATATGAAAATCGTAGGCAAAGGTGTTTTGCAAGGTTTATTGGTTACCCTCAATCATTTTTTCCTGACATATATTGATGACATTAAATCCAGAATTAAGGGTATGTCAAGAGTTGAGGTGACAAAAGAGAGATCATCTGCAGCCGCAACTGGCTTATTCACAATTGAATACCCGGAGCAGCAATTAACGCCGCCAGAGGAATACCGCATGATTCCATTTCTGATTTACGAATTGGATGAGGCGGGAGCAAAAAACTATCGTTGTACCGCATGCGGTATTTGTTCAAAGGTTTGCCCTACTCAATGCATCTGGATTACAAGGAAAAAAGACGAGGTAACAGGAAAACCAATACCCCAATCGGAAGATTTCTTCATTGACATCGATAAATGTATGAATTGTGGTTTTTGTGCCGAATTTTGCCCATTCGATGCAATAAAAATGAATCATGATTTTGAAGTTTCAACTTATGAAAGAGGGACTTCGCGGATATACAACAAGGAAAAGTTAGGAAGACCATTAGATTATTATGCTAAAATTCGTCCTATAAACTACAGGATTGAAGAAGAGGAACGAAAGCAAAAAGCGGGTGTAAGTTAGCCCTTTATTATTATGAATAACCCTGATACTGAACTCTTATTCCCTATGCGCGTGATCCCTTCTCTTGGTGACTTGAGGGGAGATAAATGGCGGCAACTTGTAATTATGGCAAGTGATTTGCCAGAATATAATGCAAAAAAAATTGCTTTTTCTGCTTTAGTTATTAAACTTGCCGGGTGTGTAGGGTGTTCGGCAGATTCTTTTAGGGCATTGAGGGGGTGTACTCAATGCTCAAAGTTGGTGATCAAAAGATATAAGGGGTCTGACGATGATTTACTCAAGTTATACAATGACACTCTAATCGATATCAAAAACGTATTGGAAAAACGAGAATTGATTGTTTCCAAAAATATTCAGAGAAAGTAGTGCGATTTGCCTCGCACGAAAAATTATGTCTAAAAAAGAAAGAGTGAAGTTTTTATGGATACAACACATACACCGGTAATAGTCGGGGTTCGATTTTCAAAGGTTGGGAAAGTGTACAACTTTGATGCCAGGAAATTAGATAGTTATCGTATGGGGGATGTAGTGCTTGTTGAAACCAGCCGTGGATGGCAAATTGGTGAGATTGTCATTACGGTTCAGACCCCTAATTTAACTGGTGATAGTGGGCTGAAGATCATAGATCGACTTGCAACTCCGAAAGATCTTCTCCAAAGGCAGAGCTGGCAAGCTAAAGAAGCAGATGTAGTCGTTTCTGCCAAGAATCGTTCACAAGAATTGCGCTTGCATGGCATTAAGATCATTATGTGCGAGTATAGCTATGATGGCTCGCACTTGACCATTTTTTTTAGCACTGAATCCGAAGACAAGATAGAATTGAAATCCTTGCGTGGTGACATGCAGAAGACATTTGCACCTTCCCAGGTGGATGTGAAACAAATTGGACCCAGAGATGTTGCGAAATACTATGGAGGAATGGGGGCTTGCGGGCTTGAAAAACGATGCTGCTGCAGTTTCATTACGGAATTCAGTTCCATTTCCATCCGGATGGCAAAAGAACAAGGTATCTCCTTGACCCCAACTGAAATCACAGGCATGTGTGGAAGGTTGCGCTGCTGCTTGATCTACGAATACCAAAACTATGTTGAAGCCAGAAAGCTGCTTCCTAAACGCAACAAGAGGGTTGTCACACCTGATGGTGAAGGAAAAGTCATTGACGTGCACCCACTAAGCCAGACGGTGGTAGTCGAGATTCCAGAAATAGGCAGAAGAGAATTTCATAAAGATGTGCTAGAGCCGGCCGATGAGCTCGAAATGTTGAACAAAAAAGTGCAACAAGTCGATGAAAACAAGGGGAACGGCGGTTGCGCTGATTGTGATAATAGGTAAATGTCCTCCCCAAATTGATGATTTTGAGGGATGGAAGGAACCAAAGAAAATACTTGTAATCCTTGCTCATCCTGACGATCCCGAATTTTTTTGCGGGGCAACTTTGATTCGCTGGGCAAAAGCAGGGCATGAGATAGCATATTGCTTATTGACCAAAGGACAGCGAGGATCAAGGAATTTAGACCTTTCTATAGGGGATATTTCAGCTATCAGAGTCCGGGAACAAAAGGCTGCAGCAAATTTCATTGGTGTCAAAAACGTCGAGTTTTTGAATGAAATGGATGGGGAATTAGAACCGTCATTACGGCTTCGAGAAGAGGTCGTCTCCAAAATTAGAAAATATACGCCTCAGATCATTATTACAAGTGATCCTCAGAATTATGTTTCTCTCGAAAACAGGCTGAACCACCCAGACCATAGAGCAGCTGGAGAAATAGCGCTGGGGGCTGTGTTCCCGGCGGCTGGAAATCCTCAAATCTACAAAGCTAATGGCGACGAAACAATGGGAAATCCAATTAATCCGGAAGAAATTTGGATCTCTGCCACCAATCAACCGAATCTTGTCGTTGATATTTCGGATTATTTTGAGGAAAAACTGAAGGCAATTTTATTCCATCAGTCTCAAATTGAAGATAAAAATGCTCTTGTTTCAAGAATGAGAAAAAGAGCTATCGTGGATTGCGAAACACAAAAAATGATGTTCGTTGAACGGTTTAAGCGAGTAATTCAGTAAATCTCAATATATCATCAGATTAATTCGAACAAAAGTCGTGACAAATGTCAGAATTGTGGTTAGAATAAGCTCTGATATACTGAAATCGCATATATCATCTGATTAATATATTGAGTGTAAAAAGAAAATGATGGCGCGTGGGTATCGATTATCAGAGTTGCTGAAATACCTTGCCTCAATTCCAGAGGGGGGAGATCAACGTATACCGCCGTTGAGTGACCTAAGCAAGCAGCTTGGGATAAGTGTTGCTACACTGCGTGAACAACTTGAGGTTGCGCGGTTGATGGGAATTGTTGAAATCAAACCCAAGGCTGGCATCCACAAAAAAGGATACTCATTAAAACCAGCGCTAATAGCCAGCCTTACCTATGGGGTGGAAACAAACCCCTCGTTGTTTGCACATCTTTCAAATCTGCGGAAACATTTGGAATCCGCATATTTTTTAGAGGCAGTACAGCAACTTTCTACAAGTGATCTCGACGCCCTAACCGCCATTGTTAAGCGCGCACAGATTAAAATACGCAGTATTCCACCACAATTACCCAATTTAGAGCACAGGGAACTTCACCTGGGTATTTATAAAAGGTTGAACAATCCTTTTGTGTTTAGCATCCTGGAGGTTTATTGGGATCTTTATCGCGCGACCGGACTCGAGATTTACACCGAGATGACTTACATTGATCGGGTCTGGCAATATCATCAACGCATTGTTGATGCAATACGCTTGGGGAATGCGAGCGTAGGTCTTCAAATATTAATTGAACACATGGATTTAATCAGCCAGCGGGAACGCATGGCACCACGTTTATCATTTGAATAAAAATTCGAAGCGGAGGTTTTCGGCGTTGGAAACTTCAAAAATGAAAATAGTAAACGATTTTTGTATCACTTTCAGCACAGTGAATGGGTCTGGTAGTGCGACAGCAAACACTACCCTGATGCGCGCGCTTTTCCGAATGGGCATCCCAGTCTCTGGAAAAAATATATTTCCATCAAACATTCAAGGGCTCCCAACCTGGTTTTCATTACGTGTGAGCAAGAACGGTTACCTGGCTCGGGTCGAAAAAGATGACATTGTGGTTGCCATGAACCCGTTAACTATTGAGAAGGATCTTGAATTTATTCCTCCTAATGGCGTTCTTTTTAATTCCAGATGATTATAAAATTCCAGAATCACGAAAAGATATTCATATATATCCCATGCCCGTGAGGAAAATTGTAAAGAATTCAGACGTTACACCGGCATTGCGGGATTACATCGCTAATATGGTGTATGTTGGCGTATTGGCGTATTTGTTATCGATTGACCTCGATCTTATTTACAAAGCATTGGATTTTCATTTCAAGGGAAAACAAAAGGCAATCGATGCCAATTTCGATGTGGTAAAAGCCTCCTATGAATGGGCAAAACAAAATTTGGTAAAAACGGACCCGTATAGCGTAGAGAAATTGAACGCTACTGATGGATACATAATGACAGATGGCAATACCGCAGGGGCTTTAGGGGCTATTTACGGAGGAGTTCAATTTGTTGCTTGGTATCCAATTACCCCAGCTACCAGCCTGGCAGAATCCTTGAATGAATATTTGCCAATATTGCGGAAAGATCCAAAAACAGGAAGGGATACCTACGCTGTGGTTCAATCAGAGGATGAACTTGCAGCGATTGGGATGACAATTGGCGCAGGATGGGGTGGGTTGAGGGCAATGACCTCAACGTCTGGTCCAGGGCTATCTCTGATGACTGAGTACATTGGTCTTGCATATTACGCTGAAGTTCCTGTGGTTATATGGGATGTTCAGCGGGTTGGTCCGAGTACTGGTATGCCGACTCGAACTGCGCAAGGTGATCTGACAATGGTGAATTTTATGAGCCATGGTGACACCCAGATGATCATTCTCATACCTGGATCAATTAACGAATGTTTTGAATTTGGGTGGAAAGCTTTTGACATTGCCGAGAGATTACAAACACCAGTGGTAATCCTGTCAGATCTGGATTTTGGCATGAACCCCTGGATGACTCCAAAATTTACCTATCCAGAAACCCCAATGGACCGCGGGAAAATCATTTGGGAAGAGGAATTGGACCAATTAATTGAGAGAAACAAAGGGCATTGGGGGAGGTATGAAGATGTTGACGGAGACGGAATCCCCTACCGGACTGTACCAGGTAACCTAAACCCGGCAAGTGGATACTTTACTCGGGGTACTAGCCACACAGAGGAAGCTGCTTACACGGAGGATCCCGTTATTTGGGAAAGAACCTTTAACCGACTAAAAAAGAAGATTGAAAATGGAATTAAATATTTACCAGAAGCAATCCGCCAGATCGAGCCAGGTGTTAAGGTAGGTATTATTTCATCCGGATCTGCTCATTTCCCAATAGAAGAAGCTCGCGATCTTTTGGATAAAGAAGGGGTAAAAACAAACTATCTGAGAGTTCGTAGCCTCCCCCTGGGTGTTGAAGTCCGGGGATTCTTGAAACAGCATGATCAAGTCTTCGTTGTAGAGATGAATCGTGATGGGCAGCTACATCAGCTACTGACTCTTGATTCTCCTGATTATGCTTTCAAAATGATTCAATGCGCACACATGGATGGTCTGCCACTTTCTGCAAACTGGATCGTAGAGCAAGTTCACAAGAATTCAGGAGGAGTATTATGAGCCTTCCATCATCAACCACAGCATCACAAAGTGTCAATGTAGCCGGATTAGCCAAAGCAGACTACCGCGGAGCCCCTTCAACCCTTTGTCAGGGTTGTGGTCATAATGGTGTTGCAGCCCAAATCGTGGCAGCATGTTACGAAATGAATTTGGTACCTGAAAAAGTGGTGAAGTTCAGTGGGATTGGATGTTCAAGCAAAAGCCCAACCTATTTCCTTGGTCGATCATTTGCCTTCAATGGGTTACACGGGCGTATGCCTTCTCTCGCGCTTGGTGCTTTATTTGCTGATCATACCCTCAAAGGAATTGGCGTAAGCGGAGATGGGGATACAGCCAGCATCGGTATGGGACAGTTCAAACACCTGGTACGCAGGAATCTTCCGTTAGTGTATATTGTGGAAAATAATGGCGTTTATGGATTAACGAAAGGTCAATTTTCAGCAACTGCGGAAAAAGGGCTTGAATTGAAAAAACAAGGGACAAATCCTTATTTACCTGTTGACATTGCTATGGAGGCATTGGCTTCTAATGCCACCTTTGTCGCACGTTCTTTTGCGGGTGATCCAAAACAATTAAAGGAATTATTAAAAATTGCCATCGCCCATAAAGGTATTGCTGTTATTGATATTGTCAGCCCATGCGTAACGTTTCATAATCATGAGAATTCATACCACTCCTATTCCTTTGGAAAATCATTTGAAGAGCCACTGCATGAAATTTCTTTTGTTCCCGCGCGAGATGAAATAACAATCGAGGACTTCGAAGAAGGAACCAGCCGGGAAGTTATTTTACATGATGGAAGTACGGTGATATTGAAAAAATTGCATGATGACTACGACCCCCAGAACAAAGTTCAAGCATTTAAAATGCTTGCTGAAGCGCAAATTAATAATGAGCTGGTAACTGGGTTGATTTATATTAACCCGAATATGCCAAATATGTTTGATCTTTACAATTTGCCTGATGAGCCACTTAATAGATCACGCGTTGAGCAAATGAGACCTGCACCTGATACTATGGAAATAGTTAATAATCTTATGTTCTAATAAATGAACAAGTGGAAACGAGTTCGTTTTTTGTGATATTCTAAACTTTTTCACCAATGGTATGAAGCAATGCTAAGTTTGGCAAACGCATAGCCCCAATTGGAAATCCTGTAATTAAAACCACTTGTTGCCCAGGGATTAAATGCCCTCTGGCAATAAGCGCTTGGTCAACACTATGAACCATTTCTTCAAGTGAGTTGGCGAATGGTACAAGAACCGGACTTACCCCCCAGTAGATATTGGCTAATGCAAGCGTTTCTTGCGAGGGAGTAAAAGCCATGATAGGTACGCGAGGGCGGGCTTTTGACATTAAGAGCGCGGTTTTACCGGATTGTGTAAAAACGGCTATATTCGTCACATTACGATCGTGTGCTAAAGATCGGGCGGCCGTAGTGATACTGAGAGCATCATCCTTGAGGGCTTCTTTAGGGAATTCTTCGCTATGACTCCAATCATCGTAGTGTTTTTCTGCCTCTCGAATAATGGAATCCATCATTTTCACTGTTTCAACAGGGTAATTGCCAGTAGCAGTTTCTGCAGAAAGCATGACTGCATCCGTTCCATCAAAAATGGCATTGGCGACATCAGATGCTTCTGCGCGTGTGGGTCGGGGATTAAGGATCATGGATTCAAGCATTTGGGTGGCAGTAATAACCAACTTGGCATGCCGATTAGCACTCTGGATGATCTCTTTTTGCATGATCGGAACAAGTGAGGGGGAGGTTTCAACTCCGAGGTCTCCACGCGCTACCATTACCCCATCTGCTTCGTGAATAATCTGATGAAGGTTTTTTACCGCTTCTGGTCTCTCCAGCTTTGCGATAATTGGCGGATAACAATTATTAGTGGATAGTTCATTAATCGCGGATCTAACCTTTTTAATATCTTCAGCAGTTTCAACAAACGAAATTGCGACGTAATCAACTTTTTGTTTTAAACCAAACTCAAGGTCTTCGTGGTCTTTTTGAGTAAAACTGGGGATACCAAGATCGACTCCTGGTAGATTGACACCCTTATTTGAAGTAAGTAAACCGCCGGTGATGACTTTGGTTATAACTGACTCATCAATTACCTCAATAACCTGAAGTCCCATTTGCCCATCTGCCAGAAGGATGTGATTCCCTGGTTTTACTGCCTTCGCGAGGTTTGGAACATCCAGTGGTAAAGCAATTTCATCTCCACTTAAGTCTTGAGAGTCAGTGCCTTCCATATATAATTTTAATTTCTGGCCTGGAGTTAAGAGAACTCCGGCTTCGGGTAATTTACCGACACGCAGTTTGGGACCTTGCAAGTCTTGCAGAATAGTTACAGGAAATCCTGTTTCTTGGCTGCATTTACGGAGGAGGGAAATTAAACGGGCATGCGATTCATGCGTCCCATGTGAAAAGTTTAATCTAGCTACGTCCATCCCGGCGGCAATCAAATTCAGTATCGTCTTTTCATCCGATGAGCTGGGACCTAAAGTACATATAATTTTGGCGTTCCTTTTCATGTTCCTCCACCGCATTCCGGGTAATTAATGTTGATTGTAATCGAATTGTTGCAAACAAAAAGCAGTGCCAATGGTTGACACTGCCTGAGAGTTTGATCGGAGGGGTTTACGACATAAGTTTTACAAGAACAGCCTTTTGTGCATGGAGGCGGTTATGCGCTTGTGAGAAGATAACTGAATGAGGTCCATCCGCAACATCATCAGTTAATTCCTGATTACGATGGGCGGGCAAACAATGCATCACAATTACGTCTTTATCAGCCTCTGAGACCAATTCCTGATTAACCTGATAAGGTGGGAAGACATTTTTACGTTTTTCTGTTTCTGCTTCTTGCCCCATGCTGGTCCATGTGTCGGTGTAGATCACATGAGACCCCTTAACGGCATAATGTGGATCGCTGAGAAAACCTAATTTGCTGCCTGACTGTTTGGCAAAAACTTGTGCATCCACAATTGCTCTTGGTAGTATGTCATATCCTTCTGGATTCGCGATGGTGAAATTTGCTCCAAGTTTGGCACAGATGTGCATTAATGAAATTGCGACGTTATTCCCATCACCCACATAAGTTACATTCAGTCCATTGAGTTTCCCGAATTTTTCAATGATGGTTAAGGCATCAGCCATTCCCTGGCAGGGATGATTGTAATCACTGAGTCCATTAATAACCGGGATGGAAGACCATTTGGCTAATTCGAGTACGTGCTGATGTTCAAAAACCCTTGCCATGATCGCGCTCACATATCCCGAAATAACACGGGAGACATCAGCGATAGATTCTCGCTGACCAAGCCCGATTTCGTTTGGAGAGATATAAAGGGCATCTCCACCAAGGTGGCGCATAGCCATGTCAAAACTCATGCGGGTACGCAAACTGGGTTTTTGGAAAAGCATGGCCAATACTTTGCCCTTAAAGATCGGTTGATTGCCCTTGATAAAATATTCCTTTTTAAGTTGAACCGCCAGATCAAGCATTTCCTGCAATTCAGTAGGTGAGTAATCAGAAATGGCAATAAAATCTTTTTTCATAACTAGTCCTTTTTACAAGAGGATGTGATTTTTCGAGTATAACATAGCCGAAATTATTGCAAAATTAGAAACTGCTCACCTTTTTATTTATTAAATTTTAATTTCTTAATGGAGGATTTGACCATCATATCCATGATTGGATAAATAGCACTTCCAAGTAAATTATGAGCAAAATAAAGAAATTTACCTTCACTTCCAGGTAAAATCACATATTTTTCTTTTAATACTTGGCGAATGATTTCTTCTGCGACTGTATTTGCGTTCATTAATTTGGAGGAACCAGCAATTTCTTTCGTGATAAAAGGTTTGAATTGTTTTTCGTATTCCAGTTGTGGGGTATCTGTATCCGGAGGAAAAACAATTGCCACCTTTATATTATAGGGTTTAAGTTCTGATCGTAGCGCATCTGTAAAGCCAGCTACAGCATATTTAGAAGCCCCATATGCTGTATATCCATAAACTCCAATAAAGCCGGCAACTGAACTGATGTTTACAATTGAACCTGAACGCCTTTTTTGCATTTCTGGCACCAGTATTTTCAAAACATTTATGGTGCCAAAATAATTAACATCCATCATCCAATGGAATATCTCAAGTGGTAAAGCTGAGAAAATACCCGGATGGGCAACCCCAGCCGAGTTAATCACTATGTCAGGAGTTCCATTTTGCTTGGAGAAGTCGATAAGGATGTTTTTTAGGGAATCAAAATTAGTAACATCTCCTTGCAAAGATAAGATTTTCTGCTCATGAGAAATGCGCTGATCTTCGATTTCAAGTAAAGCGGTCTCCAGTAACTCCTGACGTCTCGCCAGAATTACAACGCTTCCACCGTTGTGAACGATTTGTTTGGCGAGTGCTAACCCAATACCGCTGGAACCCCCAGTAACAAGTGCTAGTTTTCCGAATAATGATTTCATACAATACTCCGAATACCACTAATGAGAACAACTTGAACAATTTCCGCCATTGCAATTACCACAACCATTGCCACCAAGGGCAACGCTGCTATCGGAAACCTTAGAAAAACAAGTGGATTGGACTCGGTGAGTGGCTGTCGACTGGCATTTTGAGCAAATAATAGGACCATCAGAATCATTAATTGAACGTAACGCTTCAAAAATATACTGGCAATCCTGACATTTGTATTCGTAAATTGGCATTTTCCCTTAAATTGACCGACTTGAATTTATGACAAGAGAGAATCTGTAAACATAAATCGCGATTGATGCTGCAATGGAGACATTCAGCGATGTCTTAGTCCCTAGCATAGGAATATACACAATTGAATCCGACAAGTCAAGAATCCCGGGGTCAATTCCAGAAATTTCGTTTCCTACAAGTAATAGCATCTGGTCAGGTGGGATCGTCCCTTCATGGATAGAAAATAGCGAAGAGGAACTTGTAGTGACCTCAAGAGAATTTATTGAAAATTCATTGGCTTTAAGATCTGAAATAACTTTCATCGCGTTACGATGATAGCTCCAGGATACATTGTGCTCGGAGTTTAACCCAGATTTAATAAATTTCGGATGATCTGGGGTAGGAGTGGTTCCGCAACAATAAACATGATCGATCGCAGCGCAATTGGCGGTTCGGAAAATGGATCCAACATTGAAGGTGCTGCGCAAGTTGTCCAGCAATAGATGGATAATTCTTTTGGATCCTGATGAATCTGCAGTAAGGTTCTTGGAATTGGAAAAAGGTTCTCCAATCGCAGTAACCGGAAACCCGCACAGCGGACAATGTTCAAAATTTTCTAAAGTTAAATTTGATGGAAATCTTAAATTGCAGTCCTTGTTTTGGCACTCAAAAATCTGGAAAAGTGGCGAGGCGTTTATAATTTGCATTGTTAATTGTTGGAAAATGTTATTCCCACTCTTGAAACCTGGACCGAATTAATATCAATGCCAAGGACATCTAAAACTTCTTCAGGGCGTCCGGTAGCTCCTGGAAGAGTGGACAAACGCATGCAGATACCTTTCTCGGGTGCTCCAACAGTTTTTAGTTCCTGGATTAAACCCCGAAGATCATAGGTTTTCCCACGCCGCTCACGAAAAATTGATTTTTCAACAAGCAACTGGTTGACTTTATCTGTTATCAATTTCAGGTCAATCTCGTTATCAAGTTGAATAAAATAATCTGCGGCGCAAACAACAGTTTGAAGAGGTGGGTCGTCAAGGGGAACAATATTAAGTTCCACAATTTCAATTCCGGGTTGCAAGGCCGGATTCAAAGATATTAAGGTACTTTCGGCTGACAAATCATCAGTTAACCAAATGTCAGTGAATTCCCCTGTGCTAGTAAACCCTAAAGGTAAAGGACAGGCTTGTTGGATGCGAGGTTGAGGGTGGAATCCCTTCGAATAGGCTAAAGGAAGTTGAGCCCGCCGGATTGTTCGTTCCCATACCTTATGTAAATCAAGGTGCCCTGTGTATTTGAGGGCTTCGCCTTTTTTGTATTTAATCCTGACGCGAATCATTTACCCACCTCAGGGCAAAGCCAAAAGTCGCCTGGATTCTGTCGCCTCAGGGTTATATATGTCGGTAATATGCCACAAGAATAACAATTATCACGGCAGTCGTCAGTTAATTCTCCGTTTATAGATTTTTCATATTCCTTTTCTAGGAATTTACGGTTCACTCCCGGAAAGATGTGATCCCATGGAAAAACTTCATCGAGTTCATGTGGTCGAGTTGCATAAAACTCATACGAAATACCAATTTCATCAAAAGCATCCATCCAGGCATTGAAATTGAATTCGTCTTGCCACGCATCAAATTTCGCGCCGCGTTTCCAGGCTGCTTCGATCACTGCGCCCAAGCGGCGGTCTCCCCGCGATAAGGCAGCTTCAAGTATTGTCTCCCTAGGGTTTGACCAGGTCATACGAAAGCCGGGACCTTTTAATTGGCTTTTTAAGAGGTTTTGTTTTTCAAGAACATTAGGGAGTGCATCCAGAGCTGCCCACTGGAAGGGGGTATGAGGTTTCGGAACAAACGTGCTTACCCCGGCATGCAAATTAACTTTGTTTCCAATGATCTTACGTCCCTCTTTTACCACGGCTTTACAAAGATCAGCGATTGCCTGAACATCATCCATTGTTTCACCAGGTTGACCAATCATAAAGTACAACTTAATACTGGTCCATCCAGCCTGGAAAATGGCGTTAGTGGTTGATAGCAGCAGTTCCTGTGATATAGGTTTGTTGATTCGATTACGCATTTCATCTGAAGCTGCTTCTGGTGCCAGTGTAAATCCTCCCTGGCGTGATTTTCGCAGTTTTCCCATTACATCGATTGAAAAAGATTCAATACGCAATGAGGGTAACGTGATATTGAGATTGCGATTCAAGAATCTTTCGGATATGGTATCAACCAATTCAGCTAATTGCGTATAGTCACTAGACGAAAGTGAAAGCAACGCAATTTCCTCGTAACCTGTTTGAACCAATGCTTTTTCGATTGCATCAACGATTTGTTTTACACTTCTTTCGCGAACGGGGCGGTTGACGATACCCGCATGACAAAACCTGCAGCCTCTTGTGCATCCCCGCATGATTTCCATTGCTATGCGATTGTGAACGACATCGACTGATGGGACGAGGAACCTGGATGGGGGATCGGGAAGTTTAGGCACGAATCTTTTGTTGATATGCTTTGGATGGAGTTCTGATTTTGGAGAAATTGATTTTATCGAAGAATCGTCACTGTATTCAACGTTGTATAGCGATGGGACGTAAATCCCCTCGATTTGCTGTAAAGCGGAGAGGAGTTCCTGCCGAGATTTATTTTCTGATTTAAAGGCTGAGAAAATATTCAAAATGTCATGAACAACTTCTTCTCCTTCACCAATCACGAACACATCAATAAAATCTGACATTGGTTCAGGGTTAAAAGCTGAGTGCCCCCCTGCAATTATTAATGGATGAGATTCATTCCTGTCAGATGAATGGAGAGGAATTTGGCCTAGATCTAGCGCGTTAAGAACATTTGTATAAAGTGTTTCATAGGGTAAAGTAAATCCAATAATGTCAAAGTCAGCTAGAGGGTGAAAGGTTTCCAGCGAGTAAAGCGGAACATTATTTTCCCTCATTTTCGCTTCCATATCGAGCCAGGGAAGGTATGCCCTTTCACACAATGCGTCGCCCCGTGTGTTGATCAGATCGTACAGAATGGTTACACCAAGGTTGGGAACTCCAATATCATAGAGATCTGGAAAAACGATTGCCATGTGAGTTTGGATTGATTCCCAGTCTTTAACCACCTGACCGTATTCACCACCCACATAGCGCCCTGGTTTCTGAATGGATAATAAAAAACGATCAATTTTTCTGCGTACTTCATTGGAACCGGACAAAATTAAATACTCCTTTATGAGGCAATTTTGATTTATTGTGAAAAGAATTAATAATTATCAATGTGGTGTTCTAGAATTTCGAGGTTAGGGAAATTCTCTTCGGAAAACTGGAGAACTTTTTGCAATACCTGAGAATTATGCGTAGACTCATTTGAAATACAAACAACACCGATCCAGGCATTCTGCCAGACATCTTGCAAGCCCACCTCAGATAACGAAACATTAAATTCCTTGCGAATCCTCGCGACGAGTGGTTGAATTGCCGACCGCTTGTCTTTAAGGGATTGACTTTCAGGAATTGAATATTTGATTGTAAGCAATGAAACCATGATTTTTCTCTCTTTTTGTGAAGTTGCTCTTGCCATCTGAATTCCACTAAATTACAATCGCACCATTAATATAATATAGAATAGATTTTATGAGTATAACAAAAATGGAAAATAATTACGATGCTGCATTGGACTATATATACAGTTTTGTTGATTACAGTTTAACCCGTCAATTACGGTATTCTGCCGAAAAGTTCAACCTTAACCGGATGAGGGCATTGATGGATCGATTGTGTAATCCTCAATCTGCATACCCGGTAATCCACGTGGCTGGAACGAAAGGGAAGGGAAGCACCTCGGCTTTTATTGCTTCAGTGTTGCAAGCAGCCGGCTATAAAGTCGGATTGTATACATCCCCGCATTTGCATGATTTTGCCGAGCGTATTCAAATTAACCGAATTCCGATAAGTCATGATGAGATTTGCAAGCAAGTAGATTTCTTCAGGACAATTCTCCCTGAGGTGCCTGAAATAACTACATTTGAAATTACAACCGCCATCGCTTTTCGTTATTTTTCACAACAAAATATCGACATTGCAGTCATTGAGGTAGGATTGGGCGGGAGACTGGATGCGACAAATGTTGTAACACCGATCATTTCGGTGATTACTTCTTTGTCTTATGATCATATGAATATACTAGGAAATACAATTGAGAAAATTGCCATTGAAAAAGCCGGAATTATTAAGGAAAACCAGCCTGTTGTGATGGCGACTCAGGTTTATAACCAAACCTACAAAGTAGTAGAAAAAATCGCTAAAGAAAAACACTCTGCTTTAATTCGGGTTGACCAGAATTATGTTTTCCGGAGCTTTAATCACTCTCTTAAAAATCAAGAATTTGAGATTCATTCAAAAGCCCAACCTGGAGAAACTTTAATTCTTTCAATTCCATTATTAGGAAAGCATCAAGTAGAAAATGCAGCAACTGCTTATTGTGTCCTAACTGAACTAAGTAAAAATGGATATTCTATAGAAAGTGAGCATATCAAAAAAGGATTCATGGAGACCTACTGGCCGTGCAGATTTGAAGTGATTAGTCAATCTCCTATGGTTATTGTTGATTCTGCTCATAATGTGGATAGCGCCAAAAAATTAAGTCTAACTGTTCGTGAATACCTGGTAAATCAAAAAATCACGCTAGTATTCGGCGTTTCAGAGGATAAAGATGTTAGCGGGATGTTGGAATGGTTGCTGCCAATTTCTGATGTTATCATTATGACGAAGAGTGTACATCCTCGTGCTTTGGAACCGGAAATATTAAAACAAATTGGTTTTGATAAAGGTCGTGAGGTTCATGTTTCAGAAACGCTGGAAAGCGCGCTGGAATTAGCTAATATTATCTCTACCGAAAATGTAATTCTTGCGACGGGCAGCATGTTTGTAGCTGCTGCTGCCAAAGAAATCATTCAAAATAAAGTTCAGGATAAATGATGAAAGACGATTGGAAAAAACGTTTAGATAACCCCGAAGAATTTACCACAGCCTTGTATCAACGGACGGATGAACTATACCAGGTGAGCGATGCCAGTCCGGATGAAAACGGATTGATTTATTGTCCATTGTTAATCATGAGGGATATAGTTGTGTTTCCTCGAATGGTCTCACCGATTTTTATCTCTCCGGGTCCAAATATGGAAGCTATCAATTATGTGCAAAAACATGGGGGCACAATGATTGCGCTGGTGCTGAAAGATGGCGAGATTGAAAAACCAAAGCCAGGAGATTTTGTTGACGTAGGAGTAGAAATTGCGGTAGGCAGACTTCTTACTTTGCAGGATGGGAATGCTTCGGCTTTGGTACAAGGGCGGAGGCGCATCCGCATAACTGAGGTGGTTGAAGGTGAATTATTTAATTGGGTAAGAGGGTTCATCATTGCTGAAAGCCCGATCTCAGACAGGCAAATTGAAGCGTTAATGCGAACGTCACGAGACCTATTTGAAAAATGTGTTCAGTTGGATCGCAGTCTTCCAGATGAAGCGCATTTATTTTCAGTGAATATTTCAGAACCGGGTTGGTTGTCAGACATGATAGCAACTGCGATTTCTTTGCCATTTAATGAACGGCTGGAACTTCTGAAGATTATCGAGCCTAAAGATCGCCTGAAAAAGGTCAATTGGCTGCTTGCACAGGAGTTGGATGTTCTTCAACTAGAAGACGAAATTCAAAACCGCGTTCAGAGCGAGGTAGATCGTTCACAGCGCGAATTTTTCCTGAGGGAGCAACTTAAAGCGATCCAGAATGAACTTGGGGAAGGCGATATTTGGACCTGCGAAATCAATGAAGTACGGAAAAAAGTTGAAGATACTGTTATGCCGGAAGAGGCAAAAAAACAGGCAAAGAAGGAAATTGAGAGACTCACCCAAATGTCGGCAATGGCTCCAGAAGTGGGCATTATTCGTACTTATCTCGACTGGATTGTTGACTTGCCGTGGGATACAAAAACGGTTGATAATCTCGATGTAAAACATGCGGCCAAAATTCTGGATGAGAACCATTACGGTTTAAGTAAAGCGAAAGATCGGATACTCGAATATATCGCTGTTCGCGCCATGAAACCTAAAAAGGAAAGACAACCCATTCTTTGTTTTACTGGCCCTCCAGGAACTGGAAAAACTTCTCTTGGTCAATCCATTGCGACTGCCCTGGGGAGGAAATTTGTGCGACTTTCATTAGGGGGTGTTCGAGATGAAGCGGAAATACGCGGTCATCGACGAACTTATATTGGTGCTATGCCTGGACGTATTTTGCAAACAATGCGGCGAGCCGGAACACTCAATCCGCTTTTCATGTTGGATGAAATCGATAAACTTGGCTCCGATTTCAGAGGGGATCCTTCCTCAGCTTTACTTGAAGTTTTAGATCCAGAACAGAACCATGCGTTCTCTGACCATTATCTTGAATTGGCTTTTGATTTGAGCAAGGTGATGTTTATTACTACCTCCAACAGCCTGGGTTCGATTCCGCCAGCTTTATTGGACAGAATGGAAATTATCGAGTTTCCTGGCTATATTGAAGAAGAAAAAGTGGAAATAGCACGAAAATTCCTGATTCCAAAACAAATGGATGAAAACGGATTTGAATTAACTGATATTGAGTTTGACGAGATTGCATTGCAAAAAATTATCCGGGAATACACTTATGAAGCCGGAGTTCGCAATTTGGAGCGTGAAATTGGACACATCTTGCGCAAGGAAGCTCGGCAAAAAGCAGAAAAGAAAAGAATCACCAAAAATATTACACCGAGAGTGATTGAGAAGTTTCTGGGTCCGCCTCAGTTTTTCATGACAGAGGCAGAGCGACAAGATGAAATTGGCGTTGCTACTGCAATTGCATGGACTGAAAACGGCGGTGAAATTATGCCTGTTGAAGTACTTGTTCTAGAAGGGAAAGGAAACCTTCAAGTTACCGGTCAAATTGGGGATGTAATGCAGGAATCTGCTCAAGCCGCCCTTTCATACTTGAAATCCAGATCCGCCACGTTGAATATCGACCCGGAGGTTTTTGAAAGCCTTGATATCCATATTCACATTCCTGAAGGGGCAATACCCAAGGATGGTCCAAGTGCAGGAATTACAATTGCGACCGCGCTGTTCTCAGCTCTTTCCGACCGTAAAGTGAATAAAGAAATCGGGATGACAGGCGAGATCACCCTGCGCGGAAACGTATTACCGATCGGAGGAGTTCGAGAGAAAATTCTCGCCGCTCACCGAGCTGGATTGAAAACCATTTTGCTCCCTGAGAAAAATAAAAAAGATCTTGTTGAGGTACCAAAAAAAGTTCTTGAAGACATCAAGATCATTTATGTTAGACACATGGATGAAGTTATTAAATATGCGTTACATGCTGAGATGGGTAAAGAAAACCCAACCATTAAAAAAATTAAAACATTAATTGCAAAAGAAAGAAAAGAAACAAAGAAATAAAAAAAAACACCTTGGGAAGTTTTTCAAACCCAAGGTGTTTTTTATGTATAAATTATGGTTGCGGTTGGGGTTCAGTTTTTTGTTTTTCCATTTGCAATGCCATTATCCCGTTTTTTACTTGGGACATCGATTTATCCAACTCAATTTCAAGCGTTCTTAGGGTTTGCAAAACATATTCATCGGCTTCGCGCTTGGTGCGCTCGCATTCATCTTTAGCCTGGGCAATTAATTGGTCAACTCGTGCTTGGGCAGCTTGAGTAACCGGATCTTTTTCAATCAATTTATCACTTTTATCTCGGGCAAGGGCAATGGTACGATTCGCTTCTTCCTGTGCTTGGGCCATTACGCGGTCCTTTTGAGCAAGCAGTTGTTGTGATTTCTTTATTTCTTCAGGAATCGTAATACGCATCTGATCAATCAAATCCAGCAAGCGGTCCTCGTCCACAATTACACTATGAGTGAACCAAACCGGGCGACTTTCGTTAAACAATTCTTCTAAACGATCAACCAGATGTAAGATGTCCATATAACCACTCCTGCTTCAATTATACCGAATTACTAAATAATGATGCAAGGATTGGGCCAATTTAATCACGAACATTCTGTGTAAATACAATATTATCGTCATCGCCCATGGATTCAAAAATTGATTTCAAGTTTTCCGCTACAAGGGGCGGAACCATTGTTGATATATCGCCTCCAAGACCAGCAATTTCTCTTACTGTTGTCGAAGAAAGGAAGGAATGCTCATCACTAGTGATTAATGCCATCATTTCAACATCTGGTGAGAGGCGATGATTTGCTAATGCCATGCGAAATTCGTATTCAAAGTCAGAAAAAACTCTGAGTCCTCGAATCATCACCTTAGCACCTATTTGTTCACAAAACTTAACGGTCAGACCGCTGTAACCGCAAACAGTGATTTTTGGGTTATCTTTGAATACTTCTTTAACCATCGACATTCGGAGTTCTGGTGAAAACAGAAAGCTTTTGAGTGGCTTGTCATACACTGCAACTACCAATTGATCAACAACTTTTGCTGCTCTTGTGGCAATATCGATGTGACCGTTATGTATGGGGTCAAAAGAACCCGGAAATACTGCTTTTACCATTATTCTCCTAACTTATATCACTTGTGTCAGATTGCCAGAATGAGTTGAGTTTCTGTAATAATATCGCATTTTCGGGCTTTTCAAGCATAGGGTCATCTGCAAATAATGTTTCCGCGGTTTCTCTAGCTTTTTCGATCAAGCGGATATCTGTGATTTTTGCCATTTTTAAATCAGCAAATCCTGATTGGCGATATCCGATAAAATCCCCCGGACCACGTTGTTGCAGGTCCTTTTCTGCAAGGACGAAGCCATCATTGCTGTTTACCATCGCCATCAAGCGTTCGTTTTCTGCGGCATCTTCATTTTCTGGGATTAGTAAACAAACCGATTGCTCCTGGTTTCTGCCAACTCTTCCGCGTAACTGGTGCAATTGTGCCAAACCAAAACGGTTTGCACCTTCAATCATCATTACAGTAGCATTGGGTACATCGACACCAACCTCGATCACTGTGGTTGAAACTAAAAGAGGGTATTTCTTGTCATGGAATGCAGTCATCACCTTTTCTTTTTCTTCTGCGGGCATCCGTCCATGAAGCAGCCCAATCTCGAGGTCAGGAAATATTTCAGCTTTGAGGACATCATAATCATCGACGACTGCTTTAACTTCGCCATTTTCATCGTTTTCGATTAATGGATAAACGATAAAGGCTTGGTGACCTTGTTTTATGTGCGATCGGATGATTTGATACGCTCTTTCACGGTCAAGCGGGGTCAGTATATGCGTTTGAACCGGGATTCTGCCAACCGGCATCTCATCCATAATTGATAGTTCAAGATCTCCATATAAGGTGAGCGCTAAAGAGCGGGGAATTGGAGTTGCACTCATTACCAACAGATGGGGATTATGTCCTTTTTGACGTAAAAGCGCACGTTGGTTTACGCCAAATCGATGCTGTTCATCAATAACCACAAATTGGAGATTACTAAAATGCACTGGGTCCTCAAGTAATGCATGAGTTCCGATCAGAAGTTTGATTGTGCCATCATTTAAACCATTTTTGATTTCTTCTCTTTCCTGTCGGGAAGTATCTCCAGTCAACAGCTTTATTTCATCAGGTTGAAGTGAGAAGTCCGGATTAACATTTTTAGTTAGTATTGTGGTGAAGGTTCGAAAATGCTGCTCAGCAAGAATACTGGTAGGTGCCATAACGGCAGCTTGTGCATTGCTGCTAACGATGGATATAATGGCAAATGCCGCTACAACAGTTTTCCCAGAACCGACATCCCCTTGAAGTAACCGATTCATTGGCGAACCCGACGAAAGGTCTTTGGTAACCTCACCGATTACCTTGTTTTGGGCTTTCGTAAGGGTGAAAGGAAGTGAGTTTATAAAGGAATGATGCGTTTCTTCAGAGACGGCGTATTTTTTTGCAGGTTGGGATATCCAGTTTTTCTTTTGTTGTAAAACGCCTAATTGCAATAAGAAGATTTCATCAAAAGCCAAACGGGATTGAGCGCTTTGCATAAGTTCCATTGATTGTGGATAATGTACCTGATGTAGTGCAACGGGGAGATCGATTAATCCCGTCTTGTTTTTTATTGCCTCGGGTAGATAATCAGGAATGCGGTTTGCACAGTAATTGATTGCTTCACTGACATAGGTGCGAACCAATTTTTGGGATAACCCTGATGTCAGCGGATAAACCGGGATTATCCCATTGGTATTCAAATGGGCATTGTCAAGGTCCTCATAACTGGGGTTGTCCATCTGAAGTCGCCCAAGATACATTTGAACTTTTCCTGAGATTACCAGTTGACGGCCGTGGGGAAATTGTGTTTCAAAAGACCGCAGGTATTTTGTACCGCGGAAAAAGACAAGCCTTAAATAGCCGGTTCCATCACTCACAACGATTTCTACTCTGGATTGATCCCGATTGCGCATTTTAGTGGATAAAACGCTCTGTACTGTGGCAATTATCGTAAGAACATCGCCGTATTCAAGACGATTGATTGGCTTTAGCTTGGAGTAATCATCGTATCTTCTTGGGAATAAATAAAGAAGATCGCCAACCGTTTGAACTCCTAGCTGGGAAAACAAACCTGCTCTAGTTGAGCCTATCCCACCCAGTACGGTCAGACTTGCTTGTAAAATCGAATTTGATCCAGATTGACTCTTCTCATTAATTATTTTCCTGGAAATATTTGTTTCTTTTGTAATAATATCGGAGTTGATTATGGAATGTTTTTGCGAAACTTCGCGTTTAGGTGGGGGTGACAACCGAGTTAACGTTGTTTTTTGGCCAGTCTCTCTCAGGATCATATTAGCCAGGGCAATAAGATTTTGCTCCCGAGTCCAAGGTGTGTTAGAGGCGTAATTATTAAAAACATCGGATATTGATTTTATAAGAGATGGAGGGACGTTTTCAGATTCGAGCACTGGCAAAACATTCGGTAAGTATCGCGCAAAACCCCCAATTATTAAATGATCTCGGTATTCTCCGTGACTTTCAAGTTCAAGGAGTTTGCATATTTTTTCAATTGAGTTGAACATGGATTAATTTTACCGTAAGTAAAAAAAATTCGGACAAATCACGCAATCAAAATAATTCCAAAACCTTCCGGGCCGATTAGATTTGATAAAAATGAATTTGCGGAAATATCCGAATACGACGCAATGGCAAGATTTTCACTAGCATATTGTTTAATCTCTTCAAATTGAGACAACAGGGTCTTTCTGGGATGAATGAATACCAATTGGTTGATTGCTTCGTATTCCTCAAGGAATTCTATAAGATATTCTGAAACGCCATGCAGATTTTTTAATTTATCAAGAGAATTAATTTGTCCATTTTCAAGGGAGAACAGGGGATATATGGAGTGCTGCTCGCCTGTAATTAATTGCCCCGCATCAAGGAATCCATTTGAATGCAAGAAAGATAAGTTTGGCGAGCAAAGTAGAGTGTAGATTTGTGGAACAGCTTTTCTGATTTCCTCTTCTATCTTTTGAGGCGGGATATTATTTTGAATCAATTTAATAGTCTTATTAACCAAAAATCCCTGCCCTGCGGACAATGTTTCTGAATCAATCAAGTGATAATTTGCGCGCCCTTTGTTCTTTATGATAAATTCATCAAGAATCGGAAGTAAGGGGGACAAATTTCCTGCTGAGAGGATTAAATATACTTCATCATAGAGTGGGTTTGCACCAATGATCAATTGTTTTAAAGATTCATTGGAAGGTAATTCTATTGGCGAATCATAGCTTAAGGGAAGCGATGGGTACAAAATAACATTATCAGAAAGTGTTGATTTGGTTTCAAGGGGGTAGCTATGATCGATCGTTAAAAACTGATGCTGTCCAGCGGGGAATCATTAATTCCTTGGACAGCATTGTCAGTAATAATAGCGTATCTGAGCATTTTATTCCAGGGAGATCAGGAACTGATAATGAGGTTGACCACCTTCGTGAATTTCCACTTCGTGACTCGGGTATTTTTTTTGGATCTCATCGCAAATTAACTTTACTTCATCGCTCGAGATGTTGTTGCCGGTAAATAAAGTAACGCGTTCTTTTGAAGCCATGTCGGCTTTGGCAAGGAGTGCAATCGTTGCCGCAGAAGCGTTATTGCCACTTACAACAAGTTTTCCGTTAAGCAATCCAATAAACTGCCCTGATTTGACAGCAACACCATCAATTTTTACGGTCCTGGTAGCAGTGGTAATTTCGCCAGAGTCAACTTCATCAAGAGCGGATACCATTTCCTTATGAATTTCATCCAAATCGCCATCCGGGTCAAGCCGAAGCAAGGCTGACAGTCCTTGCGGGATATTCACAGAATTTACCACTCTAACATTTTTTACGCTCAGGTTTTTGGCGTTTTCTGCAGCAAGAATTATATTTTTGTTATTCGGCAGAATGATTATTTGATCAGTGGGGAGGTTTTCAAATGCCTTCAGAATCTCCTCAGTACTCGGATTCATTGATTGTCCACCTTCAACGATCGCTGCAATACCCAAACTGGCGAAAATCCGAGAGATTCCCTGCCCAGGTGAAACTGTGATTACTGCGATTGAACCTGGTTTGAATTCGTTTAGAGTAAACCCCGAATCGCTTTTACCAGTAGCACCCATTTGTAACTGGAGGTTTTCCATCGCTACTTTTGACCACGTTCCGATCTTTGACACATACTCGAGAGGCGCATTTTGTTTAGCGACATCTACATGAATGTGCATGCGGTACATGCCATCACCCTCGCCAACTTGAATTGAAGTACCGATGGTGGAGAGATCGTTATAAAAAGAATTCAGATCAAAATTGCCTTTCGGAACAAAATCGACTACAACCTCAACATCCTGACCTTCTTCAACAGCTTCCAATGTTTCCTTTAAATTCATCATGGAAATACTTTGCAATACAACTTCTGAAGAATCAAGTGACTCGTTATTTATTTTTCTCAACATTCCTTCAAGGAGGAAAAACAATCCTTTTCCGCCTGAATCAACTACACCAGCAGTTTTTAAAATTGGTAATAATTCAGGTGTGTATTCTACTGATTCATCGGCTGCATGAACTGCATCAGCAAGGATTTCGCGTAAATCTGTAGTTTTGCCCACAGAAGTTTCAACCGCGGTCGCGACATCTTTTATAACCGTCAGGATCGTACCTTCAACAGGTCGGACAACCCCTTTGTACGCAGTATTCCGGCTTTCAGATAATGCGCGCGAGAAAAGTTGGGCGTCCATTTCTGGAAAGGAGTCTAAAGCGCGGGCAAAACCCCTCCATATTTGTGAAAGAATTACCCCTGAGTTACCACGCGCTCCCATCAAAGCCCCTTGCGCAATATCTTTAGACATTTTACCAATGTTGGTTTCGGTTGAATTGATCACTTCATTGCAAGCAGCTTGCATTGTTAACAACATATTCGTACCAGTGTCACCATCAGGTACTGGAAAAACATTCAAGCTGTTTATTAATTGTTGATTGGTTTTTATCCATTGCAACGAGGCTTCGACCAGATGTTTTAGCTCTTGACCATTAATGGAATAGACTTGCTTTTTGGAATCATTCATGGGTTCACTTGTCTTTGTTGGTTGAGTTGTGATGGATTTCATTGGTTTAATCAGTATTACTGATGCGGAGACCACGAACGTGGATATTTACAGTATTAACGATCAATCCAGTCGCTTTCTCAATTTTGTATTTAATGTTTTCAGCGGCACTAATGGCTACTGATTTAATACGGGTGCCGTATTCCACAACGATGAAAACATCGAGCACAACTTCGCTGTTTATAAAGCTAATGTCAACCCCACGATTAGGATCTTTAGTGAGAACTGATGTTATGGTTTCTGCAAGGTTTTTGGCGGATAAACCAACTACACCATAAGAAGATAATGCTGATTCGCTGGTTATGGAGGAAATCGCCCGGTGAGAAACATAGATTTTTCCTGGTACTGTAGCAGGAGTCATAATAAATTGTCCTTCTTAGGTATAACAAATTGCATTGATAAAAGATACGATTCGTGATAAAATTTGAGCCGGTTAGAAAATAGCAACTCGTATTGTACCTAATTTTTGTTTGATTGGTAAGGAAAGGAAACAAAATGGCAAAGTGTTCATTCTGTGGTAAATCTACAACTTTTGGTCATAATCGAAGTTTTTCATTGCGATCAACAAACAGGACATTCAAACCCAATTTGCAGAAGACTACGATCATGGTAAATGGACGACCGGTGCAATATACCGTTTGTACCAAATGCCTTCGAACAATGGTAAAAAGTAATTAATAAATAGATTGAAGATTAACAATAAATTACGGGCGATACCGTAATTTTTGTTTTAAATCAAGCAATTGCGCAAGATCCTAATTCCCTCAACGATACCACCTGGATTTTTGAATATCGCTGTAGCCGCTACACAACAATTAGCCCCCGCATTGACAACTTTTTTGATTGTTGATTGATTTATGCCACCATCAACCTGGATATATTGGATATTGGGGTAATTGTGGGTCAAATTCTTCATCTTGGCTATCTTTTCAACAACTTCTGGCATAAATCCCTGTCCTGAATACCCCGGGTTCACGGTCATAATCAAAACGAGTTTTGTGTAGGGAAGCAATTCGAGGACCTCTTCTAGGGTTGTAGCAGGGTTGATTGCCATCCCGGGCAGGCACCCACAACTTTCAATGTGTTTGAGACTCTCAATTACACCTGGATTGTTCTCTGGATGAATAGTGATGGAATTGGCACCAGCGCTCACGAATGCATCTAGTAACCGCTCTGGCTTTTCTATCATCAGATGGCAGTCAAGTGGAAGGGAGGTTATCCGTTTACAGGTTTCTACGATAAAAGGTCCCATCGTTAAATTGGGGACAAAATGCCCATCCATAACATCAATGTGAATCGAATCTGCTCCACCATCTTCACACTGTCGAATTTGGTTTTCCAGATTGGTAAAATCTGCAGAAAGAATTGAAGCTGAAATCTTTATGGTCATGTTTATCTCAAGAGTGGGCGAATAAAGTAAATTACAAACAGCCAGAAGGGCATTAAACCTCCAACCATTAACAGGCATAATAATTCGATCCCTACCATCCCCCAGTCTGTCTTATATTTATGAAAAAACACCGGTGAATCTTCATATGAAATTGGCGGGGGAGATTGAAATTCTGTGCTTGAAGTGTTCGGAATTCCGTTGGTACCGGAATAGGAGAAACCAAGATGGTTTTTGATTGTGGTGAGCACGTTTCCCAGCTGATCTGCAGTGCGATATCGCATTGACGGTTCTTTTGAAAGGATTTTATTGATAACGATATCAAGTTCTTCAGGGAAATCCGGAATCATGGATTTAATTGATTTTGGGGTTGTGTATTTTTGTTTTTCCATTATTTCTGTCACGGACTCACCGTCAAATGGTGGAAGTCCGGTAAAAAGCTCATATATGACAGCTCCAATTGAATAAACATCAGCCTGGGGGGTAAGAATTCCTCCATTAATCATTTCTGGAGCCATGTATTGAGGCGAACCCCACACGACATCGGGTGAGTCCGTACTTTCTGTGCCTGACAATGCTCTCGCGATGCCAAAATCGGTGATTTTCGCGATTTTATCCTTGGTGATGATGATGTTTTGCGGTTTCACGTCACAATGAATAATTCCTGCACGGTGGGCGTACCCAAGACCACTACAAATCTGGATTCCCAGATCCAAACTCTCTTCTAAGGAAAATAACTCGCCAGTTTGAATTGTTGATTTAAGATCCAAGCCCTTAACCAATTCCATGACAATAAAAATTTCCCCTGAATCGATACCAAAATCATAAATTGCTACAATGTTCGGGTGACTTAAGTTGGCCGCTGAGCGGGCTTCCTGAAGAAAGCGATCTCTGAAGCCAGGAATTCCTGAATAATCTTGTCGTAGCAGCTTAATCGCGACTGCACGTTCGAGCAGTTGATCATGGGCGTCAAAAACAAGCGCCATACCGCCTTGCCCTAATGAATGTAAAAGTTTATATCGCCCATTAAGGATTCTATCTTTAAGATCAGTTACAACCATAATTTCATTATAACATCTGGGGTTTTGAAGGTTTCGATTATAATTTTTGAAATGAAAAAAATAATGACCTTTTTCAAAAAACAACCAATCCAGTTATTGCTTATTGCATTCCCATTAGCATTATTGGCTAAATGGCTTGATTGGGGAGAAACCTGGGTCTTTGCGTTATCTGCGATTGGCGTAATTCCGCTAGCTGGTTTGATCGGACAGGCAACAGAGAATATTGCAGTACATACAGGTGCAAAGCTTGGAGGACTTATCAATGCCACGTTGGGAAACGCGGCAGAATTGATTATTACCCTATTTGCAATAAAAAGAGGCTTACTTGAACTTGTAAAGGCTTCGATTACAGGTTCAATAATTGGCAATCTTTTATTTGTGCTTGGATTATCAATCATCGTTGGCGGTGTAAAGAACGGAATTCAGAAATTTGATCGTAGGCATACTGTTAACAGCACAATTTTGTTGACAATTGCAATTGTTGGTTTAGTCATTCCTTCGCTGTTCAGTCATTCAACAGCAAGCGGTATTGATCAACGAGTTGAAATTCTCAGTTTATCCGTAGCTGGGGTGATGATCATTCTATACATTCTGGGAATTATTTTCACATTAAAATTAACAGCGATTTCCCCGTTAGAAGCAGAACCAATTATCGAAAATAACCACCACAATCAATGGTCAATAAAAAAAGCTCTTATCTTCTTAGCGTTAAGTACGGCTGGAATTGTTGTGTTGAGCGAGTTGCTGGTTGGGAGTGTGGAAACTGTGGTTGCTCAATCAGGGATATCTGAATTCTTCCTCGGCATAATCCTGGTTCCAATTATAGGTAATGTGGCTGAACATCTCGTTGCAATCACTGTGGCGTATAAAAACAAAATGGATCTTAGTATGGAAATCGCGGTTTCTTCATCACTACAAATTGCGTTATTTGTTGCCCCGGTCTTAGTATTTGTTAGTCTGCTGTTAGGAAACCCCTTAACCTTGGTTTTTAATCCTTTTGAATTATCTGCGTTAGGGGCAGCAGTTCTATTGTGTTATTTTGTGTCTGCAGATGGAGAGACAAACTGGTTGGAAGGTGTGGGGCTGTTTGGGGTTTATATTATTCTTGGATTAGCCTTTTTTATTTTTCCCGGTTGATTATGAAAGCTCAAAAACCTGATCTTTTGATAATAATAGGTGGTTTGGTCTTCTTTGTTGTCGGAGTTGGATATTTAGTTCTTTACCTTATTGGAGCGAATTATAACGAAAACTTATCGTTGACTCCACAAGCCCAATTAACCGTGCTTCCAGCTTTTGGAATTCCCACAATAGATAATTCCTTCCTGGTTATTTTCCCTACAAGCACACCGACGCTCAACCCTGTTTCAGGCGAAAAGTTTCCTATTAATAGTTATGTTCAGATCAGTGGGACTGGCGGCAATGGGCTAAGGATAAGGGAAAATCCGGGAACTGAATCGGATGTCAATTTTATTGCAAGCGAATCAGAAGTATTTAAAGTCATTGGGGGTCCAATCCAAACAGGGAATTATTCATGGTGGCAATTAACCGCGCCCTATGATGAATTGCGCCAGGGTTGGGCGGCTGGTGAATACTTGATTTCAGTAATTCCATGAATCCAACACATTTGTTAGTTGGATTAAATCATAAAGATGTATATAATTTTAAGATAATGCAAATATTTAGATTGACCGGAGGAAACCCTGGATACAAAATCCATTACACATCCATTAGATAGTGAATCCGGGGGTTACCTTCAACTTTCCTCAGGGACCATATTAACCAACCGTTACCAAATTCAAGACGTAATTGGTATCGGTGGGATGGGTTCAGTATACCGAGCACGGGATCTCCATTTTCCGAATGTTGTTAAACTTGTCGCTGTGAAGGAAATGATCAATCAAAGCCCGGATACGGTAATTCGTGAGACGATTGTAAAGAATTTTGAGCGGGAAGCCAATATTCTGGTTACTCTAAATCATCCGGCAATTCCCAGAATTTTCGATTTTTTCACACATGACGAGCGGTCGTATCTTGTTATGGAATTGATCTTCGGTAAAGATCTTGAAGGAATACTAAAAAGCACCCTTGATCCTATACGAGAGGATCAGGTGATCCTCTGGGCTATTGAAGTATGTGATGTTTTAGAATACCTGCACACACACAAACCAGAACCCATCATTTTCAGAGATATAAAACCCCAAAACCTGATGGTCAATCAGCAAAATCATATTGTGATCGTTGATTTTGGCATTGCAAAAATCTTTAAATCCGGTCAAAAAGGGACAATGATTGGAACTGAAGGGTACTCACCACCTGAGCAGTATCGTGGTGAAGCTACTTTCCAAACGGATATCTATGCATTGGGGGCAACCATGCATCATTTGCTTACCAGACGTGATCCCCGTTTGGAAGCACCGTTTTCTTTCGCAGATCGCCCAATACGTTTGCTAAATCCGAATGTTTCAGCAGAGGTTGATTCAATTGTTACCAAAGCGTTATCTTATAAACCCGAAGATCGGTTTCAGTTTGTAACTGAGATTAAAATGGCGCTCATTGCACTTGCGCAGAAAACAGGAGCACTTTCAAAAGTCGCTTCTGGAAAATTAGTGGTTCAAGCACAAATTGTAAAACCAGTTTGGACGTTTAAATGTGAAGATGAGATTAGAGGTTCCGCAATTGTTGAAGGAAACACCGTTTATGTTGGTGCGTATGATAATAACCTATATGCTATTGATGCTGCGAAAGGGGAATTTAAATGGAAACATGCAGTTGATGGTGGCGTAATTTCAAAACCGCTCTATGTAAATGGGAACCTGTTTTTTGGGAGTGAAGATGGCAAGCTTTATGCATTGCAATCGGCCACCGGTAAAGAAATTTGGGATTATCCAACAGGCGGACCTATTCGGTGTTCTCCAAAAACCGCCGAAGGACATATTTTTATTGGTTCTGACGATTTTAATTTTTACGCGATTAACATGGCTACTTATCAAAAGAGTTGGTCAATCCATGCCGAAGGAGCGGTGCGTTCAACACCATTCCTTACTTCGGATTTAATTTATTTTGGGACCGAAGCAAATGAGTTTGTTTGCGCCGATTATAGAGGGCAGGTAAAATGGCGCTTCTGGGCAAAAAGACCAATTACCTCATCTCCAATAGTAACCGATGGCATAGTCTATTTTGCCTCTGTCGATGCCAATCTCTATGCGCTTGATGCCAGAAATGGCTGGGTAATTTGGCGATTCAGGATGGGAAAAGGCTCTGTAACCAATCCAATTAGTGTTGATGGAAATATTATTATTGGATCAGCGGATGGATTCCTTTATTGCATTGAAAAATCGAGCGCACGTGAGATTTGGCGTTTTAAAAGTGATCACCAAGTTAGTGGATCTCCATTGGCTTATAAAGATGCTCTATATTTTGGTTCTGCGGATGGATCATTCTATTCAATTGACCAAAAAACTGGCAGACAAATTTGGAAGTACTCCACTGGTGGGGCAATAACCGGTACGCCAATCGCAATGAACGACCTGATTTATATCGGTTCCTCCGATATGACATTATATGCATTCACTGCCTAAGAGAAAAGAGGGATTAGTGCAACGAATTTTTACGAAATTATTCCCCAAAAAAACTGCAAAAATAAATGATAATGCGCCAATTCATACGACTCCTTTATCTGATGATCAGCTGGAAAGTGTTTCAAAAGAATCAGTTGATTTAAAACCCCCCCAATTTATTATTGGTAGTGGACAATCAGTGGGAATGCAAAGAGACCATAACGAAGACACCCTTTTTACTCTCAGTAGTATATTAGGCGAGGGGACAAATGATCTTCCATTTGGAATTTGCATTATTGCAGATGGCATGGGTGGGCATAAGAATGGAGAAGTAGCTTCGGGTGTTGCTGCCAGGGTAGTCGCAAAATATCTCCTAAACCGAATTTATATCAGATTTCTGGAACTTCACCGTGAACCAATCGATGAAAGTATCCAGGAAACTTTACAAAACGCTGTAGCTGATGCGCAAAGGTCAGTCTTAAGGTATGCTCCTGGTGGCGGAACAACATTTACATGTGCGCTGATGCTGGGTGAACAAATATCAGTGGCGCACATTGGAGATAGCAGAGCCTACTTTATTTATTCAGATGGGCGCATTCAGAAGATCACAAAAGATCATTCATTAGTACAACGGATGGTGGAAATTGGGGAGATCACAGAGGCTGAAGCGTTAACCCATCCGCAAAGAAATGTTTTGTTGAGAGCTTTAGGGCAAAATGATCCTGTAAAACCAGATATTCAAACTTTTCAATTTCCGAGAGGTGGATATTTGTTCTTGTGTACGGATGGATTATGGGGACAGGTTTCAGATGATGAAATATATCGTATTGTTACCACGAATACGGATGTTACGATTGCCTGCCATGAATTGGTCGAGTTAGCAAACAAAAATGGCGGTCCAGATAATATAAGCGTGATTCTTTGCACATCTCAGGGGATGTAGGTTAGTGGAATGGGGGAGAACTATTACTCAATCTTAGGAGTTGAAAGTTCAGCAGGCGCTGAGCAGATCAGGAAAGCGTACATTGATTTGGCGCGAAAATATCATCCAGATGCGGTTTCTGGTAGAGCTAACGCTGAAATCTTCATCCAAATTCAACGTGCGTATGAAGTTCTCTCTGTTTCAGAAACACGCAAAGAATATGACTCAAAATCAAAACTTAAATCAAATTCTTCTCAACCAATAGAAGCAAATTGGATATTGAGCAAGCCAGTAATTCCACGAATTAATGAGCGACAAATTATTTACGGCAAGCTTGTTGTAAAATTCACAGGTAATCTCAAGGATTACAAATCACCAGCAAGCCATCTTTGCATTGTTCTAGATCGTTCCACCTCGATGAAGGGAGAGCGTCTGGACAGTGTTCGACAAAATTTACGCCAATTAATTTCCGAGTTACGTAATGTCGACCTGATATCTGTCGTAACATTTAATGATAAGGCTGAAATTGTTGTTGCTCCGACATCGTCATACGATAAAAATACGATATTTGAAAAATTAAGTCATATTCAGCCGTCTGGGGGGACGGAAATTTATCGCGGATTAAAAGCCGGGATTGATCTTTTATGGCAAGGACAAAACTCAGCTTATTTACCGAACTTGTTGTTATTGACGGATGGACACACATACGGTGATGAAGAACGATGTATAGAACTTGCCCGATTGTCGGCTGAAAAAAATATACGTATTAGCGCTTTGGGTTTTGGTAATGACTGGAACGACAGTTTTTTGGATCGAGTAACAAGCATTACGGGAGGTTGTGCGTATTATGTGAAGAATCTGTTCGATATATCCAGGTTATTGTTGTTAACTCTGGACACAATGAAAACTACAGTTGCACATAGTATGAATTTAGAAATAAATAATTTAGAGAAAACAAAAATTGAGTTTTGTTTTAAATTGGACCCCGAGACGGTACAATTACCAATTGAAAATGTAATACAATTAGGAGGTCTTCTTAAGGAAAAACAATCATCGTTTATTTTTGCCTTCGAATTACCAAAGTTTGATAAAGGCCAATCAGACTGGTCGTTAATTAGCGGAAAAATCAGGTTTCTATTGGGTGATGGTAAAGACGATGCCTTTGTGGAAGATGTCACTCTAAATCTTCCGGTAATGGACAATTTTGAAAAAAATACTATTCCACAAGAAATTGTTCAGGCATTGTCAAAAATTACACTCTATCAAATGCAGGAAAAATCTAAAACTGATGTTGAAAATGGGAATGTAATCGATGCAGTTAGGCGCTTAACTTATGTGGCAACCAGCCTAATCGGACAGGGAAATATTCCCTTTGCCAAAGAGGTACTTAACGAAGCTGAAAACATTAAAACTGAACAAAACTATAGCGAAGATGGTATAAAGAGACTAAAATATGGTACACGTGCTTTACTACAATTACCAGCGCCTGAAAAGAGGATAACATGATACTTTGCCCAAATTGTCAACATAAAGAGCTGCCAGGGGCTTTATTCTGCAGTGAATGTGGAACTCAGTTGGTTTCACTCGATATCCTCAACACCAGGACGATCCAGCGGACGACGACGGATACATTATCCTATACTGCAGAAATACCTGATGTTGGCGGTCGAAAAACGCCAGTTCGAAGTGCCATACCCACTATTTCACTTCATCTGGTTGACAGTGCGCAGGTCTTACATTTAGCTGAGAGAAACGAATTTACTTTAGGGAGAGCAATTGAGGGGCAACCGATTTTACCTGATGTTGACCTTTCACCTTTTGATGCTTTCACACTAGGTGTCTCAAGGCTACATTCAGCCTTGAGAATTATTAACGGAGAAGTTGTAGTTGCCGATCTTGGATCTTCGAACGGAACTCGTGTAAACGGGCAAAAAATTGTTCCCCATGTGGATTATCCCATAAACCACGGTGATGTGATTGCATTAGGCAAACTCAAAATCCAGGTTTTGATCATCAAATAGACAAGGTTACTACATGCCAACAATTGTCGTTCATATGTTAAACGAAGACCCCGTTCTTGGAGAAGTTGAAGAACTTCCCCAGAATACAGATACTTTGATGTTGATTAGAAGCCCCAGACGGCGTGACGGGAAGGATTTACCCTATTTGGAAGCCAATGTTACATCAGTAATTTGGCCGACCAACCGAATTTCATTTATTGAGATATTGCCAGGTTCAGAAGAAGATATTATTAGCTTTGTAAGGGAATGAGTTTCATGGTTGATTCGACGTTCCGCAATAAAAAAATCCTGGTAGTAGATGATGAAGAGAGAATGGTTCGATTCATCCGATTAAACCTCGAACATGATGGTTTCCAGGTTATCGAATGTTTTAAGGGGATGCAAGCTGTGGCTTTATTGCGGGATAAAATGCCTGATGTTGTCCTCCTGGATGTGATGCTGCCTGATATTGATGGATTTGAAGTACTGCATTTAGTTCGTGAGGTTAGTACTGTACCTGTAATCATGCTAACTGCTAAAGGGGAAGAGGAAGATCGCGTAAAAGGTTTGGAATTGGGGGCTGATGACTACGTAACAAAACCTTTTAGTCCACGGGAATTGGTTAGTCGCGTTCGGGCAGTATTGAGACGTGCTGATCAATCGTCAACCAGTGGAGAAGAAGTAATCTCTGTTGATGAGCATCTAAAGATAGACTTCGGAAGAAGGGAAATTCGGCTTGACGGTGAGTTAGTTAAACTAAGACCGACAGAATATCGATTGCTTTATCATCTTGTGAAAAATGCCGGTTGGGTGATGACCTACGATCAGATTTTGGCAAAAGTTTGGGGTTACGAATATCGAGATGAACCTCATTATGTACGGTTATATGTGAACTATTTGAGACAAAAGTTAGAGAAGGACCCTGCCAATCCGAAGTATATTCTTACCGAACGGGGTGTGGGGTATCGATTCGTAGATTTTAAACGTGAATAAATAGTTAATAGTATTAATATCAAATATTTATAATAGGAATGTAAAATAGTACAAAATCAATTGGAGAAAACGATGTATACAGAACCTATTCATGTAACTGATGCGCTCTTTGAAAAAACAGTTTTGCAATCTACTTTACCGGTGATCGTTGATTTCTGGGCGCCATGGTGTGGACCTTGTAAAATGGTTGCCCCAATTCTAGATAAAATTGCCAAAGATTACGCGGGCAAGCTTGTTGTAGCAAAAGTGAACACTGATGAAAACTCAGAAAATGCTATGAAGTTCAACGTTCAGGGAATTCCGACAATGTTGTTTATCAGCGGCGGAAAAATAGTACATAAACAGGTTGGCGCACTCCCAGAACCTAACATTCGTATGGTAGTTGATCAGTTTCTGGAAACTGTCTCTTCTGAAAAATAGATAATAAAAGAATAAAAATAGACCTTTCGGATCGTTGAAAGGTCTATTTTTTATAATTTTAGATTTATTATTATTCTTTTTGTCTTTCAATTTTTGCACCGAGATTCTGAAGTTTTTGTTCCACCTTTTCATAACCGCGATCAATTTGGGCAACATTACGAATCGTAGATATACCGCTTGCAGATAACGCTGCTAATACAAGAGACATGCCGGCTCTTATATCCGGGCTTTCCATTTTTTCTCCAGAGAGTTGGGTAGGTCCTTGTACCATGCATCGGTGGGGATCACACAATACAATCTGTGCTCCCATTCCGACCAGTTTATCTGTGAAGAACATTCTTGAAGGATACATCCAATCATGAAACAAGGAAGTGCCATTGCTTTGGGTGGCTACCACAATTGCAATACTCATCAAATCTGTGGGAAATGCTGGCCAGGGCATGACATTTATAGTTGGTATTGCGCCTCCGAGGTCTGGTTCGATAGTGAGGCGTTGTTTTGCGGGAACAAACAAGTCGTCACCCTGTTCGTGCCAGGTAACACCCAGCCTGCCAAACACCAGTTTGATCATATTCAAGTATTTATTCCCGGCATTTTTGATTGTAATTTCACCATGCGTTACCGCGGCTGCGCCAATGAAACTGACCACTTCGAGATAATCTGGACCAATCGTGAATTCAGTTCCGTGTAATTTATTAACGCCATTTATAACAAGTGTATTAGAGCCGATATTTGATATATTTGCACCCATTGAATTAAGCATTTGACAAAGTTCTTGAATATGGGGCTCAGAGGCCGCATTTCTAAGTATTGAGGTACCTTTTGCAAGTACACATGCCATTACAGCATTTTCGGTAGCGGTAACGCTTGCTTCGTCAAGGAGAATATCAGCACCTTTCAGCTTTTTGCATTCTAAAACAAAATTACGATCGAATTTGATGCTAGCACCAAGTTTTTCCAAAGCCAGCATGTGGGTATCCACTCGGCGGCGTCCAATGACGTCGCCACCAGGCGGAGGGAGTTCAAGGTTTCCGATTCTGGCTAGCACTGGACCGGCAAGAAGAATGGATGCCCGAATTTTTCTGCACAAATCGGGATCAAGGTCAGCGGGTCTCAGATTCTTGGCTTGAACTTTCCAGTCATGTGTAGAGATTTCGGTAAATTCCACCCCAAGACTCATGAATAGTTTTCGCATCGTGTGAACATCTTGAATGTCCGGGACATTATGAAGTATCACTGGTTCTGAGGTTAATAGACAGGCAGCCATTAGGGGCAGTGCAGCGTTTTTGTTGCCACCGGGGGTAACTTCACCATGCAGTGGATGTCCGCCTTCAATTATAAATTTTTCCATGTTCTACTCCTGAATTATTTTTATTCGTAATCCTTGGAAATTATAACAAGGGTTAGGCAATGTACAAAAACTCAGTCGGAAATTCAGGTTAAAATTTCGGTGTATACTGCTTTTACAAATAACCTAATTATGACTATAGAGGAATGATGGTAACCATTGAAGAAATTGATTTATTATCAAAACCCCAAGTAAAAGCGTTTGTTCAATTTCAGTATGATCTATATAAAGGGGAAAAGAATTTCTGCCCCCCATTTATTAATGACATTAAATTGATGTTGAACAAAGTTGAACACCCTTTTTATGAGCATTCCGATGGCGCATTTTGGGTAGCAAAAAGAAATGGGAAGGTGGTTGGAAGATTGGGAGCTTTTGTCAACAATCCCTTCAATGAATACCATCAGGTTATGAAAGGGCAGTTTTATTTATTCGATTCGATTGATGATCAGGAAGTTGCAACCAGTTTGTTTGATAAAGCCTTTGAGTGGTGCAAAAAGCAAAACCTGGTTGAAATGGTAGGACCAAAAGGGTTATCGGCGTTTGATGGGTATGGAGTTCTCGTTGAAGGGTTTGATCATCGGCAAATGATGACGATGATGAATTATAACTTTCCATATTATTCAAAATTGTTAGAAAATATAGGCTTTAAAAAAGAAGTAGATTTTGTTTCTTGTTATTTACATTCTGACAAATTTAATATTCCTGAAAGAGTTCGAGAAGTTGCCAGAAGAGTAAAAGATAGGGGAACATTTAAAGTGCATAGTTTCACAAATAAGCGGGAAATGATTAAGAATTGGGCTGGTAAATTGGGAATAGCCTATAACAAAACATTTGTAAATAATTGGGAGTATTATCCCTTGTCAAGCCGAGAGGTTGATTTACTCGTTAAAAACCTGGTTCAAGTTCTGGATCACAGATTGATCAAAATTATTACCTACAATAATGATGTTGTTGGTTTTCTGTTAGCTTTTCCTGACATCACTTCAGCTCTGCAACGGCATAATGGCAGAATTACTCCTTTTGCCATAATTGATATTTTATTGGAAATGCGTAAAACAAAATGGTTCTCATTAAATGGCGCAGGTGTATTACCTGAATATCACGGCAGAGGTGGAAACGCGTTGTTATATTACGAGATGGAAAAAACTATGAAGGATTTTGGGTTTGTCCATGGAGAATTAACCCAGGTAGCCGAGACAGCGGTTCAAATGCGTAAAGATTTGATCAGTGTGGGTGGTCAACCTTATAAAAACCACCGAGTTTATTCCCGAAAACTCTGAAAAATTAAATTATTCAAGAGAGTTTAGTCGAAAATAGAAATTGTTAAATAGTTTTCTCTGAAATTTTTTTGAGGGGAAACGCCAATTTAAACAGAATATTGTTCTTCATTGGAACCGTTTTTCGGAATAATAATTCCCATCCAAAGATGATTTTCACTCAAGAATGCAATCAATGTCATGGATTTGTATAAGCCTAATTTTTCCTATTTGTTCAATTATAATGATAATCAAAACTCTCTGGAGTTCGTTTGATTAACCGTTATCTAAAAATCAGGAACATAATAATTACCTCAGTAGTGCTACTAACCCTTGTCGGGCTATTTTTTGCTAATTATTTTTATACTTTGAATTATTCAGGTGGAAAATATTTCCAGACCCAATGGATTGCAACACGAGCTGTCATTACTGATAATAGCGATCCTTACTCAGAATCTGTATTATATAAAATCCAGGAAAGTGCGTATAACCGTCCGGCAATGGCGGGTGAATATGAATTCCGTTTTGTTTATCCGTATTTTTCACTTCTCCTGTTTTTGCCATTTGGTCTAATAAAAAGTTATGCAATAGCAAGAGCTTCCTGGATGTTGTTTCTCGAAATCTTAGTTGTACTTATCTGGTGGTTAAGCCTGAATATCGCAGATTGGAAACCAAATTTCCGCATAAAAATCTTATTATTTGTGTTTACGGCAACCTTCTACCATTCCATTAGGGCAGTGGTAGATGGCAACCTGATGATATTGATGACAGTGCTGCTAATTGGAGCGCTAATTGCTATCCGGGATCAAAAAGATGAAATTGCAGGTATATTGCTAACGGGATTTGTTTTGGAGATTCAATATACTTTTTTGATAGGAATAATTATTCTGTGGTATTTGGTAGCTAATAAACGATACCTGGCAATTAAATATTTCGCGGGGTCATTAATTCTCCTGTCTGGCTTTTCATTTTTAATTAAACCAGATTGGGCTTTGCAATTTATAAATCAATTATTGATTTCAGTTTCTTCCTTTTCCTATGTGAATTTTAGCTCCTCTCTAAGGATAATTTGGGGAAACGTTGGGCAAAGGTTTGCAATAACTTTTACAATAATATTTAGCTTGATACTTATTGTTGAGGCTATTCTTACAAAAAGAAAAAGTTACAAATATTTTTTGTGGTTTGTATTCTTGACAATTATTGTAATTCAGTGGATTGGTTTACCATCAGCGTCTGATAATTTAATTTTATTATTACCAGGATTGTTTTTTGGTCTAAAAGTCATCAACGATCGGTGGAATAATAGAGGAGAGATGGTTGTTTTTACTGTGTGCATTATGCTGTATAGCATTATTTGGTTGATATATTTTAGCCCTCGAAATTCTGGTATTGGTTACGTCGATTCAATTTCGTTTTATCTAGTTTTACCAATTATCCAATTCGGTTTGTTATATTGGGCAAAGTGGTGGGTGAAGCGCAAAAGTAACTTTGTTGTGAAGTTATGACAATAAAAAATCATGCTATACTTGAAAAGTTAATCTTGGGAAGTGACAATCCAGGGAGCAAATAATGGACACTTTATCTCTTCGAGCTGAGCCAGATTCTGTAGATTTTATTTCTCAGATTAATTCTGAGAATGAATCAACCAAACAAGCATTGGCCGAAATTACAACAAAATTGGATCAAAGCCAGGGTGAATTAGGTCGATTGACGCAAAAAAAGGCGACAATTACAGCTCAATTACAGTTGCTTCAAACTGACTCAGAGAAAATGTCAAAGGAATCCATAAGGTCAGCATACAATTCAGCCATGGATGCTCAGCAACGTCTGTTGGTGATGCGTGGGCAGCTGGATAAACTTAATGAACAAAAAAACTCGATGACGAATTATCAGAATTTGTTAGAACGAGTAATTACATTTTCCCAATCTCAACCAAAATTGTTAAACGATTCGGCAGAACATGAGGACGGTGTAAGTACCTTAGTGATGCTTCTTGAAGCCCAGGAAGCCGAACGTCAGCGACTGTCCAGGCAAATGCATGACGGTCCTGCTCAAGCCCTATCCAATTTTATTGTTCAAGCTGAAATTGCAACGCGGATGTATGAAATAGACCCTTTAAAAGCAAAAGAAGAACTGGATAAATTAAAACTCTCAGCGATGAACACTTTTCAAAAGATCCGAACATACATTGCAGAATTACGCCCAATGAGTTTAGATGATTTAGGTTTAATTATGACTTTGAATAAATATGTTAGCGGAATTAAGGAACAGACCGGTGTTGAAATTAACGCTGTTTTTCCAAGTTCAGACCGCAGATTCGAATCACACATTGAAGTTTTCTTATTTCGGGCGATACAAGAATTACTTTCAAATGCTTTGAAACATAACATGGACAATACTAGCAAGTTAAAAATTGGCGTTAATTTCGCGGTTGAAAATGAAGTTGCCAAAGTAAATATTCGCGATAACGGCAAGGGATTTGACCCTGTTGTTTTGAAAGATACAGTTGGCTTGGGATTAAAATTACTTCAGGAAAGAGCAACTTTGCTGGGTGGCTCATTGAAAATTGATTCAACTGAAGATCAGGGTTCTGAAATTCAGCTGGTAATTCCCATAATTGAAAAACAATCTCGCTAAAGAAGCGGGTTTTATCTTTTTTTGAAGGAGAACCAAATGTCGAAAACAATTGGAATATTAACTGGTGGAGGTGATGTTCCAGGACTGAACCCTGCTATGAAAGCGGTTGCTATGAACGCTTTTGAAGTCGGATACAAAATGGTTGGCATCCGTCGAGGCTGGGGTGGATTATTGCAATACAACCTTGATGAGCCGTCAACCCATGAGTATTATGCGCATAGCTTGCTGCAAGAAGATGTGCGAAAGATTGACCGTACCGGCGGAACATTTTTACATACGTCCAGAACCAACCCTCAACGCGTAAAAGCATCAGCGATCCCTGATTTCTTGAAAAACTCAAAGTATGGGAAAAAAGTTGGTGATGATGGAACAATGGATTACACCGATTATGTATTAAAGGTATTGGAACATCTAGGAATTGATACTTTGGTGACTATTGGTGGCGATGATACTCTGAGTTTCTCAGTAAGACTTAATAAAGAAAACTTCCCGGTAGTGGGCATTCCAAAAACAATGGATAATGATGTTTTTGGTACCGATTATTGCATTGGTTTTTCGACAGCTGTCACCAGATCAGTTGATTTTATAACCAACATGAGAACTTCTGTTGGTTCACACGAAAGAATTGGAATAGTTGAACTCTTTGGTAGAAATTCGGGCGAAACCAGTCTTATTTCAGCTTATCTGAGCTATGTAGATCGTGCTATCATCTCGGAAGTCCCTTTTGATGTTACCAGGTTGGCGGAATATTTGATGGAGGATAAAAGGAATAATCCCTCAAATTACTGCATGATGACCATCAGCGAAGGCGCTATTATGGAGGGCGGGCTTGTAGTAGAGACCGGAGAAGCAGATGCTTTTGGGCACCGCAAGTTAGGTGGTGTTGGTGAGATGGCTTCGGAAGAAATTAAGCGATTAACAGGACAAGATATTATGTATCAGCAGCTTGGATACCTGATGCGTTCTGGTGCACCTGATTCACTTGACCGAATGGTGGCGATGTCTTATGGCAGCCTTGCAGTTCAATTAATCCGCCGCAACGAAACAGGAAAACTGGTAGCATTACACGGAGGCAAGTACACGACCGTTCCAATTAATATGGTTCTGGCTGGACAAAAACGGGTAGATGTAACAAGTTTCTACGATATTGAAAACTACCGACCCAAAGTACGCGATTTTATGGGCGTTCCTATGTTTCTCAGTTAATAATTGCATCCCCATGAGTCAATAACTAATAGGGATTATACAAATGACCTCAACTCCTCAAAAGCTCATTCCAGACCGCTATCATGTCGTTCCTCGCACTATTATTTTCGTCTTTAACAATGAAAAAGTGCTCTTGCAAAAAGGGGCATTGGATAAAAAGATTAACGCCGGGTTATGGAATGGACTTGGCGGGCATATTGAACGGCATGAGAACATCATAACTGCCGCAAAACGGGAGTTGTTTGAGGAATCGGGGATTAGTTGCGACAAACTCGATTTTTGCGGAACGATTATGATCGATGTGGTTGCAGAAGAAGGAATAATATTATTTGTTTTTGGATATAAAAATGGGCAATGTGGTTTTAACGAATCATCAGAGGGAAAATTAGAATGGTTTTCGGTTACCGAAATTCCTGATTTAGATATAGTGGATGATGTTCCTTTTCTTATAGAAAAGGTTAAAGATATCAATGAAAACAGGCGTGCAATTTCATCTTTTGTATTCTTATGATTCTAGTGGAAATCGGATCACAACGTTCAGCTAACGATTTGGGGTTTAGTAAAAAACAACAATACTGTTGACCCATACTTTCTACGATCAAATTCAATTAGGTTATCCAAATCTATTTCAGTCAATTCAACAGGGTTGATTTGCACAATAACCCAGCCATCTTCTGCGATTAATTGGGGATTTGAATTTACTGCCTCAAGAGCTTTGAGCCACATATTTTTGTATTGAGGTGGCGCAATATAAATATAATCATAGGCTGAATTTACTGGCATTCTCAAATATTGAAATGCATCCAACATCCTGACTTCAGCTTTCTCAACAAGACGAGCAGTTTCAAGATTCTTTTTGATGGTTCGTACTGCTTGAGGAGCGAGATCAAGAAAATAACACGATCGAGCGCCGCGACTAAGCGCTTCAATCCCCACACTTCCAGTTCCGCCAAAGAGATCCAGAAATTTGGAATCTGCAATGTCACTTCCAATAATATTAAAAAGGGATTCTTTAACCCGATCGGTGATTGGCCGGGTGGTGTCACCCGGAACAGACTCTATTCGAATTCCTCGGGCAGAGCCGGCAATGATCCTGGGTTTAGACATTACGGATTTACTTCCATGACGGATTCCCGTACCGCAAGAATATTCGAGTGGGGGGCAGTTATTGGTAATACACAACCAGTTCCCAGGATGAATCGCTCTCCATCAGTAGATCTTATGGCAGATTCTGCCTCTGAATGGACTTGGGAGGCATTTCCGTTAACAAGTGTATCCCATTGGCGTAAACCCCCACATACCGCGCCAGTTATCCTTGTTTTAGCCTTTTTGAGATTTGGAGGAGTCTCTTGATCGTGCCAGTTAAAAATCTGGCATGGATAATCGGCAAGATCTTCGAAATAAATATTATCTCCATGTATGTGAAGAAGGTTCAACCAATATTGTTTTGAGTATTCCAGTATTGCCAGATCATAAGGCTTTGAAAACTCATTAAATTCAATTTTACTAAGAAGCCCGGCTTGTGCATGTTGGACGGCAAAAAAAACGCCATCTGTATCAAGTGGATAGAGACTTTTTACAAAATTTATTGTTGTTTCTGTAATTACCTTCAGAGCAAACTTAACCTCTTCTGGATATAACCTGAGATGTGTGGGAAGGTTATTCTTTCCTACAAGATTCTTGGCTTGAGAGAGTGGATTGAATATCGTCTGAATGATAGGAGTATTTTTAGGCAGTGTTTTCCTGATGAGCTTCAAGCACTCCAGTTGCGAAGACAAATAATTATCATTTATTTGCAGTGGGGAAATCTTTAACCAATCCTCAGGTACTTTGACAGGATAGTCTACGATCTCTCTAGTTCCTTCCGGGTTTCCACGCCACTCATCTTGAACCCCCCAATCCTTGAGGCAAAATGAAGACGCTGGGGTAACTTTTACGAGATCGAAATCATAAGTTTCTTGAAAACGTACAACAGCTTTTGCTAATAAGAAGGGGTCCTGATCATCCACCGGAAAATGCCTCCACAAGGCAACCGGAGGACGGTCGATTTTCTGACCTGAAATACAATTGAAAAGTCGCTGTTTATGATCCATATTTATGCCGGTGTATTACGAAAAGTCCAAAAACGGTTGGCAAAATAATTCCAAAGCATCACCACGCCAATTCCAATTGCCAATCCTGCATTATGCCCAATTATTGTGGGGGTTAAGAAGTCAGGTACCCATTTAGAAGCTAAAGGAATCAAAACCTTTTCAAGCCAAGCTAATAATGGCGTGCGGATTAACAGCCCCACGATACTTACCACACCAAATTGAAGCAATTGATTTACGATTGGATCTTTTCTGGAATTTGGAAAAGTCCAAACACGATTTAAAATGTAATTGTTAATGACCGCAAGGGAAAAAGAAAAAACGCTGCTTAACACATACGGCAATTTAAAAACAATTGTGAATAGATTTAGAAATCCAAAATCGATTACTGAACCGATCAATCCAACAACTCCAAAACGGATAAAGCGTTTTATTTCTTTCTTTTTTAGTGAACTGTCCATTAATGCTCTAAATATGCTCTAAAATACGTTATTGTTTGCGATAATCCTTCGATTAAGTTGACCTTGGGCTCCCAATTAAGGATGGCTTTTGCCCTCGTGATATCCGGTTGTCGCCTTTGCGGGTCATCTCCGAGGCGCTTATCGGCTTTGTATTCGATTCCAGCTGTGTTGCCAATGATCTGGTTAATTTCTTCAGCAAACTTGAGGATGGATATTTCAGCCGGATTACCAATGTTCACCGGAAAATGCTCCTCAGACATTAACAAAGAATAGATGCCATTAATTAAATCAGAGACATAACAAAAACTCCGTGTCTGATTGCCATCCCCATAGATAGTAAGTGGATCGTTATTTAATGCCTGGTTGATGAAATTAGGTACAACTCTGCCGTCATCAATGCGCATACGTGGTCCGTAGGTGTTGAAAATTCGGACAATGCGTGTGTCCAGATCGTGAAAGCGATGGTAAGCCATCGTCAACGCTTCAGCAAACCTTTTTGCTTCATCGTAAACCGAACGGAAATCCGACTGGGATCGGCATTTCCCCAATACGATTCTTTTTGTGGGTGTTCTTTTGGATCACCATAAATCTCACTTGTAGAGGCTAAAAGAAAACGCGCATTATTCGCTTTTGCAACTCCAAGGGTATTATGCGTACCCAACGCTCCAGCTTTCATCGTTTGAATTGGTAAACTGGGATAACTAAACGGAGAGTCTGGGTTCGGGCTGGCTGGAGATGCAAAATGCATTACCGCATCGATTTTTCCAGGAACATTTATGTAATTAGAGACATCATGTTCTAATGAATTCGAAACACGGGTTCCCTGCTAAATGAGCGATATTTTCAGGATTCCCGGTGATGAAATTATCCATACCTACAACAGAGTGCCCTTTGTCAATCAGGTAATCACATAAATGGGAGCCTAGAAAACCCCGCTGCTCCTAGTTATTAATACATCGCATAAGTTCTCCTCTTTATTTCCAATCAATTTTATCAATAGATCCATCACCAGTGATTTGTCTGAGAGCACCAGTATTAACTTCAACAATAAGCAGATTTCCTTGGGCAAGGAAAGCAATACGAGGTTGGCTGTCATTTTCACTATTTGGCTCCCAATAAAATACTTCTGGGACTTTAAGCCCCTGGATTCCTTCACCTGGATAGAATTTTCTTTGATTAGAACCATCTTTGTCCATTACGAAGAGATTGTAACGGCTTATTTCGCTTTGATCGGGCAGAATGGAAGCCTAATAAAGCCACATATTGTTTCCTCAGCCGATATCGTTGAATAAGGAATTGAAGAGCAAAACAATCCACAATTCTTATATTATTGGAAATAATTGTCTTGATTTGCGACATTAATAGCGGTAAGATTGGTGGATTCAAGCGGATTGGCTGGTTGGAATCATTTGGTAAGCACAGATAGTACAAAATTGCCGTCTGAGGACCATGAATGTCTGGAACCCAAGCCCAAACGCTTTCAGTTTGGTAGGGAGTGATTTGAAAACTGAATCCAATGCGCCAGTTTCAGGGTTTACTAATCCAACGGAATCCGGTCTCGAATAAGCAACTTTTTCGCCATCTGGAGACCATTTATAGGTTGTTCCCCACCAACCATATAAACCACCGGAATTCGTGTCCACAATCGTTTTCTTGTCTAATATTTTGCCATCAGTGTCAAAGCGTACTGTTTTCAGATCGTTATTGGCGTTCCAAAATGGCGGCGATGAGCTAGTGTCTGCCGAAGAATAACTTACAGTTCTTGTTGATCCAGGTATCCACTCTGCATAATTAACAACATTTGTAATTCCGGTGTCAATGGGTTTGGGGTCTTTTGAAGAGAGAGAAACAATCCATAAACGATTAATTTCGTTGTCTGAGTCAATAGTATTGGATGTCGAAAATAAAAGCCATCGTTTGTCGGAGAAAGTGAGAAAATTCGCCCATCAAGATTACCCGAAGTTGATATTGCGCGGCGATTTCCTGTGTTTGCTTCCATCACCCATGCGTTGCCACTCGAAATATAAGCGATCATACCGTTTATTGATTGAACCGAATAAGGAGATTGAACCCCAATCATGACTATCTCCGGTTGAGATGGTACCATCGTTTCGGAACTGACAAATGTATTTGAGACCTTGGCTCCATTTTCGTAAACAACTCTATATATGACTTGAGTTTTTCCATTAATCCCGGACTGAATTAAAACTTTTTGCCCCAGGGGCAAAGATTCGTTTTTTACGGTTTGTTGCTCAAAAGGGAGAATAGACTCTTCGACAGAATATTCTTCGGTAACACGGGTTATGGTTATTGTGAGGGGCAAATCGATGATTGCGCTAGTTGAAGGTTCCACTTTATCCAAGGCGTTCAGGTTTATACCTGCTTCAGACAGCGCATTTTCAATACTGATGCCTTTGTTCACTTTAATTGAAGTAAGAATTCCTGCGTCAGATACGGTAATATCCACTTTATTTACAAAAAGTGAGGAGTCACAAGATGTGAGAAACAAAAAAAAGGAAAGAATTAGAAGGACTTTTTTTATCATAAAGTTAGGTGACAATTGTTTGATATAATCAGAAACTACTTAAGTTAACCAGGTTATTATAGCATGTCAGAATTGATCATCAATCAAAATAATCTTGCCCGTTTAGAAGCGCTTTTGTTTATATCCTCAGTACCGCTTCCGTTAACACAAATCTCGGAGGTGATGCAAATCAAAGCTGACGAGGCTGAGGGTTTGATAAACCAATTGTCGCAAAATTATTCCAGTGGAAGAGGGTTAGCCATTCAATGGCATGGCGGAAGATGCCAATTAACTACTCATCCTGACTTTGCGGCAGATATTGAAAAATACCTGGGTCTTGAATTAACATCCCGGTTGAACTAAACCATCAATTGAAACGCTTGCGATCATCGCTTATCGACAGCCGATAACCCGTCCGGGAATTGAAGCGATACGTGGGGTTAGCAGTGATGGGGTAATAAAAAGTTTGCTCTCAAAAGGATTGATTCAGGAGGTAGGGCGAGCTGAAGGTCCGGGACGACCAATTCTCTTTTCAACAACTGGAGAATTTCTGCAACACTTCGGATTAAACTCGATAGATCAATTGCCTCCATTTGAAGTTCCGGAAGATGAATCCAGCCCAGCAAAAAGTACTTTATTAAAGGATTAAACATGCCAGAAGAAAGAATACAAAAAATTCTTGCGCGAGCAGGATTTGGTTCACGAAGGACTAGCGAAGAGTTTATCGTAGCAGGACGTGTAATCGTAAACGGCAAGAAGGCTGAGCTTGGTCAAAAAGCCGATCCTGTGTAAGGATGCAATTATGCTCGATGGGATCAAACTTCCTGCCCCTAAGGCTCTTCGCTATCTGGCTTACAACAAGCCACGTTTTGTCTTATGCGACAAAGTCGAAGGGGATACCAGAAGAACAGTATATGACCTAGTACCCGATTCTAATGATTTGGCAATTGTGGGGCGCCTTGATTTTGAGAGTGAGGGATTGCTAATTCTCACTAATGACGGGGAATTAACTAATAAACTTACTCATCCTCGGTTTCAACATGAGAAAGAATATCGGGTTTTAGTCGCATCAAGACCAGACTCAAAACAACTTGAAACCTGGCGAAGAGGAGTTGTCCTTGAAGATGGGCACAAAACCATGCCTGCAAGCATTTCAATAGATTCTACATCCGGTAAAGGTGCGTGGATTCGTGTGGTTATGAAGGAAGGGCACAAACGGCAGATTCGAGAAATTGCCAAGACGATAGGAGTTTATGTCGTCAGACTTGTTCGCGTACGCATTGGATCACTTGAAATGGGAAACTTAAAATCAGGATTATTTAGAGAATTAACCCCGATAGAACTCACTAAGTTAAAAAACCTGACAAAACCAAAAAAGAAATCGGCTGATTGATCAGCCGATTTCAACTATTCACTAAGCTTAAGTTTTATTTCAGTCAAAAGGTCGGTTGAAATACCATTGATTTTCACCTGCTTACGGATGAAATCTTTGAGTTTATCTTGAGTAACTACCGGGGTTGGAGAATCTTCTGATTTGACAACAGCTTTGGGATTGGTAAATACGATGATTGCTTGCGGGTTAAATTTACTGCTGTCAATTCCAATTTTTGTTAACTGTTTCACGATATCTGAGATTGCATATTTCGCATCTAGATCCGGTCGCCCGAGCGATTCACCACCAAACGTTTTTAAGAAGAAATTGCCGCCAGTTTGCTTCCACCTGTTACGCGAGGTATTGTATTCATCAATCCCCGGTTGATTATAGGGAAGAAGAGCGAAAATTCCCGCTGGACCCACCAGTAGGTGAGAAACAGTTGTTGTGAAATGGTAAAGAGAATAATTCCCGTCCAAATCCTTTTAATGCTTGAGATAATTTTTCGTCTGGGCGGGGTGATTTGCCCCATTTATTCATATAAAAATTGCCTACTTGGAAAAGCAAGAAGCCGATAATCAATGCTCCAAAAGTGTAGGGAAGGTATGTGCCGTCTTTATCTTTGAAAGAAAAGAACATCCCAATACCCAGGATAGCTATACTAGCAAGCGAAAGAATATTACCAATCGTTTTATTCCGTTTTATTAATTTGTCATCTGAAATAACCTTCATCAAATTATCCTTATTCTAGATTTTCGTTTTGAACACCTTGTAACTTTATTTGTACCTGAGTTTTTATTTCATCCATTAAATGTTTATCAATTGAATGCCGAGCTAATTTTACAGCAGAAACCAACGCATTGGCATCTGAACGACCGTGCCCGATAAAAGCAAGGCCATTAACACCAAGGAGCAAAGCCGCTCCGGTTTCTGAGGGATCCATCATTTTCTTTAACTTATTAAAAGCAGGTTTTGCTAGAAGGTATCCGAGCATACTGAAAATTGATTTTGAAATATTGGTTTTTAGAGTATCGCTTACCAATTTACCGACAGCTTCACTTGATTTGATGAAAACGTTTCCTGAAAAGCCGTCAGTAACCACAACATCAACGTGGCTGGCGTAAATCTCCTTTGGTTCAATATTCCCATAGAAATTAAGGTCGCTCTCTTTTAAAAGCTTGTAGGTATCTTTGACCAGCTGATTACCTTTTTCAGGTTCTTCTCCAATGGAAAGTAATCCAACTTTTGGCGAGGTGATTCAAACACCTTGCTCGCATAAACACTGCCTAAAACAGCAAATTCAAACAGAAAATCCGGACGGCAGTCAGCGTTAACTCCCGTATCCATAAAAATGCATTTCTTATTCTTGGTAGGAATGATAACTGCCAAAGCGGGGCGTGAGATCCCGGGAAGGCGGCGAAGGATAGTGATCGCATTAAAAGCAGCCGCCCCGGTGTTGCCGGCAGTGACAAAAGCTTCTCCCTGACCTTGTTGCACCATTTTTAGTCCTACCGCCATGGAATTATTCGGTTTTTTTCGAAATGATTCCACCGGTTTGTCGGTCATATCAACAATATCGGGTGCATCAACAATGATGACCGGAAAATCAGTTATCTTGAGGGTATGTAATTTTTCTTCAATGATTTCTTTCTTTCCAACTAGAATTACTTTTTCACCTGTAGATGCCAATTTAATCGCGGCGTATATTTCAGGGATTGGGCATTCATCGCTTCCCATTGCATCAAGAATTATTGCCATAACTCCTCTTTTTCCATCCGATTTGATTTCGCTTGACATTCACTAATTGTCATTTATAATAGCAAAGTTATTGCGCTGGTGCTGGAATTGGCAGACAGGCATGGTTGAGGGCCATGTGCCGTAAGGCGTGTGGGTTCAACTCCCATCCAGCGCACTTTAAAAAAGCCGCCCTCAAGGCTTTTTTATTTTAAGGATCAAAATGTTCGATCAACAATGTATGAAGTAATTTGTTCCAATTCAGAGCGCTCAGGTGATTCAGGTAATTGCTGCAGGCACTGTTGTGCTCTTTCACAAAACTGTTTTGCCTCATTTACGGATTTTTCAATGGCATCACTTTCAGCTATTTGAGCTACGATTTTTTTCACACTGTTCTCATCAAAAGGGCAATCCCCTGAGATCAATTGGTCAAACTCGGGATCGTGGTGAGGTAGGTCTGCGTAATAAAGGAATGGAAGCGTAAATAAACCCTGTCGAAGGTCACCTCCGATAGGTTTACCAACCACTGATTGGTCGCCACGATAGTCCAGAATATCATCAATAATTTGAAATGCCATCCCAATTTCATAACCGAACTTGCGCAAGACTTCAACCTTCTGGTGGGGAACCTGGCTTATGACTCCTGCTGTGTGGGTGGATGTTTCAAACAATGACGCAGTTTTCGAATAAATCCTTCGATAATAATCTTCTTTTGAAGTATTGCATCTACTGCTGAATAACTGATTTACTTCGCCATTGACAATGATCTGCAAAGTTTTTGAAAATAATGACATCACTTCAATCGAGTTTGTTTTTGAGGCAAGATACGCAGCTGAAGCAAATACAAAATCACCAGTCAAAACTGTTGCAGCCGGAGACCATTTAGAATTTAAGGTAGGGACTCCTCTGCGAAAAAGTGCTTCGTCGATCAAATCATCGTGGACAAGGGTTGCGGTGTGAAGTAACTCAATTGAGGCAGCTAATGTTATCAAAGTCTCTTTAGGAGCATTGTAAATCGATCCGATCAGAAGGATAATCCGCGGTCTGATACGTTTACCACCAGAAGATAACAGCAATGACAATGCTGTGCTAAGATCAGGGTGATAATTTTCTGATTGAGCAAGCATTAGTTTTTCAACGGCATCGATTCCGTTTTGAATTGAGGGTAAAGTAGGTATTGAATTTGCCAAAGGATTAATCCAATTTAAAAAGTGAGGTAGCGTTTCTTGTTGTTATCTCTGCTACTAATTCTACCTGTGATTGGTGAATTTCGGCGATTTTTGCAGCAATTATTGGGATACGGTTCGGTTCATTGGGGCTTCCCCTAAAAGGGTGCGGTGAAATGTATGGGGAGTCAGTTTCCAGTAATAAATGGGTTAATCCAAGATTCTCGATCAAACTCTTTACCCTCTGGTTATTCTTAAAAGTTATGTTCCCACCAACACTGAAAAGAAAACCAGCGTTGATAATAGATAAGGCATCCTGATCATTCCCTTCAAACATATGGAAAACACCACGAGCCTGAATATGATTCGCATGACCTGATTTAGACAAAGTATCTTGCATACCCACAAAGGTTATTAAATCAGCCAATGAATCACGGCTGTGCAGAATCACAGGTTTTTCGGCGCTAATAGCAAAATCGAGCATTGTGCCAAGAATTTCTTTTTGCATATCTGCATCGAAAGGCTGGTAGTGATAATCCAAACCAATTTCGCCAATTGCGATAACTTTTGGGTGTGTAATCAAATTGGAGAGCTGATTTATATCTCTAGCATTTACTTTTGAGGCTTCGTGTGGATGAATGCCAACAGCCGCATAAATAGGTGAAAATCTATCAGCCAATTCAACTGCTTTTTGGCTAGTCTCAAGGTCGATTCCAGGAACTATTATTCTGGTGACACCAGCATCAAGTGCTCTGCTAATGGCGTCACCAGGATTACATGCTATAAGGTTTAAGTGGCAATGACTGTCGACAAATATCAACTTACTTCAATCCGGCAATTTTCAAACCATCGGATAGGATCTGTTTTACTTTATCACCATGCGTTGTTTCGCAATACACACGCATAATGGGTTCAGTTCCAGAGAAACGAATCAATAACCATCCACCATCTTCAAGGGAGAATTTAAACCCATCAAGGGTGTTCAATCCCATTACCTTTAAACCACCGATACTTTCAGGTTTTGCCGAAATGATACTGGCTTCCCTCGATTTTCTATCTCCAGAGAAAGCGGTATCAACGCGATCATAATAATGAGGTCCGATCTTGGAAAAAAGCAATGCCAGCAATTCCGATGGTTTTTTATTTAACTTAACCATGAAATCAAGCATATATAAGCCGGCAAGGATTCCATCACGCTCAGGTACGTTCCCTCTGAAGGCATAGCCTCCAGACTCTTCACCGCCAATCATGGCATTAGTGGCCAGCATTTTAGGAGCTACATATTTGAAACCAACCCCAGTTTCGTAGACTGGGACTTCATACATTTTTCCTAGTTTTTCAAGCATGCTGGTTGTGCTCAAGGTTTTAACGATTGGTCCACGCTCATGACGTACTTCAAGCATATAGTAGGCTAACAGAGCAAACACCTGAAGTTGATTGATAAAGACGCCATTCTCGTCACCAACACCAACTCTGTCCGCATCGCCATCAGTGATTAGCAACACGTCTGCTTTTTGTTCCACAGTTGTGCGGAGTCCGACATCAATATTGGGTTGGATTGGCTCTGGTCGTTTCATCTCCGGAAAGATAGGATTGCGTTGATTGTGGATTTCGATAACCTGTGTTTTGCCCCCTGCCAGCAGGCGGCTAAACCATCCGGCACCATTACCCCACATAGCGTCTACAACAATTTTTAGCCCGGCGTTCTTTATCGGCTCAAGGTCTATCAGGTCAGCAAGATGGGTAATATAGTTTATAGATGCGTCAAATAAAACAGTCGAACCTTTTTGGAGAGCTTCATCAATCCTTACCAAATTAATGTGTTCGTCAGTATCGGGGATCAATGATTCAATTCGCTTCAGGTCTTCAGGTGGAATCGCACCGCCGTTTTCATCCCGGACTTTATAGCCATTATCGACTGGGGGATTATGAGAAGCGGTGATATTCACTGCACCGGCTGCATGTTTGTCAACCACAGCATAAGAAATCACAGGGGTGGGGGTCGGACCATCGGTCAGGTAAGCGTTAATTCCATTGCCATTCAAGACCTCACAAACTGTTCTGGCAAAATACTCTGAAAGAAAACGTTTATCATGCCCAACAATAATCCATTTACCTTGTTTGTCATTTTCAAGCAAATAATTTGCAAATCCTTGCGTACAGCGGCGAACACTTTCAAAAGTATAGTCCTCTGCAATTGAGCCGCGCCATCCGTCTGTTCCAAAAATGATTGAGGATTTCATTTAATGCTCCATATCCAATTTTTCTTGATTATATCAGTCTTTGAAAAGCTACCTGGTCGCCAAGCATGCTATAATCACCGCGGATACAAATATGGACAGAGTTTATCTGGATTACGCAGCAACAACCCCTGTAGATGCTCAAGTAATTAAATACATGCTCCCATACTTTGACGAGAATTATGGGAATCCATCGTCTATCCATTATTATGGGCAAATAGCTGAAAGTGCAATATCCCAGGCGAGGAAAAAGATACTGAAGCAATTTAATGCTTCAGATGCCGAATTAATCTTTACTTCAGGTGGATCGGAAAGCGACAACCTTGGGCTTCGGGGAGTACAAAATGATACGGAAAAATCTAATAAACGAAAGATACTGATCAGTCCAGTCGAACATCCGGCAATTACAAACACATGTGCTGGAATGGATGACGGAATGCAGGTAGAAAAACTGCGCGTAGATAAATATGGTTTGATCAACTTTGATGACTTGAGTAGGAAAATAGATATAAACACTTGCCTTGTTTCAATAATCTGGGCAAATAATGAATTAGGCACAATTAATGATATTGCATCGATAGGCAAACTATGCAAAGACAAAGGTGTTTTATTTCATACCGATGCAGTTCAAGCAGCAGCTCATCTGGAGATTGATTGGGATCTACTTGGAATTGGAATGCTTTCTTTTGGTGCACATAAGTTTTATGGTCCTAAAGGGATCGGTGGGTTGATTAAACAAAAGGGATTAATACTAAAACCTCTGATAACCGGTGGGGGGCAAGAAAATAACTGGCGGGCGGGAACTCAAAACGTTCCTCTTATAATGGGAATGGCTAAAGCATACGAGCTGGTTCACGTAAAACATAAAGAGCGGGATATTCACCTAATTCATTTACGAAATATGATTATAGAAACGGTATTGGATTCTATTCCCGGTTCATACCTTACAGGACATCCAGAAAAGAGATTACCGAATCATTCGAGCTTTGTGTTTGAAGGTGTTAAAGGGCAGGATTTGGTGATTGGGCTTGATATGGCTGGCTTCGCTGTTTCTTCGGGTTCAGCATGTAAGGTCGGAAACCCAACGCCTTCACAAACTTTGCTGGCTCTTGGAATACCTGAAAAGTTAGCTTTGGGGGCATTACGTGTAACTGTCGGAAAGTTTACAACTGAACCAGAAGTTCGCGCATTTTTGGAAACCTTACAAAAAATAATTGCTGAACTACGTATAAATAAATGAAAACAATCGATAAAGAGAAAGTTGTAATTGCAATGAGTGGCGGGGTTGATAGTTCCGTAGCTGCAGCTTTATTGGTTGAACAGGGTTACGATGTGACAGGTATCATGCTTAAGTTGTGGTCATCTGATTGCAATGAGGCGCAAAATGCCTGTTGTACTCCAGAATCAATTAACCTGGCGCGAGAAGTTGCTTCAATTATTGATATACCATTTTATGTCATTGATGCTAAAGAAGAATTTAAAAATCAGATTGTCAATAAGTTTGTAGAGGATAATTATTCAGGGCTCACACCGAATCCCTGCTATTGGTGCAACCGATCCATTCGGTGGGGATATTTGCTTGAAAAAGCGCTCTCGATGGGAGCTGAGTTTCTTGCAACAGGACATTATGCGAAAATCAACCGAGATGCAGTTGGAAAATTCCATTTATTCAGGGGGGCAGACGCCAAGAAAGATCAATCTTATGTGCTTTCGGGATTAAATCAATTTCAACTAGAACATACTCTGTTACCGCTTGGAGAATTTACCAAAAATGAAATACGCGAAAAAGCGTGTAATATGAATCTTCCGGTAGCGACAAAACATGACTCGCAGGATCTATGCTTCGTTGGGGAGAGCGGATACCGGCAATTTTTATCACAATATTCCAAAAAGGAAAAAATTCCGGGAAAAATTGTAGATAAAACAGGAAAAGTTTTTGGTTTTCACGACGGGTTACAAGGTTTCACGATAGGTCAAAGGAAGGGATTGGGCAACGGTAACAAGGAACCCGTATATGTAATTTCAAAAAAACGTGACTCAAATGAAATAGTTATTGGGGGAGTAAGTGATTTATTATTTGATTTAATTACGATCACTCCAATAAATTGGATTTCAGGGGAAATACCTGATTTAATGCATGAATTTACTGTAAAAATCAGGTACAAAGCAACCATGCAAACTTGCCGAATTATTAAATTCACTTCCTCAAATTTAACGATAAAAATGGACTTACCTGTACGAGACGCGACGCCTGGTCAGATAGCAGTACTCTATAATGGTGATGAAGTGATTGGGAGTGGAGAAATAATCGATATGGCTTTGGAGGGAGAATGACCTTAGCAGCTTTTCTTTTAGGTACTGTAATTGCCATGGTAATCGGGTGCGCTTTTCATTTTTGGAAAGGAGGAGGATTTAAATGGTTGTTCATTTTCAACCTTTTTTCAATTATAGGATTTTGGCTTGGTCATTTTATTGGAAAATTTCTTAAAATAGAATTTCTTCCATTGGGACCAACTAACTTAGGCTTTGCTTTGATATCTAGCCTGATCGTTTTGTTTGGCGGTTATTGGCTATCAATGGCTTCGGTAGAAACTTCGACGGATAAAAATGAAAAGAGTAGGTAAAAAGTGACAATAAATTCATCACCCAGTGTAGCTATAACCGGCGATCTGATTCAATTGGTCGGGTTGCGGCACAAATCTTTCATTTTTACATTGGAAATAGGGAAAGAGTTGCACACACATAGAGGTGTGGTAAAGCATGACGATTTAATTGGAAAGACTTGGGGCAGCCAGATTTTCAGTCATAACGGAAGTCCATTCTTTTTATTGCAACCTTCTTTACCTGATATTCTTAAACACACTAAACGGGCAACTCAAATCATGTACCCAAAAGAAATTGGATACATTCTTTTGCAGATGGGAATCACCCCCGGGAAAAAAGTTATTGAGGCAGGAACGGGTAGTGGATCATTTACGACCGCACTGGCTTATTATGTTGGAGAAGAAGGTCGAGTTTATTCATATGAAGTAAAACCTGAAACTCAAAAAATAGCCCAGAAAAGTATTGAGAAATTAAGACTTTCGGACCGGGTTGAATTTAAAGTAAAAGACATATCACTCGGATTCGATGAGACCGAGGTTGACGCGATCTTTTTAGATGTTGCCAATGCTTATGATTTTATGCATATTGTCAAGCGATCCTTAAAACCAGGAGGTTACTTCGGTAGCATCTTACCGACTGCCAACCAGGTAATTAAATTACTGATTACACTCCGCCAGAATGATTTTGCTTTTGTTGATGTATGTGACATCTCATTGAAATATTACAAATCGGAGCCACTCCGTTTCAGACCTGCAGATAGGATGATAGCTCATACTGGATTTTTGATTTTTGCAAGATCCGTAAGTATCGATAGATCAACGATGGATCAAAACCTATTGAAGGAAATTGGACTGCAAAACCTGGAAGGTCCGGAGGATCTTGAACTCCTTCAATCTGATGACACCGAATAATGGCAATTCTTGAAAGTATAGATTTACTAAAGACAAGACTGGACAAACTTCCTGGTTGTCCAGTGTATTGCCAACCACAAAATACTTGCGCGGGGATATTAATTCCACTTGTCAAAATAGGGGAGGAATGGAGCCTGTTATTTACGCGGCGATCGGAAAATGTTGCGTCTCATCAGAACGAAGTTTCTTTTCCAGGTGGGTCATACGAATCCTCAGATCAAACGCTTGAGAGCACCGCCCTTCGAGAAACCTTTGAGGAAATTGGAATTCTAGCTTCTGAGATAACATTGCTTGGTGGTTTGCCCTCTTCGACGACAATCACTGGTTTTGAGGTTTACCCATTTGTCGGAATATTAAACTGGCCAATAAATATTGATTTGAATTTACAAGAAGTTAGTTCTGTTTTTACCATTCCTGTTACCTGGCTCTTAGATAAAAACAATTATTATGAATCCGATTACTTTTCCGAGAAAATAGGAAACCGGAAAGTTATTCATTACATTAATTATAAAGGCGAGCATTTATGGGGATTTACTGCAGGGATCACACAGCAACTACTTAATCTAATAAAATAAAAAAGAGACAATGAAATCTCTTCATTGTCTCTTCGTTTTTTGATCTTGAATAATTAATCAGGATCTTCTTCTTCTTTCTTACCCTTTTCAATAACTTCAGGTTCGCCTTCTGTACCTTCTTCAACCTCAACAGTTTCAATTTCTTCTGCAGCAGGAGAAGCAGCCATTACAATCATTTCCTCTTCGGAACTAAGGAGATGGACGTTTTCAGGCACTGAAAGGTCTTTTACGTATACTGCATCACCGATTTCTTTTAATTGAGAAAGGTCTACAATAAAGCGTTCCGGAAGGTCTTTTGGTAACGCTTCAACGCCAATTACAGTCATGCCTTCAACAATAACTGCGCTATAGTCCTTCACAGCAGGTGATACATTTATAAACTCAATACTCACATCAGCGCGAATCTCTTCGGTCTGAGAAACTGCTTGAAAATCAACATGAATGAAACTATTTCTCAAATAATTCTTCTGTTTCTCTCGGACGAGTGTGGAATATTCAACGCCTTCCAGATTGATAACGATAATACTGGATGATGTGGAAGTGTTTAAGGTTCTAGTTGATTCTTTAGCATCCATCGTTATTGCGATAGGTTCAATTTTATGCCCATAAATCACACCTGGGAGTTTTCCATCCCGCCGAAGTACACCGACCTGCTTACCTATTACTGTTCTTTTTACTGCATTAATAACGATCTTTTCCATATTCATTTATCCTTCGAGCGCCTCTCACCTTTATCAGGTTACCTTCACTCTATAGTAGATTTTGCCAACCAAGGTCGACAGTTGTTCATTTTATTCTGGAAGCGGTGTTGCGTCAATAGAACGGACATTTTTTACGCCCAGGAGAAAGATTTTGTAACCGCTTTCTTCCATTTTTTATATAACCTATCCCTTAACGTTTCCTCCATATTTGGTGTCCATTCTTTATCCTTCCCCCAATTTAATAATAATTCATCAGTGGAGTTCCAAAAAGAAGTGGCTAAACCGGCGGCATAAGCTGCTCCAAGGGCTGTTGTTTCGGTTATACGGGGGCGAACAACAGGGACGTTTAGAATGTCAGCTTGAAATTGCATTAAAAGATCATTCACAACCATACCACCATCAACCTTTAGGGAGGTAAGCTTTATACCAGAATCAAGTTCCATCGCTTCGAGTACTTCTCGGGTTTGAAATGCAGTAGCCTCAAGTGTAGCTCTCGCTAAATGACCTTTGTTGATGAACCTGGTGAGACCTACAATAACCCCACGTGCATCAGATTTCCAATAAGGAGCGTACAATCCGGAAAAAGCGGGGACGATATAGACATCACCATTATCCGGCACAGTTCTCGCAAGTGGTTCAATGTCTGATGAGTTATCAATAAATTGTAAATTATCACGCAACCATTGAACCAAAGCACCGGCGATAGCCACCGATCCCTCGAGGCAGTAAACAGTCGGGGCGGTTCCAATACGGTACCCTGCGGTGGTCAACAAACCGTTTTTGCTAATAACCGGCTGGTTGCCGGTATTCATTAATAAAAAGCAACCCGTTCCGTACGTATTTTTTGCTTCCCCTTTGAGGTAACACCCTTGCCCAAACAGAGCAGCTTGCTGATCACCAAGGTCGCCTGCAATAGGGACATTTTTCAGCCCAACATGTGTAAAACCATAAACCTCAGAACTGGAAACTATCTTTGGGAGTATAGTGGGGGGTATTTGCAATTCCGATAACAGATCATCATCCCAGGTTAACGAATAGAGGTTCATAAGGAGGGTTCTTGAAGCATTTGATATGTCAGTTACGTGGACTCCATTACGCACACCACCGGTTAAATTCCAGATTATCCAAGTATCCATATTTCCGAATAAAACAATTCCCTTTTTAATATCATTTTTTAGCAAAGGGATGTTGTCAATCAGCCAACGTATTTTTGGTCCAGAAAAATATGTGGCCAATGGTAATCCTGTTTTCTCACGAAAAATATCTGCACCTCCATTCGAGGAGAGTTGTTCGCAAATTTTTTGTGTTCTTGTATCTTGCCATACAATGGCATTTGCATAAGGCTGACCGGTTTCCTTGTTCCATAAAACACAAGTTTCACGCTGATTGGTAATTCCCAAGGCGGTAATGTCCTCAGATCGAAGTCCAGATTTTCTCATTGCGTTTGAAATAACTTCCTGAGTGTTAAGCCAAATTTCCATCGCGTCGTGCTCTACCAATCCGGCCGCAGGGTAAATCTGACGATGTTCCTTCTGATCGCTCGCAACAATGTTGGCATTCGAGTCAAAAACGATGAAACGGGTGCTTGTGGTTCCCTGATCAATTGCCCCAATGAAATTACCCATTTTTTTCTCCTGAGCTGATATTCAAGTAAGATTATACAATAGTGAAAATAAATATAATCCTGGGTAGGCATGAGAAAAACAATTGAATTTACATTATCGGTAATCCTGATTTTGACTTCCTGTACTCCACAATCTAATAACTCCTTTAGTAAGGTGAGAATTAGTGACATACAGGGTTGTGGTCATGTATCTGCATTTGTTGGGCAACGGGTTAATGGCGTTGAGGGGATCGTAACCCACAAGTTTTCTAATGGATTCACAATGCAATCAATTATTGACGATTCAATGGATTGTTCATCGGAAGCTGTGTTTGTAATGACAGGCGAATATCCAAATGTAAAACCAGGACAGCAGGTGATTGTGGATGCGGTAGTTAACGAGTATTCAGCCGGCGTTGAAAACGATCATAACTTATCAAGAACTGAACTCATTGATCCAAAAATAAAAGTAATCAATGAAAATGGACAATACCCTGTGCCAATCACTTTGGGGAAAATAGGCACAGTGCCAATGAATTTTATTAAACAAAGCAATGAATTTGATATTTATAAAAATGGATTGGATTATTATGAGAGTCTTGAATTCATGGTGGTTGAAATTGAGAGAGGCATCGTGGTTGGTCCAAAAAATTCCTATAATGAGTTTTTTGTATTGCCAGAAACGTTTATTTCAGCAAATGCTATCTCAGACATAGGGGCTTTGAACAAAAGTTTACTTGATGAAAATCCGGAAAAGATCATGATAGATGCAGCATCTAGTTTTTCACAAGCAGTAAATGTTGGGGATCGATTTACCCAACCTATTGTCGGAATCATGGATTACACTTTCGGTAATTATCGGATATGGACTATATCCAATCCAATTATCGAGTCCCAAACCATAGTTACAAATTCTTCAATGTCTTTTGAAAAGACAGCACTAACTGTTGCAACATACAATATCGAAAACTTTTCAAGATTTGATGATCAATCAAAAATCAGGCAAATTGGATGTCAAATTGCAAAAGAACTACAATCTCCAGATATTGTCTTATTGAATGAACTTCTGGATGACAGCGGCACAAAAGACGATGGGGTAGTAACTGCCGAAAAGAATCTGGAAACATTAATACAGGCAATTACTGATTGTGGTGGACCAAATTATGCGTATAGTGATAATCCACCAAAAAACAATGCTGATGGAGGAATTCCAGGAGGTAATATCCGAAGTTGTGTGATCTTTTTAGAAGAAACTGAACTTTCACTTGAAAAACCTCTTAGTGAAATTGGTGAAATCACTTTTGATAATGGCAAATTTGAAATTGAGAAAAACCCATATCGCTTGTTTAAAACGAATGATTATTTTAATGGCACTCGAAAGCCAACAGTATGGTTGTTCTCTTGGGAGGGGGAACAATTCTTGATCATGGGAGTGCACCTTATTTCACATTCTGCCAACTCACCTGATTGGGGAAATCTGCAACCTCCTGAGAAACCTGAGCAATTTAAACGAGAACAACAAACGGTATTAATTAACGACTACGTACAGTATTTGGAGAAATATAATTCGGAATTAAATATCATTTTAGCAGGTGATTTTAATGATTATCCCTGGTCTGATACGTTGGAAACACTTATTGAGAACACGTCTCTTTATTTTCCAAATCCTCAAAATACAACAGATAAATTTAGTTATATATACGAAGGAAATGCATTTCAATTTGATTACATTATAGTAAACAAGAATCTCAACAAAAGGATTAGCCACTATTCAATACTGCATCTAAATACGCTTGTTGATAATAAGGCAAAGGTTTCCGATCACGACCCGGTACTCATAGAAGTATCGAAGTAATGTAATAAATAATCTACCTTAAGAGGGATATTTCTAAAAATCCCAAATGCTATAATTGCCAATATGGAACAAGAAACGAAGTCTGGTTTTTCATTGAACACCGGTACTGACCTGGCATTTGCTCTCGTTGTCTTTATTTCCTTTTTCACGATGTTCAGTAGTGCCCCTGTAACCAATCCCATTTCTCTACTAGCCATCATTTTCTTGGGAATTGCGTATGTGACTTTCGGAATTTATGGTTTTTCTTATGCACAACGGTCAGCATCGTCCCAAACAATACTAATTTACTTTATCGTTCAACTTGTTCTAGGCGGATCAATAGTTTATTTAGGGCAAGGAGCAGGGATTAATTCACTGGTTTTACTACCACTCGTTGCCCACTCTGCCATGCTACTAGACAAGGATAAGCTCTTGATTGTGAACTTAGGTATTATTTTAGGCTATATTGTTTCAGTATTTGCTTTTTCGAAAAGTTTGGGAGAAGTTTGGAAGGGTGCTCCATTCTTTTTTACTGGGCAGGTTGTGATATTAATTTTTACTCAAATGGCAGTTACTGAGTTAAAAGCACGAATTCGTCTGCAAGCTCTAGCAGACGAATTATCGGGTGCTAATAAGAACCTACAAGAATATGCAGCAAAAGTAAAGGATTTAACCATTGCCCAAGAACGAAACCGAATGGCTCGTGAAATTCATGATGGATTGGGGCACTATTTAACGATTCTTAATATGCAATTAAAAGCCGCCTCGGCGACACTGGACAAAGATAAAGAAAAAACCTCAAAGATGATTTCCAGCGCTACTCATCTTACATCTGAGGCATTAATAGATGTTCGTAATTCAGTATTTGCATTAAGGCAAGGACAGGAAGAAATTAAACCATTCCAAGATAGGGTGAAAGATGTGATTGATTCCACTCTCACAAATGACATTATATTTTCCTATGAAATTATAGGATCTCCTTCACAACTCACGCCTCAAGAAGATCTTTCTTTGTATCGTGGTGTACAGGAAATGGTAAATAATGTAATTAAACATTCAAAAGCCACCCAGGCAAAAATTAGTCTGGATTACTCAAATCCAAAAACTGTAACCCTGATTTGTAGTGATGATGGTGTTGGAAGTTCAAATTTAGAGACTGGATTTGGTATTCTTGGTCTGAGGGAACGAATTAAACTATTAAATGGTGAGGTTGTTATTAATACTGATGTAGAACAAGGATTTAAAATAAGTATCAGATTGCCGAGAGAAGAATGTCAATAAAAATATTAATTGCAGATGATCAATCTTTATTCCGAGAAGCACTTCGGACTTTATTAAGCGCATATCCTGGTTTAGATATTGTTGGAGATGCATCAAACGGAGAGGAAGCGTTAAGGTTGGCGTTCAACCTTGCGCCAGATGTTGTTTTAATGGATTTGAGAATGCCCATCATGGATGGTGTTGAGGCGACTAGGAAAATAGTCAAATTGGGAAAGAACATCAAAGTTATTGTATTAACTACGTTTGATGATGATGAAACTGTGTTTGAGGGGCTAAGAGCAGGGGCTGTGGGGTATTTGTTAAAAGATGTATCGTCTGATAAATTAATTGAAGCAATAAGGGCAGCGTCAAAAGGAGAATATTTTCTCCTTCCCTCAATTACTGCAAAAGTGGTTTCAGAGTTTTCTCGAATATCCCGACCAATAGTTTCTGATCCTCAGAAAATTCTTCCTGATCCATTATCGAATCGGGAAGTTGAAATTTTACGATACGTTGCAACTGGGGCGAGTAATCGGGAAATAGCCGACCTTCTGGTGATTTCAGAAGGTACTGTAAAGAATCATTTGTCGAGCATATTAAGCAAACTTAGTGTTAGGGATAGAATGCAGGCTGTTCTAAAGGCAAAAGAATATGGGATCATCACAATCTAACGTTTCAAACACAGACAATTTAAGCTTTAAAAGCAAATTCACACATTACGCCCCGATGCTTGGCATCACGCTGGTAATTGGTGGGATATTGCTTTTTATTGATCAAAAGATTCATACTGGATGGATTCCATTCTTATTGCCAGTAGTATTTGGGTTAATTCTTCTTGCATACGGGTATTTGTTAAAAGAGGTAGGATGGCTAATTTCAGGTTTTGCGATAACAGGATTAGCCGGGGCTCTATTTATTATTTTTCAACCTTTTGTGAAACTAGGTACTAACCAACTCATCGGTATTGGTCTCGCTTTTTTTTCACTAAGTTGGTTAGGGTTGTTTATAAGTTTGGCAGCATTAAAAAGAAGTTTAATATGGTGGTCCATTTTTATTAGCACAATTAGTTTTGCATTGGCTATTGTATTTCTCGTAAGCGACTTCTCTATATTAATATTTACGTTAGCTATTACACTAGCTATTGGATCAACTTTTCTAATATGGGGATTATCCAAAAAAAGTTTGGGTCTTCAAATGACCGGACTATTAACCAGTACTGTCGGAATTGGCGTTTTTAATGGATGGAAGACAGTTGGAGATATTAATGGTCTTAGAGACACAGGAAATATGCTTGTATGGTTCTCTTTGGGATGGATATTAATAGTCGTATTTTCACGAATATTCAAAAAGCGATTTATTTGGTGGCCATTAATACCAGGTGGAATCCTCGCGATGGTGGGCTCTGGATTGTATATTGGAGGAAATCCTGAAAACGCCGCTGGCTTTATACAAAATACAGGTTCCATTGGACTTGTTTTGCTAGGAGTGTACTTGATTCTTCTCAAATATGGATTAAAAAAATAAATTAACTTAACAAACCCAAGAGTTTGGTTTTATTGGTTTTGGTGACAACTTCTCCAGCTTCAATTAACGCATTGATATGTTGAAATCCTAAGAATAAACTGATATTTGGATCAAGAATAGGTGATAAGAGCAGATCTGGCGAATTTTGTGATAAATGCAAGTCAGTGCTTTTTCTAGTTTTAATGAGTTCCGCCAGGTAATATTCTTTCACGAATGTAGGGAAAATAGATTTAGGATATGGGTTGGTCAAATCTCCTGAAAAAGGGAAATCCTCGAGGGTTTGATGAACGTCAACTGCCACAATTGGTTTGCAAGTTCTTTTTTTCATAACAGAAACAGGAAGGTTATTAACGACACCGCCATCTGCTAAGATATTGTTACCGTCTTCAAAAGGGGAGATAAATCCAGGAACTGCCGTTGTAGCCAGAATCGCATTTAATAAATTTCCCTGTTCGAGAACAACTTCATTTCCAGTAGATAAATTTACTGCATTCATAAACAAAGGTATTTTGGTTTTAGAAAAATCTATATTTCTATCAATGAATTGCGCAAGAAAGTCTCTTAGACGGTTCCCCATGATAATTCCTTTGCGAAGCGGCGTCAGATCAACAAGTTTGATCATTTCGCGAGTTGAGGAATATTTACGGGCAATTTCTTCGATTTGGGAGATAGGAATACCGATGGCATGGAGGCTGGCGATTAAACCTCCCATGCTGCATCCACCAATTGAGGAAATGGGAATGTGCAATTCATCAAGCACTTTCAATACACCAATGTGAGCTAAACCTCTTGCGCCACCACCGCCAAGAACTAACGAAACCGAGTCATTAATTGTCATAATCGTATTATAAGGGGACTTTTTAACTTTGGTTTAAAAGATTTATTTTAACCTCTGTTCACTTACCCTTCTCTCTGATATTATATCTGGTCGTTTTTATTTTGGAAGATAGGATTAATTATGATCACTGAACGAAAAGATATACGGAATATTGCAATTATTGCCCATGTAGATCATGGTAAAACCACCCTGGTTGACGGTTTATTGAAGCAGGCAAGAGTTTTCAGGGAGAATCAAACAATTATTGAACGCGTAATGGATTCCAATGATCTTGAAAGAGAACGAGGAATCACCATTCTTGCCAAGAATACGGCCATTGAAATACCCGATAAAACAACCGGGAAAATGGTGAAAATTAATATTGTTGATACGCCTGGACACGCTGATTTTGGGGGAGAAGTTGAGCGAGTTATGAATATGGTCGATGGTGTTTTGCTTTTAGTAGATGCCGCCGAAGGTCCGATGCCGCAAACGAGATTTGTACTGAAAAAAGCTCTTGAAATGGGTCATAAGGCAATTGTTGTCATTAATAAAATGGATCGCAAAGATGCCGACCCAGATCGCGCGGTTAATCTAACCTTCGATTTGTTTCTAGAGATTGGCGCTACCAATGAACAAGCAGATTTTCCAATAATCTATGCTAATGCAATTACTCAACAAGCTGGAAATACACAGGTATTTGGAAAACGATCTCCAGCCACTATTTGCTGCGATTTTAGAAAATGTACCAGGACCAAGAGTAGATTTTGATTCACCGCTTCAATTGTTGGTTACGAACCTGGGTTATGACGAATATCGAGGAGTGACCGCAGTTGGAAGAATTCACTCAGGAAGCATAAAAAGTGGTCAAAATGTAGCGCGAATTCAAAAAAACGGCACAATTTTAACTGAAAAGGCACGGTATCTCTATGTGTATCAAGGGCTTGATAAAGTTGAAGTGTCATCTGCCGACCGCTGGCGAGATAGTAGCTATTGCGGGGCTAGAGGGAATCGCCATTGGAGAAACCCTTGCAGATCCAGAGAACCCCATTGCGCTGCCAACAATAGAGGTGGAGGAGCCAACCGTAAGGATGACTTTTGGTGTCAACACATCACCATTTACTGGGAAAGAAGGGAAGTGGGGAACTTCAAGAAAGCTCAGAGAAAGATTATTCGATGAATTAAAGAACAATGTGGCGTTGCGCGTAGACGAAACTGAATCCGCAGACACATTTATTGTTTCAGGAAGAGGGGAGCTTCATTTAGCAATTTTGATTGAAACAATGCGCAGGGAAGGCTTTGAATTCCAGGTTTCTAGACCGGAAGCAATAATTAAAACCTCTGAAACTGGCGAAATTCTAGAACCTTTTGAAGAGTTACACATCGAAACTAGCCCTGATACCGTTGGAACAGTTGTTGAAATGTTAGGAAGCCGCCGCGGTAAAATGCTGGATATGCTCAATAATCCGGACAATACTGTTCATTTACGTTACCTTGTTCCTACAAGAGGTCTATTGGGGTTTAGGTACCAATTTTTGACCGCAACCCGAGGTATGGGAACATTGAATTCATTATTCCATGGATACTTGCCTTTTGCTGGTCCAATAGTATCAAGGTCTACAAGTTCAATTGTTTCGTGGGAGAATGGAGTAACATCCACATTTGGGTTAAAAAATGCTGAAGAACGGGGAGTTTTATTCATAGGCGCAGGTACAGATGTATACGAGGGGATGGTTGTAGGTGAAACACAGAGACCTGATGATTTGACAGTTAATGTTTGTAAGAAAAAACATCTGACCAATATGCGTTCTTCAAATAAAGACATTGAAATTCGACTGACACCTCCATTAACTATGAGCCTGGATCAAGCCATCGAATACCTGGCTGAAGATGAATTGCTTGAAGTTACTCCGATCAAATTTCAGAATACGAAAGCGTATTTTAAATTCTGACGAACGAGGTAAACAGACCAAAAAAGCAAAAGAGATTCTCAACTGAGCATAATTAATTGGAGAAATTGGTGGGTTGACAATTGCAGTAATGTATGTGATAAAGTTTAACTCGTAGGATGCAAAGTAGTTCTTGTTGGATGTAATAAACGACAGCCAAAGGCGAAAGCTCCAGGGCTGTTTTTATTTGACCGCTCCGAAAGAACAAACAAGATCCTTATAAACAGTAAGTTTTGCTATAGGAGGCAAAAAAATGTCAGAACGTATCATCGGCACGGTCAAATGGTTCAACGGAACCAAAGGTTATGGTTTCATCTCCCGCGAGGGTGGAGAAGATGTGTTCGTTCACTTCTCTGCAATCCAGGGCGAAGGATACCGCAATCTCGAAGAAGGTCAGAAGGTCGAATTCTGCAATTGAGAAAGGCCCCAAAGGTCTTCAGGCTAGCAACGTTAACAGTCGTTAACTAATCACTAACCTCATGAAACAGCCTCTTTGTGAAAAGGGGCTGTTTTTTTATTTATTTTCCTCAATAGCATCCCAATAACCTTTATCAAGTTCATCGTTCGATAAATGCGCATAGCGTTGTGTTACAGCGATATTTTTATGACGTGCCAATTCTTGTGCAAGTTTCAAATTGCCTGAAGATCTCAATACTCTTGTAACAAAATAATGCCTAAAGGAATGTGGGGTAATTGTACCGACAGATTCGTCACCTAAAAGCTGAGAAACTCGTCGCTTAACAATATTTCTACCAGAAGTTGTCGTTAATGGTTTGATTTTTTGCCCAGCACCTTTGTCGTGCCTGGAAAAAAGAGGTAAGGCTGTAAACGCTACCTTAGTTTTCCCATCAATCTTTCCTCGTTCTTGTAAATAGTCCATCAGTGCGTCTGTTGCCCGAGTTGAAAATCTGACCATGGCTTGTTGATTTCCTTTGCCAATGATCATGGCTTTACCTTCATTCCAATCCAGGTTACCGCGGCGTAAATTACAAGCTTCATGAACTCGCAAACCGGTGTCTGCAAGAGTAATCAGAAATGCTCGATCTCTGAGATTAATCAGGTGGTCAGTATCGTTCTCAGCTGTGGAAAAATTTTTATTTTCAAGAATCGATAATAATTTGTCAATTGAAGAGGCTGGAAATTGCGGCAGCCTTTGGCCAGGCCTGCGCGATCGTTGATGGATTAATAATTTGATCCTCGGAAGATTAATATCAGAAAGCTTTTCTGCGACCAGAAATTCATAAAACCCACTAATCGCCTGTAAATAAAGCCTTTCGGTTGTTGGCGCATGATTTTTTAAATCAACAGCAAGGTCAATAATGGACTCTTCTTTGAGTGAGGATACGGGGGATTCAGACACAGGAAGACCATTTTTTGCAAGTGTTGTCGAGAAAAATTTTAGCGCAGTGGAATAAGTTTTGGCCGTCAATAAACTACGAGACAACCTGACAGAATCAATATACCTCTTCATAGCCGATTCAATAGACAAAATAAGCATTCTTGACCTCAAATAATGTTTATGATAATAATACTTATCGCAACCATAAATAAGTATACAGCACTTCCCTTTCGGGTGCAAGGATAAGCAAAATATATAATCAATCGATATAATAGTGTTTAGATGGTAATTAACATAAAAGGATGTCGCCTTGGAAAAAACCTTTAACTTGCTGTATGGGAATAAAGATATTCAAATTTCGATTGCAGAAAATCGGGAAATAGATGTTATTGAGCCTAACTACTCTTTTAGTAGCGCGATAAATTACACTGATATAAGAAATGAAATCAATAAATACTTTACTATGGACAAATCATTCATTACAGATTGGTCAAAACTAAACTTGATTATTGTTCTGAACGATAAAACAAGACCTGTACCAAATAACCTACTCCTCCCTCCCCTTTTGAGCGTGTTGAATGAAAAGGGTGTGATGAAAAACAACATAAAATTCTTGATCGCATCGGGTACGCATACACCTATGCGAAAAGAGGAATATTATCTGATTTTGCCTGAGGAAATTGTCAAAACGTATAAAATTTATTCCCATAATTGTGATGAAGAAGCAAAATTAACCTATAAAGGCGTCACTTCCAGAGGAACACCGGTTTATGTAAATTCATTATTTGATGATGCAACGATAAAAATAGTTGTTGGTGATATTGAACCGCACCATTTTGCAGGTTTTTCTGGTGGCGTTAAAGGTGCTGCAATTGGTCTTGCTGGAAGAAAAACGATCAACGCCAATCATACGTTCTTTACCGATGAAAATGCAAAAGTGGGAAATTATCAGAGCAACCCTTTGCGGCAGGATATTGAGGAAATTGGTCAACTAATTGGAGTTGATTTTGCACTGAATGCGATCTTGGATGAAGAAAAAACAATCCTGAAAGTATTTTTTGGGAGACCCTTGGAAGTGATAAAAAATGGGATCAAATTTTCGAGGACATTGTCATTTGTTCCGACAAAAGAACATTATGATCTTGTTATTTCCTCGGCAGGAGGATATCCTAAAGATATTAATTTTTACCAGGCTCAAAAAGCGCTTACTCACGCTTCGCTTTTCTGTAAACCCAATGGGATGGTTTTTCTCGTTGCTCAATGCATTGAAGGAATCGGAAGTGAGAAATATGTTCAATTTATGAAAGGACTATCGTCTTACACTGAAGTGATAGATAAATTTGAATCTGTAGTTTTTGAAGTCGGACCACATAAAGCGTATCAGGTGGCGAGAATAGCCTCTAAGATACGATTCAAGTTGTTTTCGTCTATTAAGCTTCCATTATTAAGCGAATTGCTAATCGAGTCAATAATCTCTATTGATGAAGAAATAAAAAAGTATATCGACCTACTTCCATTAGATGCGAAGATTTTGATATTACCTTATGCAACAGCGACTATTCCTGAATACGAGGAGGAGAATGTACATGAAAACTAAACCTGTTATTTATCAGCATCCTGAATTGGATGGCAGGAGTTTCTTTCTGGAAGGCGATTCTAACAAGTCAACTGGACTGCTGTTTATCCATGGATTTACCGCGACAACGGTTGAGGTCCGGCAAATAGCCAATTATTACAACAAACTGGGGTATACAGTAGCCGGTCCCCTACTCTCCGGACATGGAGGAACCCCAGAGAGTATGAATAAAATAAGGCTGCAAGATTGGTTAAACGATGTAGAAAACGCGTACGATCATCTTAAGTCAAAAACAGAGAATGTTATTGTCTTTGGTGAATCTATGGGTGCCTTGCTTTCACTATATCTCGCATATATACATCCTGAAATCTTAAGCCTCTTTGTTTTCTCGCCTGCATTAAAAATTAAGGGATTGTGGAAATCATTATTGGTATGGCCTTTTATCTCATTTACATATAAAAAGAATACTGATAATACTATGCTTTGGCAAGGTTACAATGTTGTTCCGCTACGTGCGGCTACTCAACTCCTAAAATTACAGCGAATGGTAAAAAAGATTTTGCCAGCTTTAAAAAATGATGTATTTGTTTTTATTGGAAAAAAAGATAAAACTATTGATCTGAATGGTGGATTATTAACTTATTCTTTGTTAGGATCTACGAAAAAGGAAATTATTTGGCTTGATGAATCTTCACATTGCATACTATTGGATCAGGAATTAGAAAAAGCGATAGATATCTGTTCATCAAAAATTATTAAGTAAATATAAAGGTTTTGACACTAGCGTATCTAAACGAGAAGGAATAAGGTTATAATAAAAAAATCTGTTTTAACAATTTGGAGTAAAAATGGAACAAACCTCGTTTGGTAAAACAACAGTAGCGCTAGAAGTTTTAGTATCAATTGCACAACTTGCTACCCTGAGTGTTGAAGGTGTATGTCGATTAACTCCTGCCCCAAAAGAAGTCTCTACGCTTTTTAAAAAGGGAGTTACTGAAGGAATTGACATTATCGTTGAAAATAATGTTGTTTATGCCGATATTTATGTTGTTTTAAATCACAATGTGGTGGTGCGTGGTGTGGCAAAAAATATCCAAAACCAGGTATCCAGATCAATTTCCGAAATGGTTGGTTTGGAAATTGGCCATATAAATGTTCATGTTGAAGATATCGATTACTGCTCATGATGAGAAAAAATGAAATCAAGAACTAAAGCACGTGGAATAGCACTTCAGGTTTTATTTGAATATGACCTTACAAACCATCCCCTCGGGGATACGCTTGGCTCTCGATTACAAGAAGAAAATCTAGAAGAGTCGTTAGGGCTTTTTTCCAGTCAGATCATAACTGGGGTCATTCCATTAATTCCTCAATTGGATAAGATAATTTCAGTTCATGCTCCAGAATGGCCGATGGACCAGGTTGCAGTTATTGATAGAAATATTCTCCGGATTGCTCTATGGGAATTTGGAGTAGAGAAATGTACTCCTATGAAAGTTGCAATCAATGAGGCTATTGAGTTGGCGAAAGTGTTTGGTTCTGATAGTTCTCCACGTTTTATCAATGGAGTACTGGGCAGTCTGGTTAATCATGTAGCAGAGATACAGAACCTTTTTCCTGTAAAATAGACATATGAAAACTGCATTTTACAAAACAATTTCTTTCTCCTGGATATTGTTATTTTTCTTATCCTCTTGTAATTTCCCGAATATTGACAAAGATACATCCAAAACTAACGATTACCCTCAGGCAGAAGTTGTATTTCAGGTTACATTACCTGAAAAATTGGAAGATGGGGTTGGACTTTACCTTGAAATATTAGATGAAGTGACAGGAGTTTATTTCAACCCCGATAGATTTGCCATGAACTCCAGTTCTGATAAAGTTTATCTATTCAAGCTTCCACTAACAATTGGAGCTGAAGTTAACTATCGTTACTTGCGAACAAAAGAAGATGTTGTATATGAGGTGAATTCTCGAAATCAACCTGTATTATTTCGGAAAATAATTGTCGAGGGTCCTCTACTTGTCCAAGATACTATTTTCGGGTGGACAAATCAGCTTTTTGCGGGCGTAACAGGTCGTATTACCGGACAATTAATTGATAGTGAAAATCAAGCACCGATACCTGACATGGTTATTTACGCAGCCGGAATGTTCACTACCTCATCCTCTGACGGGACTTTCCTTCTTGAAAATGTACCTGTAGGTACCCACAACGTTGTGGTCGTAAGCAAAGAGAGTTCTTATAGTCCTTTCCAACAATATGCCACAATATCACAAGGTGCAACGACACCAATCCTTTTAACTTTGACTAAGCGTGAAATGGTCAAAGTCATATTTGTTGTTACTACAAGAGAGAAACTTGATAATGGTATGCCAATAAGAATTGCTGGTAATATCGCTTCGCTTGGTAACAAATTTGAGTTACTTCAAGCTGGCTCGGCAAATACATCCAATACACTTCCGCAATTGGTTAAACAAAGTAATAACAAATATTCAACTACACTCAACTTGCCTGCTGGTTCTTATATAAAATATAAATACACCCTGGGAGATGGTTTTTGGAATTCAGAATTAAACTCAAATGGGAGTTTTATTTTACGGGAGATTCTTGTACCATCCATAAGCAAAACCATATCAGACACTGTGAATTCTTTTGATTCTCCCGGAAAAGGAGAAGTTGTAATTAACGCTATAGTGACAACACAAACACCTTCACTTGAGAATCTGTTCATTCAATTAAATCCCTATGATTGGATGGAACCGATCCCAATGATAAAAACTGGTCCAAACACCTGGAAATTCATCTTGTCTGCGCCACTGCAACTGACAGATTTAGTTAATTACCGTTACTGCCGTGATGGGGACTGTAGTAATGGATTATCGAATAATGAATCATTGTCAATAAACCCATCCCAAGAGCCTATATTTATTAATGATGCAATCGAAAGTTGGAGTGGATTCCTACTAGAAGCAAATTCACCTATCATTGATAATGGCGGTTTCAACCTGTCTGTCAATCCTGAATTAATCACTGGGGTTGAGCTATCCAGTCACTTACCTTCTACCTGGGAAAGTTCGGTTGAGAACGGATTCAAAGATGTAAATAACTTAGGATCTAAATGGGTAATCATCTCCCCAACCTGGTCATTATCGTTGACTGACCCTGTGGAGATTGAACCTAATGGTTTTGGCGATTTATCCTGGACTGACACGCAGAAATTGATAAATTATGTAAACCTGGCCGAAATGGATCCAGTACTTTTTCCTCAATTGAATTTATCAGATAATTCAATGCTTTCAGGATCAGTAGCGCATGATAATGATTGGTGGCTTACGTTTTTTGCCCGATATGAAAGGTTTATTCTCAATTATGCGGATATGGCCCAAATTATGGGGGCGAAAGCCATTGTGTTGGGAGATCCCATCTTAGGTTTCAGTATGTATCAAGAGAATGTAAACGAGAAATTATGGCCGAAATTAGTTGCGGATGTCAGAGAAAGGTTTTCAGGGGAAATAATAGGCTTTTTCCCCGTTCCCAATACCAATGACCCACCGGATTGGCTAAATGATGTCGACTTAATTTATATCTCCTTTTCACCAACCATTATTGACAAAAATACTGCAATTGCCGAAATCTCTTCCCAACTCGACACGCTTGCTTATCCTTTGATTGAACAATTTGAAAAACCTATTTTAATTGGAGGTAGTTTTCCTTCAAATGAAATGGCCTTGGAGGGGTGTCATGATATTTTCGGATCGTGTTTTGTCTCAACACCAAATATAGATTTATCGGTTGATTTGGATTTGCAGGCAACCTTATATAATGCATTTTCTGTGGCATCAATATCAAAAAACTGGATTTCTGGTTTGATAACAAGAGGATATTATCCATTCATTCCATTGAATGATTTGGGGTCTTCCATTTATGGAAAACCGTCCTACGACGTTCTTTGGTTTTGGTTTCATTTTGTTCAAAATTTACATTCATCAAATAATTGAGAGGGAGTAGTCTTGCCAAATAGTAGCATTTATTTACAAAAGGTAATTTCATCCATAATAGGTAAAAATAATAAAGAGATTTACTTAAATCTTTCTACTCCTGAATTAGTTGAGCACGTAATTAAGAATGCCGAAGGAGAATTGTCAAAATCCGGAGCTTTATTAGTTAAGACTGGCGAATTCACCGGAAGATCTCCTGGTGACAAATATATTGTTGATTATGGAAAAGAATATGATTCAGAAATTGAATGGGGAGAGATAAATCAGAGAATTAATCCTGAAGATTTTGAAAATCTATTGACCAAAGTCGTTAAACATCTTCATAAACGAAAAATATATATTCAGGATGTACAGGTAGGAGCGGATCAAAAATATAGACGAAGTATACGAGTTTTTTCTGAATTTGCATGGACTGCAATTTTTAGCAAGAATCTCTTTATTGATTCGAGTGTTGATAAAAAAGGACTCCTGATTTTGTTGTGATTCAGGCTACAAGTTTTGTTGCAGATCCAGGGATTGATGGTGTAAATACACCAACATTTATCATCATTGATTTTGAAAAGAGAATTGTATTAATCGGTAATACACAATATGCAGGTGAGGTAAAGAAATCAGTTTTCACAGTCTTGAATCGTTCGCTACCTTCTGAAAATGTATTGCCAATGCATTGTTCTGCTAATATAGGCAAAAGTGGTGATACGGCGTTATTTTTTGGATTATCTGGGACAGGTAAGACTACTTTGTCATCTGATCCAAATAGAGCCCTAATTGGTGATGATGAACATGGTTGGAGCCAAGACGGGGTTTTTAATTTTGAAGGTGGATGTTATGCAAAGACAATCAATCTTCAGCAAAAATATGAACCGATGGTATGGAATGCAGTGCATTCGTTTGGAACAATTCTGGAAAATGTTGTTTACAAGAGTTCTTCAAGGGTTATTGATTTTAACGACTCGTCAATTACCGAAAATACCAGAGGGGCATATGATTTATCAAGAATACATAATTATGTAAAGTCAGGAAAAGGCAGCCATCCTAAAAATATATTCTTTTTAAGCGCAGATGCATTCGGTGTTTTACCTCCCATATCATTGCTAAAGGGCGAACAAATCGAACGTTATTTTCTTGCCGGATACACTGCGAAGCTGGCGGGAACAGAAAGAGGAATAGGCACACAGCCCGTGGCAACTTTCTCATCATGTTTCGGTGCTCCTTTCTTACCTCTTTCACCATTGCTTTATGCAAAAATGCTGAGTCAGAAAATCAGCGATCATTATACAAAAGTATGGTTGATCAATACCGGATGGATTGGCGGAGCGTATGGTGAAGGAAAACGAATTGAATTGCCTTACACAAGGGCTATGATTACTGCAGCCTTAAATGACAACATCGATTTTGATAACATCCGAGAAAATAAAATTTTTAAATTATTAGTTCCAGCCGATATTCCAGATGTGCCTATGGCTATCCTTGATCAAAAGAATCTATGGAAGTCTCAGGCTGCATACTTTCAAGCTGCGGAGAAATTAAAACATAAATTTGAAGAAGCTCTCTTGCAATTTAAGTAGGTAGTTAATTCAGCAAATAGGGAAGAATCACTGCACCTAAAATCAAGAAAGGTGTGTAAGGAATTGCTGAAAATGCTTTGTATTTCTTCATTACCAGCTGAAAAACTACATACCCAAAAGAAAATATACCGCTTAGCAACACTGCGATTATTATGGCACTAATGATATTTGGCCAACCAATCAACAGGCCCAGGAAAGCGCTGGCGTAAACATCTCCAAAACCTAAGGCGACTTCGTCAATTTCTTGATGTCTTGCTCGTGACATGACCTTTGAGAACAAAATTCCAAAATAGTAAAGACTGATCATGATCAGAAAACCGGCTGCTCCGCCAAGCGCTGTGATAATTAGACCATTAACACTAAATCCTTTGCTTATTAAGCCCATAAGAAATAAAAAACCTATCCCGGCTATGCTCGTTTGAATAAGGACTACTCGATACTCGATATCTATAACAAGGATAATGCCGAGGAAAATAATTATAGGAATTGTCCACCAGAAGCTGATACCTTGGTAAGGAAAGAGGTATACAAGAATGACAGAGATAATTGATCCGATGTGGACCAATAAAGTACGTAGAGAAACCCCTGCCCCGCAATTCTTGCATCGAAATGAGATCAAATAGTTGTAAAGAGTAAAACGTTTTGCACAATTAGGGCATAGCGGAGGTCCAGGCTTCCGATAAATTGGTAGGACGTCGGCCATATAATTAATGGTTACGCCACAAAAAGCCCCTATAATGACAACCAAAAAGATTTGCATATTTCCTCTAATGTAAAAATTATGTTCTATTATCTATAATTGAGTTATGATATTGAGTATATCGCTGCCTTTTCTATTTCGCAATAAACTGAGGGAGAATGACTTTAAACGATAATGTTATCCAGGAGCTAAAAATAAATAAAGATTTATCCCCTTCAATAACCTATTGGGATAAAAAATCTGAATTTGAAGGTCAATATCAGCCAATTAAAGGGATCCACCCGAGAATCATCGATGCACTTAATCAAATTGGAATAAAGAGATTCTATTCTCATCAAACTGAGGCGATTGACAGTTTACATGATAGGAATAACGTTGTAATTGTTACAGGAACTTCGAGTGGTAAAAGTTTATGTTACCAGATTCCTATTCTTGAAAAATACCTTGAAACAGGAAGTTCAACTTCCCTGCTCCTTTTCCCTACCAAAGCACTTACTTACGATCAGCTATACGCATTCAATCAAATTGAGAATTTAGTTTTTCAAAAAAAGACATTATCTGCTGTTTATGATGGTGATACTTCGGCAGGTCTTAGGCAGTCTATTCGCAAGAACGCGAATATCTTGCTCACTAATCCTGATATGTTAAATATTGCCTTGCTACCCCACCATACAAACTGGGCATCATTTTTTCGGAATCTACAATTCATTGTTATAGACGAATTACATCAATATCGAGGTGTATTTGGATCCCATTTTAGCAATATTATTAGGCGATTAAAAAGAATACTTGATTTTTACGGTTCAAAGCCACAATTTATATTAACCTCGGCAACTATTGGCAACCCAAAAGAATTGGCAGAAAAGATCATTGAGGAACAAGTAATCCTTATTGATGATGATAAATCTCCCAAAGGTGAGAAAAATATTATTCTTTATAACCCACCTTTCATAAATAAAGAGCTTGGCATTCGCGAGGGTTTATTAAACTCAACTATTCGGATCAGTTCATTTTTCCTGTCTCATAATATTCAAACAATTGTATTTTGTGGGTCACGGCGTTTCGTGGAGTTTATTGTCAAGACGATGAGGCAAAAATTTCCCAACCAACAATCAGAAATAAGAGGGTACAGGAGTGGCTATCTTAAGTCTGAACGAAGGGATATTGAAGATGGATTGAAGAACCGTTCAATAACATTGGCGGCCGCAACAAACGCACTCGAATTGGGTGTTGATATTGGAGGCGTCGATGTGATATTAATTGCAGGATACCCAGGTTCGGTAAGCTCAGTTAATCAAATGTCAGGACGGGCTGGTCGCCATCATTCAGCATCACTTGCCATGATCATTACATCCATGAATCCATTAGATCAGTATTTTGCGAGATTTCCCGAATCGCTTTTCAAAAAACCAGTCGAAAAGGCTTTAATTGACCCTAATAATCCATTAATATTACTTCCTCACATAAAAGCCTCTGCTTTTGAATACCCTTTTACTACTAACGAAAAATTTGGCGATTTATCAAATAGTGATTTACTTATGTATTTGGATTATTTAACAGATCAGAATTGCCTAATAAAAAAACAAGATAAGTATTTTTACCTCTCTGATTCATTTCCTGCGGGAGAGTATTCAATAAGAAATACATCTGCAACAAATATAATTTTGCAGATAAACGAAAATGATTTTATAAAAACTATTGGAGAGATTGATTACAATTCGAGTCTTTGGATGTGCCATCCCGGAGCTGTGTATATTCACGATGGAATTGAATATCATGTTGAATCAGTAGATCTAACAACAAATATTGCTAATCTGACCAGATTTTCAGGGTCATATCGGACAGAATCTATTAGATCGGAAGATATTTCAATTGATGCAGTTAAAAAGATGAAGAGATTAGAGTATTATGACCTTAAAGTAGGCACCGTTGATGTATCTTCTCAGGTTACGGGATTTAAAAAAATAGATTCTTTATCTGGTGAGATTCTCGGTATTGAAACACTAAATATGCCAGTAACAAATCTTAATACAATTGGGTTTTGGGTAAGATTAAATTCTAGTTGTATTGAAAAGCTTAAACAGGAAAGTAAATGGTATGGTCAATCAAATGATTATGGACCGAGTTGGAAATCAATCAGGGAGCGTGTGTTAGAAAGAGATGGGAACATATGCCAATCGTGTGGAAAAAAAGATAAATCAGATCCTCTCCAGGTGCATCATAAAGTTCCCTTTAAAGCTTTTATAGCTTCAGAATATGTGAATTCTCCTGATAATTTAATTACTTTGTGCGTCGATTGTCATCGATTAGCTGAAATAAATGTAAAAATTCGCAATAGTTTATCGGGTTTGCGCTATTCAATTGCGAACCTTGCACCTCTAATAGTTTTATGTGATTCAAATGATATCAATTCAATTTCAGATCCTTATGCGAAATTTGAAGAATTATCGCCAGTTGTATTAGTTCATGATATTGTGCCAGGTGGCATAGGACTTTCTGAAACCTTATTTGAGAAGTTTGATTTGATACTGCAAAAATGTTTTGACCTAGTTTCAACCTGTACTTGTGAAAACGGTTGTCCTTCGTGCGTTGGTCCAATATCAGAAAATGGAGAAGGTGGAAAACAAGAAACGCTTTTTCTACTTTCCCTACTAATGAGTTGAAATGACAGATATAACAGAACGGCTACAAAAACTGGGGTTTTCGCCAGCTTCTACGCTTAAAACACAAATGAAAAATAATTTACCATTGGAAAAGGTAGTCGGTGGAAGGAAAATATACAATAATCAGGGTGAAGTCATCATTAAAGAAAACCTATATCCATACGGGACCAAATATGGAAAAATGTTAATCGAACTTCAAGATCAGGAAAATGAAATTATTAAGTTTGCAAAAAATACCGGAACAACTGAGTTTTCACATAATAAAATCTATATCGATACCGAAACTACGGGATTAAATGGAGGTACAGGAACTTTTCCTTTTGTGATTGGTTATGGATATTTTGATTTGGAAGGTTTTAGAACCGTTCAACTCTTGCTTGAAAATCCAGCCAATGAAATGGCACAATTAATCGAATTATCAAACGCATTACAAAATTACAATACAACCGTCACCTTTAATGGCAAATCATTTGACTTACCCTTAATAAAAACGAGATATCTTATCAATAAGCTGGATAATCCATTGATTAATTATTCACATATTGATCTATTGCATATTTCCAGAAAAATTTGGAAGATGAGACTTGCTGACCGTAGCCTGAAAGAATTAGAATCTAAGATCATATATTTCACTCGTGAATCAAATGATGTGCCAGGCTGGATGATTCCACAGATATATTTCGATTATTTAAGATCTAACGATGGAAACCAGTTAAAACATATCCTTTATCACAATGAAGTTGATGTGGTTTCAATGGCAGTTTTGTACCAGATAATTAGTCAGATGCTTAACCTAACAAAAATACAAGTAAATATGGAAGCGTTGGATTTATATTCTCTAGCAAAAATGTATTCCAAAATAGGAGAAAAGCAAAAATCTCTTTTGTTGTATAAAAAATGTTTAATTCTAGAGGGGTTTTCCATCGATATCACTTGTGAGATACATAACTCAGTGGCGGAAATACATAAACAACAATCCCAGTTTCAATCTGCCCTCCCCCATTGGATTTTTAGCGCAGAACATGGTAATTATTTAGCTTGCATTGAACTGGCTAAATATTTTGAGCATCATGATCTTGATCCTAAGGAAGCTGGCAAATGGACGAAACTCGCGATAAGATTAATAAATGAATCTTCATTGTCCAAATATATGAAAAATAGTGTATTAAATAAAATAATGATTCGTAATAACCGTTTAACAAGGAGAATGAATAATGTTTAAAAAGAAAGTCCGGAAAGAAGTAGTTTACATAGCGAATGGAACATTAGATGCAGAAACGGTTAAGATCCTTTTAAACTCATTTGGTATTGATGCATTTATAAATCAGGAGTCAGCTGGTCTCACTTATGGTTTAACCTTGGGACCTCTCTCAGAAGCTGAGATTCTTGTAAATGAAAAAGATTATGAAGATGCAATGAAAATTATCAAAGAAATGCAAGATGGTAATTTAGAAGAAAAAGAATTATAGATTATTTATTAAAATAATGGCTATGCGAATATTTATTTACAAAACTAGCATAGTCGGCTTGTGTATCAATATCCTCTACGAGTGCAAGGTTATCGTTTTCGAGATATGTTATTTTGAATTCGTCAACTATTTCTCTTGCCCCCTTATCCCCTTCCAGTGATAGTAGTCGTTCAAAACAATTAGTAGAAAATAATACCGGTGGTGTGCGTTTACCATTTGTTCTTAACATAACTACATCAGCATTAGTACTCTTTTTTAACGTAACAATACTTTTAATAGTCTTTGATGAAACCATAGGTTGATCGCAAAGCATATATATAACGGTTGAGGATTTATTCTCTAATGCATTTATGCCAGCAATGAGAGATGTGCTTTGTCCATTTTTCCATTTAGAATTTTTAACAACCCGTAGTCGATCAGAATCAATAAGAGTTTCTTTGATTTGACTAAAATAAGCCCCCAAAACAAGAATAATCGGGTTTAGGTTACTTTCCAGGGCGACGCGAATTGTATTATTTACTAGTGTGTCGCCATTCCATTCTAAAAGTTGTTTTGGTTTCCCCAACCTCGATGACTCGCCTGCAGCTAAAATTATGCCGGCAACTTCCTCAGTCATTTATTTTGTTAACCACTTTTTCGGGCGTTAATGGGAATTGATCGAACCATTTTCCTGTGCTATTAAATAGTGAGTGAGTTAATGCAGGTACAAATGGTAGATAGGGCATTTCTCCCATACCTCGAACTCCAAAAGGTCCAATCGGATCAGGATATTCCAAAACAATGGATCTGACCTGAGACGGCATATCTAAAACAGTTGGGATTAAATAGGTTGAAAATTTATTTGTTAGGACTTGCCCATCTTTCTGAATAAAGTTTTCTGTCACCGCATATCCTAATGCCTGTGAGATTGCGCCTTCTATTTGACCTATAACTGAAGGAAGGTATATTACCTTGCCTACGTCGTCTACAACACAAACATCTTCTATCCGGATTTCACCGGTTTCAATATCAACAATAGAAGTAACAGATTCAGCTACATATCCATAGGCAAAATTAGGGTAACACTTGCCAGTTTCGGGTTCAAATGCCGAGGTCTTTGGGGCGAGGTATTGATATTCCCCTATGGCTGGTCGATTTCCTTTATCCCAATTCTCCAGCGCTATTTTTGCTGCACCAATAATTGCATTTCCAGCCATAAACGTCATTCTGGATGCGCTTACACTGCCTGAATTCTTTGAGCTTGAAGTATCAGACATAACAAGCTGAATTTTTTCCACGGGTAAATCGAGCGCGGTAGCAGTCATAAGTGCAAAAGCAGTATGAGCTCCTTGCCCCACTTCTGCGCCAGAATGTTTCAAAACTGCATATTCGATGTTTTTATTACCAACAATTTCGATAGTCGCCCAGCAATTCTCCTGGTATCCAAAAGAAAACCCTACATTTTTGTATCCACACGAAAAACCAGTAGATTTTTTTTCGTAAGGTTTAATAGCTTGGTCAATTACCTTGTCATCATAATAATAGCTTCCGTCTTTATCCACTTTCCAACCAGAGTTTTCTGCACATTTCCGAATTACTTCGTCGATTGTTATACCTTTTGGGAGTGGAGTTTCCACTGGCAGATTTTCACCTTCTTTTATTGTATTTCTTAATCGAATCTCAACTGGATCTAATCCCAATGCATCAGCCAATTTGTTTATTTGACTCTCAGCTTCAAAAGCCGCCTGCGGTCCACCAAAACCCCTAAATGCTCCTGCAGGCATATTGTTGGTCAATACTGCGTATGCATCTACTTTTACATTTGGAATAAAGTACGGGCCTGTGCATAGTAAAGTTGCATTTCCTAAAACCTTAGTGGATGTATTTTGATAAGCCCCGCAATCGGCCAGTATTCGAATCTCTGCGCCCACAAGTTTTCCGTTCTTTTTTGCGCCCCATTTCGCATATATTTTATATGCATGTCTCTTGTGATGCCCAATTATAGATTCCTCTCGACTCCATACGATCTTTACTGGACGAAGAATGCCTTTATCTTTCAATTTCATTATTGCTAAACCAAGGATAATTTGCACGGACATATCTTCCCGTCCGCCAAAAGCGCCTCCAATTGCCGGATAAATAACTCTTATATCTTCTGGATTAAGATTTAAAGAATGAGCGATTTGTTCCTGATCTTCGTGGTTCCACTGACCACCAACTACAACTGTAATTTTTCCATTTTCATCATAATAAGCAATGCCGGCTTCTGGTTGTAAATAAGCATGTTCCTGAACGGGTGTGTCGTATTCCCCTTCAACGATTACATCAGCTCCAAAAAACATTTCGGAAAGATTACCGCGCTTGATCTTATAGTGACATAGAGTATTAGAGCCTAACTCAGGATGCAACAGTACTTTATTAGACTCAAAAGCCCTATCTACATCTGTAACCGATTCTAGATCTTGATATTCCACGCGAATCAAATCTCTTGCTGCGACAGCAATTTCATCAGATTCTGCTATTACTATTGCAATTTTATCTGCTACACATCGGACTCTATCACCATATCTATTGTTAGAATTCGGTCCGCATAAAACAGGTTGGTCGGGATTTCCCAATCCAAATTCGTTATTTGGTACATCTTTTGAAGTAAATATTGCAATAACCCCTGGAATTTCAAGTGCTTTTGCACAATCTACATTTTTCACAATGGCATGTGTTTTTTTTGAAAAAAGCACCTTCATAATTAGCTGGTCTGGATAACTAAAATCTCCAGGATATTTTGCTTTACCGGTAACTTTGTCAAATGCATCAACTCGATTCATTTGGACATCTTTATTTAACATCATACGGTCCTTTGCGTTTCGGGTTCATTATTGAATTTAAAATAAAAGTTACCAATGAAATTGTGAAGAATAACACCAAAGATACGATGGCCGTATAGAGCACTCTTACAACAATCAAAGGGTCTGAATAATTTGGGACAATCATTTCAGGGGGAAGCACAATCCATTTTAAGGTTGCGACATTTGCGATTAGTGTATTGGATATAACAAATGACAGGATCGGAATAATTGCCATAAAAATACAACCTATTCCACGCCACATAGGATGTATCTCAGGAATAGATGGCTTTTTAGCTCTTCGAGTAAAAATTGAGTGTTTTGGCATATTAACTCGCTTCAGCGGCTTTGTGAATTGCCTGAACTATTTTATAGTATCCGGTACAACGGCAAAGGTTTCCAGATATAGCCATTTTAATTTCGTCATTTGTTGGTTTTGATATTTCTTCTAACAATTTCGTAGCGGACATTACAAATCCTGGAGTGCAGTATCCACATTGAACAGCATTTTCTTCAATAAACGCTTTTTGGACTTTGTTTATTTCCTCTCCTTGCTGTAAATGTTCAATTGTTTCTACAGAGGAACTTTGTGCCCTTGCAGCGGGAATTAAACATGCAAGCACAGCAATGCCGTCCATGAATACCGTACACGAGCCACATTCGCCTTCCCCGCAACCCTCTTTTGTCCCGACGCTATCCGTTTGTTCTCTAATAATATCTAAAAGCGTTGCCCCTGGAATAAAATCAAAACTGATTTCTTTACCATTTAAAAGGAATCTGATTGCGGAATTTCGATCACTTTCGTATCGATTATCAATCGGTTTAAAAGTTGTTTTATTGTTTCCCCAAAGAGTTACTTCTTTTCCTTCATCGCTATCGATTTTTGAAGCTGATTTAATTGAGGTTTCCAATCCTCTTTTCAGTAATGTTTTCGCCATAAGTGCTCGATATGAAGCGGTTGAACGAATGTCGCTTATTGGAGAGACACAAGTAACAGCTTTTCCTGCCAATTCATCTATGTCTAAATCTTTGAGATTCTTCCCTTTTGCAAATTCTTCAGCTTCTGAAGCTCTGACCACAGTCGGCGCTAACGAACCAAAAGCAATTCTTAATTCTTCAACTATTTGTTTTGTATCAAATTTGCATACAACGCTAATATTGATAATTGATATTGCTTGTGCCTTTCTCAATCCTCGTTTGGTAAAAAAAGAAAATGATAGATTATCTAGTTTCTTAAACCAAATGTCGGTGACAATTTCATTTTTTTGTAGTACTGTTTTTCGCACCCCTTTATAGAAATTAATGATTGGAATTGCGCGGGAGCCATTAATTGATGTAGCCACAACAGTTGCATCCAAAGCCATTAGCGCAGAAATAGTGTCGTTTGCTGGTGAAGCCGTTACAACATTTCCAACTATCGTGCCGCGATTACGAATCTGCGGAGACCCTACTGATTTGCAAGCCTCATACAAACATTTGGCGGATTTTTTTATATTCTCAGCCCTAACACAATGTGAATGGGTCACCAGTGGACCGAGATGAATGGCTCCGTTAATGTCCTCTCTAATTTTATCTAAATTTTTAATCCTTGAAATATCAATGAAATTATCGATTGAACGATGATTCCCGTTCTTATATTCCAACCATAAATCTGTTGCTCCTGCAACAATTTTTGAATTGTCGGGATTAAATATTAAGGTAGATTTAATGCTTCTGAAATTTCACTAACCTGGTAGTATTTTTCAACCATTATCAACATCCTTGTTTCTATTCAATTTTCACCAATTATACCTAACCAAATTCTATTGTTATTTCTATTTTTTACAACATTTGATTAATCTAATTCTCTAACAGACCTAGGACAACTGGCAGTAATTGTTTCTTTCGGGAGACAACTCCTTCAGCCAACCTGGTTCCGTTTGGCGCAGCTGGATAGGGCAATTCTTCCAATATTGAAGGCGGATTTGAAAATACAATTCTGCTAGATCCCCTAACAACATCTGTAATCATCAGCATAGCAAAATCAGCGTTTTCATTTTCTCGAAGTTCGTCCAATGACATGTGGAGGGACTCAACATACTCTTCTACTTCATGAAGATCAGTGACTTCAGCTTGAGCGATTGCAAAATAGAAATTTCCGGCATTATAAAATTTTAGATCGCTCGTTACAACATCCTTAGGTTCTCTATTACTTAACCCGGCACTTGCGCCTAAAACTCGATTCCCAAAGGTGGCTATGGTTTCTTTTTCCAATGGTGACCCTTTAACAAAAGCCGATCTTGCTAGCCTCTTGGAAGCCTCATGATCCCGTGGCGTAGTAGTCGGAGAAGTTAGGTTAAGTGTATCGGATAACAACCCAGCTAACATTATTCCAGCTATTTTCGCTGGAGCGCTGAATCCTGACTCTTCCATTCGTTCAGAAACTAATGTACTTGTGCTGCCAACGATATCAACTGTCATCTTTATTGGTATATGCGTCGAGGGATTCCCCAACCGATGATGATCCAGGATCTCAAGCAATTCAGCTTCTTCAAGGGAAGGAACGGATTGCTGTGGTTCATTGTGATCCACTAGTATTAGACGCAACCTAGGCGGATTTAAAAGATCTCGTTGACGAACAATACCTACATACGTCCCGTTTTCATCAACTACCCAAAATTCATCTCCCTCTTCTCTCAGAATTCTTTGTAGCACATCCTTGATTCTGGTATTTGAGGAAAATTTCAATATCTTGGTGTTTGCAGCGTCTTTACAAGGGCTTTCCAATAAACTTTTTACTGTTATGTCTTGATTCCTCGTTTGTTTTCCAACTGCTTTTCCTAAAAATTGGAAAAGGCTTCTGCCTGTAATAAGCCCATAAGGCTTGTCATTTTCATCAAGAACTGGAGCTATTCCTCCAGTTCTTGATCCAATTGCCCATGCATCTAATAACGGATCTTCCGGACGTGTGGTATCCAATCTCCGCACAACAGATTCAAATCTTGGGCTGGCATCAGTCAGTAGATAAGGAGGATCTATTTGTAAAAGCTTGAGTACCCAGTTTGTTTGTTGATTAATAGCGCCCGCTCGAGCAGGGCGAATATCAATCCCATCCCTTTCATTTATTAACCATGCATAACCTATTGCAGAAGCAATTGAATCGGTATCCGGATTTACATGACCTGTCACATAAGTCATTGACATTATCTATTCCTTTGCCCTTATTGCACGCCAAATTCTCTCTGGTGTAGCAGGAATTTCATATAAAAATGCGCCACAAGCATCTTGTATCGCGTTGCCTACCGCTGGTGCGACTCCATCAAGCGGGATTTCGGCAACAGCTTTCACACCATAGGGGTGAGTAGGTTCAAATGACTCTACAAATATTGTTTTTAATTCTGGCATCTCGTCTGCTCTGAAGATATGATAATCTACCAGATCTTTCTCTCTTGCGTTTCCTTTTTCATCATATTGCATTTCTTCGCAAACGGCGTAACCTAAAGCTTGAGTCATCCCGCCTTCTATCTGGCCAGATGCAGTTATTGGATTTACGATCATGCCAGCATCCACAGCCATTACCAATTTGTCTACTGTAACCTTGCCGGTCTGAATATCCAAAGTGATTTCGGCAAATTGCGCCGCGAATGGAGGAGGAGCGACAGGTGACCAAAATGATGCATTCCCCATAATTTGTTCCTGATCAAAATGATGTGTTGCCGACAAGGCGATTTGAGCCAGGGATATTTGATTTCCGTTTGGAGTTATTGCAAATCCTTTGGATAAGGTTATGTTTTCTTCCTTAATACCTGGTTCTAATACTTTCAATAGCAAGCAAGCTCGTTTTTTTATTTTTTCAGCAACGATTTCAGCAGCTTTTGCTACTGCGCCACCTGAGATGTAAGTTGTACTTGAGGCGTATGCACCTTTGTCAAATGGTGTGAAATCGGTATCAGAGGAATAAACAATAATTTCGTCAATCGAAACGCCAAGAGTTTCGGCTGCCATTTGTCCGAGGACTGTATCCGAGCCTGTCCCTAGGTCAGTTGCTCCGATTAACAAGTTAAATGACCCATCATCATTCATCTTTATACTGGCAGCACCCATATCAAGGTATGGGATTGCAGTTCCTTGCATTACGAGCGCAACACCTATACCTTTTTTTAAATAGTTTTTTTTGGGAGAGTTCTTCCAGTCAGAATTTCCTTTTTTATCTTTCCAGCCGATTGCTGTCATGCCCAGTTTCACACATTTTTCAAGTCCGACGGTATGAATAATCTCCGGCTGTCGGCTCCCTTCCTTCACTCCAAGCAGTGCTAAATGGATGAAGTTCTCCTGACCTGAGAGCATTTTTTAATCTAAACTGGATAGGATCGAGTTTAAGCTCGTTTGATATTATTTCCATTTGTCTTTCAACTGCCCAATACCCTTGGGGTACTCCATAACCTCGATAAGCACCCGCTGGTGGATGATTGGTATAAACGATATCCGCATAAAATCTTATATTAGGCGCTTTTCGATAGTCTCCATCCCCCACATATAGCGCCATTGCTTTATGTCCAGTATTGCCTGTGACTGTCAATGCATGACACCCATACGCCCCGGTATCCGTTAGAGCATACATCTCGTTAGCGGTAATTGTTCCATCCTTTTTGCAACGCCTGTTTTCACTTTGATCTTCATAGGATGGCGGGAACGAGAAGCAATAAATTCTTCTTCTCGTGAATATTCGTATTTGACAGGTCGTCCGGTGGCGATTGTTAAATGCGCTGCAACATCTTCCACCATTACTTCCTGTTTGCCGCCAAACCCGCCACCAATACGTGGTTTGATAACTCGTATTTTCTTTATTGGGATGTTCAATACAGGTGATAACATTCTTCTCGCGTGGAATGGGACTTGCGTACTTGTCCTAATTACCATCCGATCGTCCTCATCCCAATATGAAATTACCACATGGGGTTCAATATGCGCCTGTTGAACTTTGGGGACTTCAAAGGAATTTTCGAAGATGTAATCTGCATCATTAAATCCCTTAGCGACATCCCCAATATCAATCCGTATTTTTGCGGCAAGGTTTTTTTGAGGATCAGAATCGGCAAAATTTACATATTCCGGTTCATCATGAATTTTTGGTGCATTAATTCCCATTGCTTTCGTGGAATCAAATATAGTGGGCAATTCCATGTAGATTACCTTAATTGATTCAATCGCCTTAATTGCGATTTCTTCGGTCTCGGCTGCCACAAATGCAACTCGGTCGCCGACAAATCGTACTTTTTTATCTAAACTGAACATATCCAATGGTCCTGGGATAGGATCAGACTGTCCAGCAGTGGTATAGGCTACTCTTGGGAGGTCTTTCCAGGTTAAAACGGCACAAACACCTGGTATTTTTTGTGCATCGGAGGTATCAATATCCAAAATATCAGCATGAGCTACTGTTGAATGTAATACCTTGGCTATCAATAATCCTGGTATCGATACATCATCAGTAAATGCCGGTTTGCCTTGAACTAGTTTGATGGCATCGACTTTGTGGGTTTTCTTCCCTACCGATTGAAAATTTTTGTTAACATCAGAGTCAATGTCGGGCGAAAAGAAATTATCGTCTCTTTTTGATACCACTGACTGAATTGCTTTCACGGGTTTGTCGTATCCTGTACACCTGCATAAAATACCCGAAATTGAATCGCGAATCTCTTCTTCGCTTGGAGCTTTATTATTTTCCAAAAGTGCTGTTGATGCCAAAATCATTGCCGGTGTGCAAAATCCACACTGAATTGCGCCGGATTCTACGAAAGCTTTTTGCAGCTCGCTAAGACCTTTGGTTTTTTTCCAACCTTTGTCAGGGTGCTCTCCTATACTTTCGATTGTTTCTACGGTGTGCCCATCAGCTTGTGCGGCCAAAATAGAACAGGAATTAATTGCCTTTCCATCCATTAATACCGTACACGCTCCACATTCACCCGCTTTACAACCGCCAAATTTCACTCCAAAATAATTATTTTTTCGCAAATAGTTTAACAGTGTCTCATTGACAGAGACTTCATCTGAGTATCTTTTTCCATTAATTTTTAGATTAATTTTCATATCCCAACCTTATTAATTCATTTGCATTCGTTTAAATAATAAATTTATCATTTCTTTTCGATATTCTGATGTAGCCCAGGAGTCATCTTCTATATTTAGTTCTGAAATATATTTTGAACTCGCCATTTCAAATATAATTTGATCACATATAATCGGATACTTACCAAAGCCGCCAAAACTTAGGGTTTGCTTCTTATTGTAGAAAGTTGTTGCACAACAAACCACAGGTTTATCCATCGGGCTTCGCCCTAATGATTCAAATCTTATTGAATCAGGTGTTGGAAATTCAATTCCAACTATGAGATCTTCACAATTGACTCTTTCCTTTAAGAAATCTATAAGGTGCTGCCTTTTCAAGTAGGGCTCTGTAATCACCCAAACTTCCATGGACATTAAACAAGTTAAAAATGGCGATCTACCATCAGCATTTTTTATGAACCCGCCCAGCGATGATTGATTTCTTTGATTTTTGGACCCTTCAATTTTCAATGCATAAACAAGTTCTGTGAAATCTTTAAAATATTGACAAAGTGCTTCTAGTGAAACAAGTGATCCAACGAAAATCAAACCATTATTATTTTCAATTTTATTTAATGGTAATAGTTGCAAGTCGATTAAAGTGCAATCATAAGATTTTTTTTGCAAGCTAGATCCCCCACCTATATATTTGGAGGTTGGATCCCGCCTCTTAATCTCTAATGCCTCTTTTGTGTTCCTGGGACGAACGTAATTCAAACTCATTTTTCCCTAACCTATTCGTAATTTGAAAAAGTATCAATTAGAAGTTTAACGTTTCCACCAACTGGATACAAGATTGGACAGGTGCAACCATTTTTTATGTATTCTCGTACTTTTAATCGTGCTTCATCTGGTGTACCGGATGCAGTGATACGTTCAATTAATTCTTCAGGAACAAGATGTTTGGCTTTTTCTATTTGTTCGTGTGTAGCAGGCCAACCTAATATCGATTGAATTTTTTGACAACTTCAGGCGAAACGCCTGATGCTTTTGCAATATGAGGTTGCTGGGCCAAGTATTGGGTTAACAATTGTCTGGTTGTATCAATTGCCTTATCGAATGGTCTTGATCGACTGAACAGACGATGAGTTGCGGTCTATCAATGTCGTCTATCGTTTTACCAGCCTTTTTTGCACCTGCAGAAAGTAAATCTAGAGCTTTGTTGGTTGTATTCAGGAGGAACACAATAATTTAAAACTACCCCATCTGCAATTTCACCTGTCATTTCCATCATGTTATCGCCAGTCGCACCAATATAAATTGGTACATGAATCGGGGTTCTTTTCTTCCATGAACGATATCAAGTTCAATACCTTGAACATTGATAAATTCGCCGTGAAAAGACACTCGTTCCATGTTGAGAAGCTTCGTAGAACTGATAATTGTTTCCCGCATCGCAGTTAAGAGGTTTTTTTCTATCAATACCAACATTTTTTGCCAACGGATCCCACCATGCGCCAATTCCACAAATAATCCTGTTAGGAGCGAGGTCATCAAGAGTTAAAAATGTTGAGGCTAACAAGACCAATATTTCGAGTCCAATTGTTTATTACACCAGAACCAATATGTATTTTGCTCTGTTACAGCTGCATATGCAGCCATAGGCACAATTGCATCTCTAACCAACCGGCTTTCTGCTTGCCAAACGGCTTCAAAACCTTTTCTTCGGCATATCTGGACATAATCCAAGCCCATCTCGTAAATCATGCGAATCCTGTAGATATAATGCGACTTTTTGCATAATTTCCTCCGATTATTGTTTATTCATCAGTAATGATAAATCATTCTTTGATTTTAAATATTCAATATCTTCAGGAAGATCCAAATCCAACCCAAAGACTTCCGATTCTACAATTTCAATTCTCGCATTAATATCCTTTGCACTTTGAAGATGAGCAGAAAACGATCCGGGACCATATTTAAATTCGATTAAACCAGCAGGGTGAATCAGTAAAGCGTTCGTACCATCTTTACGCCTATCTGGTAGCATATTATGATTTCTGGTGGATTTCCTACTTTTTTTAAGAATTCTTCGATATCACTTACTTGTATCAATGGCAAATCTGCAGGTAGCACTAAAATTTTATTAGCAAAATAGGCTGTTGCTACTGTAGCTGCTCTCCTTAACGCTGTGTTGAATACTGGCGAACCATCTTCCAAAACAGTTTTTGCAGAGAAATCCCTCGCAATTGATAATGCTAGTGGATCGCGGCTAACTACCAAAACGGTATCAATTTCCTTCACTTGTTTCAGCGTTTTTAAAGTCTTGATCAGCATGGTTTGGTTCAACGCAGTTCGTTCGTCTTCGGATAACACCATAGACAGACGCGATTTACCTCTTCGTAATGGCTTTACAGGGACGATAGTCCATAGTGTCATATTTTAAAATTCCCAATCATCTCAATTATTTCCTTAGCGAGACGGCATTTATTTTCTTCATCTGACATCATTATATCTGTTACGACCGGTTTAATTCCCATTTTTTTAATTGATTCTACTTCGTTGCTATTCTTATGATCAATTACAAATACCGATAAATAAGGTTTATACAACTCGGCAACTCCAAATGCTGATGGCATTATCCCAAACTCGTTAAACAATTTTGCGGTTGGACCCTTTACTGCATCATTACCAATTATCGGAGAAACAGCTATGACCTTTTTCCTTGATAATTGATCCTTAACCTCAGGGATATTAATAATTGGATAAATACTTAACCAGGGATTCGAGGGGCAAATAATTATGTAATCAGCAATTTCAATTGCCTCTTTAGCTTCAATTGATAGCTTAGCCTTATCTATATTTGAATACAAAATGTCGTTTACGCTTGGCTCGTATCTATATTTTACAAAATAGTCTTGGAAATCTAAAACACCATATTCAAATGTATCAACCTTAGTCGATACATTTTCATTTGTCATAGGAATTACCCTGTGATGAACTCCCAGCTCCTTACATAATATTTTTGTCACTTCACATAGTGAACATCCTGAATTTAGTAGATTTGTTCGTTTGATATTTAATGCCAAGTCCTTGTCCCCAATTCTAAACCAACCTGATTCCCCCAGCTCAGTTAACGTATCTATTACAGTAAAGGAATCATCTGCTCTTCCATATCCATTATTTAGATCGGACACTCCGGCCAAAGAGTAAACTATGGAGTCAATATCAGGAGAAACTTTTAATCCCAAGTACGTAAAATCATCCCCCGTATTTACGATGACAGAAAACTTCTCAGGAGGTAATGCTTTAGCCAATCCATAAACTAATTTTGCGCCTCCAACTCCACCGGCTAATGCAGTAATCATTGGCTCATGCATACTTTACCTGAATAGATCATTCTGTTTAGGTCGGATAAGTTCATTGAGATTGCCTTCCCTTAATTGGTAAGGAAACCCTCTAACGACAACAACTGGAATGCCTTCTTTGGCTTGACCCATCAAAAGAGATGCGCCAGCAGCTAATTCGTCAGCAGCTGCAACCATTGTTATTTTCAATTTGAATCCAAAAAGATCTTCTTGTCCCCTCAAATCAACCAAACCAGGTAATCCTGACAATCCAATGGTCATCCCGGTAGTTCCATTTCGCCAAGCTCTGCCATGCGAATCAATTATTAATACACCCAATCTTGCGTTGTAGTATTTCTCTAATTGCCCTCTAATTCTTGTAGCTGAATCATCTGCGTTTTCTGGCAAAAGAAGAAAATAATCTCCGGGTTTAGATAGATCTGTTTCTACATTTGAATGATCTATCCCTGCATTGGCACAAACAAATCCATTTTTATGTTCAACAATTAAAGTGTTCTTTTTAGCCCTTAGAACACTTTTACTCTCTAAAAGCACTAATTGTACAAATCTTGGATCTTTTTGCGTGATTAAGCCATAAAACCTAGCTGTTAGACCAGGGATAATCATATTTAGATCACGAATGCGGTTTTCAGATTTCGATATTATCTTTTGAGTAATAACTACCACATCATCGTCTTGTAATTCAATATTTAGTTTTTGACACCTATTAATAATAAGACTTGAAATTTCTTCCCCAGGTTTTACCAAAGGAATGCCAGAAATTCCAATAAATTGCATTATTGGATTATTTGCCATTACTTTTAATACCGGTAATCTTGATGCCTGCGGTATGTGTACCAAATTCCTTATTAATCCCGATAAGAATTGATGTAAGCCCTTCTATTACGACAGCGTTTTCAATTGGACCTGCGTCCCATCCGATCATTCCCGCACGCGAGACCAAATCGAGCACAACTTTTCTTGCGTCTTTCGAACTTCCGCTCACAAGAACATCACAATCAATGTCTTCGTCAGACATTAAACGCTCATAAGAAATATTTTGAAATGCAACCACTACCTCAGTTGTTTCATCAACAATTGATTTAGCCTCCAGAGCAGCACTTCCAGCAGTAGGCATCTGCACCTTGGTTACTTTTGGAGGAATTAATGGTACCGTCACATCTATCAGGATTTTTCTTTTTAGATTTTCTTTGATTTGGCTCAGCATTGGAACATGAAATTCAAACGGCACCGTTAATACTACAATTTCGCCTGCCTCAGCCGCAGAAATATTGTCCATCCCCACAATTGCAGGAAAATCCCCATTAAGCAACTCATTTACTTCATCAGCCGACGCTTGAGCTTTCTCGGCTTGCCTGGAGCCAATCAATACTTCTAAACCTGATCTTGCCCAACGATACGCGAGACCTTTCCCTTCTTTTCCGGTACCACCAATTATTGCAATTTTTTGTATCATTAGTACTCCAATTATTCAAATTTTGAATTGTATCGTTGCCAAACTTTCTTTGATAATTCCAGCCCCTTTTTTGATATTTCAATCTCATCAAGGTAATTAAGTTTCTTGTTATTCATTAACCAGTTACCATTTACCATGGTGTCAGTCACCATAGAATCACGAAAACCAAAAATTATATGCCACGGGATATTATTTTGATTTATTTCGGTGATTGGATGGTAATCCACCAAAATAAGATCTGCTTTGTATCCCGGTAGAATTCTTCCAATCAATTGATTTTTAAAATAATGGGTCGCAAGCTCGGCATTATTTTGAGCTCCCATTTGAGTGATCAAATTACCATTCATACTTCGAGGATCCTTATTCCTCAACTTATAGACAAGATAACAGGTTCTCCATTCATCCCACATTGCATTTGAAAAACCATCATTTCCAAGACAAACAGGAATCCCCATGTTGATCATTTTTTCAACCTCTGGAAGGCCAACCGCATTATTCATATTCGACCGAGGTTGATGTGAAACCCACGAACCAGAATTTTTGATTATCGCAATTTCTTCTTCGTCTAGATGAACCCCATGTACGATAATTGAATTGTTTCCTAGTAGCCCGAAGTTCTTTAGTCTTTGGACAACTCGTACTCCTGATTTATTTATACTGTCAATTTCGTCAACTAAATCTTCTGCTACATGAATATGAATTCCTGCATTTCCTGGCAGCATTTTACTAACTTGATCAAGCGTCTGATCTGAAACAGTCAAGCTTGCATGAATTCCAAATGTTGCTTCGATTAAATTCATCTTTGGCCCCCCTATCCTTGATTTTATTCATCATCCGCAAATTTTCATTTATCGATAGATCTCTTTTTTGAGCACCATACCGATCCGTAGTTTCATAACAAACAACACCTCGAAGCCCAGCCTCTGCAAAAGCATTCTCAATTAAATCCAACGAACCTTCAATACACATTGGCGATGCGTGATGGTCAAACAATGTAGTTGTTCCATGTCGAATTGCATCAATCATGCAAATTAATGCGCTGATTTTTACATCTTCAGGTTCTAAAGACGAGTCCAGCGGCCACCAAAGTTTTTCAAGTATTTCAGTAAAATTTTTTGGAGAAGCACCGGGAATATTCATACCCCGTGAAAATAATCCGTAAAAATGAGTGTGTGCACAGATCAAACCTGGCATAAGGATCTTACCTTTTGCATTAAAAACTGGCTCATCCTTATACATTTTTACCATTTCAAAGTGGCTGCCAATATCCACTATCTGATTTCCGACGATTACAATGTCCTGATCGAAAATTATAGGTTTTTCTGCTGCCCATGTAATAACTGTTGCGTTTGTGATTATCATGTCATCGCCTCTAAAACATTTTAGCATATCCGTTTTAATAATAGGTTAAACTTGGATATAATTCTTTAGGCTAATCATTAGGAGTTAATAATGGATATACGAAATCGCGCTTTACAATATGCTCATGAGAACTTGAATCATTTCCAATCATTTTTAGGCGAAATTCTGTCCATTCCCTCTATTTCAACTTCGCCAGAGAATGCTTCAGACATGATTATTTGTGCAAACGCAATTATTAACAAATTGAAAAGTATTGGAATCGACAACATTCAACTTTTTCCGACTGCCAAGCACCCAATTATTTACGCAGATTATATACACGCCGTATCAAACAAGCCGACCATACTAATCTATGGGCATTATGACGTGCAACCAGTTGACCCACTAGAGTTGTGGAATTCTGATCCTTTTACTCCCAGAATTGATGGGGATTATCTTTTCTCCCGCGGTGCTTCTGATATGAAAGGACAGATTGTAGCTTGCCTAGCTTCCATAGAGTCTATAATCAAAACAGGCTTGTTTCCGGTAAACCTTAAATTTCTCATTGAGGGAGAAGAAGAAATTGGCTCACCGAATCTAAAAACATTTCTTGAAGACCATATTGAATTACTAAAATCAACTGTTGCTCTCAATCCTGATACTGGAATGATTGGGATTGATATACCGACAATTGTATATGGGTTGCGCGGATTATCTTATTTTGAACTACGGGTTTATGGTCCAGATCACGATTTGCATTCTGGTGTTTTTGGCGGTGTTGTCCACAATCCTGCCCAAGTATTGATAGATGTTATTGCAAAAATGCATGATGGCAACGGTAGGGTTTCTCTTCCAGGTTTTTACGATGAAGTGCTGCCTTTGGATCCAAAAGAAAAAGAAGAACTTGCCCGCTTGAACCTTAATGAGGATTATTACAAATCCCAAACTGGCGTGCTCCATACCTGGGGAGAAAAAGGGTACTCTCTGGTAGAAAGAATTGGCGCACGACCGACGCTTGAGGTAAATGGGCTACTATCTGGTTTTACAGGAATTGGCGCAAAAACTGTAATTCCATCCAAAGCAATGGCTAAAATTTCAACCCGCCTGGTTCCTGACCAGGACCCTCAAAAAATTCACCAGCAGATGATTGCGTTTCTCAAGCAAAATATGCCAGATACTGTCCGCTGGGAACTTGATATGTTAAGCGGAGGTCATCCTAGTATCTCTGACGTAACCATACCCGAGACAGTTGCCTTGAGCAAAGCCCAGGAGACCGTTTGGGGCAAAAAACCGATTTATAAGCGGGAAGGCGGCTCAGTCCCCGTTGTTGCAGACATGCAACAAATTCTTGGAATTGATTCTGTCTTAACTGGGTTTGGATTACCTGATGACAATATTCATTCACCAAATGAGAGGCTACACCTCCCAACATGGCGTAAGGGAATTGATGCTTTAATCCATTTTTTCATGAATTTAGAATAGAGAATAATACGCATGCCAAAACAAGAATTAAAGATGCCTTCTTATGGAGGCCAAGCATTAATTGAAGGTGTTCTGATGCGCGGGCAAAAATACCTCGCGGCGGCTTTTCGCCAGCCAGATGGATCAATTCAAATCATAGATGAAAAATTAGGTGGGTTGTATACCTCAAAATTTTCAAAACTCCCATTTTTACGGGGTTTGGTTATTCTTTGGGACGCTATTGGATTGGGTACAAAATATATAACCCTTTCGGCAAATATTCAAACCGGCGAAGATGAAAAAATTGAAGGACCTACGATGGTTCTTACTATTTTATTTTCTTTTGCAATTGCAATCGGATTGTTTTTCCTTTTACCAACTGGTGTTGCTGCATTAATCCAAAAATTTTCGAATTTTTCGTCTTTTATGACTAATTTGGCTGAAGGTGTAATCAGATTAATAATGATAATTCTATATATTTGGCTTGTAGGAAAAAGCCAGGACATTAAGCGAGTTTTTACTTATCACGGCGCTGAACACAAAACCATCAATGCTTTTGAATCAGGTGCTGAATTGACCCCACAAGAAATTTCTAAGTTTTCACTCTATCACCCCCGTTGTGGAACTGGGTTCATACTAATATTGGCAGTCTTCTCAATAATCCTGTTTACATTGGTGGGACCAATTCCTAATATTTTTCTGCGGTTTGCATCACGGATTGTGCTTCTTCCCCTATTGGTAATGGTTGCGTATGAATATATGCGGTTTTCTGCAAATCGTCTTGACCATTTTCTACTCAAATATTTATCTTACCCTGGAATGCTATTGCAGCGACTGACAACCAATGAACCCTCGGATGACGTTCTTGAAATTGCAATTGCAGCTTTTAATAGAATGTATAAATTAGAAAATGGCGAAGGCACAACTTCATAGTCAAATAAAATATTTAATATTTGGTTTCTTTTGCGGGATATTTCTTAGCGGTATCCTGGCAATAATAATTACCTTTAACCAGAATAAACAGTCAGCCTTTATTAATTTATCTCAAACGGTAAAAAATACTGATGCTTTGACTTGTCTAAATGAGACCCAAGAGATAATTTCGACCATTAAAATTAATATTAATACTGCTTCAGTTGAAGAACTGGACTCTCTACCGGGAATTGGTGAAGTAAAAGCTAATAACATTGTTTTTTTTCGTCAGAAATACGGTGAATTTAAAGAAATTGAAGAACTTCTCTACGTTCCCGGGATTAGCAACGGTATTTTTCAACAATTATGCGCTATGATTACTGTAAACAAGTAAGGAGTGAAACATGGGAATTAAACAACAAATTGAACTAGATTTGCACAATTTCATGCGTTCAAAAAACGAGATTGGGCGGAATACGTTGCGATTGGTAATTGCAGCAATTAAAATGTATGAAATTGAAAAAGCAAAACAAGTAGAAGATGCAATCGTTTTAAACATAATTCAAAAAGAAATTAAAATTCGTCGTGATACTCTTGTTGATTTTGCAAAAGCTAATCGACAAGATTTGATTACGTCAACCAACAATGAGATCATCGTTTTGGAAAAATACCTTCCTATTCAATTATCGGATCCTGAAATAGAAGAAATTGTGCAGAAAGCCATATCAGATTTAGGAATAGTATCTCCATCAGAAATGGGGAAAGTAATGAAAACTGTTTTACCACTCCTCTCTGGAAAAGCTTCGGCCGATAGGGTAAGCCAAATTGTACGTAATAATTTAGGCAATTAATTTCGGAATAAATATGGCAATCAAGAATTCTTTGAAACTTAGAAAGTTTTATCGTTGGGGAATCTCGATTACTGCAGCCCTATTTTCATTTGGTGCGCTTGTGCTCCCAATTGCCTTTCGCCCTGATGCAGTGCCACTCAAAGTCGGGCAGGTTTCATCGACAACTATTGTTGCCCCTAATGATTTAAGTTATCCGAGTGATATATTAACTGACTATGCGAAATCCAATGCGCAAAAATCGGTTCCGCCTTATTATTTGCCGGCGGATCCCAACATTTCCAGGACTCAAATTGATAATTTACACCTCGCATTAAATTACGTCCATTCAGTAAGAGCAGATTCCTTCTCAAATATCGAGGAAAGAAAAAACGATCTCCTTAAATTACCGAATCTGAACCTTTCTGATTCAAATGCCACCCTTCTCCTTAACCTATCAGACCCCCAATGGCAAACGGTATCACAAGAATCTGTCACAGTACTTGAGCAGGTTTTACGTAATTCCATTAGAGAATACCAGGTAAATGATTACCAAAAAAGTATTCCTTCGTATCTAGGATACAGCCTAACTTATGATGAATCACAAGTCGTCCAAGCGCTTGTAATTCCATATATCGTCCCGAATAGCCTTTTTTCTGAGGAGGAAACCACCCTTGCCAGGGAAAATGCAGGAAACTCAATCGCACCAGTTTCCAAATCATATGTAACCAATCAAACAATTGTATCCAGGGGCCAAATCGTATCCGAAGAGCAATTCGAGGCACTTGAAGTTTTTGGACTAGCCCGCACAAATTCGAAAAATCAAGACTACATCTCAGCTTTAACAATTGTGATAATTCTTTCCCTCTTTCTTGTCCTCTATTTTAGGCAAAGAAATTTGAAAGTGCTCGATGATCTTAAGAGTCTGACCGTTATATTGGTTGGCTTTATTATTTTCTTATACGGTGCACGATTTTTAATTCCTAATCGCACGATCATTCCTTACTTTTTCCCGTTGCCAGCTTACGCAATTATCCTCGCGACATTATTTAGTCTCGAAATATCTGTAATTTTTGCCATTCCTTTAAGTATTTTGTCTGCATTTGGTTTATCCAATTCTCTTGAATTAACTCTCTTTTATATTTTTACCAGTATATTTGCCGCCATCCTGTTGGGAAAAGGAAGGCGTTTTACTGATTTTATTACTTCTTCAATTGGCATCGGTTTTTCAGGTATTTTAGTAATCCTCTCCTATCACTTGTCAATCCCAACTTCAGATTCTATAGGAATAATAACGCTTAGCGCTGTTTCTCTTCTTAACGGCATCGCCTCAGCTAGCGTCGCGTTATTAATTCAATATTTCCTTGCTCAAATAATGGGGCTAGCAACCCCGCTTCATTTGATGGACTTATCACGCCCTGATCATCCACTCCAAAAATACCTTTTACAAAACGCGCCTGGGACATATCAACATTCTTTACAAGTGAGTAACCTTGCGGAACGTGCAGCTGAGACGATCAAGGCAAATCCATTATTAACTAGAGTAGGAACAATTTATCATGATGTCGGCAAAGGAGCTAACGCTTCTTTTTACATCGAAAATCAAATTCCTGGCCATTTAAACCCTCATGATGACATGGACGAAGAAGAAGTAGCAAAAAAGATAATTGAACATGTTACCGAAGGTATTAAGCTTGCAGAAAAATTCCGTCTTCCCCAAAGAATACGCGATTTTATTTTGGAGCATCATGGTACTCAAATAACAAAATATCCATACAACAAAGCCCTCGCGAAGATTAACAATGATTTAACCTTGATCAACGAAGCCGCGTTCAGGTATCCCGGTCCAATGCCTCAATCAAAGGAAACTGCAATTTTGATGATGGCAGACAGTTGTGAGGCGCGTGCAAGGGCTGAACTACCAAAAAACAGCGAAGAAATGCGCACTCTTGTTGAAAAAGTTATCAATAGATGTTTACAAGAAGGTCAGTTGGAAAATTCGCCTCTTACGCTCAAAGACTTGAATAGTATTAAAGAATCCTTTATCGAAACGTTAAATAATACGCATCATCCACGAATTGTTTATCCTGAATCAATAAACCCGGTAATAAAATCTTAACTCGATGATCACGATTAAAGTGAGAAAACCCTTTTTTTCTTTGGTCTCTAAAAAAGAGATGACATCGTCGCTTACCAAGGTTATTACAACTAATTTTATTAAAGAAAAGTTCGATATGGGAATTCTTGTTTGTTCAGATGCTGAAATTCAGTCATTGAATTGCCGATTTAGGCAAATTGACCGCCCAACAGACGTCCTATCTTTCGGTTCAGATCAAATAAACCCAGAAACAAATTCTCGGTATCTGGGTGATGTAATTATTTCTTATGACACCGCCCTAAAGCAGTCAAAAATCGCGGGACACAGTGTAAAAACTGAAATAATGATCCTCTTAATTCATGGATTGTTACATTTACTGGGTTATGACCACGATTCTTCCCTAAACAAATCAGAAATGTGGGATGAACAATTTAAAGCCCATCGATTGCTGGACATAGAAGTTTTTTCTCTTTCTAATGAAAATGATTAATCCGCGAAAATTCCGATTCTCCGTAAAAAACGCTATTAATGGGTTGAAATATCTATATTCTTCGCAAAATAATGTGAAAATTCATCTTCTAGTATCTATTTGCATTGTGATCCTTGGATTTCTTGTAAAAATAAACTTGCCTCAATGGGGTCTAATTGTTCTTGTGATTGGTATTGTATGGGTCGTTGAAGCCATTAATACTGTTTTTGAACGTCTTTTTGATTTACTTGATGAAACCTATAACCCAATAATTAAAGTAGGTAAGGATGTTTCTGCAGCTGCAGTCCTTATCAGCGCATTCTTGAGTATCATTATTGGAATTTTTGTATTTTTGCCAGGTTTACTTAATCTATTTAACTTTAATAACTAACAAGTGTTAAAGATATTCTCTTAGACCGTGCTCAACCGCATAAGCTGCAGCTTCAGCCCGGTTGCTAACACTGAGTTTCGACAAGATACTACTCACATAATTACGCACAGTACCTTCCCCAAGAAACAAAGTTTTGGCTATTTCCCTATTTGTTCGACCTTCTGAAACCAGCAGCAATACATGTTTTTCCTGTTGAGATAAATTGGCAAAAGCCGAGGCTTCTTCTTCTTTCACAGCTCTTCTAACTTCTTGAAAGACTCTCTGTGTAACTGCCGGATCCAATAATGCTTCTCCCCTGCCAACAGCTTCAATTGCTTTGATTAAATCTTCAGCTCCAATTTGCTTTAGAACATAACCTGATGCGCCAGCTCTAATTGCCGAAAATAGCATATCATCTTCTGCATAAGATGTAAGCATAATTACTTTAATTTCAGGGAAAGAATTAGTAATTTCTTCAGTTGCTTCAATTCCGGAAGCTCCTGGTAGACGAATATCCATTAATACAACATCTGGCAGCAGTCTTTCGACTTGTTCAACTGCCTCTTTTGCAGTGCTTGCTTCTCCGACAACCTCAAAATGCTGGTGTCGATCCAGTAATGCCTTTATTCCCAAACGCACAACCTCGTGATCATCAACGAGAACAATTCTCTGTTTTGGCATCAATCCTCTTTCCTTATTATTCAATTATACTAAATTGTACAAAAATACTCAAATTTCAAGGAGAACTGGGCAGTGATCAGACCCAAGAACAGTATCTAATATCTCCACTTTCTTAATTTTTGTAACCAGTTGATTGGAAACTAAGAAATAATCTATACGCCATCCAATTCCTCTTGCGCGCGCTCCAAACCGGTAAGTCCACCATGTATATTTAACCGTTTCAGGATTTTGATCTCGGTAAATATCTACGAAATTTGAATCTATATATTTTGTTACCATATCTCTTTCGATCTTCATAAAACCAGAATAATTTTCGTTTTCTTTTGGATTTGCCAGATCAATTTCTTGATGTGCTGTATTAAAATCTCCGGTAATAACCATTCTTTTCCCACGAGAGTGTTTCTCGTGACAAATAGACAAAAGGGCATCATAGAATTTGAGTTTATATTCCAATCTTTCCAACCCTCGCTGTCCGTTTGGAAAATATATATTGTATAAATCAAATTCATCAAATGAAGTGCATATCACTCGTCCTTCATTATCAAATTCAGGAATATTTAAACCCAATACATTCTCTTTTAGTAGTACATCGTTCTTAATATAAGTGGCTGTTCCGCTATATCCCAGCTTTTCAGCAGCATTCCAAATATAACGATAACCATTAATTTGAATATCCTCTTCGGATATTTGTTTTTCAGTAGCTTTTATTTCCTGTAAGCAAAGAACATCTGGGTTTAATTCTGAAATAATATTCTTGAAATCCTTTTTGAGAATTGCCCGAAATCCATTAACATTCCAACTGATAATCTTCATTCTTATCCTTTTCCCATGATAAACTTTTATCGGAGGCAAAAATATTCTATGAAATCCATTTTACTTGTAAACTCAAGAAATAATATCAGGATTAATGCCTCTGTGGCAAACAATTTTTATACAAAATTCCGTGGTTTAATGTTCCGCAAAGAAATTCGAGAAGACATTGGACTTATTTTATCTGAAAGAAACGAAAGTGTTTTAAACACATCAATCCACATGTTATTTATGCGATTTGATATTACCGCAGTATGGATGGATCGAAACTATTTTATTGTGGATAAATGCCTTGCTAAAAAATGGAGTCTTGCTTATGTATCTAAAGTACCCGCTATGCATGTTCTTGAACTGAATTCATCTCAATACGAGAATTTTTTTGTTGGTGACAAACTTGAAATTGAAACCAATTAATTTTATTTCGTTGGTATTGTCTTTTTTATTTCTCTCTATATCGCCTGTTTATGCTCAATCTGAAATTAAAGGGGCTCAATACCAAATTCAAGCTGGCGACACGCTTGGTTCGATTGCTGAATTGTTTGGTGTTCAAATTGATTCCCTTGTTCAAATTAACAATATTACAGACCCCAATTCCATTTTTCCGGGTCAGGTGATTATCATTCCCGGATTGGAGCATTTGAGCGGATTTATCACACCAGTAACACTGCAAATTTACGACTCTTTTGACAGTATTGTGAAGAAGTATAACGGCGATCCATCAGAGATAATCAATCTCAATCAAATCACTTCAAAAGACGAATTAATTGCGGGATCAATAATTTTTATTAATTATTCTGAAATTCAAACTGCACCAGCATGGCTGATTATTGACCATGGAATTAGTTTATTAGAAAATGCAATTTTCCTTGATGTATCACCTGAGACAATTGCGGGACAAAACGATATTCCATTAATACCCCAAGAGGGCATTGTCCTCCCCCCTAACCTTGATTTTTCATCAATTAATAGAAATAATATTGATATTTCAATATCAATATCTCCGCTCCCGTTAGTTCAAGGTTCCACAATCACGATCAGAATAGCATCTGACAAACCACTTAAGATAAATGGAAATTTAGCGGGAAATGAACTATCCTTTTTTTCTGAAGATTCCAGCAACTATTTTGCGCTTCAGGGCATAAACGCTCTGGCAAAAACAGGTTTAACCCAATTAGTCATTTCGGTAGAAGACTCAACTGGGGGTATCCAAATTATGGAAACAAACATTCTTTTACAGCCCGGGGTTTTTGCTACGGATCCAGTCATCCTGGTTGATCCTTCGACAATAGATCCCCAAGTAACCAAACCAGAGTCAGATTTTATAAACTCCCTTGTATCCAATCCTTCACCACATAAATTTTGGTCTGGTAAATTCATTAGCCCTGCGTATTATCAGGAATACACTTCATTTTTTGGCAGCCGAAGGACTTATAACGATAACCCGGAAATCACCTTTCATGGTGGCGTTGATTTTGGTGGTGGCGAAACCCTACCAATCATTGCCCCTGCTGATGGAAAAATTGTTTTCGCGGGTTATTTGCCTATCAGAGGTAATGCGACTTTCATTGATCACGGATTAGGTATCTATTCAGCTTATTTCCATCAAAGTAAATTATTTATTATTGAAGGTGATTTAGTAACCAAAGAGCAATTGATAGGAGAAGTTGGCAATACCGGAAGGGTAAGTAATGCCGGCGATTACCCAGGTGCTGGAGCTCACTTGCATTGGGAGATTTGGGTGAATGGAAACCAGGTCGACCCATTGGATTGGTTATCAAACGAATATCCCTAACCTCCTATAAGGTATAATAATAACTATTCTTTTATGAAACCAAAGGCATTTATGTATGAATAATTATGAATTCAAGTGGCAAGATTTTAATATTTCAGATAACGACATAACGAATATTTTTAATCACCTCCTAGAAACCGAAACACCAGCAACGCACCGTGAACTCGCCCAGTTTATCATCCTCAATCAAATTGAAACTTTACAAAAAAGAATTGACGCTGAATTAAAATCCGAAGGCGAGGTTTATTACCCTAAAGATTTCCACCACACTTCAGATTTATTGGTATTCCCTCACCTTTCCTGGAAAAAGGGCAAGGTTGTTAATGTTCGAAATGGTGAAAATCCGGAATTCCCTGATTTACAAGTGATTGACGTGGAATTTGATGATTCTTCGCAAACTTCCTTTGCCAGCAATCTTTCCGCTCATAAGTTGAATGCACCAGTCCAGCGTGAGGTAGCCTCATGGTTAAATCCAGAAATAGTGATATCCCAATATATAGGCACAATCGCCTTAATAATTGAAAACCGGCTCGATAACAACCCTGACCTTGTCAAAATTGCTGGCCATTATTTCCCCCGAGCGTTGCTGGAAAATATTGGGATTGGCCAACTAAATCTATGTGAGGCAATCCTTGAAATTGAAAATGGAGGTCCGCTTTCAACCCAGAAATTGTTAAATCAAATTGAAATATCGTCTAGTGTCAATTCTAAACTAATTGATTTTTCACTTGATTATGCATTACAGGAAGACGCTCGTTTTGATGAAGTTGGTCCAGCAGGCAAAACCCTTTGGTTTCTTAATCGCCTAGAACCCGCTGAAGTTCAAAATACGCCTATTCATTTGAGATTCACTGAAGTAATCCCGATCCTTTCACCTGAATTGGAGCAATATAAATCCTTCGGGGCAGAACAATGTGATGAATTTGAATCTGAAGAAATTGATTCACCTGTTGATTCAGTAACCCTCAGTCTGACCTATCCTCATTGGCGTTCAGGAACACTACCCCTGACTTCAAAATTAATCAATTTATTCCCTACTTCTTATGAAACGCCTCGTATTCAATTTAATTTCGTTGATTCTAAAAACAATTCTACGTTTTCTGGATGGGTGGTACGTCCCTCAAAATACATTTTTGGATTGCAAGATTGGTACTCACGCGAAGGAGTTATACCTGGAAGTCTAATTCAAATCTCCAAAGGCAACATACCTGGTGAAGTTAACATCAAAGTTGAAAAAGCCAAGAATTCAAAAGAGTGGATTAGGACTGTGCTTGTTGGCGCAGATGGAGGGATCGTATTTGCCCTCTTAAAACAGGTGGTAACATGCGCTTTTGACGATCGGATGGCACTCGTAACCCCTTCAACCGAAGCCTTGGATGGCGTTTGGGATAAAAAACTGAAGATTC